>CAIOMD010000013.1 GCA_903859365.1 uncultured Candidatus Saccharibacteria bacterium | reverse complement strand
CTATCTTAGTATTGGTTCTAGCAATACTCTTGGTGTTAACCTAGGAAGTAGTGCTATTAATACTACTGTCTATGGCAACTTACTACTTGGTGGTTCATCTTCTATCTTCGATGTAGCGTCTGCGGGAACACTCAATATTGGTACCAGTACGGCAACAGGTATAACTATAGGAAGTGTTGCAAATACCACCTCGACAAATATATACGGATCAACAATATCACTAAACACTATTTCCACTTACACAAGCGGCTTTACGGCCAATTCAAGTGGAATAACAATAACCACCCCACAATCTAGCGGCATTACTATATCTACTTACAATCCAGGGGGTAGTAGTGTACCAAATATAAACATTACCGGAGGTGGTGGTTATACGGGTGGTAGTATAAATATTACCGGAGGAAATGGTAGTATCGCGAGTGGTAATATAAATATTAATGCTGGTAACAAAGGGGTAATCAATCTCAATACAGCTAGCACTACAGCAGTAAATATTGGAACAACTTCTGATACCGGAGCAGTTTACGGTGGTTCATTTTTACTTAACTCTGCAACCGGTTTAGATTATGGTACAGCTGGGGGAACGTTGAATATAGGGGCGAGTAATGCGACAACGGTTCAGATTGGAAAAACAACAACTAATACAATCAATATTGGTAATAGTATTGCAACTAACTCAAATACTCAGACTATTAATATAGGGAATAGTCCCAATGGAACTACGAATATAAATATCGGATATCTCGCGAGTGGAACTAATAGCTTGGGTGCTACAAATATTTATGGAGGAAATACGATAGGACTAACAACTTCTCCATATAGTGGGGGCTGGGGGGGGTCTGGTGGAAGTATTTCTGTGATGGGGGGAAGTAATACTCCTTCCGTAAGTCTATCGAGTGGTTTTTACTCAGCTACATTAACTTCAACCGGTTTAGGGTCGAGCACTTACGGGCTTGTATTAACTGGGGGAGCCACCTCAGCAGATATTAGTACTCCGAGTGTCGTAAACTCTTCATCGACGAATACGACCACAGCTCTTACTGTTCAGCCGGGAAGTGTAACAGGTTCATGTACAGGAACCTGTGGTGCCAACGGAGCCGCGCTCAATCTTTATGGTGGCGTTACTGGTACGGGGCTGGGAACGGGTGGCGCAGTAAACATTACTGCTGGCAACGGTTTTACTGGCGGCTCTATTAATCTGACCGTTGGCAATGGTTACAATTACGGAACTATAAACATAGCTACTAATGGAAATGGCTCGACCTACATCGGCCAAAACGGCGGTACCCAACGTGTTGGCATAGACAATACTTCTCCTGCATATGTTTTAGATGTCGGCAATACCAACATCTCTGGCGCCGTTGCAACCTTCAGAAATAGCACCGGTTACTGTACTATCAACCCAACAACCACATCACTCTCTTGTTCTTCCGACGAAACTCTCAAGAAAGATATTACTGGCTACAATACAACGACTGCACTTAATGACATACTTGGTCTTACCGCCGTAAGCTATCACTGGAACAGTGAAGATAGCTCTCTGGACCCAACCCATACCGGTTTCATCGCCCAAGAAGTACAAAAGATACTACCAGATCTCGTCGCTACTGACAGCGATACGGGTACGCTCTCGCTATCGTATGCTGGCCTTACTCCATATATAGTCGCTGGTATGCAAGCACAGCAACAACAAATCAATCAAACGAAGACAGACGTAGCCACGCTTCAAGCCTCAGCTGATATCATCAACGGTGGAACAGTAAATGGAGACCTATCAATCACTGGTTCCATGAGGGTAGTAGGCAACCTCAACGCCTCAGGCCCCGTAGCTATATCATCAACGCTAACTGTCACTGGTGACGCTACCTTTAGTGGTACTCTCACAGTTCAAAATATCTCCGTACAGAACATCACTATCAATGGCCACATCATTACAGCAGGGAATACTCCAACTGCAACCGTCGACACTGCAGCAGGCACTGCTGATCCCACTAACAATATTGCAGCACCTACTGTAACTGTAGATGGTAATGATACTGCCGGTACTATCACCATAACTACAGGAGCAAATACATCATCAGGAACGCTTGCTAACATTACCTTCAATACTCCTTATGGGAAGGCGCCTAGAGTGATACTAAATGCCGACAATAGTGCAACGACAAGTCTCAAGTATTTTAAGGCTAGTAATTCTACGTCGTTCACCATTCAAACCGTAGATAGCCCAACCCCTAACACCACATACCAGTTAGACTATTTTATAGCGCAGTAGCCTGTGGATAATGAGCACATTATTTGTTCTTATGTGCTTGCATTAAATATATTATTTTGGCATACTTAAATTACAAAAATAAACATAAGTGTTGAGAAAGCTACTGCCACAAAAGGCGGGCTACACATAAACAGTAAGTACCTCGCAGGCTTGTTGTTAAAAAAGTAGTAAATAGCAGTAATAATCGCTTCGTAAAAGAAGCGATTATTACTTTAAAAACATATTTCTAAGCTAGATAAAATTTGAAGTCGATAAGAGATAGTTTATTTTTAAAAAATACAACGTTTTTTAAAAAAATTAATATAAAACTTATATTTTCTTTCATCTGTTAAATATACTTTTTACAACAGTTAAAGTATAAAAAGCATACGCTTAATTCGTAGAACATTATGTTATGAATAATAAATCGTAAAATGGTAAAATTAGAGGGAATAAATATTGCAGGAACAGGGTATATGACAAGAGTGATATCAATCTTAAATCAAAAAGGGGGAGTCGGAAAAACAACGACTACTATTAACCTTGCCGCAGGACTTGCAAAAAAAGATTTCAAGATTTTAGTTATTGATCTCGACCCTCAGGGTAACGCCACTAGTGGACTTGGGGTTGAAAAAATGGATATAGTGATGGGCACATATAATGCTCTACTCGAGAGTGTTCCTTTTGATCAAGTAACGATGGTGACATCATCGAAAAATATCAATCTTATACCTACTAATGCTGATTTAGCTGCCGCCGAGGTATCGCTATCTGGGGTAGAAAAAAGAGAGCTTAAATTAAAAGAGTTCTTAGTTAATAATTTAGGTAGCTATGATTACGTTATAATAGATTGCCCCCCGAGCCTCGGACTCTTAACGGTTAACGCATTAGTAGCTTCAACTGATGTGATTGTTCCCGTTCAAACAGAATATTATGCGATGGAAGGGCTGAGTCAATTACTCCAGGTAGTCCAACAAATACAGACTGGCCTTAATCCAACGCTACAGATATTTGGCGTGCTCTTAACCATGTTTGATTCCCGAACATCCTTGAGTGAGCAGGTGCGAGCTGAGGTTTTTCGTGTATTTGGCGACATAGTGTTTTCTACAGTCATACCTCGTAATGTTCGTCTTGCAGAAGCGCCAAGTCATGGAAAATCAATTTTTGAATATGATAAATGGTCTAAAGGATCAAAAGCTTACAAGGCTTTGACAAAGGAGGTTATACAACGTGGCAACTAATAAAGGTTTAGGTAAGGGGTTTGATATTCTAATGCCAAAAGGTTTTAGTGTATCCAATGTCACCGCAGGAAGTGACGATCGAATACACAAACTATCTATTGATACTATAGTTCCTAAGTCTGACCAGCCAAGAAAAAATTTTGATCAACTACAGCTTGAACAACTTGCTAGGTCTATTTCTGAACAAGGAATTTTACAACCAATTGTTGTAGTAAAAAATAAACAAAATATGTATACAATAATTGCTGGTGAGCGTCGTTGGCGCGCTTCACAAATCGCAGGGCTTAATGAAATGCCTGCGATTGTTAGAGAGGCAAGCGAGCATCAGCAACTGGAACTGGCACTTTTAGAGAATGTACAACGAGCTGATCTCAGCTCATTTGAGCAAGCTCTTACAGTAGTAAGGCTGCATGAGCAGTTTAATCAAAGTTACGAAGAGATAGCGCAAAGACTCGGTAAAGCGTATACATCTATTATTAATTTAGTAAGATTACTTGCATTACCTGAATATATACTCAAGGCCTTTGAGGATAGATTAGTTACCGAAGGACATGCGCGCTCGATACTTGCACTTCAAAAAAACCCTAAAGAACAAAAGAAATTGTTTGATCTTATAGTTGGTAAAGGCATTAGCGTTCGACAAGCAGAGCAATTTGTAGTTTCTGTAAAAAAGAACAATGAACAAGTAATCGATAAAACTGCTAAGAGTAAGATATCTGACAGTAAAATTAAAAAATCAGTCCAGCAAATTGGGATTGTTCTTGGAGCTAAAACTCTTATCCAACATTCAAAAAGAGGTTCGGGTAAGCTTGTTATAAATTACAAGAACGAAGAAGAGCTGAATGCCATTTTAAATAAAATGAAAAATCTTAGTTAATAAGAAATACTATTCAGATTTTTAATTTTGAGGAGATTATTTAATTCTGTTGAATATGTCTTAAATGAGCTAAAGGGATAATAGCGCACCCATAGTCTACCGATTATATTTTGTACAGGGACTAGTCCAACACCAGTTCTAGAATCCAATGATCCGCCGGGCCCACGATTATCTCCACAAACAAATAGCTCATTTGCTCCTACAGTAATGTCGACGTTTCCGATCGTGGAAGCGAGTGTCGGGCCATAATCAGTGTTTGCGTCTGGATTGAACCCATTAGGATTTTGAGCGTTATACACAGTAATTTTGCCATTATTTACTACTACTGTGTCTCCCGGGAGTCCAATAACTCTTTTTATAAGTTGTGTGCTAGGGTCGCTTGGTTTTTTAAAAACGATAATCTCATGTCTTGAAGGAATGTATGTTTTACCGATCATTCCATCAAAGCTTTTGGGTAATTTTAGTATAAAAACTCTGTCGCCATTTTGTAGAGTTGGTGTCATGCTTGTTCCGTCAACAATGTAGCTCTGGAAAACAAAAATTATCATAAAAAGAGCAAAAAGTGGGGCGAGGATAAATAGTAAAATAGTATAAATACTATTTTTTTTATCTTTGGATTGTTCCTTGGTTTCTTTTTTATGATCAGTAAGGTGCTCAGAGTGCTTATGATCAACTATTTTTTCTTCTTCTTCATGCATATAACCAATTGTACACGAAAGGAGGACATTTTCCATAAACATTGGTAAAATAAAGTAGCAGTTTATTATGAAAAAACAACAAAACAGTCACAAAAATAATAAGAACATACCTGGGCATCGACAATCTCATTTTGGGACTTACGGTACCCGACAACCAGTGACAGGGTCAGATCACAAAAAAAATATTCACGACAAAGTTGATAATTTTGTAAGGGAAGATGGTTTCAGAAGAAGAACCGTGAAGGGTATAGAGCAACAAATAGTTCCACGAAAGGTTGTCATTAAGAACAAAAAAAGCAGCGCTCACTTTGTATTAAAAAAACCAAAGATTATATTAGTATCTATTCTTTTTCTGATTCTTCTTCTTATTGTTCTAATTAATTTATGACGAGCATTTTAATTTAAGCTTATAAAATGTATTATTGATTAGAAATTAAGTTATTAATTTAATTCAAACATAATGAAGAAAATTTTTTATAAAATTAAACCCGCTTCTGGAATCGCCAATGCACTCCATTTAGGTCTTAATACTTTTTTGCCTATAGCGATGCTTATCTTAATTCGCTTGAATTTTGAATATGTGGCAGTGATTCTTATTGGTCTATCAAAATGGAGAATGTTTTCCGTAAAGCCGCGCTACTGGGTGGCAATCGTCAGAAGCAATTTGGTAGATATATTTATAGGATTATCCACAGTAGCGTTCATGAGCGGAACAAGTAGATTGATTACTCAGCTAGTATGGATGATATTTTATATTATTTGGCTTGTGTGGCTAAAACAGAAATCTAATCCGGTTGCAGTAATGAGTCAGGCCCTAGTGTCGCAGGCTGTTACATTAGTGGCATTTTACCGTTCATTCCCAAGCGCCTCTTTAATAACCATAGTTCTCGTTACGTGGATCATTTGTTATGCAGCCTCACGACATTTCTTAGGTGCATTTGATGAACCAATGATAAAAGTTATTAGTGAAATATGGGCTTGGTTTGGTGGAGTTATGGCATGGATTTTAGGCCACTGGGTTATACAGTATTTCCAATTTCCTCAAATCGCCATTCTTTTAACTATTTTAGGATATGGCATTGCAACGCTTTACTACCTTGATCACAACGAAAGACTTAAACCAGTGTTGAAGAATCAACTTATCGGCCTTATGGCAGTAGTCGTCTTTATAATTATCATCGTAGGCGACTGGCAAGATAAGTCTATTTAGTTTTTTTAAATACGCTCACGAGACCCTCTTGGGCAATTGCTTTAAAACCATTTTTATCCGCTAATAAGTTAATGTTTTTTTGTTGCGAAACAAGTGATTCAAGAAATAAAAACGAATCTTTTTTAAATGAACTCTTGAAGAGATTGCGATAAAGATTGAGGCCATCTTTACCTGAAAAAATAGCAACTTGGGGCTCTTTTTTTACCTCATTAAGAACAGGAAGTTTCGTGGGGACGTAGGGAAGATTAGCGATTACAATATCAAAATTATTATCAATTGAATTAAAAAGATTGGATTTTTTAAAATTTATTTCTACCCCTATTCTTTTTGCGTTATACCGAGCAACCTTTAACGCTTTTTTCGAAATATCAATTGCAGTTACATCCCAGTCGGGATGCAGGGATTTGACTGTAACAGCAAGGATACCGCTGCCTGTACCGAGATCAATTAATTTTTGTTTTTTTTCAAAAGATAGCTTTTCAAGTAACGATATGAAACTTTCTGTCTCTGGACGAGGAATTAACACATTATTATTTACATAAAACTCCCTACCATAAAACTCTTTCTTATTAACCAAATAAGCAATAGGGGCATGTCGCAATCTTTTTTTGAGTAGTTTTTCAAGTTTATTAATTTGAAATCTATCTAGTAGTGTTTCTGGATAGGTTAAAATCGTTTCTATATTTTTTTTTACTACATGTTCGAGTAATAATATGGCATCTAGATTTGCAGAAGGGATACCTGCTTTCGTGAGTTTTTTTCTTGCCTCTAAAAGCCACTCGTTATAATTTTTTTTATTCAGTTTCATTAATAAGATGCTTATCATAGTCCTGTAGGGCATCGAACAAATCTTGAATATCCCCAGTTAACGCAGCTGGAATATTAGAGCGGGAGAAGCCAATTCTGTGATCAGTAATCCTATCCTGAGGGAAGTTATATGTCCTAATCTTTTCACTTCTATCACCGCTCCCAATAAGTTTTCTACGAGATTCGCTCATATTTTTTTGCTCTTCATCAATCTTCATTTGAAGTAATCGCGCTCGAAGTACACCCATAGCTTTATCCTTATTTTTTAGCTGGGATTTCTCATCTTGGCAAGTAACTACGAGCCCAGAAGGGATGTGGGTAATTCTTACGGCACTATCAGTAGTGTTTACGCTTTGCCCGCCATGCCCGCTGGCTCTATAAACATCTACGCGTAAATCAGATTGATTAATTTCAACATCAGTTTCCTCTGCTTCTGGTAAAACGGCGACAGTAATGGTGCTTGTGTGAATTCTTCCTTGGCTTTCAGTTGAAGGCACGCGTTGCACTCTATGAACACCAGCTTCGAATTTGAAAGTCTTATAAGCATCATCGCCCCTGATAACAAAAATAATTTCTTTAAATCCTCCAACTTCACTAGCAGTTTCACTGATTAGTTCTATTTTGAAGTTGTGAAGTTCGGCGTAGCGGCTATACATACGAAAAACTTCACCGCTAAAAATACTTGACTCATCACCACCAGCACCAGCTCTAATTTCAATGATTGCATCCTTATTATTGTTTGGGTCGCTCGGGGTTAGTGCTTCATTTAGTTGCTCAGAACTAATTTGAATATGTTCTTCAAGTTCTTTGATTTCCAGTTGGGCTAATTCATCTAACTCTTTGTCGCCACCGATCATAGACTGAGCACCAATTAATTGATGTTTCATAATTTCTATTTTTTTTGAAATAGCGAGTGTATTTTCTATAAAATTTTTTCGTTTAGCAAGTTTAGGGTAGTTAGGGCTACTAAAAATTGAAGGATCAGATAAAGAAACCTCTATCTCTTGTAATTCTTGTGCGAGTACCTGTAACTTGCTTTCCATATCTTCATTGTACCTTTTTTACTAAAACAGCACAGTTAAACTGTGCTGCAAAAGTCGATTTAAATTTCTTAAACTGTTTGTTCTTGTTTTTCTTTTTTAACAGATGCTTTTTTAGTCTTAGGCTTGAGTTGTTTTGCTGCTTTGGCTTTAGCTCCAGCTTCTGCGCGAGCCTTAAATCTATCAACTCGACCTTCCATGTCAAGAAGCTTTTCTTGGCCCGTAAAGAAGGGGTGTGTACTACTACTAATATGTACTTTAACAAGAGGGTATTCGTTACCGTCTTCCCATTTGGTGGTTTCTTCTGATTTGATTGTAGATTTTGTTAAAACTCTGAAGCCATTGCCGAGATCTTCAAAAACTACAGGTCTGTAATCTGATGGATGAATTTCTTTTTTCACTATAAATCCTTATGCTCATTTAGGTTATTTTGAAACCCTGGTTAGCGACGAGCAATCGCAGTCAGTTTTTATTGTCTCATTTGATTTTAATTATACATTGGAATCTCTTTATCGTCAATCATATAACAGAGTAGACAAAACAAGTTCAATCTGTTACTATTTACTTACAAAATAATTTTAATGAATCAACCTTCTATGTTTATCCTCCCCGCTTGGGGCAAAAAATAGAAGGCGAAGGGAGAAAAAGGATAATGGCTAGTACAAAAGTAGATATAAAGGCGCTGCTTGAAGCAGGAGCTCATTTTGGCCACAAGACAAGTCGATGGCATCCAAAAATGGCACCGTTTATTCACAGCAAAAGAGGTGAAAACCACATTATTAATCTTGAGAAAACTGTTGAACAGTTTGATGAAGCACTTAGTTTTATAGAAGAGATTGTCGCACGAGGTCAGCAGGTTCTTTTTGTTGGTACTAAGAGACAGGCAAAAGATGTTTTAAGGGAAGCGGCAATAGCAGTCAACCAACCGTACGTAGTTGAGCGATGGCTCGGCGGTATGTTGACTAATTCATCAACTATTAACGTTCGCATAAAGAAGTTAAAAGATCTTGAAGCTAAGATGGCTTCTGGTGAACTTTCAGCAAAATACAATAAGCTGGAAGTGCAGCGGTTCCAAGAACAAATTGACGAAATGAACGTCATCTTCGGAGGTATAAAAGAATTACAAGGTCGCCCTGGCGCTTTGTTTGTTGTCGATATCCTTGAGGAAGATAATGCCGTTAAAGAAGCGATACGCTTAGGAATTCCCATTGTTGCCCTCGTCGATACTAATGCCGACCCAAGCAAGATCACTTATCCAATCGCTTGTAATGATGATGCTATTCGAACTATCGCATTAGCATGCCAATACGTGAATACTGCAGTTCAATCAGGAAAAGAACGACGTGCTAAAAAAGCTGAAACATCAGAAGTTAGTAAAAAAGCTGAAGTAAAAAAATAATAAAAAAGGAATTTAGAATTATGAAAATAGATTTAGAAACTATCAAGAGGCTGAGAGAGCTAACCGGAGTGGGTATAACTGATGCTAAACATGCACTGGTAGATACGGACGGTGATTTTGACAAAGCGCTTGAAGCGATGCGAAAAAAAGGTATGACTAAGGCTGACAAGCGCGGTGAAAGAGAGGCTCGGAGTGGAGTCATTGGGAGTTATGTTCATGATAGTCGAATTGGTGTGCTTGTTGAGGTCAACTGCGAAACAGACTTTGTTGCACGGAACGAAAAGTTCACAGAGCTCGTAAAAGATATTTCAATGCATATTGCTGCAAGCGCCCCTGAATTTATTTCTCAAGAAAATGTCCCAAAAGAAGTAGTATCTTCACTTAAGAAAGAATTTGAGGAAAAAGTAGCAAAAGATGGAAAACCCGCAAAAATGATTCCACAAATCGTTGAAGGCATGCTTGCAAAAGCACTTGCTGAACGATGTCTTCTGGAGCAACCTTTCATTAAGAATCAAGAAGTTAGTGTCGGTGATTACATTAAAAACAATATTGCTATTTTAGGTGAAAATATTGTAGTCAAGCGATTTAATCGTATGGCACTTGGTGAAGTACTCTAAACTTTTTAAATAATAAAAAAATATCTACATAAAACGAGTGTCTGCTCGTTTTATTGTTGTATACTGACTAGTAGTAAAAAGGGAAATTATGAACCAGAGTCAAATTATTGATGGATCAAAAGCAAAGTTTTCAAACGTCGTAAGTCATTTCGCTGAAGATTTGAAAAAAATTAGAACTGGAAGGGCTCATCCAAGTCAGTTAGATAGTGTTCTAGTGGTTGCCTATGGAACTCAAATGCCTCTTAATCAGTTGGCCACCATAACAACCCCAGAAGCTCAATTACTGCAGGTAAGTCCATTTGACCCCACAAATCTCTCGGTCATTTCAGACACTATTAGAAATAACCCTTCGCTGGGAATGAATCCTAGTGATGATGGAAGAATTATTAGAATTCCTATTCCGCCTCTTACAACTGAAAGAAGACAGGAAATTGTTAAGCAACTAAAAGAAAAAATCGAGAATGCATTAATTTCTTGTAGAGGTATTCGTCACGAGACTCTGGATTCATTAAAAGAAATGAAAAATGATAAGCAAATAAGTGAAGATGATTTAACTCGAAGCACTAAACAGGTTGAGGATTTAATGGCTAAAACAAAAAATGAAATTGAGGCTGTTGCGAAAATCAAAGAACAAGAAATAATGACCATTTAATTTATATGCAGCAAGAATCCTCCGATACTCTTCCTAATCATGTTGGCATCATAATGGATGGAAACAGAAGATGGGCAAAAAAAAATAACCTACCGACCCTTGAGGGCCATCGGAAAGGTTTTAGTATTTTGCAATCAATAGGTGACTATGCACTAGATAAGGGTATAAAAAATTTAACAGTGTACGCTTTCTCGACAGAAAACTGGTCAAGAGATAAAGATGAGGTCGCCTTCATTTTTGCTTTTTTGAGTAAAATGCTAAAAAATGAAATAAAAAAATTTCACAAAAGAGGTGTTCGTTTTAATTGGTTGGGAACAACTGAAAAAATGAATAGTAAAATTGTTAAACAGCTTAGGGATGCTGAAGAGCTTACTAAAAATAATACAAACGGTAGCTTTAATTTATGCGTTAACTATGGCGGACATACCGAAATTGTTGAATCTGTAAATAAGATTATAAAGCTCGGCGAAAAGGTGACTATTGAAAGTATTACTAGTGCATTGTATGGTGCAGATAATGTACCTCCACTTGATCTAGTGATACGTACATCGGGTGAGCAGAGAATTAGCAATTTCATGTTATGGCGAATTGCCTACAGCGAGCTATATTTCACTGAACTGTTTTGGCCAGATTTTAAGAATGCTGATTTAGATGATGCGATAGATTTTTATAACTCGCGTCAAAGAAGATACGGTAAATAGGGGGATGATGTAGATGTTTTTAATTATAACGGGGATTATTCTTTTTATTTTTCTCATAATTGTGCATGAATATGGGCATTTTTTGGTTGCCAAAAGAAATGGTGTTGATGTTGAGGAATTTGGAATTGGTTTTCCTCCAAAAATATGGGGGAAGAGGCTTGGGAAGGGTATTTTCGAGGGTTATTATACGATTAATTTGCTTCCACTGGGAGGTTTCGTAAAACTAAAAGGTGAAAATGGAGATGACAACGAAAAAGGTAGCTTTAAACTCGCGTCTAGTAAAGCAAAATTAAAAATAATGTTGGCCGGCGTTGCTATGAACTTAGTCGCAGCATTTATAATTCTCACCATTGTTGCCTTTTTTGGGATGCCAAAATTAATAAATAACCAGTTTACGGTTGCCAGTGACACTAAGGTGTCCAAATCGGAGGCTCTGATTAATTTTATTGATAAAGGGTCTCCTGCTGATAAGGCAGGTTTAAAAATATCTGATAATATTAAATCTCTCAATGGAACATCAGTTGCTTCTCAAGATCAGCTCAGAGTACTTACTAAAACAAATGCAGGTAAAACGGTAGATATTACCTTTATACGAAAAGGAACGTTAATCACGTCAAAGGTCCAACTTTTGTCTGCTCAGACAGTGGCAGATAGCCTTAAATCAAATAACCCAAAAGGATACCTAGGAATAGAAACTACTGACTATACGCTGGTAAAATCCACTTGGTCATCTCCGATTGTTGCAATCGGATTGTCACTTCAGATTATTAAACTAACAATTGTTGGGCTTGGAACGACATTAGCACATCTAGGTTCTTCCATTGGATTATTTGTGATTGGTCACGGAACCCAAGCAAAGAGTCAAGCGAGTCAAGCAAGCCAAAATGTGACAGGACCAATTGGTGTATACGCATTACTTAGTAGAGGGTCCGTACTTGGCTATCAATTTATATTATTCATCGTAGGCTTGTTAAGCCTGACGCTCGCGATAATGAATGCACTTCCTATTCCTGCCCTTGATGGAGGCAGAGCTTTTTTGCTAGTGCTCTTTAAAATTATTAAAAAACCTCTTCTTCCAAAAACTGAAGACAGAATACATGGGACAGGTTTTGCGATTTTGATGATTCTTTTTGTTGTGATTGCAATTGTGGATATTAAGAGATTTTATTAGAGATTAAAGATGCAAGAAGTGGGAATCAAGCAGTTAAAAAACAAAAAAGTTGGCTGGGGGCCGACAGCAGCCATATTCATCACGATTGCAGCCTATATTTTTTCTCAACTTATTTTAATAATTCCTCTATATTTGATAAGCAAAATACATTTAGATAATTCAATCAAGTTTTCAGATTATATCGATAATTCTCCATGGATAGGGTTGTTATTGACGGGATTTTCTGCCCTAGGTCTTTTATCTGTAATAATCATATTTCTTAAAAAAAGAAAAAGTAGTCTTCGAGATTTAGGTTTCAAGAAAATAAAATTTAGTGATTTTGGCTGGCTCCTTTTGGCTATAATTAGCTACATTTTTATTGTCGCCATAGTGCTTTATGTGGCTTCATTTATTCCTGGGTTTAATTCAAACCAAAAACAGGATGTTGGGTACGCTGCCGCAGCAGGTTGGCAAATTGGCCTTGCGTTCATTGGTTTGGTTATCGTACCACCAATTGCTGAAGAAATTGTATTTCGTGGTTTTTTATATAAGGGACTTTCATCCAAATGGCCTAAAATTTTTTCCGCGCTGCTTACAAGTTTTATATTTGCGTTGTTTCACTTTCAATGGAATGTCAGTGTAGACGTATTTGTTCTCTCGCTCGTTTTGATAGCACTTTTAGAAAAAACTAAAAATCTTTGGATGTGTGTCTTTCTGCACGCTGCAAAAAATTTTATAGCCTTCGCAACAATCTTTTTATTTGCGACAAGGTAACTGTTACAATTTATTAATGAAAGCAACACAACTCTTTACCCATAGCACTAAAGAAATTCCTTCAGACGAAACTTCAAAAAATGCTCAGCTACTATTAAGAGCTGGATTTATTTCCAAAGAAATGGCAGGGGTGTACGCCTATCTTCCGCTTGGCCTCAGAGTTATTGAGAAAATAAAAGCAATCGTTAGGGAAGAGATGAATGCAATTGACGGTCAAGAAATAATAATGACCTCATTGCAACAAAAGGAATTGTGGGAAAAGACAGATCGTTGGGATGACGAAAAAGTAGACATTTGGTTCAAATCTGCTCTTAAAAATGGAACTGAAGTAGGCTTTGGTTGGTCTCATGAAGAACAGATAACAAATATGATGCGAAACTTTGTACATAGCTACAAAGATCTTCCTCAATCTATGTATCAATTCCAAACCAAACTTCGTAACGAACTAAGGGCTAAAAGTGGCATAATGCGAGGCCGGGAATTCGTAATGAAGGACATGTATACTTATGCCCATTCTGATGAAGAGCATCAAAAAATCTATGATAAGGTTACGCAAGCTTATTTGAAAATTTTTGATAGATTAGGGGTTGGTGACAAAACGTATCTCACATACGCTTCAGGCGGTGCTTTCACGGAATTTAGCCATGAATTTCAGACTATTACAGACGCGGGAGAGGATATTGTGTATCTCGATGAAAGCAAAAAATTAGCTATAAACGAAGAAGTATATAACGACGAAATTATTTCTCGATTATCACTCAATAAGAAAACCCTAAAAAAGGTAAAAACTGCTGAAGTAGGAAATATATTTAGTTTCGGAACAGCCAAGTCCAAACAACTTGATTTAAAATTTACTAACAAAGAAGGTAAAGAAGAGTACGTCGTACTTGGATCTTACGGAATAGGCATCACGAGACTTATGGGAGTTATTGTAGAATTATTCTCAGACGAGAAGGGAATGGTGTGGCCTGAATCAATAGCACCATATAAAGTATATCTAGCCCAGTTAGGTCAGGATAAGGTGGTCCTCGACGCTGCAAAGCGGCTTTACGATATATTGATCAAGAATAATGTTGAAGTATTTTGGGACGATAGAGATGCTCGTCCAGGTGAGAAATTTAGTGATGCTGACTTATATGGCTTTCCTTACAGAATAGTAATTAGTCAAAATACTACTAAGGCTAATGAGTATGAAGTTAAAAGACGAGATCAGCAAGAAGCAAATAATCTTACCATCGATGAACTCCTAAACTTACTGGCAAGATAAGCTCAATTGAAGTATACTTACAATCAAGTTATTGAGATGGGGATATAACCAAATTATTCAAGAGGAAATTATGAAGAAATTATTTAAATTAACGCAAGACGGTATCGATGAACTTAGGCTTGAAATGGAAAAGCTGATATCTGAGCGCGGTGCAATTACTGAAAGAATTAGATCCGCCAGAGAGCTTGGTGATCTGAGCGAAAACGCTGAATACGCATCAGCGAGATCGGAACAAGAACGAAACGAAAACAGAATCACGGATATTGACCATATTTTATTGAACGTAGAACTTATTAAAGCACCAAAAAATGGAAAACTAGTCGGTTTGGGCTCAACTGTTTCGCTTAGTGGTGGCAGTAAGACCAAAAAATTTCAAATAGTTGGAACGGTTGAGGCAGACCCTATGAATGGTAAAATTAGCGATGAATCACCAATTGGTAAGGCCCTGATTGGAAAAAAAGTAGGTGAAAAAGTGGAGATTGTTACTCCGGCTGAAACAAGTTTCTACACCATAGACTCAATAAGCTAGACAGTTAACAATAAAGAGATATCTAGAGGAATAGCGCAAAATGGCTACATTAAAAGAACTAAGAGATGAAAGACTGCGAAAGCTTCAAGAGCTTAGAGCATTAGGCATTAATCCATACCCATCAGATACTCACCGTAGCAATATGGCTGGTGATGTAGCGCAACATTTTGAGCAATTCAAAGATAAAACTGTTTCTTTAGCAGGTAGAATTCTATCTATAAGAAAATTTGGCAAGATCGCATTCATTGTTCTTAAAGATGCAAGTGGTCAAATTCAGCTTTTTCTTAAAGACGGCATAGTGGAAAAACTTGATAGCAAAAAGGGTATTGTAGGCCTTGAAGAACTGCACTTACTTGATTCGGGGGATTTTCTTCAAGCTGAGGGGAAAGTAATTAAGACCCAAACAGGCGAAATTTCTATTGAAGTAACAGAATTAAGGCTACTTGTTAAAACACTACGACCTCTGCCTACAAAAGTAGAAGGGTTTACAAATAAAGAAGAGCGCCTCAGACGACGATATATCGACACAAACATTAATCAAGATGTATACGATAGATTCATTAGACGAAGTGTTTTTTGGCAAGCAACAAGAGATTTTTTGAACAAAAACGGGTTTGTAGAAATAAATATTCCTGTTCTTGAACACACAACAGGTGGCGCTGACGCAAATCCTTTTGTCACAAATATGGCAGCACTTGATCAAGATTTCTACCTTCGCATTAGCCAAGAATTGCCCCTCAAGCGATTACTGGGTGGCGGTTATGAGAAAGTGTATGACATTGGCCCTCGTTTTCGAAATGAAAACTACAGCGATGAGCACCTACCCGAGCATATAGCAATGGAGTGGTACTGGGCGTATGCCGACTGGCGCGACGGAATGAAATTCATGACTGAACTGTACCGATATGTTATTGAAAAAACATTTGGAACACTTAAGTTTAAAAAAGGCTCTTTTGACATAGATCTTTCAAAAGATTGGAAAGAACTTGATTACGCTACGGTGATAAAAGAGAATTATGGCTTAGACGTTTTTGGTTGCACGATAGAAGAAGTTAAAGCTGCACTTAAAAAACATAAACTCGAGGTTGAGAAGACCGATAATATAGCGCGAGGAATAGATAAACTATGGAAGAATCTTCGTAAAGATATCGCTGGCCCCGTCTGGCTCATTAATACACCAAAGTTCATAAGCCCTTTAAGTAAGGTAAATCTAGATAATGAAAACACTGTGCAGCGTTTTCAACCCATTATCGCAGGATCTGAGCTTGGTAATGGTTTTAGTGAACTCAACGACCCTATTGATCAGCTTGAGCGATTCATGGAGCAACAGGGAATGCGTGATGCAGGAGACGAAGAGGCGATGATGCTTGATATTGATTTTGTCGAGATGCTTGAATATGGGATGCCACCAGCGTGTGGTTGGGGGTATACTGAGCGAGTATTTTGGGTTCTTGAAGGAGTAAGCGCGCGCGAAGGAGTGCCGTTTCCGCAGATGCGCCATGAAATAGATGCTACAACAAAAACTATTTATCCTGAAATCTTTAAGAAATTACGTAAAGATTAATGCGCCTTCATAGATTTTATCTTCCAAATACAAGTGATGCTAAAGATCAAAATCTTGGAGCTAAATCTCTATGGGTGCATAAAAGTGGACTATTGGCGCAATGGCAAAAAGTTCTAAGATATAAAGAAGGTCAAGAACTTGTATTGTTTGATGACGAGCGAGAGTGCCTTTATAGAATTGTGTCCATCTCCAAGAATGATAGTGTTCATCTTGAATATGTAACTGAATATGAAAGAAAATTTCCACGAAAAAAAATCTATCTATTTTGGTCAGTTTTGAAAAAAGACAAAAATGATTGGGTGCTTCAAAAGGCTACTGAACTAGGAGTAACAAACTTCATTCCACTTAATTGTGAACGAACCGAAAAGCAGAATTTTAATTTTGATCGAGCCATCAAAATTATCATTGAAGCTTCAGAGCAATGCGGTCGCAGTGATATTCCAAGACTTCGTGAACCAATAACCCTGGGGGAATCATTCAAAGAATACGAATCAATTCAAAAGTTTATCCTTGAGGGTGATGGGAGTACTACCGAACTCTTTAAAGATTATACTGAACTTGGACTCTATATTGGTCCTGAAGGGGGTTGGTCGCCGGATGAGAAAAAACTTTTTGAACAGTCTGGTATAAAGAAAATTTCCTTAAGTCAATTTACTTTACGGGCTGAAACGGCAGCAATCGCAGCAGTTTCAGCAGCCTTTTTGGCTTAGCTGTTACAATACGTTATATGGCATACGCAAGATCCTTACCTTATGTACCTGGGCAAAAAAATTCTTTTGATCTTAGTAGAAGTAAGATAGAGCTTTTTATGCAGTGTAAGCGCTGCTTTTGGCTTGATACAAGATTAAAGATAAAGCGACCTGACGGTCCTCCATTTCAAATCAACAAATTGATTGATGAATTATTCAAAAAAGAATTCGATGGATATCGTTTGCTCAAAAAACCTCATCCAATAATGCTTAAAAACCATGTTGATGCGATACCGTTTGCCCATAAAGATTTAAATAAATGGCGTGAGAATTTTATTGGAATACGCTATTATCATAAACCTACAAATATAAATTTTTTTGGTGCTGTGGATGATATTTGGATTAACGCAAACGATGAGCTTATCGTTGTCGATTACAAGGCAACTTCAAAAAAAACTGATGTTTCACTTGATGCTGACTGGCAAATTACCTATAAACGCCAGCTTGAAATATATCAATGGCTCCTAAAGTCGAATGACTTTAAAGTAAGCACAACCGGATATTTTGTTTATGCGAACGGACTGTCTAATTTTGAAGAATTTAATGATACCCTTCATTTTAAAACTAAACTTATCCCGTACGAAGGAACTACTGATTGGATAGAGCAAGTTGTGCTCTCGATGAAAGAATGCCTTGAAGGAGATATCCCTGAAATTGGGAATAATATTATGGGGGGCGAATGTGCCTTTTGTGCTTATGCTCGAAGTAGAACTGAGTTAACTCTCAAATATTTAAAAAATAATCTTACCGTATAAATTGAACAAAATTGAGGGTATAATATAACTATGTTAGACATTCAATATATTCGTGAAAATGCAGAAAAGGTTGCCGAAAAAACAAAACAAAAAGGGATGAAAGCTGATATCAAAAAGCTCCTGAGTATCGATGAAAAAAGAAGAGAATTAATCCAAAAAACTGAGAAATTAAGGGAGCAGAGAAATCAGCTACTTGCTTCGAAAGATTCATCTACAAAGCCAACAGAAGAATTTATTGCTAAAGGGAGAAAAATCCGCAAGGAAATTGAAGAAAGTGAAAGTTCACTTGAAGTTGTTGAAAAGGAGTACCAAGACCTTTTAGGTGAAATACCAAATATCATTCCCGATGACACGCCACTCGGCGGAGAAGAAGCCAATATAATGGTCAAACAATGGGGTGAGCCAACAAATAAGAGGACTATAGATCATCTTGAGTGGGCAGAGAATAAAAATCTTGTAGATTTTGAGAGAGGAACAAAAGTTGCAGGAAATAAATTCTACTTCCTAAAAGGAGATCTTGTTAGTCTTGAGTTAGCACTCTCACTGTATGTGATGGAAATTGCTAGAAAAAAAGGCTTTACTCCTATTACCGTTCCTCACATGGTTAATACAAGGACTATGAATGGAACAGGCTATCTTCCTCGTGGTGAAGAACGGCAAGTATACAAAATTGAGGGTGAAGATCTTAATTTAATAGCAACTGCTGAAATACCCATCACTGGCTATCATTCTGATGAAATACTAGATGAAGCGACATTACCACTTCTTTATGCAGGGATAAGTCCTGCTTATAGGATGGAGGCCGGTGCTTATGGAAAGCACAGTCGAGGCTTATATAGAGTTCATCAATTTAATAAAGTAGAACTTTACGTATTTTGCCTACCATCTCAGAGCGAAGAGTGGCATCAAAAATTAATTGCTTTAGAAGAAGAGCTCTGTCAGAATCTTAACCTACCGTACCAATTAGTGAGAATTGCAGCAGGTGACTTAGGAGCACCCGCATATAAGAAGTTCGACATTGAGTATTGGAGCCCAGTTGATCAATCTTATAAAGAATTGATGAGTTGTTCTAATATTACAGACTATCAAGCGAGGAGACTGAATATTAGATATCGTAATAAAAATAACAAGATAGAATATCTTCACACATTGAATGGAACTGCAGCTGCAATGAGCAGAATGATGATTGCTATCATAGAAAATCATCAGAATGATAAAGGCGAATTAGTAGTTCCAGAAGTTCTACTTCAATATATGGGAGGAGTCCAAACAATATGATTAAAAAATTAGAAATAACTGGAGTGCACACAGAAGCAACCGAGGATATCAGAGACTACGTAGAGAAAAAACTTGGCAAACTTGACACGTATATGCCCCGACATGCAAGAGAAAGTGTCCATCTTGAAGTTTGGCTCAAGGAAGAACACGCCAAAAATAAGAAAGAATCTACAGCTGAAGTAGTCATGTTTCTTCCTGGAGAAACTATTACTGCTAAAGAAACAACAGTGAATATTTATGCAGCTATCGATATTGTTGAACAAAAAATTAAATCGCAACTTAGGAAATATAAATCTCTTAATTCCGATAATAACTCAAAAAATGAAAAAAAGATTAGAACTTTTTTGGGGAAAATTGTCAGAAGAAATAACAAAAGTTAAGTTATCTATTAATTTACATCGACATCATCGGTGAAGCGCGCTACAATAGACTACATTATCAGCGAGGGGAATCAGACCAAATGGCAAATTTTTTTAAGTCACTTTTAGGTGATAATCAGAATGCATTAATGAGACGCTTAAGACGGCGTGTTAATGATATTAATGCACTTGAGAACAAATACAAAAAAATGAAAGATCCGGATTTGAAAAAACAAACAGAAGTTTTGAAGAAACGTTTAGAAAAAGAATCATTGGATAAAATTTTGCCAGACGCGTTTGCGGTAGTACGCGAAGCCGCAAGGCGCAATCTTGGTCAACGACATTTCGATGTTCAGCTGATAGGCGGCATGGCTCTTCATGAAGGTAACGTTGCAGAAATGAAAACTGGTGAGGGTAAAACTTTGGTTGCTACTGCACCTGTATATCTCAATGCGCTTACTGAAAAAGGGGTTCATGTTGTTACGGTAAATGAATATCTCGTCCAGCGTGATGCGGGTTGGATGGGGCAGGTCTATGATGCACTTGGCTTAACTACAGGAGTTATTATTCCTGATGCTTCATATGTTTATGACGCATCGTATACCAATAAAGATCATGCAGATGAGCGCTTTCGCCATCTGCGCCCTTGTTCGAGACAAGAGGCATATAATGCCGACATTACTTATGGCACTAATAATGAATTTGGCTTTGATTATTTGAGAGACAATATGGTTCGTGAAGTTGATCAGCTGCGTCAAAGAAAATTACATTTCGCAATTGTTGACGAAGTCGACTCTATTCTTATTGACGAGGCCAGAACCCCACTGATCATAAGTGCTCCCAGTACTTCAAGTGGACAAGCATATACTCAGTTTGCACGAGTGGTTAGCCAGTTAAAGCCAGAGCATTACACGGTAGATGAAAAAGAAAAGAGAGTTTCACTTAATGACGAGGGTGTTGAAAAAGTTGAAAAATTGATGGGTGTTAAAAATCTTTACGAAGAGGGGAATATTAGAACTATATATCACCTAGAGCAAGCTCTTCGAGCTCAAACGCTCTTTATCCGAGACAAAGATTATGTAGTAACCTCAGATGGCGAAGTAGTTATAGTCGATGAGTTTACTGGAAGACTCCTAAAAGGTCGGAGATACAATGAAGGCCTTCACCAAGCGATTGAAGCCAAAGAAAGTGTTGCCGTACAACAAGAATCAATGACTCTGGCTACTATTAGTTTCCAAAATTACTTTAGATTATATGAAAAACTTTCTGGTATGACAGGAACCGCATTGACAGAAAGCGAAGAATTTCATCAAATTTACAAACTTAACGTTATCGAAATTCCAACAAATCAGGCACAAAGAAGAAAAGATCTTCCCGATAGAATTTATAAAACAAAGGCTGCCAAAACTCGCGCAATTGCTAAGGCAGTCAAGGAGCTTCATGAAAAAGGACAGCCGGTGCTCATTGGTACTGTTTCAATTGAAAATAATGAGGAACTCGGTGCAGCACTGAACAAGGCAAAAATACCGCACCAAGTTCTTAATGCTAAGAATAACGAACGTGAAGCAGCAATTGTTGCAAAAGCTGGGCAAAAAGGTGCAGTTACGCTCGCTACAAATATCGCAGGGCGTGGTACTGACATTGTCCTAGATGAAGAAACAAAAAAACTAGGTGGCCTTTTCGTTATAGGATCTGAACGGCATGAGTCACGTCGAATCGACAACCAACTTCGTGGACGATCTGGCCGGCAGGGAGATCCGGGTATTACCCAATTCTATGTGTCTACAGAAGATGATTTAATGAGAATTTTTGGTGGCGAAAAGATAGCCAATCTTATGGATAGACTTAAGGTTGACGAAGACATGCCTTTAGAAAATCGTGTCGTAAGCAAGAGCCTTGAAGGTGCCCAGAAAAAAGTAGAAGGTTTTAACTTTGATTCTCGAAAAAATGTCGTTAAATACGATGATGTCATGAATAGACATCGTAAAGCTACGTACGAGACGAGACGTGCACTTCTTGAAAATGCCAACATCGCAGACCGCATCAAGCAATTCATCAAAGAGGAATCTATATCACTCAGCGTACTGTTAGGTAATGATAAAAATTTTGAAAAAACAGTTACAGAAGTATTTCCATTTGATGAAGAAACCTTAAGTAGACTGTTTGATGCTGAAGCAGATAAATTCTCAACTGTTTTAGAACAGGAAGCGCTTGAACTCTATGAATCGAAAGAAATGACTTTTAGTCCTGATCTTATGCGTGAAATTGAAAGGGATATTTATTTTCAAATATTAGATAATCTTTGGATGCAGCACCTTGAAGATATGGAACATCTTCGCGAGGGTATTCACTGGGCTAGTGTAGGGCAACGTGATCCACTGGTTGAATATAGAAGGCGCGGTCAGGCAATGTTTGAGGCTATGCAGCATGTATTACGACGTGAAGTGCTTAGGAATATCATGCATGCTGTACCTATGACCGAGCACTTAGATCATATGCATGATACGGAGTTGACGCGAGCAGCAAAAAATTCGATAGATAATGCCGCAAATATAACAGAAGCCGAAATAATTTCTGAGAACTCATTTAATGTTAAAAAAACAACCCTTAAGGGTAGTAGCACTAAGAAGAAAAAGGATGCCCGAAAAGCGCAGCGACAAAACAGAAAAAAGAATAGGCGATAAAAAAAATGAAGCAGTTCGCAAAAAGCGTAGAGTTAGATAATGGAGCGCAAGGACTGCTCATTGATGTTCCTGATTCAAGTGTTGTTTGTTTCGAATTTACTTTTAGAGCAGGTGATTATTTATCTCCTAAGGGTAAGATGGATACCGCGCATTTGATGGAACATATTGCTCTTGGAGCAAATAAAAAATTTAAAACAGCTTCTGATTACAGCAAAGAGTTTGTTAAGAATGGGGCCTACCAAAATGCTTCAACCGGCTCTTACCATATGACCTATGTTGCAGAATGTGCTGACTTTGAGGCGGAAAGAATTATCGACTTATTGTTACTTGCTATTGAAGAGCCATTATTTTTGGAAAAAGAATTCAAGACAGAAAAGGAAAATGTCAGAGAAGAATTAATGAGCAGGATGAATGATCACGGTATTGAATTAAGTCTAATTTCGGGTGAGAAGATGGGGCTTATTGAAATGCCATACCGAAAACGACTCAAGGAATTAGATAAGATTCAGCTTTCGGACATCAAAAAACATTACGTTACTACTCACACTGCAACAAACATGAGATTTATAATTTCCGGTGCAATTAAAAACAGAGAAAAGAACTTTATCAAACGACTTAATGCAACGACACTATCGAAAGGAACTGGAATAATTCCTTTGATTAGCGAACCCATACATTCGCCTAAAAAGTCAGTTGTAGTAAGCGATACGAGCGTAGAAAATATTTTTTATCGCTGGGATTCGGCGATAGAGACAAGATTCAGCCCCCAGGAAGCACAGGCCTTTAGCGCGCTTGGTATTATTTTATTAGGGACAATGCACTCAAGGATATATGGCAAAGCGAGGGAAAAAGGGTTGGTATATGGAATTGATTACAGCACATATTTTAGTAAAGATAATCAATTTTTTTCTATATCGGGCGAGGTTTCAGTCCCGAACATTAACGAACTTTTCAGTATAATCACTCAAGAATTAAAAAAAATGGCAAACGGAGAATTTACCGAAAAAGAATTAGATGAAGCTAAGTCAACGCTTCTTGGCGACATGCAAAGAAGATATCAAACGGCTTGGTCGATACTCGATGCTTACGCTAGCCCATTCCTGTACGAAAATAGAATTGAAAATTTTGATGAATTACCGGCTAGGATAAAAAATATTACTCGAGAAGCAATTATTGATATTGCAGCTAAATTTTTAAGAAAAGATGCTATATGGATCCTCGCTTTTTACGGGAATATTAATGAAGTCGAGGCGAACAAATTGTATGCCAAATTCGACAGCATGTACCATTAATGGCAGAAAATAACTAACTAACATGAATAACAAACTTCTTATTTTGCAAAATGATTTTAATCACGCATATAGTCAGTTGGGTATTGACGCAAAGAAAGAAACTTTGAATAACTTGCTCGGGGAGAGAGAGCTTGCAGATTACTGGGATGATACTGTAATGGCACAAGCCAAATCAAAAAAAATATCAAAATTGCAGCATGAGATTAACCCGTGGATTAAACTAAAAACAGAAATTGAAGAATTGAGTAATCTCTTAGAGTTGAATGATACTTCATTGCAATCTGAGATTATTGCATTATTAGATACACTGATAAAAAATTTTGAAATTCTACAAAAAGATTTATTGTTTACGGGCGCTTACGACAATCATGATGTTTTGATGAGCATATACGCTGGCGCCGGCGGTACTGATGCGCAAGACTGGGCACAAATAATTTTCAGAATGTATAGTAGATGGGCTGAAGATAAAAAGTTTAAATTATCTATCATCGATCAATCAAATGGTGAAGAAGCAGGAATAAAAACAGTTACTATGTCGATCGAGGGAGATCATGTATATGGTCTTCTAAAGGGTGAAGCTGGAGTGCATAGACTCGTAAGACTTAGCCCATTTAATTCGGATAATCTTAGGCAAACAAGTTTTGCCAAGGTGCAGATAGTGCCCCAAATAGAAAATGAGAACGAGTTGGAACTTGATGAGAAAACTCTCAAAATTGATGTTTACCGTGCCGGGGGGCATGGAGGTCAAAGTGTTAACACTACAGATAGCGCAGTAAGAATTACTCATATTCCAACGGGTATCACGGTTGCGATTCAAAATGAGCGTTCACAATTACAAAACAAGGAAACTGCCCTTAAAATTTTGAAGTCACAACTTTTACAATTGAAAATTGAGCAACATCAAGAAAAATTATCTAATATTAAAGGACCAAATTTGTCCGCGGAGTGGGGTAATCAAATTCGTAATTATGTTCTTCATCCATATAAACAAGTTAAGGATACACGTACGAAATATGAATCAAGCAATCCAGATGAGGTTCTCAATGGAAAAATCGACCCATTTATTGATGCTTACTTAAAATCAACTTTAATATCTGCTGAGTAGAAAACTTCTAAGGTGCTCAATTATCCGTATCTTTTGATATAATCAAAAGCAGAATGATTTTATTAGACCGTGTAACAAAAAATTATAATAAAAGAGGCACTGCGCTTAAAAGTATTTCACTGCACGTTGAGCCAAAGGAATTTGTAATAATTGTTGGCCCAAGTGGAGCCGGTAAATCGACGCTTCTAAAACTTTTAACGAGAGAAGAGAAACCAACATCCGGCAAGATTATTGTTGGTGGAATTGATTATGAAACTTTAAAAGATAGAAAGATCCCTCTACTAAGACGAAAAATAGGCGTAGTATTCCAGGATTTCAAGTTGCTTGCTAATAAAAATGTTTATGAAAATGTTTCATTTGCCCTTGAAGTTGTTGGGATGGGGAATAAAGAAATAGCTCGAACTATCCCTAAGGTTTTGGATATAGTCGGTTTAACGGGCAAAGAATTAAGTTATCCTTCAGAACTTTCAGGTGGTGAGCGTCAACGGGTTGCTATTGCCCGTGCAATTGCAAGACAACCAAAAATTCTTATTGCAGATGAACCGACGGGTAATCTGGATGCCGATCACGCGTGGGATGTTATTCGTGTGCTCGAAAAAATCAATAAGTACGGAACTACTGTTATTCTAACTACCCACAATCAAGAAATTGTAAATAAACTCAAACGAAGAGTTATTACCATACGTGATGGACAGGTGGTGAGTGATAAAGCGGGAGGGAAATACAAATAATGGGTAGGAGATTGACCGGATTAAGGCGAGTTACCGTTTCTGGAATGAAGAATTTTTTCAGAAATTCTTGGCTTACTGTTGCTGCTACTGCCGTGATGGTTGTATCACTAACAATCATCGCATCAGCAGTGGTATTAAATGTAACGGCTAAAAACGCCATTTCTGAATTGTCGAAAAATCTTCAAATCTCAATTTATTTAAAAGATAGCGCCAGTCAGAATATGATCAATCAATTAACTCAAGATCTTAAATCAAATAAAGCCGTAGCATCAGTCACTTTTGTATCGAAATCAGACGCACAAAAACAATTCGACCAAACTTTTCAATCCGATCCAACCTTAGTTGCAGGTCTTCAGATTCTTGGAACAAATACACTACCTGCATCACTTGAGGTTAGTCTTACAGATTTAGGACAAATAAATCAGGTTGGAGCTGTTCCTAATGAAGCTAAATATAGTGGCATAGTAGATAGCGTTACAATTGGAAAGACAGACGTTAAGAAGACTATTGCTCGTGCGGCGTCTGCTCAACATTTTATAACAGTTGCGAGCGTCGTTATGGCAATTATTTTTGGCCTAGTAAGTATGCTTATTATTTTCAACACTATTAGGATGGCTATTTTTACTCGAGCTGATGAAATTAAAATTATGAAATTGATAGGTGCAACACCCACTTTTATAAGAGGTCCTTTCTTAGTAGAGGCGAGTATGTATGGGCTAATAGCGGGGTTAATTTCGAGTGGTATAGTTTTGGCAGGTATATTTTCATTAGGTGAGAAGATTTCGAATCAAGCCGAATTCACTAAAACCTACCACTATTTCACTAGTGCCAAAATTATAGCCGCCATGATTATCGGCTTAATAGTTGTAGGAATCGTGGTTGGTGTATTCTCGAGTTTGCTTGCGATGAAAAAACATCTACGGCTTAAGACTTGGTAGGGAGCGCTAATTGACCGAAGTGGTTATGTTTGCTAAGATGTAAATGTAACTAATAAAGATCTGGCTAAGCCTAAGTCATGAATAAAAGAAAAAAAACTACTAAAAAAATTATTTTGAGCAGCTTCGCTATTGTGATTATAGTAGCAGCACTTTTATTGCCACAGACAAACTCATCAGCCAGCAAGCTTAGTGATTTACGCGCCCAAAATGCAACTATTGTTGCAGCAATCAATGATAGTAATCAGCAACTTCAAGGACTTACAGACAAGGCTAACACACTTCAGGGCCAAGTTGCTTTTATGAATGCCCAGATAGCGGTAATGCAAAATCAAATTAGTGAAACAAAAAATAAGATTTCTTCTTTACAGGCAAGCTTAGATCAAGCGCAGTTAAATTTAGATAAACAAAAAATAGTACTTCAGGCAAGCGTAAATATGCTTTATAAAAATGCCGGAGCCTCAACGGTTGAATTGTTAATCGGAAGCGATAGTTTTACGAAATTTGTTGATAGCCAGACATATTTACAAAATCTTAAAGACGATATCACGAGTTCGGTGCAGAAAATTGTGCAGCTTAAAGCTCAGATTCAAAGTCAGCAGGATGATCAGAAGAAATTTCTAGCACAGCAAACCGCTCAACAGCAGCAGCTTCAAACGAGTCAAAATCAAGTTTCTTCTTTGCTTGCATCAACGCAAGGCCAAGAGTCATCCTACCAGCAGCGGCTTGCAGATTTAAGAGCACAGGAGCAGCAAGTCCTCGGGGCTATTGCAGCCCAAATGGCCGCATCTGGTACGGTCCTTATTAGCAGTGATGGCTCTAATGGCGGCTATCCAGCGTATCTTTCGAGTGCCCCACAAGATTCTCTTACCGATCCATGGGGGATGTATAACAGGGAATGTGTTAGCTATGCTGCCTTTAAGGTTGCTCAATCGGGTAGAACGATGCCATATTGGGGAGGTGTCGGTAATGCCCAGCAATGGCCTGATGATGCAAGAGCTGATGGTATTCCAGTTGACAGGAACCCTCAAGTCGGTGATGTCGCAATTACTTATAATGCGCCGTTTGGGCATGCGATGTATGTTGAAGCCGTTAATGGAAGGGATGTCACTGTAAGCCAATATAACTGGCCCGTAAACGGTCAATGGGGTGAGTGGAGCGAGATGACACTTTCAGCGGATAACTCAGGCCTAGGCCCAATGTATTTCATTCACTTCCCATAATGTAAAGTTTCTATACTTATTAAAGGTGCAGAGATAATGAAACGTATCCTCGAAAGCAAAATTATTCTAGCCTATGTAGGGTTGCTTATCATCTTTCAACTGTACGTTTTTTCTAATTTTTTTCTCCAGCCGAATAGGCATGTAGATACCTATTATGATGTGCTGTTGAGTCGCACTGCTTTATATAACTTTGATCAATGGTCAAATTTGCAATACAAATCTAAATTTGGGTATTTCGAGCAGAGCACATTCATGATAATGAACGCAATTTCTAGTCTCATGAATTCCCAACATAATTTGATCATAAATGAATCCGCCAATCGTTACCCATTTGTATTAGCTAAAGCACCCAAAGATTCACTCGTTGATCCATGGGGGATGTATAACAGGGAATGTGTTAGTTATGCTGCCTTTAAGGTTGCTCAATCGGGTAGAACGATGCCAAACTGGGGTGGTTTCGGAAATGCCAATCAATGGCCGATGAATGCTTTACTGAATAATATATCTGTAGAGCGTAATCCATTAAAAGGGGATATTGCAATAGCATACAGTAGTGAGAATGGGCATGCGATGTATGTTGAAGCCGTTAATGGAAGGGATGTCACTGTAAGCCAATATAACTGGCCCGTAAACGGTCAATGGGGTGAGTGGAGCGAGATGACACTTTCAGCGGATGATTCATTCCTGGGCCCAATGTTATTTATACATTTTCCGTAGTAGGTATTCTTTTAAGGCTTATGTTAATCAAATTTATGTTATAATTTATGTATTACATGGGAAAAAAAATACACAAGAAGTTGAGCCAATCTTATAAAAAGCATAGCAGGGTACTTAAAAGTATTAGCTCGGTCATAGCTGTGAGTTTTGTTTTTTTTGCAGGTCTGCAAGTCGGTAACGGTAGTTGGCAGATTAATTATTTTAGTAAGAATAAACAAAATAACAACTTACCTGATAAACTCGATTATTCGTCTGTTAATGCCGTATATCAACAGTTGAAACAGAAGTACGATGGTAAGCTTGATGTAAATAAACTAATGGTAGGCCTCAAGCAGGGGCTCGTTTCTGCTGCAGGTGACCCTTATACGACTTATTTTGATGCTACCCAAGCCAAAGACTTTAATAATCAACTAAGTGGGACAATAACTGGCATTGGGGCACAATTAGGTGACCAGCAAGGCTCGATAATTGTTATAGCCCCAATTGCGGGTTCACCTGCAGACAAAGCGGGTATCAAGGCTCAGGATATTATTATCAAAATTAATGATGTATCAACTTCTGGAATGACCATAGATCAAGCGATTTCCCTTATAAGAGGAAACCCCGACACTACAGTAAAATTAACGATTCTACGAGGATCGCAGAACTTAGATTTTTCTATTGTAAGAAAGTCTATAACAATTCCGAGTGTGACTACTAAAACATTAGCTGGAAATATTGGATATATACAGATAAGTCAATTTGGTGAAGATACAACTCAGCTAGTTGATACTGCTGCAGCTGGCTTCAAAGCTCAGCATTGTAATTCAATCATCCTTGATCTCAGAGATAACCCGGGCGGTTACCTTGAGGCAGCTGAAAATGTCTCAAGCGAATGGCTTAAGCAAGGCCAAGTTGTAGTGATCAAGAAGACTAATAATATTGTCACACAAACTTATTCAGCTCCACAAAATGGACAATTAGTCGGAATACCAACCGTAGTTTTAATTAACGGTGGTAGTGCAAGTGCAAGCGAGATTACAGCAGGTGCTCTTGTAGACAATAATGCCGCTATAACCCTTGGTACTAAATCATTCGGAAAAGGAAGTGTACAAGAATTCAGTAACTTTGCTAATGGTGAAATGCTAAAAGTTACTGTAGCACATTGGTTTACACCACTTGGTAAAACTATAAACAAAACGGGCTTGAATCCTGTAAAAATTGTTCCCATTACAGACGCTCAGATATCAGCTGGCCAAGATGTACAGCTTCAAGCAGCAGAAGATTATCTGAACTCTAAATAAATTCGTGATTATAGTGGATACTTGCAGATATTATCTGTTTGGCATAAGATTAAAGCATAAATGGAATCAAATTCAAAGAAAATTTTAATTGTTGAAGATGATGATAGCCTGGCTGGTATTTATGAGGTACGCCTAAGCAATGAAAGTTACTCTTTAAACAGGGTCAATAATGGGGAAGATGCTTTGGCAGCTGCAATTGATTTTCAGCCAGATTTAATTCTCCTAGACATTATGATGCCAAAAGTAAGTGGCTTTGATGTTTTAGATATTTTGAAGAATACGCCCGAAACTGCCGCCATAAAGATCGTCATGCTAACTGCTATGGGCCAGGAATCTGATAAAAAACGGGCGATGGAATTAGGCGCTGATGATTACCTCGTTAAATCACAAGTATTAATTGTAGATGTTCTTGATAGAATTAAAAAACAATTACAATAAAAAAAGTCTCCTAGTAAAAGGAGACTAATCAGTTTATATCTAGTTACTTATTCTACAACTACTTCAGTTCTTCGAACTGTCTTACCTGTAAATTTACGAGATGCTCTTTGCTTGAAAGAGACGATACCGTCTTTTGCGGCGTGTATGGTAAAGTTTCTGCTCATGAAGGTGCCGTCACCTGCTAACTTTGTTTGACCAACTTGACGGATGATTACTTCACCAGTTCTAACTTTTTGGCCACCAAATCTCTTAACACCAAGTCTTTGACCGGGGCTATCATGGTTATTTTTACTGGTTCCACCTGCTTTAACGTGTGACATTTTATTTCCTTGTGAGTATTACTAATTCTCTCGCTACTATTTGATCGGGTCGAAAGTAGAGTAAATCTTTTGAACTTACTTTTTCTAAAGCTATTCGATTGTACCCTAATTCTGCTAATTGGTCAAGAACTGGAAGGTGTATAAATTGGTTATTATCCGTTTTCCAGGCGGGGACTGCTAAACATATTCTTGCACCAGAAGCTAACTGAGTGTAAATATTTTTTAAGAATTTTTTATGCAGTAAGTTAACGGGTTCTATTAGTTCTCTTAAAAAGTCTTTTCGAGGAATGGTTGACAGTGGTTTTCCGAGATAGGTTTCGGAGGCAACACAATTAAACTCAGACCAAGCCGCTGAGGTTGCGTCATCCTGTTCTATGATTATTGATTGTTTACTCGCATTATATTTTTTTTCTAGCCAATCAATGTTTCCCCGAGAATATTCAATCATTCTTTCTTCTAGGTCAGTGCCCGTTACTACCGGGCATCCCATTAGTAACGCCTCTTGAAGTAAAACACCAGTCCCGCAAAATGGATCTAGGATCTCTATGCTTTTTAAATCTTTTTTACCCACGGCAAAATTAATAATTGTTTGTGCAAGTTTTGGAGGTAGCATACCCACATACGCATCCCTGTAGGGTCGCGCTTGGTCTCTGGCTGCATATGCCTCAATATTTTGTTCTTGCGCTGTCTTTACTATTAATAATAAATCTTTTTTTCGTACCAGAACAATTTCAAGACCTTTCATGGCGTTGGTTAAATCGTTGTGAATTACCTGTGCGGTGGAGATTATCTCGTATTTGTTCGGGATAATTCTAATTGAGAAGGCTTCCTTTTTGAGATTTTTTTTTACGGTCAAAGCTAATTTTGTTAATTCGTTTTTATCCATGCCACTGTTGTGAGAACTAATGCCAAGGTTAAATTTCGAAGAAATATCATTATCTTTGATATGTTTAGAGACTATCTTGGTAATTGTAAAATCTAAATCTTTAATTTTTGCTAGAGATATTTCTTCTATAATCTCGGTAATTTTAAGCACTGAACCAAGTCTCATCAAATCAAAAGAATTATTTGGTAAATCTGATATCACGAATTTATCCCAAATAAAGGTTAAATGCTCTGCACCATATACTGACTCAAGTTCAGCAATGCCAAGATTGGGTTGTCGTCCCAAGAAAAGTAATGAATTCATGTTTAAATTATTATAACTGGATAATGTATACTAAGTCCAAGCAATATGTTGAATAGTAGATTAAAACTGATTGTAAATATTGTCACATTCGTGGCATTTGCCTTTGTTATTTATACTTCGTGGCCACAATTAACTGATGGATTCAGAGAAATGAGCGGGGCCAAGGCATCGATAATTTTACTCATGATACCTATGCAAATTTTAAATTTCTACTCAGTTGCCGAACTTTACAGAAGTTATTTTAAACAAACTGGCGAAACATTATCTAGAAAATCTATGTATCGAGTTGCACTTGAACTTAATTTTATTAATCAGGTTTTTCCTAGTGGTGGGGTAGTGGGTTTTTCTTATTTATCTCTACGGCTCAAGCAATACGGTATTGCGTCATCGAGGTCAACCCTCGCACAAGTTATGCGGTTTGCATTAACGTTTGTATCTTTTCTCATAATTTTGTTTATTGGTATGTTTTTTCTTAGTTTTGGCAGCGGCAGAGGTCACAGCGGCGTTGCGCTTTTCGTAGGCCTCTCAATTACTTTCCTGACTCTTTTTGGAGTTCTTGTGGGCACTTATGTTATTAGTGATAAGAAAAGAATTAAGACGTTTACTGCATTTATACCTAGAATCTTGAACGGAATTCTCCGTCCATTTAAAAAAGGAAAAAACACCATTGATCTATCGCGACTAGAACGACTTTTTGAAGGGCTTAATAAAGATTATTCAATAATCGCTAAAGATTGGCGAAAACTTAAAGTACCGTTTTTCTGGTCCCTTATAATGAACGTGTCTGAAGTTGGTACCGTTTATCTTGCCTACGTTGCGCTCGGACACCCAGTTAATCCTGGGGCAGTTATTCTAGCCTATGCTGTCGCGAGTTTCGCTGGTTTAGTCTCAATTTTGCCAGGAGGAATCGGGATATACGAAGCACTCATGACAGCTACACTAACTGGAGCCGGAGTTCCCAAGGCGCTAGCACTCTCAGCAACACTGATTTATCGAATTTTAACCGGAGTAATTTTCTTACCCATAGGATTTATTTATTACCAAATAGCGTTAAGGAAGGGGCAAGCAGAGGTCCCAAATCGTGATGCAAACCGAATTGATTTTATCGCCTAGTGATTTTGTAGCGATTACAAATCAAACACTCGAATACGCGCTCGGTATTGTTTGTATTGAAGGTGAAATTTCTAATTTTAGAATTAGTAAAAATAAATGGCTATATTTTGATGTAATAGATAGTGAGTCAAAGGTCAGTTTTTTCGGGACTATCTTTCATTTGCCGGGGCCACTTGAGAATGGAATGGTGGTTAAGGTCACCGGTCGACCACATTTGCACAATAAATTTGGTTTTTCTATAAGCGTTCAAACAATTACACCAAGTGGTGAAGGCACCATAAAGAAGCTACTTGATGCGCTAAAAATGAAACTCGAAAATGAAGGCCTCTTCAAGCAAGATCGAAAAAGGATGATTAAATATCCCCCTGTAGGAATAGGGCTCATTACGTCATTGCATTCCGCAGCCTATGCTGATTTTATAAAAATTTTAAATGCGCGTTGGCCTTTTATCACAGTTGAAGTATGTAATGTGTTAGTGCAAGGGGAGGGTGCTCCTGCGGAAATCGTTCAAGCAATCGATTACTTTAATGAATCAAATAGTAACCTAGATGCACTTGTCATTATTCGAGGAGGCGGTTCTGAGGATGATTTAAGTGCATTCAACGACGAACGAGTGGTGAGGAAAATTTCAAGCAGTAGAATACCAACCCTTGTGGCTATTGGACATGAAATAAATTTAAGTTTAGGGGAGCTTGCGGCGGACAAACGAGCTTCAACTCCTAGTAATGCCGCGGAATTAATGGTTCCCGATCTTCAATTCGAGCGAAAGTATTTACAGCAATCTAAAACGCTACTAGTAGAATATTTAAATGCTCCTTTGCAGGCAGAAGAAACTAACCTTCATCAGGTTAGGCTCAATTTGGTACGAAATTTAAGAATAATTTTTGAAATAGAAAAACAAAAAGTCGAGAATTTTAAGGATCTCTTTGTTGCGTATAATCCGAACAATATACTTAAGCGAGGTTACAGTTTGGTGAAAAAAGAAGGAAAAATCATAAAGGTAGAAACCCTTAAAGTTAGTGACGCTATAACAGTCAGTACTCACTATGCTGATATAGAAGCGCGTATACTAGCTATAAATAAGATTGGAAAGGATTGATTATGGCTAAAGACAATTTCGATTACTCACAAAAAAAGAGAGATCTAGAAGAAGTAATGAGTTGGTTTGAGGGTGACCACGTTTCTATAGAACAGTCTATTGAAAAATATGAACAAGCGAAAAAAATTATTGATGAATTAGAAGCTTACCTTTCTGTAAAGAAAAAATCTATCGACCTTATTATCAAAAACGGAGCTGCTGAATAAGTGCTGGCAGCTATTTTAATAGTTATATTGATTTGTTTTTCTATTGTTATTTTCTTTGGTGCGCCATATCTGCCGACTCTAAAAAAAGAGAAACTGGCAGCTATAGAGTTACTTGATTTAAAAAAAGGTGAGCTCTTGTTGGAGCTCGGTTCAGGAGACGGCAGAATGCTTAAGGAAATGGCAAAAAAAGAAGTATTTTGCGTAGGATACGAGCTTAATCCAATACTGGTTCTAATTTCAAGGTTAATATGTTGGCCACAAAGAAAATTTGTCACGATAAAATGGGCTAATTTTTGGACAGAAGAATTTCCAGACGCGAATGGGATTTATGTATTTTTACTTGATAGGTATATGGAAAAATTAAATAAAAAAATTCTTAATAGAGAAAAAAAGGTTCCTCTAAAACTAGTAAGTTATGCCTTTAAGGTACCAAAAAAGAAATACGTACAGAAAAAGGGTGCACTTTTTCTGTACCAATATTGAAATATAAAAATTTCTTAAAAATAAATAGTAATTTATGATAGCATAAGAATAATGCAACCAGATTCAAATCCTCAAAATATCGCTCAACAGCCCTATATCCCACCCGTGGCTCAAAATACTGTTCCTCGGGGACCCTTATTGCCGCAACAGAAAAGCAATAAGATTTCGATTATAATTTACTCAGTTTTAGGCCTTGTTATTATGGGCTTACTAATCTTTGGATTAGTATCTTTTACTAAAATGAATAAATATAAAAATAATGTCGATGCACTTATTAGCACTGCAGTAAATAACGCCATACAGCAAACACAAACCGCAGATGACACGAAATATCAAACTGAGGCAAAATCACCCAATAAAACTTATATCACTCCCTCAGCAGCAGGTTCAGTGAAAATTGTATATCCTAAAACATGGAGTGCGTATATTGTTGAATCACAGCAAAGCTCTAATCCCGTGAATGCGTATTTCTATCCAAATTTCGTACCTGATGTCGCCAATCAGGCAAATATATTTAGTTTACGAATGCAAGTCATTAACACACCTTATGCACAAATTATGGATCAGTTTACTGGTCAGGTAGCAGGTGGAAAATTACAAATAACGGCTTATATTCCTAAAAATGTACCTTCAGTTACTGGTTCAATGGTTACGGGTGCTATAGACCCAAATCAACCCAATTCAACTGGCACTATGGTAGTGCTACCTTTGAGGGATAAAACAATCGAAGTTTGGTCTGAAAACGCGGCAGCTTTAGATGATTTCAACGCTACGATACTCCCGAATCTTACCTTTGCTCCATAAGCGCGTGCTATAATCTAGAAAGATAGGGGTTATTGAGGTTTAATTAATCTACATTATTTTATGTCGTCTATATATTTAGAAAAAGATAACAACATTTCATTGTTACTGTATGATTTACAGATGCGTTTTTTGCAAATCAAAGCAATTGCAGAAACAGTTCCTTTGGATAATTCAGCACAACAAAACACAGTTTTACTAACAAAAAATGCACTTATGATGATAGATCATGCAATATTTGCTATGAATACACTGCAATCAGAGCTACCACTTACAAGTGTATCTGCTTCGGCACTTGCGCAAGATGTAGCTCATGATTTATACAAATTAGCTCAAGCATACAACGTTGAGATTGAACTTGATACTTCAAAGAAACTAGAACCAATTTATGCCAATGAAGCGGCAGTCAGGGGTGCGTTGTTCGGTTTGGCATCAAGCCATATTGCTGCTCAACAAGATAGCTCAAAAAGAACTCGCCTTGTTATTGCTGCTCAACAAACAGCACCAAATGTGCAAAGGATTGGCGTTTATTCAACTGACAGTTATATTCAAATGGAATCCATAAGAAAGATAGGACAATTGAGTGAAGCCGCTCGAGCTTCAGCACCTAAGGATATGTATAATTCAGCAATTGGTCTTCTGATTTCAAATCATTTAGTTGAAGCGCTAGGAAGTGAACTTAAAAACTTTGCGCACAAAAAACAAAAGGGAATTGGATTTTATTTACCACTGTCGGGACAATTAACTTTTCTTTAATTGTAAAAACATGAATGTTTTAATAATTGAACCTGATGGAATTTTAGCTAAGGTATATCAAAAGGCCATGCTTAATACTGGAAAAAATGCTTATATTGCCCAAACTGCGCAAAAGGCTATTTCAATGATAGATGAGCTGAAGCCCTCAGTGATTATATTAGAATTACAGCTTTCTGGTCATAGTGGTATTGAATTTCTCCATGAGTTCAGAAGTTATGAAGATTGGACAAATATTAGAGTAATCATACACAGTAGCGTCCCTAAGACATCTCTCAATTTAAATTCAAGAATATGGAAACAACTAGGTATTGATAAATATTTATATAAAGCCACAACTAGCCTTGATAGGCTCGTTGATTCAGTGAGTTTAATTCATTATGAAAATTCCTAAAAATACTCAAGGCGTAATTTTGGCACGAATTAATTATGCCGAAGCAGACAGAATATTAACCGTGCTTACGAGAGATTTTGGAAAAGTAAGTCTAATAGCGAAAGGGACAAGAAAAGAGAAAAGTAAACTTGCTGGTGGCATAGAGCTATTTTCTGTGAGTGACATTGGGTTTGTTGAAGGTAAGGGTGATCTTGGCACTCTCACGGCAGCCAGGCTTACCAAGCAATACAACAGTTTTTTTAATGATTTAACCAAAATTGAATTCGGCTATAACTGTCTCAAACTTATTAATAAATACACGACCACTGAAACTGGTATGGAGTATTTTCATCTCTTAAAGCAGCTTTTTGAGGCACTTGATAATCCAAAATTATCAAATGCAGCCGTATCGGTCTGGTGGGCAGTACAGCTCAGTAATGTTACCGGACATTCTATCAACATAGAGGCAACCATTGACGAAAAAGGTTTTGAAGAAAATGGCCGATATTCATTTGAATATGAGATGGCTGGTTTCAGATTAGCAGCAGATGGAAAATTCGCATCAGCACACATTAAGTACCTACGTTTGGCATTACTAAAGGGTCCGGAATGGTTAGCGCTCGTAAAAGGGGGTGACGAATTAGCGACTACAATCGCTCCATATCTAAACAGTTTTGTAGAATATCAGTTTTAAACATATAATAAATTAATGACAAAAAATAAAACAAATCTTGAAGATATCGTTAGTCTCGCTAAGCGAAGAGGTTTTATATATCAAGGCAGTGAAGTATACGGTGGTATATCAGGGTTTTATGATTTCGGTCCTTTCGGGGTATCTCTAAAAAGAAATATTACTAATTTATGGTGGCGTATGTTCGTTGATGGCAGAGATGATGTCTTTGGTATAGATGCTGCTATTATAATGAATCCAAAGGTTTGGAAGGCGAGTGGGCACGTCGATACTTTTACTGATCCGCTTGTTGAATGCAATAACTGTAATTCCCGATTTAGAGCAGACAAAATAGATATTTCAAAATGCCCGAATTGTTCCAAGTTGGGTACCTTTGGTAAAGCTAAAATGTTTAACATGATGTTTAAAACAAATGTGGGTCCAATTGATAGTGAAGATTCTATAGCTTATTTAAGACCTGAGACTGCGCAGGGTATTTTTACCAATTATAAGAATATAGTCGATACAATTTATCCTGACATGCCTTTTGGAGTTGCGCAAATTGGCAAGGCATTCAGGAATGAAATTAGCCCTAGAGATTTTATTTTCAGAGTGAGAGAGCTTGAGCAAATGGAGATAGAATATTTTGTTCATCCCGATGACTGGGAAAAATCTTTCGAAAAATGGAGAGCTGATATATATGAATGGTTTAGAGCACTTGGACTTGATGAAGCAAGAATTCATGAGCTGGATGTCCCTGAGAGCGATAGGGCGCATTACAGCAAAAGAACAATAGATTTTGAATATGATTTTCCAATAGGTAAAGAAGAGTTGATGGGCCTTGCTTATAGAACAGATTTTGATCTTTTGAATATTCAGAAGGCTACTGGTAAGTCCATGGAATATATTCAAAAAGGAAGTAATAACAAATTCGTTCCGCATGTTATTGAGCCTAGTTTTGGAGTCGAAAGAGTTATGATGGCAGTACTTGCTGAAGCCTATACAGAAGACGAGATTAACGGAGAAAAAAGAATATTTTTAAAATTACCAACTGAACTAGCACCAGTAAAATTTTGCGTAAGTCCACTCTTAAAAAACAAGCCCGAACTTGTAAAAAAAGCCAGAGAAATTTATACAATTCTGCAAAAAAAATATCATAATGTTATGTGGGATGATAATGGCAACATCGGTAAACGATATCGAAGACAGGATGAAATTGGCACACCAAAGTGTGTTGTTATTGATTTCGATACCCTAACCGATGGGACTGTAACTGTCAGAGACAGGGATACGACTAAGCAAAAAAGGCTAGCTGTAAAAGATTTGTAAATATGGCGGATAAAAATATAATTGTTACCACCGAAAAGATGGTTTACGGCGGGCAAGCTCTAGCAACCCTTCAAGATGGAAAAAAATGTTTCATTTGGGGGGCACTCGATAATGAAAAAGTTGAAATTGAGATTACGAAAAATAAAAAAGATTGGTGTGAGGGCGTAGTAGTAAAAGTAATCAGTGCTAATCCAAAAAGAATTATCCCGAAGGATCCTATTACTTTTATGTCAACAAGCCCTTGGCAAATCGTTGATTATGATTACGAGGAAAAATTAAAGGAAGATATTTTAAAAGATTTATTTCATCGTGCAAAACTTGAGGTTAATTGGAGCAATTTTTTCCAAAATAGCAAAGACTCGCATTATAGAAATAAAATGGAATATAACTTTTGGTTTGACAAAGAAACGCAAAAAGTAAGTCTTGCGTTGCATCAGCGAGGTACTCATCAGAAAATTGTTCTTCTAGAATCTGATATTGCTTCTGTTGAAATCAACGATGCAGGAAAAAAACTCATAAATTTTATAAATAAAAATCAAATTCAAGCTCGAATGCTCAAGAGTGTTATTTTTCGCTCAACCCAAGATAAGGAAGTTTTCGCTAGTTTATTTCTGAAAGATCCTAGCTGTTCTGATAAATTTGAAAAATTTAGTAACGAGGTTCAAGGCTTAGAAGTAATCTTTTCCAATCCAAAAAGCCCCGCTTCCGTCGCTACGGAAGTGCTGGGTAGCTACGGCGAGGATATGTTATCAGATGATTTAGTTGATAGCGCGTACCTTTATACAACTCGATCTTTTTTTCAAGTTAACGTTCCTGTCTATGAACAAGCCCTTCTGGATATTAAAAGCAACATTGATAAAGAAGACCTAGATATAATTGATTATTATTCAGGAGTCGGAAGTATTGGGTTGAGTGTTGCTGCGCATAAAAAATTACTATTAATTGATAGTGACGATGAGTCCATAAGCATCGCTAAAATAAATAGTGCAAAACTCAAGAATGTTGAAGTCTTAAAGGCTCGGTCAGAAGACGCAATAGATTATATAAAAAAAGATAGTACAGTTATTGTCGACCCACCACGAGCTGGCTTGCATAGCAATGTCATTGAGAAGTTGATAAGTTCTAAACCAAGGAAAATTATTTATTTATCGTGTAATCCGAGTACACAAGCTAGGGATGTAAAATTGTTGGTAGATGGTGGATTTAATATAGAGTTCGCCAAAGGTTATAATTTTTTTCCCAGAACACCACACATAGAAAGTTTAATTGTTTTGAATGGGTTGTAATAATAAATGAAGTCACAGAAATTTTTTTGGGGTGCCAGTATAGCAAGCCATCAAGTAGAAGGCAATAATGTTAATCAATGGACTGAGTGGGAAAAAAAATCTGCGGTGAATTCGGCTAAAAACGCAGCTACTAATCTTGAGCAACTCAAGAATTGGAAAGAAATTAAATCCAGAGCCGAATCACCGGATAATTATATTTCTGGGTTAGGCGTTGATCATTACAATCGATTTAAGGAAGATTTCGATATTATTCAAAAATTAAACCTTAACGCGTTTAGATTCACAATTGAATGGTCCCGAATACAGCCCCAAGAAGACATCTGGGACGAGCAAGTAATTGAACATTATAAAGAGTATATTAATGAATTACGAAGCCGTAACATCGAACCACTTTTAAATATCTGGCACTGGACAGTACCAATTTGGTTTTCTCAAAAAGGGGGATTTAAAAAAAGAAAAAATTTGAAATACTTCGAGCGCTTCGTGGAACGAATAACGACTGAACTTTTTGAAAATATCGACTATATAATTACGTTAAATGAACCAAATGTTTATTCCATATTTAGCTACCAGCAAGGACTCTGGCCACCCCAGAAAAAAAATATTTTTACAGCAATCAGGGTGTACGCCAATCTTGCAAAAGCGCATAAAGTAGCCTGGAGAATCATTAAGAAAAAATACCCTGAGATGAAAATAGGTGTAGCCCAACATCTTATTAATGTGCAACCCTCTCGTCAACATAATTTTATAGACGAAATATCAGTTCGAATTATTCGATATTGCTGGAATTGGTGGTGGTTAGATAGAATTAGTAGTTACCAAGATTTCATTGGCTTTAATTATTATTTTACTGATTATTACAAAGGTTTCAGAAAAACAATCATTGGTAGTCCCGTGAGTGACCTCGGCTGGTATTTAAATCCTCAAGGAATTTTACCTTTGCTGGAAACAATTAAAGCACGCTTTCCCAATAAGCCAATAATTATCACAGAAAATGGACTAGCAGATGAGCATGATACATACAGGCAGTGGTGGTTGAGCGAAACCATGAAAGCCATCAAAACAGCGCAATCTCAAAATATTGATGTTCAGGGCTATCTTCACTGGAGTCTTTTGGATAATTTTGAGTGGGCATTTGGTTGGTGGCCTAAATTTGGACTAGTGAGCGTCAATAGAGAACAGGATATGGCACGAATAATCAGAAAAAGTGCTTTATGGTGGGCCGATGAACTCAAAGAGTATTCAAGAGCTACATATGAAGAAAAATCTTAAAAACCCAAAGATAGTTGTAATTGGAGGTGGAACAGGATCTTACACACTGCTTAGTGAGCTTAAAAACTTTACTAATGAAATAACTGCACTAGTAACTATGGCTGACGACGGTGGATCCACTGGTGTGCTTAGGGACCAATATGGTGTTTTGCCACCAGGTGATGTAAGACAGTGCTTGGTAGCGCTATCAAATTCTAGTGAGCAAATTCGTTCGTTATTTAATTTTCGCTTTGGCGAAGGTTCAATGGATGGGCATAGTTTTGGAAACTTGTTTTTAACTGCTGTAGAAAAGATGACTGATGATTTTGGTGAAGCGATTGCGCTCGCATCCAAAATTCTCAATATTACAGGGAGGGTTATACCCATAACTCTTGATAACACACATTTATTTATGTTAGACGATAATAAAGAAATTAAGGGTGAATATAAAATAGGTAACAGTGTTTTTAATGGTAAAAGTAAGCCAGATTTTCGGCTGCACCCGCACGCATGGATCAATCCAGCTGCTAAAAAAGCTATTTTGGATGCTGATGCCATCATTATAGCTCCGGGCAATTTCTATGGCTCCATAATTCCAGCTTTAATTGTGGATGGGGTGTCCGAGGCGCTATCAAAAACCAAAGCTTTAAAAATACAGATTACGAATCTTGTGACTAAGCCGGGCCAAACTGATGGATGGGACGTAGCGGAGTACGCTAGCGAAATAGAGCGGTTCATCGGAAAGAAAAGTATCGATTATGTAATATATAATACAAAAAAACCTTCAACATCAATGCTAAGCCAATATGCAAAAGAAAAAGAATATCCGGTGACTTACAATAACAGAGAATTATCAAAAAAAACTTATAAAGCTATCGGAGAGAATATTCTTGATACTAAAATTCATAAAAAATACAAAAATGACAAAATTGAACGCACCTTAATTAGACACGATTCTAAGAAAATCTCCAAAGTTGTCATAAGTATACTCTCCTCCAAGAGTATTGTGGATAAGTACATAAAAAGAGCCTACAAATAGCGTTTAAAGAATGATTAACGAACAAACTGTGGATAACTCTGTATCTTCTTGGGCGTAATGTGCACAAAATGCTTGCAGTGGGTAATCATGGGTAGTATCCTTACTTCAGTGGGTAAAAGTGGGTAACACCACAAAGAAACAAAAAACCACTAAGCAGTTTTAATAATGGCCACCGTAGACTACTTCGAACGCAAGCTTGACGATAAGCGAAGACTGACAATGCCAGTCGAAGTTCGAGGCGAGTTCAAAAGCGGTGTAGTCGTCACTCGCGGCTTTGGCAAATATCTGCATCTATACTCACAACAGGTATGGGAAAAGAAAGTTGAACCCGAGCTTTCTGGAAGCATTCTTGATGAAAAGGTCGCAGACCTCAATGTGAAGTTTAGATCAGGAAAAGCAACAAGCGTATTAGATGTAAAGCAAGGGAGAATCACTCTTGATTTACATCATCTGAAATACGCAGGTATTAAAAAAGATATCGTTGCAGTCAGAGCAGGAAGTTATTGGCGAATAAGTGCACAGTAGTCTGCTTACTTTAACAACTTAGTACTAAACACCGACTCGAGGTTAGCGATTCGGTAGTCAACACGTAGGTAGAGGGGTCTACGCTAAAAACCCTTGTACCTTTCTCAACAAAACACCTCCCAAAACTCCACCTCACACATAAGTCTCTCAAAACTTAAGTAGAAAATGATCCTTAACTTTTAGGCGAATTTTTTAAATTTGCAACGCAAGTTAAATGATTGATTTTCAAACAAAAACAAAAACAACAAAAAAACAAAAAGTTGACTACTGAATCGGTGATCTTGCAAAAATAAAAATAAAAACAAAATGCATAAACCAGTATTACTAGAAGAAGTTATTAAATACCTTAACCCTCAAAAAGGGGAAACATACCTAGATGTAACTGCCGGATACGGTGGTCACAGTAGGGAAATTTTAAGTGTAACTAAAAATTTTTCTGAAAGTGTACTAGTTGATAGAGACCAAATGGCAGTAGATCATCTTAATAATCTTTTCAATAAAAAAGTAGAAGTATTGCATTCAGATTTTCTGACAGCATCACGAGAACTTAAAGATAAAGGCAAAAAATTTGATCTTATACTAGCAGATTTAGGCGTATCATCACCGCACCTTGACATAGCGAGTCGTGGTTTTAGCTTTCAAAACCCAGGACCATTGGATATGCGTATGGACCAGCGTCAAATTTTGACAGCTGCTTCAATTGTTAACGAATGGACCCAGGAAGAGATTGCGCATATTTTAAAAGTGTATGGTGAGGAACCGCATGCAAATAAGATTGCGCAAATTATCGTAGATAATAGGCCATTTAAGACTACAGAAGAACTCGCAACAATAATCGCTCGTACATCTGGTAAATGGCTCAAAAAACATCCTGCAACTAAAACTTTTCAAGGTTTAAGGATAGCAGTAAATAACGAGTTACTGCAGCTTGAGCAGGCGCTCCCTATTTGGTTTAGTTTACTCAATCCGGGAGGAAGACTTGGTATTATAAGTTTTCACAGCCTAGAAGATCGCATCGTTAAAAACTATTTTAATGAGTTTGGCGGTAATCGTTACGATGCAGAATTCAAAATAGTTTCCAAGCATGCCATAGTTGCGAGCAAAAATGAATTAGTTTTAAATCCGCGTTCACGTAGTGCAAAATTACGAGTCGCAGCAAAATAAAAATAAAAGAAAGGACCAGCGATGAAAATCAAAATCACTGGTCGGTCGGTTGCTCATAAGGTGCATGTTTCTGTTTTATAACAGCAACACCTTAAGCAATCAAACGAATACCACTCACCCTAAACAGGTGAGTGGTTCAAGAGAAAAATATGACATACGGAAAACAAATATCTACAAATAAAACGAGCGCCTATCAACGCAACCATAATGTTGTTACTGTAGGAGTGATGAAGACAGGTCTTGGCCCTGTCTCTAATTTAATAGTTGTATTATTAATTATTTGTTTACTAGGGCTGCTTTATTTAACGCAGGTCACCAAAACAAATACACTTGGCTATACTATTAATAATCTAACTACTCAACAGCAACAACTCAAAGAACAGTACGCAAGTCTTCAAGTTCAGGCCTCAAGGCAGCAAGGGCTAGATAAAGTTCAAAACAGTAGCGTTGCAACAGCCATGCCGACAGTTGTACCGACAGCGACTGTTACAAACTAGGTTATACTTTATTCAAGTAGTAAATACCTACAGACTTATGAAGCAAAGTAGAACAAATTTTATATTTGATAGCTCTAATAGGATTATTTGGCTAAAATTGATCCTTATTCTTGCTGGTTTTATTCTTACTTCTAGATTATTTTACCTTCAGATTATTAAACATGATTATTACCAGCAATCTGCGTCGTCAGAGCATTCACGGCTTTTCAACCCTTCATCACCAAGAGGTATTATCTATTTATCTGATGGAAGCGGCACTGTGCCAGCTGTTTTAAATGTCATCAAATATACAGTAATTGCAGACCCTGCAATAATTAAGAATGCTGATGATGCTGTTTCTAAACTTAGCCCAATTCTGAACATGAATCCCGATTCATTAAAAAAATTACTGATATCTAAAACACAATATTCAGTTCTTGCTAAAAAAGTTGATCAGGTAACTGCAGATAAAATAAAGTCGCTCAATTTAGTTGGAATAACTCTACAGGAAAAGAATGAGCGTACATATCCCCAAGGACAGCTTGCTTCACAAGTTTTAGGATTCGTTAATGATGATGGGCAAGGTCAATATGGGGTAGAGCAAGCACTCAATAAGGATCTAGCTGGTCAAGCTGGTGAAGTTTATAAAGTTACAGACGTGAATGGAGTACCACTTGTTTTAGGAAATACCGTTGTTAAGCAAAAAGAGATTACTCCAAAAGATGTAACTCTCACTTTGGATATTGCAATGCAAAACATTGTTGAGCGAGCGCTTCGAGAGGGTGTGCAGCAAGACGGCGCAACACAGGGGAGCGCACTTATTATGGATGCCAACACTGGTGCGATTAAAGCTATGGCAGATTTTCCAACGTATGATCCTTCTAATTTTGCTACCGTTAGCGATCCCTCAGTATTTTCAAATCTAGCTGTGTCAAATGCGTGGGAGCCTGGTTCGGTAATGAAGCCTCTTCTCATGGGTGCTGCATTCACCTTGGGTACTGCTAGTCCAAGCACCACATATAAAGATACTAACTCAGTTACAGTAGACGGGTTTTCTATTAGTAATTCTATTAATTGGGGTCCACAAATGATGTCGCTTCAGGATGTCATTAGTAAATCACTGAATGTGGGGGCTGTATTTGTTCTAAAGACCCTCGGAGCAACACCACAGCAACTGCAACAAGCAGATTATTCGAGTATTAATGATGGACCAATAACTGATAAAGCGCGACAAAATTTTTATGATTATTTAACTAATCATTATCAATTTGGAAATCCTACGAATATAGAACAGGTCGGTGAATCGAGCGGTTTCGTGAATAAACCTAATGCAGGCGAAGCAGTCGATCTACGTTATGCTAATATGGCTTTCGGTCAAGGGATTACGGTAACTCCAATACAATTAGCAGCAGCGTATGCTGCCCTCACTAATGGTGGAACTTATTATATGCCATCTTTGGTGCAATCAGAGTCTTCTGATGGAAATGTGGTCTATAACTTTAAGCCACAAATAGTGAAATCGAATGTTGTTTCTGCAAATGCAAGTCAAGAAGTTAGAGCGCTCATGATTAATTCTTTAAATGCCAATAACAGCAGCGCAACAAGAGCAGGGTATAGTATTGGCGCTAAGAGTGGTACCGCCCAGCAAGCTGATGGCAAAGGTGGCTATAAAACCAACTCCTATAATGGTGCCTACGTTGGTTTTATTGGTGGGGATAATGCTAAGTATATAATTCTGGTTCGCCTGGATGGTCCTCAGACGTCAGGATTTGCAAGCGCAGCGGCGGCAAAAGTATGGACAACTATAAGTAATCAAATATTGGACGATTTTCCCATACAACCAAAATCCAGCTAAAGGATATTATGGTATAATTACTTAATAAGCAAAGCTCACTAAATACAAAAAAATTATGACAAATACACTCTTATCAATCCAGCATTCATCCTTGGTTCACATTTTTATGTTAGGTTTTTTTGGTTTTGCTTTTAGCATTCTATTAACTCCAATTTACACGACTATTGCCTATAAGTATCGTTGGTGGAAAAAACTGCGCACAACAACCTTGACTGGTGAAAAAGCAACTGAGCTACAAAAATTACATGGTGAGAAGCATAGAAGAAATATACCAACAATGGCCGGACTTATTATGGTAGTTGCCGTTTCAGTAGTTACCATCATATTCAATCTTGATAGAGGACAAACCTGGCTTCCGCTCGCTGCTCTCCTGGGTGCTGGATTAGTGGGATTACTCGACGATTACATTAATATTAAAGGGGATGGCTCAGGAGTCGCTGGGTTGCGATCCAAGATCAAATTACTTCTTGTAGCATCAGTAGCCTCAGTGAGTGGGTGGTGGTTCTACCAAAAGGATGGATTTAACTCTATTCATTTACCCGGTTCTGGAACGCTGATGGTCGGCTGGATTATAATTCCTATTTTTGTGTTGGTTGTTGTTGCTACTGCCAACGCGGTGAATATTTCCGATGGATTGGATGGTTTGGCAGGGGGACTTTTGGCCACATCTTTTACGGCATATTCCGTAATCGCCTTGTTCCAAGGAAAATACGCACTTGCGACATTTTGCTTGACTATCGTAGGATCACTATTATCATATATTTGGTTTAATATTTTCCCCGCTCGTTTTTTTATGGGGGATGTAGGCAGTTTTGCTCTAGGTACAACTCTAGGAGTTGTTGCTATGATGACTGATACATTGTTCTTATTACCAGTTATAGGGTTCGTATTTGTTGCTGAAGCAGGGTCTGTAATACTTCAGGTTTTATCCAAGAAACTTAGAAATGGTAAAAAGATTTTCAGGATAAGTCCTATCCATCATCATTATGAAGCAATAGGATGGCCAGAAACTAAAGTTACTATGCGGTTTTGGGTTCTAGGAACCGTTTTCGCAAGCGTAGGCATACTACTGGCAATAGTTGGGGGATTTGTATGATCTCGCGCACTGAGCGCCGCCAGAATGGCGTAGGTGAGCTTCCAGTGCGCAAACATAGGCCCGATCATTGGATACTCGTTCTTGTTTTGATTCTCATGGGGATAGGGCTTATTCTTATTTACTCAATTGGCCCAGCACTTGCTGCTGAAGGGGGAAATGTTACGGCTAATTATTTTGTTGGAAGACAATTTGTTGATGTGCTTCTCGGCCTCGTCGCTTTTTTTGCAGCCTTTAAATTTCCATTACCTAATTTTCTTAAATACCAGAAACATCTCATTATCATCAGTTTCTTAATGATTGTTGCCACTATCATCCTTGGCGGTACTGGAAATAGGTGGCTACAGATTGGCATGCTTTCTTTTCAACCAGTTGAATTTGTTAAATTTATTTTTATGATTTTAGGTGGGTTTTATTTAGCAAATTTTGTTAAAGAACATAAACATTTTTCAATTCGAAAAATGAAAATAGAACTTTCCATTGTAGCGGTTTATGCAATCACGATAATTTTTCTTCAAAAAGATCTTGGCTCCACCATAGTGTTACTTATGATGCTTTTTGCCATGCTTTTTATTGCGGGCGTTAAAATAAAAGGTTTTATGATAACGGTTTTAGCAGTAGTATTTTTAATAATTATTGCGATCTCGAGTACTCCATATCGAAGAGATCGATTTCTTAATTTTTTACAGCCTCAAAGAGATTGCTCTTCGACGGGCTATCAAGAATGCCAGGCTCTCGTAGGAGTTGGAAGTGGGGGACTATTGGGTCTTGGAGTTGGGAATAGTGTACAAGATTTTGGCTATTTACCTGAATCGACTAATGACTCAATTTTTGCGATTTTTGCAGAAAAGTTTGGCTTTATTGGTTGTATGGTATTGCTTAGTATTTTTGCAGCACTATTATTCCGAATAATTGATGTCATAAAATATGCACCTAATCGAGCATATCAACTTGTTGCTGTGGCTGCATTTACTTGGATTGCCTTCCAGGCTACTTTTAATATTTGTGCCATGATAGGGCTTGCACCACTCAAGGGTATTCCGTTACCCTTTATAAGCTATGGAGGTACTAGTATGATCTTTACTATGGCTGCAGTGGGAGTTGTTTTCCAGATATCTTCACTTACGAATATTAGACAGAATATAAAAGGATTCGAAGACGAAAGGAGCTCGAATGAAAGTCATGATGACAGGCGGAGGAACAGCCGGCCACGTTACACCATTACTCGCAGTAGCATCTGAGCTTAAAAAAGAGCAACCTAGTGCGTCAATTCGATATATCGGAAATTATGGAGATAGTTTCGGAAATCTTGTTAAAAACTCTAAAGATTTTGAAAAGTCTTATTTAATCTTCGCTGGTAAGTTCAGAAGATATCACAAGATAAGTAAGCTGGTGTACGTAAAGGATCCACGTATTACTTTAAAAAATATACGTGATTTATTTCTATTTTTATTTGGCTTTATTCAAAGCATTGGTCATCTCGTCTTTTGGAGGCCAGATGTTATTTTTGTAAAGGGTGGATTCGTGGGACTTCCAGTTGGGCTAGCTGGTGCATTATTGAGGATTCCTGTTGTGACTCATGATTCTGATGCAGTACCTGGCCTTACAAATAGAATTTTATCGAGGTACTCGAAATTGCAAGCTGTTGCGATGCCTATAGAATCATACAAGTATGACAGAAAAACAATTCGCCGCACCGGCCTCCCGATTAATGAAGATATTGTTACAGTTACACCCGAAATTGAAACTAGTGCTAAAAAGCATCTTGGATTAAAGGACACTAATTTTGTAGTTTCTTTTATTGGAGGAAGTCTGGGAGCACTTCGTTTAAATAATGCTGTACAGCAAATTGCAAAAGACTATTTAGCTGGTTCAGATGAAAGAATTATTATTCATGTTACCGGTAAGGCTCATTTTAAAGATATCCAGGATGAATATAGTAAATACGAAGAAGCTATCAGAAAAAAAATTCTAGTATTATCGTATACGAATGATTTAAAGACGATAACCGCAGCATCAGATATAGTTGTTTCGCGAGCAGGTAGCAGTATTCATGAATTAAGCGCTCAACAAAAATGTGTAATATTAGTACCAAACCCGATTTTAACAGGTGGGCATCAAACCAAGAATGCGGAAATGATTAAGGCAAATGATGCTGGAATTTTAGTAGACGAAAAAGAATTAGAAATATCAGAAGGTAAAGTTCTGCTTAATGAAATCTTAATGCTGGAAAATGATAAAAATTTAAGAATAAAAATGGCTCATAATTTAAGCAAACTTGCGGTGCCTCATGCCGCAAAGAATATCGTAGGAGTTTTAATGGAGGCCATTAACAAAAATGTTTAAAAAAAAGGTAAAAGAGGTGGGGCGCCGACCAAATAATTCTCAGAATTCTGAAAAAGTCATTTCGTATTATTCAGCTTCTCGTAAGCAATTGGATACATTCGAAAGAAGCCGTGGAAGAGCAGAATCAATGCGGATCAAGCCGAAACTAAAAATTACAAAAAGTAATATTACGAGATCAGTCGTTATAATTTTTGTTATCTTTATCTGCATATATTCTTCACTCCTTGGCTCCGATCCTGTTATTAAGGTTGATGGAGTGCAATATAGATCTTTGAAATCATATCAACAGTTGGCCCAACAAGTACTATCCAGCGACGCAAGAAACAGGCTAAAATTTTTACTTCAGTCTCAGGATGCTTCTTCTAAATTAGCGGAACTTTTCCCAGAGGCGTCGTCTATTAAAGTTGGTTCCTCGCTTCTAGGTCATAACCCTGTCATAACAATAGTTACGGGGAAGGCCTTTATGATTTTCGAGCAAAAAGGTGCGCCAGATTATATCATCAGCCAATCTGGTAAGGCACTTCTAGCAGTAGGTGATGCCTTGAAAATGTATCAATCGCTGCCACGGATAATTAATAACTCCGGGCTAAACAACAAAGCAGGGGAACAAGTGCTTTCTCCTGATGAAGCAAATGATTTACTTCAACTTAACGCGCAATACAGCACTGAGAACAGTTTTCCAACCTTTTCTTTAACCAATAATCCTTATGAAATAAATGTAAAAGAAGCAGGGAAGCCGTATTACGCTAAGTACTCTCTCGATACGAGTATCCTATCTCAATATGGGTCACTACGGGCGACCGAGTTGAAACTAAAACAATTGGGACAATCTCCGTCACAGTATATTGATGTTCGACTTACTGATAAAGTTTTTTATCTGTAGCCCCCCACTACACTATGTTCGTAAATTGTTCGTATTAGATTTGCGTAGGTTTAGCTAATCTTTCCATATAACACCAACAATATCTTAAAAAAGCAAATATTTTAAAAAAAAGGGGAAGAGGTGGGGAAAAGTGAATAAAGCAACAAAAGAACCAAAATTGCAAATATAGCTGTGGATAACTATATATAGCACTTTTGTTAAAAAGAAAAGCTGAGCTGATCTTAGCGGTATAGAAGTGATAATCAATTTCTACCGGTAGCCCCTTTAATATATAAATATTTGTAAAACATACCCTGCTAGCAACGCACTACGAAACGTGGTTATTTGTATAATTAATGTCGTAAAAGATATATTGTGCGACATTGTAGAACCAGACAAATAAGCCCTTCTATAGGTCATCTCTCATATGAATATATCTTGTTCAGCTAATTTTATCTGATCCCTTATTCAGTCCTCTGCTAAAGAAACTAACCATCCAACGTATCAATTATTAATTACCTTTGTCGTCCCGTTATCATCATTTATTTTATGTTCGTAAAATGTTCTATTTTTTGGTGGATATGATTATCGAAGTCGCAGTATAGTGTCATCTACTGCTGTAGTTTCGTCTGAAACTATGGCCGCAGGTTTTGTAGCAGTTGTTTGGGATGTAGTTTCCGATTGTAGTATTGCCTGTTTCTTTCTTCGCAATCTTCTCTTTTTAGCTGGGCTAATTTTCTCTGAGGAACCTTCGGTCACAGTTTCTAATAACGTTGCCGTGATTGCTGCAGGAATTTTTTGGTTAATCGGGGTTATTACTGGTTTCTGTGGTTCGATTATTTTTTTTTGGGTTTGGATCCTAATCATTTCCTCGACAGTTGGCTTATCGGCCGAAAACATTTTACGAGAATATTCAATTATTTTTGAGGAATTATTTACTTGTGAAGCTGGGATATTTAAGGTAGTTCCCGAAAATGCCGCAGCTTTTTCACCATTAATGCTCATGCTCGTAACGAAATTCCTATTATGAAAATTGGATAAATCACTTGCTTCAAATTGTGGTTCGAAGTATTTAACTAAGAATGGGCTATCATCTGGGCTTACCCTGAACGTTATAATTGTACCCACGTTGCCAAATACAGCGCTTCTGACAGTGTCTTCCATCTGAGATATGTATTGATTCGCAATTGTTAAATTAAGGGCGTATTTACGAGCTTCGCTTAAAATAACTGCAAAGCTATCAGTAGCAAAGTTCTGGAATTCGTCAACATATAAATAGAATGGTTTACGATCCTCAAGTCGAGGAATATCAGCGCGGCTCATGGCCGCAAGTTGAATTTTGGTTACAAGCATTGCACCCAAAATTGCAGCATTATCCTCACCAATCAGCCCTCTTGAGAGATTTACGATAAGTATCTTTCCTTCGTCCATTATTTTGCGGATATTGAAAGTGCTCTTAGGCTGCCCAATTATATTTCTAATAATAGGGTTTGCAGTAAAAGCACCTACCTTGTTAAGCACTGGAGCAACCGCTTCACTTGCGAATTTTTCATTCCAGCTTGCAAATTCTGTTACCCAGAAGTTTCGAACAATAGGGTCATCAATGTGCGTAATAACTTCTTCCCTAAATTTCTTTTCTGTTAACATTCGAGTAATATCGAGCATAGTAGCATTTGGGTAATCTAGTAAAGCGAGAATAGTGAAGCGAAGGATGTATTCAAGCCTCGGCCCCCATGAATCAAACATTCGCTTTAGTACTCCGACCAGCTCACTGCTCACCTGCCCCTTGCTTGCGGAATCAGATACTTCAAGGGGGTTAAAGCCCATTGGAAATTCAGTATCCGCCGGATTGAAATAAATAACATCTTTAATTCGTCTTTCGGGAATAAACTGTAGTACGTTAGAGGCATAATCGCCATGCGGATCTATAACAGCAAAACCCTGATCATAGTAGATGTCAGAAAGAGTCAGTAGTTCAAGAAGTCCCGATTTTCCTGCGCCTGTTTGGCCAAGAACATACACATGCCTTCCCCTGTCAGCCCTAAGCAGGCCAAACATAGTTTTTGTTCCTCTGAAATTAGTAGTTCCGTAGAGACTTATGGTTTTTTCATCATGCTGGCCAAATGAAGGAAGCGTGGAGGGTGGTTCTGCAGTTTTTGTTGTAGCCCATACTATATTTGGTGTTTCGACAGTAGTATGAGGTAAGTGGTACAGGCTGGCCACCTCTTCAATATTTAGAATAAAACCTCTATCGTGAAAGGCTCTTGCATGATAATCAGCTAATTTACTTGGGTCAAAACTCGGAAACTTATTCTCAAAGCCATTAAGGTTGGTTGTATTAAATTGTTTGAACGTACCAACCATCGCCTGCATTCGCATTCTTGCAGTTACTTGATCATTGCCAGCGTAAACAATCCGTATTTTAACCTGATACCCTAGTTTTCGACTTTTTTCTTCAATTGCCGCAATTCTTGTCTTATCTCGCTCGGAAGGTTCGTAAATTTTACCTGATTCTGACGGGGGACGAACTAAAGCGCCTAAGGCTTGTCCTAGGTAGTTGAATCCTGCAGAAATCCCGTTAGACCCCCTTATACCTTTACCACTTTTGATCCTATTGGCAATTCGTGAACTTTGCTTGTGCCAGTCATCAGAAATTGGTCGCACAATAACCTGAACCCACATTTCTTCATTGGGTTGTTCTAATTTTGAAAAAGTTGCAGTAATGGCGGCAAGCGGATCAACTTCAAAACTCGGGAAAGATTTTATCGGTATTGTCTCATTATCTATGAGCGTGAGTTCGGCAGTATGAATAGTTGTTTGAGGCATCATTCTATTTGCGTAGTCTTCTTCAAGTTCAGATATCTGCGCAGTCGGATACTGGGCATATATTTGGCCTTCAACGAACCCTTGTAATGAACGTGGTACCCATACGTAAAATCGAATCTGCTGTCCTATGGCTGCAATTTCAAAACTGATGTGATCCTGGAGCCCCTTAACCACTTCTCGCTTAGGTTTTAAGATACCATGAAGAGCCGCAAACATTTGTTCGGCAGCGAGTTCTTTTTTATCATTGGTGCGAGGAATTTGCAGCAATAATAGTGCGTGTTTGGAATGAGTGATAGACATTTTTAATACAATTTTAATTTAGCCACAAGAAGTATTATACATCCGAATTAATCAGACTGCACTTTAAGATAAGTCTTCAAGCGCGTAAGTAGCTTTTGCAACTCTCTTAAATTGGTTTTTACCCTGTAAATTAAGAAGTATGGTTGTTTCTTTTACGAAGCGATGCTTGAGTACTCTTTTAACAATTTCATCTCTATGCAGTGCCTCTCCAGCTTCTGCTAGTACTTCAGAAATAGTATCAGCAACTGTTCCCTTTTTGTAACCCCACTCTGAAAGTGCGTAAATGCCTCTACCGATCAATACGAATCGCTTGTCTTTTATAAGTTCGTTATGAATTGCTTGTGTGGTGACATCTTTTCTTTTAAATTCAGAAATCTTTATAGCTTCTGCAATTTCATTAAAATGCATATGTTTTTGGTTTTCTTTTAGAATAACGTAAATCTTGTCACGGATATTTCGGGGATTAACAGTTGGCCATTTAGCGAGTCCCCATTGGCCATTGAGTTGAGCTAAGTGTTTTGAAGTGCTTGCAAGTGATGCAACATGGGTAACATCATTATCTTTTAGTTGCTCTGCCACTTTCTGAATTTCTGCCGGCACACCATTTTTTTTGATTATCTCAACAATTTTATTAGATAGTTCTCTGATTTTCTTTTCGTCGTTGACTTCTCTGGAGCCAACACTGTAATAGAAATGATCACTTTCTTCGATAACGCTTAATAGGGGAGAAAGCTCACATAGGAATCCAATTCTAGCCTGGTCTATTTTATCCCCATTCTTGCTCAAGAGTCCTGCTAGCGCTGATACGCGCATAACGTTTCCATTACGGCTTAAGATATCAAGAATTTCTTTATCTATGTCAATAATTGCCTGAAGGTTGTTATTAGCAGCACTAGATTTTAATTTCGTAACAACAACTTTTTCTAATTGTCGAACTCGCTCTCGCGTGATTCCCAAAAATTCACCTATTTGTTCAAGAGTTTCTTTGCGATCAAAGAGGCCAAATCTTCGAGAGATAATTTCTTGCTCTCGCTCTCTTTCGATTGAATTTAAGACAGCTTTTGTTGCCACTTCGAGATCGAGTGAACTTATAGCTGACTTAGATTTGCTTGGCATATGAATGGTTACTCCTTATAAATGGTGCTCTGTTTGCCCAAGGGGTGCATATTTATTATGTATATAATACAATAAACCTTATATTTAGTCAACAATATGGTTTTCTAGATTTATTGTAGCACAAAGTAGACACAATTGCATATTTAACGCATAGAAAGTTCTTATGCAATTGGGTAATTCAAAGGAGTTAAAACTCTATTTACTACGCCGTCGAGTGATTTTTTTACGCGCTGGTTTTGCTTTAGCGAGCATTTCTTTTGCTTGTTCTAGGGTTATGTCTTTTGGTTCTGTCGTTTTTGGAATTCTTGCATTCTTTTTACCGTCTGTTATGAAGGGTCCATACTGCCCATTAAGTATGCTTATTCCTTCTTTTTCAAATATTTTAATTTCTCGATTGGCTATTGTTTCTTGTTTTTTTGCGTAGAGCTCTAGTGCCTCCTCAAGTGTAATAGTAAAGGGATCAAGGGGCTTTATGGAAACAAAAATTTTGCCTATCTGTATATAGGGTCCAAATCTTCCAATATTTGCCCTGATCTCATCACCCTCTTTCGTGTTCCCGACGAGTCTTGGCAAGGTAAACATCGTGAGTGCTTCTTCAAGTGTAACGTTCTCGAGTTTGATGCCAGCAGGCATTGGGGCAAAATCGGGTTTTTTCTCATCTTCAACTTCGCCTCTTTGAAGCATCGGTCCAAATCGTCCGAATCGAGCGTAAATTGGTATTCCTGATTTAGGGTCGTTTCCTAGAAGTCTCGCTTGCGATGTTTCTTGCCTAGTGGCATCGCCAGCTTTTTCAACTAAAGGATGAAATTTTTCATAGAATTCTTTAAGTGATTTTTGCCATATAACAGTTCCTTCAGCTACTTCGTCTAGATCTTTTTCAACCGTAGCAGTAAAACCAGAGTTAATGATATCCCCGAAATATTTAACTAAAAAGTCAGTCGTTACATTTGCAACATGTGTTGGGAGTAACTTACCCTTATCTGCTCCGTACACTTCGTCTATCACAGATCGATTGATAGTATCTTTTTCTAGCGTTAGATCGACGGCAGGCCGTTCAATGCCTTCTAGATCAGCTTTTTCAACGTAGCCGCGAGTTTGGATCGTGCTGATGGTTGGAGCGTATGTGCTAGGGCGTCCAATACCTAGTTCTTCGAGTGCCTTCACTAGGCTCGCTTCGGAGTATCTCGCGGGTGGCCTTGAGAAACTTTCGTGGGCGTTAATAGTTTGTCGAGCAAGAATGTCGTCTTTGCTTAGAGCGGGTAAAATAGAGTCCTCTTTACCACCACCGTAAACTTTGAGGAAACCGTCAAATTTCAACATTTCTCCCTTAGATATAAACAATGTTGAGTGGTTTGAAATGCCTATAGCTATTTCAGTTTTATCAGTTTTGGCGGGAGTCATTTGGCTCGCAAGTGTCCGCTTCCATATCAATTGATATAATTTTTTCTGACTTTCATCTTCACCCGAAACAGTCTTATCGAAATGAGTTGGACGAATAGCTTCATGGGCTTCTTGGGCAGATGAATTCTTAGTTTTGAATTGTCGAACTTGATGGTATTCCTTGCCAAAATTATCAAGGATATAACTTTGTGCAGAGGCGATGGCTAGACCGGACAGATTTGTGCTATCTGTTCGCATATAGGTGATGTGACCATTTTCATAAAGTCTTTGCGCTAAAGTCATTGTTTGTTTTACGCTAAATCCTAATTTGCGGGCTGCTTCTTGCTGCAGGGTTGAAGTCGTAAATGGCGCCGACGGATTTCTTAAGCTGGGTTTTAAGGTAATATCCTTAACTTTAAATTCAGCAGTTTTTGCAAGCTCTAGAAACTTATTAGCTTCTTCTTCAGATGAAAATCGTTTATTTAACTCTGCAGGAATCTCATCTTTATTTTTAGTAAAGGTGGCCTGAACTCTAAAACTTGATTCAAATTGGAAGTCGTTGATTTCTCTCTCACGTTCAACGATAAGTCGAACAGCAACTGATTGTACTCGTCCAGCGCTAAGGCCTGGCCGTACCTTTTTCCATAATACTGGAGATAATTCGTAACCAACGATCCTATCAAGGATTCGCCTTGATTGTTGGGCATCAACAAGATTAATATCTATTGTTCTTGGGTGCGCAATGGCATTCTTGATTGCAGTTTCTGTTATTTCATGAAAGACGATACGTTTAGTAGTTTTAGTATCAAGCCCGAGTGCTTCGGCCAGATGCCAAGCGATGGCTTCCCCTTCGCGGTCTTCGTCACTTGCGAGCCAAACTTCAGCACCCTTAGCTTCTTTTTTTAATTCGCCTACAACCTTGGTTTTATCACTAGGTATTTCATAAGTAGGAGCAAAATCGTGCTCAATATCTATACTTATTCCTTTTTTTGGAAGATCACGAATGTGCCCGAAGCTACTTCGAACTACATAATCTTTGCCAAGAAATTTTTCAATTGTCTTAGCTTTTGCTGGTGACTCAACGATAACAAGGTTCTTTTTATTCATATATATACATCAAATTTAATTTGTAACGAGACTTAGACTATATGCTATTGAATGAAATTGCAAGCAAATACCATGTAAGCATAAACATAAACATCTAGTAAAATATTATTGACAAAAAATAAAGGAAATGCTATTATTTGCTTCGTAAACGTTAAATTCTTACGTTTTACGTACCTTATACCCCCAAAAAATTCTAGCTGTTGTTCAGTTTATTTATAAACTGCTCAACGCTGTTAGATTGTTTTAGAGCGTGCGTCATGCGTTGTTACCCTCCACGCTAGCGTAATAGTTTACTATTCAAGCGTTCTAAAACATACTAACGCCTTTAACCGTAAGCTTTAACCCCTCGTTTTATTGAGGTGGGCTTTAAAAGCGTTGTACGCTCGTCGTACGGGGTTGAAGGCTAATATGAGCCTATAGTGGTGCCCACCCCCTCTATAGGCTCTTTTTAGTTCCTTTTATTTTCCTACAGGAAGTGTTTCGTGCTCAAAGCCCTTAACGAAGAATCCGTCATGACTTACGAATATGATCGCGCCTTTGAATCGGTGCAGTGCGTTTTCGAGTTCTTCGATACTTGGAAGGTCAAGGTGATTCGTTGGTTCGTCCAAAATAAGTAATTGAGGATTGTTAGCGAGCATTGAGATGATTTGGAACCGTGCTTTTTGTCCTCCACTCAGAAGTCGTATAGGTATTTTTGCGTCAGTTAAAGGATTAAATAAATAATCGCTCATTAGTTGGCGTACTTTTTGTTCATTAACAGGAATATCTTTATCTAAATAAAGTTGCTCTAGGGCCTTTTCTAAGTCCATATCCATGTATTTATCGCCTATTTCTTGCTCATAGGTGCCTATTGCAAGTTTAGGGCGTACTTCAACAGTTCCTTGATAAATAGTAGCGGAGATTTTCTCCTCGTTGGCAGTTGCGAGGATAGTTTTAATAAGTGTCGTCTTGCCGGCACCATTCCTTCCGTGGAATCGCAGCTTATCGCCCTCAAGGAGTTTAAATGATATATGTTCAAATAGGGGCTCATTATATCCAAGGGAAAGATTATCTACTTCTATAATTGGCTGATACCCCTTGTTATCGGAAGTTCCAGCTTGCGTTGCAATCCGAATATTTTTTGCCTTATATTTTCCGTAGCCTTCTGCAGCTTTTGGATGTAGTTTCGATAATGATTCTCTATCAATCCAAAAACTCGGCTTCTTTCTATTATCAAGAATTTCTTTCAATTCTCTTTCGTATCGCTCCCTTAGAGTAACCCAACGTGGTCCACCCTTGGCTGATCGTGCGCGGGCAAATTCAATTTGCTTCTTTAGATTTACTATAGTGGCTTCATCGATCTCAAAATTCTTTATAGCGGTTACTGTTGATGAACTATTTTGAAGTAGATATGAATCATAATTTCCCTTGAAAATCAGGGCTTTCCCCTCCTTGATCTCAACGATTCGATCAACTTTTTCAAGCACATCACGATCATGGGTAATCACAAGTACTGCAAGATTTCTGACATTATCTAGCCAATCAATGAATTCATTTTTAGCGATGTAGTCCATGTGGTTAGTAGGTTCGTCGATTAGTGCTAAGTCTGCATTTGCATTAGCAATTTTTACGAGTTCAACAAATCTTTTTTGGCCACCACTTAGGTTTTCAAGTGGGCCGCGAGACTTATCTTCGTCTATTTGATACGTTTTTAATTTCTCGATAACAGTATCTTCAATTGTGTAATAACCAAGGCTACTGAATTGCTCTAGGGCATCGCTATATCGATTCATCGCATTGGTACTTGTATTCCCATCACTACCGAAAGAATCAATAATTTTCTTTAGTTTTTTGTACTGCGGTAATTCATCGAGAATATAATCTATAACCATAAGATCATCAATGTCTGAATGTTCTTGTCGAGTGCTTATTACGACGGTATTTTTGGCAGTTTTAATTTCTCCATCGAACTCTGTATCGGTTCCCGCTAGCATGCCAAATAGTGTACTTTTTCCTGCACCATTTCGGCCTATAACCCCTACTTTTTCGTTTTTTTCTAAAGTAAATTGAAGATTTTTGTACAAAACCTTATCACCGAAGTGTTTATCGCTTATATCAATAGAAACGAGCATATTATAAAATTATTTTTCTAGTATCGAGGGGTAATTCACTACCATAGATATATTCAGTCATTATAGCGTCTACTTCACCAATTAGTTCAGGCAATAGCTGCTGTTCGGTTTTGCTGAATTTACTAAGAACAAAATCACTCGTATCTTTTTTAGCACTGAGGCTATTTTTTATGCCAATTCTTATTCTTCCAAAATTAGGTCCAATGTGTTGGATGAGGGATTTAATTCCATTATGACCGGCAGCTTGTCCGCCAACCCGATTTCTTATTTGACCAAAAGGAATCGCCAGTTCATCGTGTACTGCAACAATTCGACGTTCGTCGATCCTGAAGAAACTTGCCAAGGCTTGCACAGCCTGTCCGCTGTCATTCATGAATGTAGTGGGTTTAAAAAGGAAAACTTTAACAGGTCCAACATTCTTTGAAGTGACGAGTCCTTTAAATTTTTTTTCTTCAGACCACTCTGGGAATTCGTTTTTTGTTGCGAAAGAATCGACTGCCATAAATCCTAAATTATGTCTCGTCAAGTCGTATTCTTTACCTGGGTTTCCGAGACCTACTATCAAAACGGTCCCTGTATTTATAGAGATTGAATAGGGAAGATTTTGCTTTAAGTTGATTGGTTGTTTTTGAAAAAGTCCCATAAAAAGTATTGTACCAGTTAGCGGTTAACGGCCTCTAGGTTTTGGAGCATTTGGCTGATGCTCGTGTTTTTCGCTGAAGTAAAATTTAACGGCAGTACCTTCAAACCCATATTTTTCTCTCAGTTGTCTTTCGAGATATCTTTTGTAGCTCCAATGGAGCAATTTAGTATGGCTACCGAAGACTTTAAAGGTCGGAGTATCATCATCAGTCTGAGTAATGTAATTTAATCGAGGATAGCTATTCTTAAGTCCTGCAGGAGGGTGCGCGTCAACACAAGCTCTAAGCCAACGATTTAACTCACCAGTGGTAACTTTCTTGTGTCGATTGGTATCAATCTCTAATGCGAGTTCAAAAAGCTTTGAGACATTCTGTCCTGTCACGCTACTCGTAAAGATGAGAGGCGCCCAAGGTGCAAATTCAAACTGGTATTTAACTTTTGGGGCAAGGTCGTCCCTAGTGAATGCATCTTTTTCGATTACTGAATCCCACTTGCTAACAACCAGCGCCATGCCCTTGCCTGCATCTTTAATGATTCCACCAATTTTTTGATCAAGCTGAACGGTTAGATCATTAACGTCGATCAAAAGAAAACAAACATCAGCTTGTTCGATAGCAGCAAGACTTCGAATAACACTAAATTTCTCGACACCAACTTCTATTTTTCCATTTTTTCTAATACCTGCAGTATCGAGCAGTTCAATCTCCCTACCAGCATATTTGATGATAGTTCGGTTTACATCTCGGGTCGTACCCGCTTTGTCCGCGACAATTGCCTGCTGTTTTTTGGCTAGGGTATTGAAGAGCTGGCTCTTACCGACATTAGGGCGGCCTAAGATTGCAATCCTCAGTCGATCGTCTTCAACTTTGATACTTGCTTTTGGAAGTTTTTTGGTTAGATCTTCAAGAAGTTCTTCGACGCCAGATCGCTGCGTTGTACTGGTTCCAAAAATTTCTTTAATTCCTAATTTTCTATAGTCATCAAGGTCGACGTGTACGTTCTTGTCAATTTTATTAACAATTAGAATTACGGTTTTTTTACTCTTAAGGGCAAGCTTAGCAACTCGTCTATCTTCTTCAGTAATCATGATATCCGCTTCTACCATCACCATAATGATGTCAGCGCTATCTGCCGCTTGGATTATCTGCTCTTGAATGGTGAATTCAAAATCATCTTCAGCGTCTTTCATTCCGGCTGTGTCAATGAGCCAAAAATCTTGGCCACTAAAAGTAGCCTTCGACATAATACTATCTCGAGTTGTACCGGGTTCATTGGCTACAATTGCTTCGCGATGACCAATTATTGTATTGAAAAGACTACTCTTTCCGACATTGGCTCTTCCAACAATTGCAACGATAGGGACTTTTTTACTCATAAGTTCTATTTACTATAGCAATAACAGAGGTAAAAAGCTAGTGAAAAATTGACAAATTATATTTTATGTTTTCAAACTATTTTATATTCACCTGGCTTAAGTTCGCTTAAAGAAAAAGCTCCGACTGCCGTTCTCTGAAGGGCGGTTATTTTATACCCCATTGCATTGAAAGTTCGGCGGATCTGCCTATTGCGACCCTCTCTTAATGTTACCTCGTACAGGAAGGAATCTGTGTCTAGATTTAGAATAATAAATCGAGAAATACCATCTCTCAGGGGCACTCCTTTTTTAGACAGTATCTCGAGATCATTTTCGGAAATCTTCTTATTTAACGTTACATGGTATGTTTTTTCTTTATCTTTTGAAGGATGCGTCAGGTCGTTATGCAGTTCTCCATCATTAGTAAAAAGAAGTAGTCCGCTGCTGTCTTTGTCTAGCCTACCTACGATATTAGTGAATCGAAGCTCGGATGGAAGTAGCTCATAGACCGTGTGGCTTCCCTGGCCATCACGGCTACAGACGTAACCTTCTGGTTTATTGAGAAGTATAGTAATCGTTTTCTTCTCCTCTGGCAGCGGTTTTTTATCTACTAAAACAGTCGATGGATCAGTTATATCCATTCCTGGGGATGGGAGTATGCCATTAACGAGGACACGGTCTTTTTCAATAAATTCATCGGCTTTTCTTCGAGAAATACCAAGTCTTCCGGCAATTAATTTATTGATTCGCATAGTAGAAGTATAGACTAAACAGCCGAAGGGTGTTCTGGATCTTCTTCTTTGGGAACTTCAGCCATGTCAGTTGGCATTGCTGGTTCTTCGGTCGGCATCTGTGCCGGTGTCTCCATAGTTGGAGCTGCCATCACAGGCTCTTCACTTACGGGAGGAGTTGGCATAGTATCAGACGCTGGAGTAGCAACTTCTTCGGTCGGCATTGCTGGGCTCTGCATTTCAGGAGTAGGCGGTGTTGTATCGATGCTATCTTCAAATGCTTTAGCGTTAGCCTCAAACTCATTTTTCTCTTGAGCTTCAGCCATCGCTTCTGGCATTACTGGAGTAGTTGGCATCGGAGATGCTGCTACTGGATCTACTGGTTGGGCCATAGAAGTATTATCGGTTTGTGTTGTAACGTCTTCTTGCATTTCTGCTCCTTTATTTGTTTCTGTTTCATTTGTTGAACTTGTTGGAATTGAAGTACTTTCTTCAGAATTTTCTACTGGAGGATCGGTAACTGGTACGTTACTCGTAACAACTGGAGTCGAAACTTCAGTTTCAGATTCGGTATCTGCCGGGCTATCGTTGAGTAGATCGTGTACGGCTCGAGCTAGATCCTCTAGTGTTACTTGTGATTTAACGAGATATTTATCAGCACCAAGTTTTTCTGCTCGATCTTTATCTTCAGCCTGACTGAGGGCAGTCATCATGATAACCTTTGTATTCATAGTTTCAGGAGTTTGCCGAAGAATATCCAGCATATCAAAGCCACTAATTTTTGGCATCATTACATCTGAAATAATAAGATCCGGTCGTTCCTTGATAGCAGTCGATAAGCCCTCTTCGCCATCACCAGCCGTCACTATTTCATAACCTTCAGCCTGCAACCTCTCACCGTAAATTTCTTTAAGGTTATTGTCATCTTCGACGAGCATTATTTTAGCCATTAATATATTCCTTTTTTAGTGCTTTTGCTTATATGTTCATATTGTATCATGTATGTAAAATATGTTAACTCCTATTGATTCTCGGTAGATTAATATAGAAAGTACTACCTTTACCGATTTCACTTTCAACCCATATACGTCCATCATAGAGTTTTACGATTTCCTTTGCTAAATAAAGTCCAAGTCCGGTTCCACCGATCTCTCGGGTGCTAGAGTTATCTGCCCTATAGAATTTTTCAAATAAATGAGGAATTGCTTCCGCGGGAATTCCGTCTCCGGTATCCTGCACTCGAAGCTGCACAACTTTAGGGTTTCCGGTAAGGCCAATGGTTATCTGGCCACTTTCAGTATATTTAACGGCATTCTCATAAAGATTATTTATTATTTCGCCAAGCCTATCTTTGTCCACATTCACCAAATAATGTTCCTTGGATGTGTCCTTGCTAGCGTTAATCAGAAATTCGAAATTTAAGCCTTTTTTCTCAGCCATAAATTTCATGTTACTTGTCAAACTTTCTAAAAATTCAGCAATGTCGATAACTTCGGGGTTGTTCTGTAATCTACCGTCTTCAGCTTTAGCGCTGTTAAGGAGGTCTTGAAAGAGTTTACCGAGACGTTCTGCGCTAGCATGCGCTTTTTCTAGATAGTATCTAGCTTTTTCATCAATATTTGCCATTTTTTCATTAAGGGCGAGAGCAAGATATCCTTCAATTGCAGCGACAGGTGTACGCATTTCATGACTTGCGGTACTAATGAAGTCTGAACGTTGTTGATCTAAGAATTTTTCTCTTGTTAAGTCACGAAGGACGACAATCGTTCCTTTGCTTTTCTGAGCTTGATCTAAAATTTCATTTATTACTAAGCCAATTGGCCGAAGTACATTATTTCTGCTGGAGAGGAAATACTTATCGGTAGTTATTTTTCCACCCTCAATAAGATTCCTCGCAATAGGATTTATTGAAGATTCTATGAGAACACCCTTAGCATCTGTTATTTTAATAAAATTGGTATAATTTTTATTTTTCGTCTCTTTAGATTCGTACCCAATCATCTGGTTCCCAGCAAAATTACTGAGAATTATGGAACCAGATTTATCTAACATAAAAACACCTAACATAAGATTATTTAGTGCAGTTTCCGATAAAGCATTTTCATCGAAAAGCCCTTGAATATTCTCTCCAATTTTATTTTTTTTCTTAAAACCAAACAAAATATTTGCCCACCATAAGATCATTTAATGTTGCTTTCTATTATTCATTTATATCTTGATAAAAGCAAGCTTAATTAACAGAGGTGGCTATCTTATTAAACTTGTGCTACTATTATCGAGAAAATTATTTGGTCCCATCGTCTAACGGTTAGGACACCAGGTTCTCATCCTGGCAATAGGAGTTCGATTCTCCTTGGGATCACCAAAGAGGACTTTTCTACCATAGAAAGGCCTTTTTTATTGGGTGCGTATCTGTAAAGTGGGCTAATTTGTAAGGTTCCAAAACTTCGTGTGGTCGTATTGAATGTCAGCCCATCTGGGAATATCATTTTTTGGAACCTTAACTTAAGGTCAGGGTCAGCGTCCTGCCATAGTTTTTTAACATCGTGCATGAAGTTTAAGGCGTATTCTATGGCACTTTGCTTGGCTAACTGCTGTTCCTCTAGCTTGCTGATGTTGTCTAGCACTTCAACTTTATCGGCTTCAATGCCTGCCAGTAGTTCAGCTTTTTCATCAGCGTTTAACTCACCATTGTTGGCTTTGCGCAATGCCTGTAGACGTTCACCGTCCAGCCCCGACAACTTTTTACGCTGTACCTCTAGGCGTTTGTTTAGGTTGCCAAGTTGCACGAGTGCTTGGCGGTTCAGTATCTCCTTATACAGCCGTAACGCACCATCAGACGGTGTAATCTCCTCTAGCAGCTCGCTAAACAGCTTATGAACCACATCTGCGCCCAGCGACTTAACTGTGCCTAGACAGCCCTCACGAGGACAGTGATAGCGTGCTGAGTGGCTTTTACCGCCACCGCTAAGTGGTGCGGAAGCTCGGTAGGCTTGGTTGCAGTTGTAGCAGAGCAAGAAGCGTTTAAGAGGATAGGCAGGATTAACAATTAGCTTGGGCTTACCAGCTTTGTTTACAACCCTTGATTGCTGTGCTAACACTCGCTGGACTTTCTCGAATAGTGGGAGTGGCACAATGACCGAACATGGTTTTGTAGTAGCTAACGGTAAAACTTATCAAATTACCGTTGACTCTACCGATGACTCAGCTGGCAATGGCTACCTGTCATTGTTCAATATGAGTGGCTATACTGGTACGGATTTGTATAAGGATACAGTACTACTCCTTAACTCAGTCCAATAATCCTTTGTGCTTAGCCGTATAACTGGCTGTGCGTGCCTACGGCGTCAAATATAGCTTCATTGTCCTGCTGTAGGTACAACGCCCTGACATCACCTGTAATATCAATGCTACGGTACTCTTTGTACTTGCCTTTCAGGGCGTGGTTGCGCAGCGTGGGAGCAAGCGGATTGTCAGCGAATAGCTTTATCTT
>CAIOMD010000012.1 GCA_903859365.1 uncultured Candidatus Saccharibacteria bacterium | reverse complement strand
TAACTCAGTCACAGAACTAAACGCCAAAGACGGTAGTCGCGTTCAAAACTATAGCGGTGCAAGCTACGGATTTAATCAACCTTGGGCCATAACATCAGATAATCTTGGACACATCTGGGTAACAAACTTTGGAGATAACTCAGTCACAGAACTAAACGCCAAAGACGGTAGTCGCGTTCAAAACTATAGCGGTGCAAGCTACGGATTTAATCAACCTCATTCCATAACCTCAGATAATCTTGGACACATCTGGGTAGCAAATTGGGGTGGTAACTCAGTCACAGAACTAAACGCCAAAGACGGTAGTCTCGTTCAAGTCATTAAAGGTGCAAGCTACGGATTTAGTCAACCTAGTGCCATAACCACAGATAATCTTGGACACATCTGGGTAACAAATTGGAGTGGTACCTCAGTCACAGAACTAAACGCCAAAGACGGTAGTCTCGTGAAAGTCTATAAAAATGCAAGCCACGGATTTGATGCACCTTATGCCATAACATCAGATAATCTTGGACACATCTGGGTAACAACTTATAGTTATAACTCAGTCACAGAACTAAACGCCAAAGACGGCAGCCTTGTTCAGATTGTTAAGTAACCAAAACAAGACCTCATGATCTAAAAGACCCACTAATCGGTGGGTCTTTTACTTTTTGAGTGGATGGGTGGTTCTGTATACTGAAAGCAATGAGGATGTTGAAAGTCGCTAGTCAGTGGGTGAGGGTGGTCTCGAATCAGGAGAAGCTGATTCTTGTCTTCGCGCTGTTTAGTATCTTTATCTCTCACCTGACTTTTGATTTGTCTATTGGTGTCGTAAGTATGCGCCTACAGATTTTTGCAGGCTTTTTGGCGTTGTTTTATTTGATTCGCTACCATATTTCGGATTTGAAGAAACTACCGCTCAGATGGCCTTTATTAGCCTTAATTATTCTTGTTGGACTAAATGTATACAAATATCATAGTTCTATGAACCTGGAGGGTGTGTTTTATGATCCTACGGGTAGCCTAGTGCTTCTATCCATTTTATTGCTTGGGTTGCTGGCACAGCAGCAGTCTCGGTCATTCATCCTGGGGCTTATCTATATATTTGCTGTGGTTGTGGGGCTAGATAGCTACCCGGTAGCACTATTTAACTCTCACGGATTCTCACGGTTTTTTGGTATATTCGAGCAGTCCGATGTATTAGCTGAGATTGTAGGGCTTGGGCTGCTACTTAATGCTTATTTCTATACGAAATTCGTACAGCACAAATACCGCACTGCTTTCTTTGGAATCGAGGCTATGCTTGCAGGAGTGCTGTATCTATCTGGCACGCGGTTTGTTATTGTCACTACTATACTGTTAAGTCTGGTGCTTTTTTGGTATCTTAAGTCGCACAGAAAAGAATTAGCTTTTTTATATGCAGCAGCAGCAGCTATATTCCTTATCTTTAGTTTTACTATTCATGTTACGCGAATTACTGGAGTAGCGGATTATGGCAGCAGTGTCAGTTATAGGTTGGAACTACAGAACATCACCTTGCGGCAAGTGCAAAGCGTACCATTACTGGGAGTGGGGGTAGGGAATATTGAGCATGTGATTCCCTGCCAGAAATTATTGAGCGTTCTGGAGTTAAGAAAAACATGTGCTGATGGATTTATATTCTCATCGAGTCATAACATATTTTTGGATAGGATTTTGCAGTTTGGCCTACTAGCAGGCCTACTCTATCTAGCTATATTTGGTATGACAATCCTTCGAGCACTACACGCGAAATTAACAGCTGAACTTGTTGTTATGCTTCTTCTTGAACTATCAATTTGTCTCTATTTTTTGTCTAACGTATCCTTGCCAGAGGTAGAGTTACTGCTCTTCACGCTTAATTGTAACCTTTTAGTTCGTACAATTTGAGACATAACTAGCAGCAACGTAAGCAGGCTGGTTGCGTGGGCTGAAGATTGATTGAGGAATATAGATCTCGCCATTAACATTGAGGGTTATTTTTATTTGATCATTCAGCGCTACAATCACCTTGTATCCTTGTGTGCTATATAGTGTTGATCCGTTACCGTATGATGCATACGAAACATTGGAGACATAGGAAGGATTATTTTTGTCACCTACTCCTGATACATATTGAGAAACAGGAGCAAATGATACAGCATTATGAACCCACACATTGGAGCTGTGGGATGAAATAACTTTATTAAAGAGATTATTAGTGCCAACAGCCATTTCGGTATAGGTTACCGTTGGATTTATTTTTGATGAAAAATTATTTGCAAAGAAATTATAAGTGAATGTTTGCCCACCTTCGTTAAGTTGCTTACATGCATAAAAGTCTATAGGGTTTGTTTTGGCAATAGCCGAGCCGACATAGGTGTAATTGTAACCACCGGCGTGAGATTTATGAACTTTGCTATATACAAATGTACCAACTCCTGCAACAACAACAGTTACCCCGATTATTACTAGTAGTTCAAAGTGGGAGAATCCACTTTGGCTAAGCTTTTTTAAATGTAGTTTCATACTTATTCCTTTTTTCTGTTTTTTATATTTTTAGCTATCTGGGCTTAGTATAAGCAATAGCATTGATGTTGTAAAATAGTTATCCACAGTAAGCGAAATAACGTGTAGTGGGGAGTAATTTTTAGCTAGCTTAGCATATAATTAAAAAGAGAGTAGAAAAATGAAAATAAAAATCTCCATCTTTAGTCTCAGTCTTACGATGCTTTTTAGTATTGTTTTGCCCCTAACTAGCTATGCGCAGTCTCCAGCTAGTGTTCCGCAAGCTACGACGCCAGCGAACGTTGGGCAATGTGATACTAATCCTTATTCAGTTTCAGAACCGGTAGATAACTTTGCTGGAGGTACATCAGTATACGTACGACTGAATGCAGCGAGTGAAGTATCGACACCAGTTAATGTTTATTTGCAGAATCTAAGCGATATGAGCTGTAAGCTTATAGGCTCAACGACGGCCGTTATCAATAACTGGGCCAAAGTAACGAGTGAGGCGAACAATCAAAAATTGAATGGTGTCGTTATAATAACGTATTCAGCCCAAGAGAACGTGGAGGTGTATCAGGCAACTTTTCAGCTTTTATTTCTAGCCAATAACTCAATTTGTAGCTCGGTTACAACTGCCTGTAACACTACTTTTAATAACTATAGCGGCGTATTGACAGTGCCAACCAGCTCAAAAGCCACTGACGATATCCAGATGTATAAACTCGATGATATTTCTAATGCAGAATTTACCAAAGTTGACTACTATGATGGCCCTTCATTTCTTTATTCGTCAAAAAAGCTTGATCCGGTAAATCATAATTATTTAACTGGCGGTAGCAATCAAGTAACAATTCAGGTTTCATTCAAAAACGGGCAACTACTAACAATAGCTAAGAAAGTTGATGGAGGATTTGATTTCAGTGGGGGATTGGCAATTAGAAGCTATATCTATCGCTCAAAAAATAAGACCGTAGCAATAGGAATAGTTATTGGTGTTGCACTTGTTTTCCTACTCCTCCTCGCATTTATACATTTTCTGGTTCGAAGACATTTTTACAAAATTGATCATGGACTAGATAAAGAAGCCCAGATTGAAAAGCCACATTACAGCGAGGTAGATGAATCGCTGCATATTACGTCAGGTAAATTTTAAAACAGCGTAATTTTATTGAATGGGTAGATGCGTAGGATAACCTGGCCGGCAATTGTTTTAGTGGTGACAGCTCCAATATTTGAGCGAGAATCAATTGAAGCTCCTGAGTTGCGATTGTCACCCATTGCAAATATTTGACCGTTCGCGACCGTTTCATCATAGGTACCAAGTGGGGGAAGGAGATTTTTTGCAAATGCTGCACCATCAGGATTAAACCCACCAGGGCTGAGGGTGTTATATATTGTGATAGTGTTATTGGCAATAACGATATGATCTTTCGGTAAGCCAATCACTCGCTTGATTAAAACTTCTCCAGACACTGCAGTTTGATTAAGTACAACGACATTTGTTCTTTGTGGAACATATTCAGTCTTGGTTATTGAAGCCCAGGTTTGTGGAAGTCGCCACACCAGCACGATATCTCCGGTGTGAAACGTAGGTTGCATCGAAATACCATCCACCATAAAAGGAGAAACAACGTAAGTTACGATGAGCCATAGCGTAATTAAGACCGCTGGAATGATAAAAAAAAGCTTTTTTCGCTCTTTTTTTTCAACCTGATCTTTGGTAAACACATTTTGTTTTAATCTATCATCTTCGACGGTTGGTTGCATGATTTTATGGTAGCATTTTTTTATTTTTAATCGTTTAATTTATTTTTTGAAAGGTATCAAAATACTTGTTATCGATAACAAGTAAAATTTGAATGTTAACAGAGAAAAAAAGTAAGATTTACTTCCTCTATATATATAGAAGGGGGGGTAGAATGAGAATAAGAAAGGATTAAGCTTTATGGTCTATACTTAAAAATACCGTTATGAATAGTATTTTATCCCCACATCTTGACGATGCCGTGTTTAATACCTGGCATATTCTTAGTCAGAAAAATACACAGCTAATAACAGTTTTTGCTGGGCTCCCCGACGGAAACCACGCCACTTTGTGGGATAGAATTGGTGGTTTCAAAAAAAGCAGAGATATGATGGAGGCGAGGCGACAAGAAAACGAGACTGCCCTAAGAGGGCTTGGAGTACGTATTGTTAATCTAGATTTTCTAGATAACCAGTATATGAATGAAGTAAGGGACGAAGACGAGCTCTATAATCAACTTAAAGCGAAAGTAGCAAAAACGGATATTATTTATGCGCCTATTGCCGCCAGTAGACTCTATAGGCACCCCGACCATGTACTGCTTAGAGATATTGGATTACAGCTTAAAAAAGAAGGCTATAAGGTGAACTTCTATGCAGATATTCCGTATATGCAAATTCCTAAAAAACCTGGCGATTCATATGTTAGTCGCCTAGAGAAAAGAATCTTCTCATTAACTGGTGAAAAACTAAAAGTTAGCGTTATATCGCTTGATAAAAATGAAGTAATAAAAAAAGTGGCTGCCATGAAAGCCTATGAAACGCAGTTTACTATTACAAATCTAACCTCATTTGGAAGGCTTTCAAAAAAAGCCAATGTTCAGTCTGAGATAGAAATCAACTAAAAGATAAAACTCTTTATAGTTCTTATGGCATAATTATATTGTGATAGAAAAAGTTCCCCTAAATCCCTCAGATCTTCAGAGTCCTCCCACTGAGGCGGTGAAAAGTTTCGAGCATCCTTTGCTTGGCAGGACGGTTGGTATTGCAGAGAAAGCTCGAAAAGGGGAAGACAGTGTACTTGTAAATAATGAAATTGGAACCTATGGGGTTTTTGATGGGGTAGGTGGTCATGGCGACGGAAAGAAAGCTAGTCAAATGACTGCTGGAGTCTTTGCTCAACACTTCACCGAAAAACCAACTAATGTAGAATCCTGTAAAGAAATGCTTAAAGCAGCCTTTTTTGAAGCTAATAGGGCTGTAACTGCTCCAGATCAAACAATGACTACCGGTACCGTATTACAAATCGTCAAAACACCTGAGGGCGAGTCACACGCAGTATGGGGTTCGGTAGGAGATTCACGGCTTTATATTCATAGAGATAATGAAGTGACAGTTTTAACAATGGACGAAGGTGAAGGTAATGTCATACATAATGCAATTGGTACAGGTGAAGATTTTTACTTAAAGCAACTCTCGTCGATTAAGGTCAAACCTGGTGACAAGTTCATGGTTTGTTCAGATGGTATAACTGGCGACACCGAAGAACAGGCGTTATCTGAAAGCGAACTTGAGTCAGCTTTTTGTAAAGCTTCGCCGCAGGAATCAGCTGAAGAATTCTTACGATTAAGTAAGAAAAATGACGATAAGTCAGTAATTGTGATTTCTCTTGATAGCTTCATTGGTTCTGAACAACAAACACCTAAAATACCAAAGATGGAATCTAAAAATCCCGAGCAACAAATTTCGGCATTGTATGATTTAGAGCCCAACGAGGTCAGAGCAATTAATATTGAATCACCACTAGAAGATAGAGGGGCTTACAAAATATGTGCTGAAATTGATGCCGGAGGGGGAGAACAGGCCAGACTACTTGTCTTAGATATTAGAAATGCTCCATCGACGGGAGCTTACAAGATTCCTTTTGGTGAAACAGGCCCTGTATACAATGCAGATTTTTTGGTAGTTGACACATCATTCTTTAAGTCTGAGCGTGAGGGTGACGTGAAAGAGAAAACTGGCTTTAAGGGTATTCGTTCAGATGGTGAAGAAGTTGCTTTTGGAAGAAACCATCAAGAGGGCAGGTTTGCTTTTCCGAGGACTGTTTCAGGCGATCATTTTTCACTATCCTTCGACGGTCAAACGTTCAATGTCATCAATAAAGATCCACTCAATGGCACGTTACTTAAAATGAATCAGTAACTTTATTTTATTGTCGTTTCTCGTATAATGTTTTTTATAACTAGGGATAAAATATATGCGTAAAGGCGAAGCAAGAGAGATATTGGGTAGATTACCTGAAATTAATAATAATCTGGCTGGAGTTCTTGGAGTAACTACTGAATTTATTGATGGCTTTAGCACAAGTATTTATGACGTGTTTGAAGATATCGGATCACATGACCTTCCACTAGCAAGAATTGGCTTACGCCAACTTGCTTCTAAAAAAGCCCAGGCTCAAACAAATCCGTCGCACATGATTACTGCCATTCCAACCAGCTATGCAGAACAAAAGAAAACACTGACCAAAGGGTTTTATAAATCTCTCGCTGCGTCGAGGGTTATCGAAGCAAATAAGGGAATGTTTGCAGAAAGAACAGAGTTTAAAATTGCAGCTAGCCTAATTGCAAAGCTAGCTCGACAATCACTTCTTGTGACGATAGATTATTCGGATGCCATTTTTATGCCAGATGATGAGCTGACAGAAAAGCAAATAGATGCAGCCCTAAATTTGAGTGAGTTTATAGAAAAGAAAAGCTATGCCGAAACGTATAAGCGGCTCGGAGTCTTAGCGCAGCGAAAGTCTACATTACCTGAAGGCGCCCCAATGGGTTGGTCAGCAGCCCTTGGGGATATATTTTTTCAAAAAAGTGAAAATAGTGGCGTATAATTTTTTAATTACTAACTAATGGGTGGAAAAAGGATAGTGAATGTCTGAATTTTCTCAGCAAAGTACACATGAAGCATCAGAAAATATTTCTTTTGAAGTACCACTCTGGTGGAGTGTTTCGGTTGGATATGAAACATATGAAGTAAGAGCACACTCTGCTGCCGAAGCCGAGGCTTTGATAGAACAAACAGTTGAAAGCGATGCTGAAGCACGAATATTTATTTCACTTAGTTCCGAAAATCGCCAAGATGAAATGAAGACCCGATACCCAGAAGACGTTAGAAACATTATTAGAACAATTCCTTTTTCAGCTATAGAATTCCCAAATTCTTTTGAAACAATGACTGAGGAACAAGAAGCAGCTTTAGAATTTGTATTTGGTGAATAAGGAGTCAGCAAAACTGCTTTAAATCCCCTGTTTTTTACCGTACAATACTAGTAATGCTTAGGGTGGAACAATGATTGACATAAATACAGAAATACCGACTTTGAAATCGGTAGATTTTCCGCGTACCAAAATCATTGCAACAATCGGACCATCCATTAATTCATTTGAAAAAGTACTTGAGTTGCTTGAAGCGGGAGCTAACGGTATTAGGGTAAACTTCAGCCATGGAACAACTGAAGAACGACTGACACAAATTAGCTGGGTGCGTAAAGCCGCTAAAAGTCTTGGTCGATCAATTGCGCTTATACAAGATCTACAGGGGCCGAAGATACGACTTGGTGATTTAAGCACCATGATTCCCGTTGAGGCTGGGCAAGTAATTCGGTTTAGGTATGGCGCTGATTATGAACGTGAAGGTGCCCTTCCAGTCCAGTATGATTTTAGTAAAAACGTTAAACGTGGAGAACGATTGTATCTTTGTGATGGCAAGATTCAAACCATAATTACCTCCGTAAAAGATGGTATCGTCCATGCTAGGGTTGAAAATAGTGGGATCCTATACGCAAAAAAAGGTATCAATCTACCCGATTCAGATTTCCAAGGAAATATACTTACGAAAAAAGATCTCAAGGATATCGTTTTTGGAATAGAAAATGATTTTGACTATGTTGCCCAAAGTTTTGTCCAATCTGCCTCTGACATAGAAAAATTACGTCTACGACTTTTGAATTTAGGAAGCGATGCGAAGATTATAGCTAAAATTGAGACTCGTGCAGCACTTAATGATTTAGAAGAAATTATAGCTACTGCAGATGTTACGATGGTTGCTAGGGGAGATCTTGCTGTTGAGACAGAACCTGAAATAGTACCTATTTTGCAAAGGAAAATTATTAGTCTCGGGCATAAATATGACAGACCTACTATTGTTGCTACTCAGATGCTTGCTAGTATGTCCGAAAACCCTGAGCCAACCCGTGCTGAAATAAGCGATATTGCAACTGCAGTTTTTTTTGGAGCTGACGCGGTGATGCTCAGCGATGAAACGGCAAGCGGCAAGTATCCAAATGAATCTGTGCGAGTAATGCAAAAAGTTATTAATCATGTACAAGCGAGTTCTGGGCTTCAGGAAATTGATACAATCCAATCAATAAATGCACATAATAAACAGGGTGCTATTTCTACAGCAATCATTGCACTTGCGAATGATTTGAAGGCAACGGCAATAGTTGCTGAAACACGAAGTGGTACGACGGCACTAAAAATTGCCTCCAGACGATCAGATCATCCAATTATTGCCATAACGAGCTCACAGCGAGTAGCACAGCAGCTCGCAATAGTGTACTCAATTAAAAGCTTCATCAAAAAGGATACTCACATGCAAGCTCAAAAAATAACTGATTGGCTGCGAGTGCATAATGTTTTCAAGACTGGAGATATAATTATCTCAGCATCTGGTGCATATCCAGGAGTAGTTGGAGCGACCGATACTATTAAAGTGAGAGTCATAAAGTAGAAAAAATTATGTTTACTAAAAAAACCATAAAAGATGTGAATATTAGAGACAAGAAAGTGCTCATACGAGTAGATTTCAATGTTCCCCTTAATGATCATGGCGTCATTATTGATGACTATCGAATTAAAATGGCACTTCCTACAATTGAATACGCACGAAGCCAAGGCGCTAAAGTTATTTTAATTTCTCATATGGGTAGACCAAAAAATGCTCAGGATTCTACCTGTAGTCTTAAGCCTTGTGCGACTCGACTTTCAGAACTGATGCATATTGATATAGGATTTGCTAACGATTGCATAGGCCCAGACATCCAAAGGGCAGTTGATGAACTAAAATCAGGTGACATCTTATTGCTTGAGAATTTACGATTCCATAAGGAGGAAGAAGCAAACGATCTTAATTTTTCTAAGAAATTAGCTGCCCTTGGGGATGTATTTGTACAGGACGGTTTTGGTGTCGTACATCGTGCTCACGCCAGTACGGAAGGAATAACGCATTTTATTTTATCTGTTGCGGGACTTCTTTTAGAAAAAGAAGTAACAAGTATTACCAATGCAATGCTAAATCCCGATAGACCTCTTGCTATTGTTATAGGTGGAGCTAAAGTATCAGATAAGATTGAGCTTCTTGATGTGTTTATCGAAAAAGCAGATTACGTTGCTGTGGTCGGCGCTATGGCCAATACATTTTTGATGATCGAGGATGTGCCTATTGGATTATCCAAGGCTGACAAGGATGCGCTTGATAGTGCTAGATTACTGTATCAAAAAGCGGAAGAACGAATGAGACGTGAGCAGTTTACCTTTTACTTGCCGCATGATGTTGTCGTGTCAAAAGCGATGGATAATTCACTCCCAACCAGAATTGTCGATATTGCCTCACACGCGTATTCAGATATTACTGCATATCCTAAGATTCCCGATGTTTCTTCCTATACCATTCAATCGGATGAATATATCTTGGATATTGGGCCAATGACAGCTTCAAGTATCGCTGGTGCAATGAAACTCTCAGGCACTGCAGTATGGAATGGTACTGCGGGCGTAACAGAAGTTAAGGGACTTAATGGCGCAGCCGATCCATATTCGCATGGAACAAAACTGATTATCGAGGGGCTTGTTGGGGAGCACCCTAGGGATGACAACAAACCTTTTACTATTGTTGGTGGCGGAGATACCGTTGGTTTCGTTGAGTCGGTGCCATGGTTGAGGGAACGATTGAATCATGTTTCAACTGGGGGTGGTGCAAGCTTGGAGCTTATGGCAGGGAAACGATTACCAGGTCTAGAAGCTTTGCAGAACAAAGATGTAAAAATGGGAGCATCTTCAATAGCAAAAAGTGGTAGTATTTAAAAAGAAATTAAGTGGGTGAAACTCGATGAAAAAAATTCTTATAGCAGGTAACTGGAAAATGAATCTCAACGTATCTGAGGCTAGTTTACTAACAAAAAGATTACAAGACAGAATTGCGCTTCATAAAGATATAGAAGTTGTATTAATACCTTCAATGCTTGATTTACAGCCTATTAGTCTTCAAATTGATCGAAGAAAATTTAAGTTAGCTGCTCAAAATGCCTACCATAAAGACTCGGGGGCTTTTACTGGTGAGGTATCTTTTTCGATGCTTCGAGATTTAGTAAGTTATTGTCTCATTGGTCATTCAGAGCGGCGACATATATTTAATGAAACTTTGGAAGAGGTGCAGGAAAAGGTTGCAGCCTCATTTAGAAATGGTATAACGCCGATTCTGTGTGTGGGCGAAACTAAAACTGAAAGAATTAATAAGGAAACAAATCAAGTTCTTGAGGATCAGATGCAAAGCGCACTTGCAAACATCACCGCTAGCGAAATCGAATCATTAGTTGTAGCCTACGAACCCGTTTGGGCTATAGGAACTGGAGATTTTGCGACCCCAGATCAAGCCGTAGCCGCTGTGAGGACAATCCGCCAATCAATAGCAAGTCTATACGGAAATGCAGTGTCAAAAAACGTACGCGTACTCTATGGAGGAAGCGTAAATCCTGATATTGCATCCGATTTTTTGAAGGCTGAAGGAGTCGACGGTTTGCTCGTGGGTGGTGCCAGTCTAAATTACGCACAATTTACTGATATCGTTGATGCGGCTTTTGAAGTACACCATGACTTAGAAAAAAGGTAATCGTGGAAACAAAAAAACAACCAAAAATTATTTCAGATGTTTCTCGGTCAAATAAAGTTTTGCAGGTGAAAAAAACATTACCTTCAAAAAATAGAGTATTAGTAAAGGATCATAACGAAAAAAATATTTCATATCTAGGAAATAATCACGGTATATCTATGACGCCAAATACTATGGAATTGCGTGCTCAAAAAATTAAAAAAACCATGCAGCAGCCATTTATTTATGATACGAATTTTATTCATCGCCCACTCGATGAAGTTATGCAGAAAAAAAGCTACCTAAAACAAGCACTCCTATTTGGTTTTTTGTGGACACTATTGACCATGTCGGTGATATTCATACTGTTGTATCGAATCGGAAAATAGTTAGAAAAACGTCTTCTACAACAGTTTTAAGTACGCGAAACTGATACAATTAACTAATATGCATAGTGACTTACTCGAAGGATTGAATCCTGAACAACAAAAAGCTGTTAAAACAACCGATGGCCCATTACTAATACTTGCAGGAGCAGGAAGCGGTAAAACTAAAACACTCACCCACAGAGTTGCGTTTATCGTGAAGAATCAGCTCGCGACTTCTTCGCAAATTCTTGGAGTTACGTTCACGAATAAAGCGGCCAAAGAAATGCGTGAGCGCGTAGCGACCCTTCTTGGCGATAATGCGGAACATAGGAGCTTTATGCCATATATGGGTACCTTCCATAGTATGTGCGTAAAAATATTAAGAATTGATGGCCAGTATATTGGACTTGCTAGTAATTTTGTAATTTTTGATGAGTCAGACCGAACCGCACTCATAAAGCAATTATCCAAGCAACAATCAATTGATGAAAAACAATTCCCTTCAAGAATGATAGGATCAATTATAAGTAGCGCAAAAAATGAATTACTTTCACCAGCGGAATATACCGGCATCGCATCAACTCCTAATCAGAAAACTGCAGCACGTATTTTTCCGTTATATGAAAAGGGTTTACGGGATCAGCAAGCCCTAGACTTTGACGATCTTATTGGACGAACAGTCAGCCTCCTTGAAAATAATCCTGAAGTAAAAGAAAAGTGGCGTCGGCAATTTAAATATATTTTGATTGATGAATATCAGGATACCAACGCCGCACAATATAAACTTATTAAACTATTTACGAATGAGCATAAAAACATATGTGTCGTTGGCGATGATTGGCAAAGTATCTATAGCTGGAGGGGTGCAGATTTTAAAAATATTTTAAATTTTGAAAGAGATTATCCTAACGCAACTATTATTAAACTTGAGCAGAATTATAGAAGTACGAAACTTATTTTGGATGCAGCGCATGCAGTTATATTGAAAAACAAAGACCGCTCAGATAAAAAACTGTGGACAGCCGCAAATGATGGGCAACCGGTTCAGATGGTGCAAGTACAGAATGAACGAGCAGAAGGCGAAGCTATTATCCGAAGAATTCAAACGTATGTCGATATGCATCTTAGGAAGTATAACGATTTCGCAGTTCTTTATCGCACGAATGCTCAGAGTCGAAGCATTGAAGAACAGTTTGTTCGTTATGGAATTCCTTACAAAATCGTAGGTGGAGTTCGGTTTTATGATCGATCAGAGATTAAAGACATCATCGGTTATCTTCGACTCATTTACCAACCAGAAGATTTAGTAAGTTTTTCAAGAGTAGTCAATGTACCATCTCGTGGTATTGGAGCAAAATCGATGCAAAACTTCCTCGATTGGCGAATCATGGAAAACCTTACTCTTGATGAAGCATTTGCGAATATTGAAAACGCACCCTTGATGGCAAAGGCTAAAAATGCCTTGAAAGATTTTATTAGTGTCGTGCAGAGTCTCAGGGCAGCGAGTGAAGAGCTTCCAGTTTCAGTCCTTATCGATAAGTTACTCAAAGCTACAGACTATTTAAAACACTTGGATGATGGTTCTGTCCAAGCCGAGGCTCGCCAAGAAAACGTAAAAGAACTAATGAGTGTCGCTAAGGCTTATAGTGAAGTAGGCCTAAGTAGTTTTCTTGAAGAGGTTGCATTAATAAGTGACTTAGACGGTTTAAATAACAGTAATGATTCAGTGACTCTTATGACACTTCATGCAGCAAAGGGGTTGGAATTTCCTGTGGTATTTATGCCTGGTATGGAGGAGTCTATCTTTCCCCATAGTAGAGCGTTATTCGATCAGTCCGAAATGGAGGAAGAGCGTCGTCTTTGCTATGTTGGCATGACGAGAGCGCGTGAGGAGCTTTTTATGATGTATACCGATAGTAGAATTTTGTATGGTGGCCTGCAACATAATCCGCCTTCTCGATTTTTAGGTGAAATTGATAGTAGCTTCCAAACTCAATCTCAATCTCTAGGAAGTGCACTTTTTGGAACGGCCAATATCTCTAGTCCATCTAATTCGACTGAGCCTCGATATGTGCCAGAACTGATAGAAGGAGACCAGGTGAGGCATCAGCTATTTGGTATAGGGACTGTCATGGAAATAGACGGCGATACGGTTGCGATTTACTTTAAAGGAAAGGGTGCAAAAAAACTAAATATTGCCTTTGCACCCTTAGAAAAACTTTGAACCTTAAAACGCTATGCGGCAGGGTTGTTTATTTTTTAAGCTACCCTTTGCTTTTATTTTTTTTGAAGGGAAGCACAAGGGCATATGTATTACTTGTGCTCAACGAAAAAGTATTACTTACACAATCAACACTGGATTACACTGCTCGGTGGCATCTAGTGGGAGGTGGCATCAAGAGAGGGGAAGCACTTTCGCAAGGAGTAACAAGAGAAGTTAAAGAAGAGTTGGGCATAATTATTAATGAATCAAACCTTCTCAAATTAAATGATGAACTACTGGAGGCGAAGCATTATTACCGTTATGCTCTTTTTTCATACGAATTAGAAGAAGCGCCAAAGCTTACATTAAGAAAATATGAAATAACTAAAGCACAATTTTTTGCCATAGATGAAATCTCTAAAATAAAAACAAGTGATACCGTGCAAAAAGCACTAGATCTGCTCGCTTTAAAGTAGCGCATAATTTTGCTATAGTTAAAGGTAACCTTCTTTGGTTTATGTATGAATATTTTTAGAAAAATAACCAATTACTTTTTTCACGCTCATTTTTTTGCATTCAGTATTTTTGTAACTCTTTTCACTTTTTTCTTTTTTGCAGGTGGTTTTGTTGTTGCAAATGGTCAAACTCTTGCACCAACTGATAGCCATATTGTCAATTTGTATGCTGATGGCCAAACCTCATCCGTTCCGACAAGAGCGGTAACTGTCGGTGAATTTCTTCAAAAAGCTGGAGTAACATTGGGGATGAGTGACAAAGTGGAGCCAAGCCCCTCGACTCCAATTACCCAAGATAATTTTAATGTGCAAATCTTTAGAGCTCAACCCTATACGGTTACTGATGGCGTAACTTCACAAAGTATCATGTCACCAGAAACTAGTCTTAGCTTGCTTGCCCAAGAAGCTGGCTTTACACTTAACGATGCTGATACGATTTCTATTTCATCCCCTCAAAACTTTGTAAATCAAAATGTACTCGGATCTATAGTCACTATCAAAAGAGCAATTGCTATCAATGTAATCCTTTATGGCTCTTCTTCAACTGTATATAGAACGCAAGCTGGAACGGTCGCAGATTTTATAAAGGAAAAGGGTATAAAAACTGTTTCCGGAGCTACGGTATCTCCATCACTAAATTCTTCAATTACATCAGGTATGCTCATTTCTGTATCTCTGCCCGGTGATTCAATTGTTACTGAAGAGCAAGACGTTCCTTTCTCTATTCAATCCATTCCTGACCCAATAACAATGATTGGAACAAAAAATATTATCACTCCTGGAGTTATAGGAAAAGCTCAGGTTATTTATAACGTAACAACTGTAAACGGAGTGAGTACAAAAACGAAGATTTCAGAAGTAGTTTCAACGCAACCCATTTCTCAAGTTGAACAAGATGGAACACAGCTCCCAGTAGTCACATCTCAAAGTGTTATTAATTGGATGCAACAAGTTGGAATTTCTCCAAGTGATTACTACTATGTAGATTTCATAATCGGTCATGAGGGTGGCTGGAACGGTGCAACAAAATGGAATCATGCAGGTAGCGGTGCTTATGGTATCTGCCAGGCCCTTCCAGGGGGCAAGATGGTATCAGCAGGAAGTGATTGGGCAACAAATCCTGTTACTCAGCTTAATTGGTGTAATAGCTATGCAATCGGTAAATATGGCAGTTGGGCTAGTGCATACAATTTCTGGACTATAAATAGGTGGTGGTAAAACAGCGCTTTTTATGACAGACACTAAACCGAAAAAAGAGTTAGGCCAACACTGGCTTCATGATCAGGGTATCTTGGAAACTATCTGTGATGCTGCTGCTATTTCACCAGATGATTACGTTGTGGAAATTGGGCCAGGACTTGGTACATTAACGCAGACTCTTTTGAATCATGGAGTGAAAGTGCACGCCATTGAATTTGACCATGACTTAGCACTAAGCCTGCCAAATCGAATTAAGAGCAACATAGAGAACCTTGAAATAAGTGAAGCAGACATAATGCGATTTGATTTCACTTTACTCCCAAATGATTACAAGATTGTCGCTAATATACCCTATTATTTAACTTCGGGGTTACTCAGACTTATCTCAGAAACTACGAATCCTCCAAAAATAGCAGTACTGCTTGTACAAAAAGAAGTTGCCGAGCGCGTATGCGCAAAGCCAGGACAAACTTCTTTATTAAGTATTAGTACGCAGATGTATTTTAAAACTAATCTTGGAGTAGTTGTACCGGCTGCTCTTTTTACACCTCCTCCAAAAGTTGACTCGCAAGTGCTAATTTTGCATCGAAGAGAAGTTCCATACTTTGCCGGTGAAGATGAAAAGAATATCTTTCAAGTGGTAAAAGCTGGTTTTAGCGAACGAAGAAAAAAACTTCGTAGCAGTTTGAGTGGAGGACTTGGTATCACCAAAGAGGCAGCTGACCATTTGCTTAGTGAAGCTGGAGTCGATGGAGACTTGCGGGCACAAAACCTAACGCTTGAAAACTGGGTGCAGCTCTCTCAGGTTTTTAAAAAAAAACAGTAGTATAGAAAAAACATAGAAGTTATGCTATAATATACACACTCGTTAAGAGGTTATGGGGCTGATTTAGCTCGACGTAGAACATTGACAAGTTATTCGTGCAAGTCGGTTGCTCACCGTTATAGGGCAAACCTAAATAGATGCAAAAACATCTTTAAGCAAAATGGTTGATCGTGCGTTAGCCGTTCGCCAATTTGCGCCAGCTTTAGCCTAATCGCTTTAGCGATGTTAACATTTGACTTCAGATAGAGAGTTAACGTCTTATATCATCTGGACGCTCAGCAAGGTACCGTATGAGCTTTGCTGCTAAGATTTTCATCCTGCTCTATGGAACGTTTGGTTTGTTTAACCGTTCTATAGCTAAGAAATACAAGCAAACTAAACTTGTAGTACGATAACTAAGTCGTTCCGCGGACGCGGGAGCATTACCCGCCAGCTCCACCAAATTTATTTCGACCATCTATAAAAATAGGTGGTTTTTTTATTTTGAATTTTTAAGCATAAGCATTATAATGCACGTATAATTAAAAGAAAGAATCTTATGTCAAAAGATAAGGGAAGAAAAGAAATAAAAAAGCCTAAAAAGCCTAAAGCAATTTGATAAATATTTCCTATGAAACAAAAATTGAAGGTCAAGAAGAGCGTAAATCATAAAAAACAAGTAAAGTTAACTCATCATCATGCAAAACCATACAGAAAAAGACATTATGGTTCTTTTTTTGGCTTATTTGTGGCTGCAGTTATTTTATTGGTTCTTTTGGTGCAATATAACGACCAAGTCTATAACAGTACCCTAGAAGCAAGAACGTTCATAAGTCATCTTTTTAACACAAATACCTCCACAACAAAGAACGTATCTTCAACCTATGGATTTACCTTTACGTATGATACTAACAAGCTCTATGCAAGTGCATATGACTCTGCAAACGGTAATCTGTATATAGGTGATGAGCTATCAACTACGAGGCAATATCAAGAAGTTAGGCTGTCTTCATCGTGGGTGAATGGTAAATCATCAACTAGCCAGATGACTTTAAAGGCAGCGGTATTAGCTAATCCGGATGAAACGCTGAATCAAATAGAATCAAATTTTATGTCTTCAGGAAGTTATAAAGGTGAGATATTAAGTAGTACTTCAACTGTTCAAATCGGCGGTAACACATTTATAAAATCTGTGTGGCATCAAAATCAAACAAATCAGTTGCTTTCCAAAGTTCTAAATCCAGTACTAACTACCTATTGCGGAAAAGTAAATGGTAAAGCATATACTATTTCTATTTCTCAGACAACAAGCAGTACATCAATTGATGCATACTTGGATGTTTTGAACTCTATGAATTTTAATTCGAAGACAGTGTCACTGCTACCAACTAATGTTTCTGGAGCGGCGAAGGCACATAAAACATGGTTTGACAGTCTTCTTTTTGCAAACCTTGCGTTTGCCGCTTCAAATAATACTTCTACTCCTGCTTCCGAAAACATTAGTTCTCTTTACAGCCCTGCTGTCGTTAAAATATACAATGTTTATTGCCAGGATGTTTCTATACAGGGAAAGATGTATCTGACTTCAGATTGTAATGGGGGTGTCAGCGGCACAGGCTTTTTCGTTAGCAGTGATGGAATTATTGCCTCCAACGGACACGTCGTAAGCTCAAATCCCAAAGATGATGTCATCATGGACGCACTAAATAATGCGGTTACTAATAATGATTTTAGCTATATTCAGTTTCTAGCTAACATCGCGGGAGTGACACAAGCTGACCTTCCATCAAATAACTCAAATGAAAAGAATTTAGGCATACTCATTGATGACCTTTATAAAATACCGGACAGCGACTTTAGCGTTTCTAATAATGTAAGTAATCTCGTTGTAGCGCTAGGAACAAAGCAGCCAGATCCTTCAGAACTCATAGATGATACCCAGAACCTAACCTCTTACCCACAGCAAGATACTATCTTACATGCTAAAGTTTCTGCCATGGATTATAGAGCAGCAGATGGCGTTAACGGTTTCGTTAAGTCTGACGTAGCACTTTTGAAAATAGACGGATCAGATTACCCAGTAGTTAAGCTTGGAACGATAAATGACGTCATGCAAGGTGCAAACCTTAATATTCTGGGCTTCCCTGGACAGGCTAGCTCTAATGGGTTAGTTAATTCTGATGGAGTTGTTAGTCTGACAAGTGGCACGGTCGCATCGATAAAAAATGCAGCAGGAAATGGGAATAAGCTTATAGAAACTGATACTGTCATCGGTCATGGAAATAGTGGTGGCCCAGCAATTGATGATAATGGAAGTGTCGTAGGGATTGCCACCTATACTGTAAATGGTGCAAGCACAAGTGATGCAACTTTTAATTATGTTCGTGATATTGGTGATTTAATTTCACTTGCAAACAAAAATAACGTTAATTTCAATACAACTTCAAAAACACAAGTTGCGTGGCAAAAAGCCATTGAATTATTTAATAAATCTCATTACTCAGAGTCATTAAAGTACTTCAATCAAGTTAAAACTCTTTATCCGGCACATCCTACAGTGGCAGCTTTCATCGCAAATGCGAATTCTCAAATTCAACAGGGACACGATATCAAAAGTTTTCCGACAATTATCGTGTTAACCATCGGGCTTGTTATAGTCGTTGCTGGAGCTGTTGTCATGATTTTTGTAATCAGAAATCACAAGAAAAAACACGATTTGTACAATCAACATGTAGCGAGTGGAGCAATAAGCCCCATGGTTGCGGGTTCTGCTCCTCAATTCGTGCAACCTACTGCAAACCAAGTTATGCCGACCACTCAAGTAGTACCACAGCAAACATCTCCTAGCCCTCAGGATGTTATTGTTCCGGATGATTCTCCTGCTCAGGGCGACAACAAGTCAACAATTAATCCAAACAATCCTTTTTAACTAGCTCATTTAGACTAAAGAGACTATACTAATTTAGAGAGAAAAATTATGCTAGATGTAGTAAACGTTAATAAAATTTATGGTAAAAAGGATAAAGCATTCAGTGCGCTTACTGGAATATCCCTCAAATTTAAAAAAGGCACCTCAAACGCCATTGTTGGGAAAAGTGGTTCGGGAAAAAGTACTTTATTGCATATCCTAATTGGCTTAGATCATCCAACGAATGGTGAAGTACTCTACAATGGAAAAAATATCTTAAAAGATATGAATACAGATTCCTGGCGAGGTAAGAATGTTGGGATAGTGTTTCAACAGTTTTTTCTGCAACCAAATGATTCTGTATTAGATAATGTGGCATTACCCCTCAAGCTCCAGGGGTTTACGCGTAAAAAACGAAATCTTAAGGCCACAGAAGCGTTAAAAAAGGTGGGACTTGAGGATAGAATTAAGTCAAAAGCAAATGATTTGTCTGGTGGACAAAAACAAAGGGTTGCTATTGCAAGAGCGCTTGTTGATAATCCTTCAATTCTGATTGCTGATGAACCAACTGGAAATCTTGATACCGAAAATGGAGATGCAATTGAAAAATTACTATTTGAATTGCAGAAAAAACTGGGAACAACATTAGTTATTGTGACCCATGATACTGACCTAGCAAAGCGATGTGAACGAGTTGTTTATCTCAAGGACGGTAAGATTGAAAATGATACGAATTCGAGTAAAAAATAATGAAATTTATTGATATCATTAAAACTTCAAATAGCAATTTAAGGCGTTCTAAGCTTAGAACTTTCTTGACTCTTTTAGCAATTAGCATCGGTACCTTTACGCTGGCGCTAAGTTTAGGACTGGGACAGGGGTTGCGAAATTATATTTCTTCAGAACTTGGCCAATACAAGGGGGTTAATTTATATCAAGTAGAGAAGACGACTTTAAATAATTTTAGTGGACTGGGTAACCATGATCCTATTGTTTACAATCCTAACAAATCTCCGTCGAGTGCTAATTATCAGAATAATTTTCTTTCTTCTGCAGATATAGACCAAATTAAAAAAGTCAAAGGCGTTCAAAATCTGGAACTTCCTTATGCTGTCGTATTTGATTATGCAACTTCGCCAAATGGAACAAAGTATGAAGCATCCAATAGTACATTTTTATCAAAAAATCCTCTTAATCTTGTAGCAGGAAAGACACTGGACTCAGTTGATCCAGGTTCTGTACTGCTTTCACAAAAATACTTGCCGCTCGTTGGAGCCAATGATATTTCGAGCGCATTAGGAAAGAGCCTTTTTCTTACTTACAAGAATGCTAAAGGGGTGGTGTCGACTATAATTTTTAAAGTAAAAGGTGTTTACGAGCCCTCACTTATACAGGCACCTATTTTTATAAATAGCCAAGATGCTGAAAAGATCGCAACAGAGCAGGCTCCGGGAAGTTCTCCGCTTTTTAACTTTGTTTTTATTTCTAAATCAAGCGACATAACTGATGTGCAGCTCAAAGCAAATCTTTCGAATGCCAAGTTTACCGGCAGAAGCTTCGCAGACATTAATAATACCCTCAACAATATCATTACTGGTGTTCAGATTTCACTCGCAGCCTTCAGTGGAATTGCGATTCTTGCATCTATCGTTGGAGTTATAAATACATTATTTATGGCAGTGCTTGAAAGGACAAGAGAAATTGGACTCTTTAGGGCTCTAGGTTCAAAAAAGAGAACAATCTTTTATCTTTTTAGTGTTGAAGCTGCACTACTAGGTTTTTGGGGAGGTATCATTGGAATTTTCTTCGCTTTTCTCGCCCAAATTGCTATCAATCAAATTGCTGCTGAGACATTCCTCAAGGGAGTGGACGGCATTCAGCTTCTTAATATTCGTCCATCGTTGATTATATTTATTATTGTTGTAATCTCGGTAATTACTTGGATCGCAGGCCTGTTACCGGCATTTAAAGCAAGCCAAGTAGATCCAATAGAATCACTTCGCTATGAGTAAAAGAGCTTTATGGCTCATCGCCGGTTGTTGCTTGGTTGTGCTCGCTTCAGTACTAGGATTTTTAATTAATTCTAATAACCGTGCTAAACCGAGATTAGTTACCGTTAATCGGCCACAAGCAGCTGTTACGCAATCGACGCCAGCACCCATTAGTGTTGATAGCACTAATCAACAAACAGTAAATGTTGTATCAGATCCTGTTGCTCAACTCACTGGTAACCAAACAAGTGCTAGCACCCAGCAAAACCAAATAGATCCTACGACATTTATCCAATATGAAAAATATAGTGGCAATGCTCATTCGTTATTTGGGGACATTAGTACAGGGACGGGTACTGCTGTTGCCGCGGGATCTAAGGTTGCAATATATTATTCTGGCTGGCTAACGAACGGAACTCTTTTTGATCAAACTAAAAAGGATACGAACGGGAATCAACAGCCATTTTTATTCACTGAGGGTGCCCATGAAGTAATACCTGGGATGGAGGAAGGGGTTGCGGGAATGAAGGTGGGTGGAAAACGACTAATAATTGTCCCACCCGCCGTAGGTTATGGATCTAAGGCGCAGGGTTCGATCCCGGCTAATTCAACACTTGTATTTGTAGTAACTTTAGTAGCGAGCCAATAATGGATGAGTCAAATTTGTTGCCATGTAGTGAGAAACTTTCTTTTGATACTCAAAAACAAGCAGCAACAGCAGCCACCGTTGCTCAACATCAACACGGAACAAAATTAAAAGTTTACAAATGCAAGCATTGCAATCTTTGGCATTTAGCATCAAATTATGAAGATAATTAATTAACACTGGTACAATAAGAATTAATATGAATAAATTTTACGTCACAACGTCCATTCCTTATGTAAACGGTGCACCTCATTTAGGGCATGCCCTCGAATATGTTTATGCAGACGTATTGGCACGTTATTATAAAAAGCAAGATGATACTGAAGTGCTATTTGCTACTGGCTCTGATGAGCACGGAACAAAAATTGAAGAGAAAGCAAAAGAGGCTAAACTTTCTCCATTAGATTTCACTTCAAAAAATGTAAAATTATTTGAAGAGCTTCTGAAATTACTTAATATCTCCTATGATCGCTTTATTCGTACAACCGATAGAGATCATGAAAAAAGAGTTCAGGCCATTTGGAAAGACTTAGATCAGTATATCTATAAAAGTAAATATATCGGTATGTACTGCGTCGGACACGAAGAATTTGTTACAGAAGTTTTTGCTGAAGAAAACAATGGTATTTGTCCTGATCATAATCGACCGTATGAAAAACTAGAAGAAGAAAATTATTTCTTTTCACTCGGCAAGCTTGCTAACGAAATTAAATCGGCTGTTGAAAATGATGTCATCTCAATTCTACCTACTACCAGAAAGAATGAAATTCTTATGCTACTAAGCGAAGGCTGTGAGGATTTAAGTATTTCAAGACCTAAAGAAAAGCTCTCATGGGGAATTCCTGTGCCAGGAGATACTAAGCATGTTATTTATGTATGGTTTGAAGCTTTATTGAATTATATTACTGTTTTAGGGTATCCCGATGGCTCAGACTTCAAGAAGTTTTGGCCAGCAGACGTACAAATTATCGGTAAAGACGTGCTTCGTTTTCATGGACTTATTTGGCCGGGAATTTTATTGGCGCTTAACCTTGAATTGCCTAAAATTCTTTATGTGCATGGCCACGTTAACGTTGATGGTAAGAAAATGGGCAAGAGTCTTGGTAATGCAATTGCACCGAGCGAGATTGTTGATAAGTATGGGGTAGATGCTTATCGATATTATTTTATGCGTCACATACCCAGTTATAGTGACGGTGATTTCAGCTGGAAAAGAATTGAAGAAGTATACAATAATGAACTCGCAAATGAACTTGGTAATGCTGTCGGTAGAGTAGCAGCTATGATAGTACGGTATCAAGAAGGTGCTGTCGGAGAAATACCTGATTCAAATCATGACATGCATCAATATGACCTTGCATTGCAATCGTGCCGTTTCGATAAAGCACTAGATAGTGTCTGGGAACAAGTAAGGGGAGTTAATCAATACATTGATACAGAAAAACCATGGCAGCTTGCCAAGGATGAGAGTGAAAAAGAACACTTAAGGGAAGTGCTTGCATATGCAGTGAGTTGCTTGCTTGAGATAGCGGATCTCCTCTCTCCATTTATGCCAGATACATCTGAAAAAATAGAAAATTTGTTTTCACAAAAGATAGTTGTTCCACTCGACAATCCTCTTTTTCCAAAGGAATAGAAATTGTTGAGATGTGGCTCTAATCGGGTGTACAATAGTGAACGTGTTTAATTTTTTTGATACTCATTGTCACATCCATGAGCCCAGCTTTCCACTACCCGCAGATGAAGTAGTTGAGCGAGCAGCTACCGCTGGTGTAACTAAGCTGATGTGCGTAGGTACTTCAACTTCAGATAGTAAAGATGCAATAAACTTTGCCAATAAAAGCGATACCATTTGGGCAAGCGTTGGTGTGCATCCTAGTGCGGCTAAAGAATTGCGAAATAAAGCAACCTACAAGTTATTTGCTTCATTAGTTAAGAATAAAAAAGTAAAAGCTATAGGAGAATGCGGCTTAGATTATTTTTATAACCATACTTCTAAAGAAGATCAAGAGTATGCACTAAGAAAACAATTTGAGCTAGCTGCTAAATATAATCTTCCCATGATTTTTCATGTCAGAGAAGCCTTCGAAGATTTTTGGAAAATATATGATGATTATCCAAAAATTACTGGCGTTATTCACAGTTTTACTGCAACAAAAAAAGATCTTAATGAAGCTTCGAAGCGAGATCTGTATATCGGGCTTAATGGTATTATGACGTTTACAAAAAATGGTGACCAAATTGAAGCAGCAAGGGAAGTTCCACTATCAAGATTAGTACTTGAAACAGATGCTCCATTCTTGACACCTAACCCTTTACGTGGTAAAATAAACGAGCCCAAAAATGTGGTACTCGTAGGGGATTTCTTAAGTCAACTACGAGGGGAGCATCTAGAGCAGCTAGCGATTCAGACAACGAAGAACGCAGAAAGACTTTTTAAAGTATAACCATGCAACTACATCCAGAAATTTACGAACGACAAAACCAATCACTCGAAGAGATTCGATGCGACGTGCTCTATCGCGCTACCGAACTTGCTTTGTCAGTTTTAACTTCTCAAGAAGCATCCAGCGTCGTGCGTGCTCCAATTTCGCAGGAAATGTTTATTTCTCCTTTTGTGAAAGAAGTTGAAGCAAGAAACAGCGATATCTTAAGTGAAGCAGAAAACCGAGCAATCGATGCCAGAAACCTTGTGCAGTCTGCATTTGTTGAAAATTCATTTGCTACCCATCTCGTTAATTCCCAGGATCAAAAAAATGCTGCGTAAAATAATTGCACAGGTTCAATCAAATAGTTTTGCTCAAACTCGTCTCGAGGCATATCGAAATTTGATACGCCGCGAGGCTATTTTAGGTGGAACTATTTTTGGGCAAGTACCAAATGGACATCGAAGAGAGTTCTTTTGTCTCGATGAACATACCTGGGTTTGGCACGAAGAGTGGCTTGATCACTCAGGAGCCCGGCAAGTCAGGAATACACGATACGATGTGCGTCCAAATGGTATTGTTAAAATTCAAGACGGAAAGGGCTATCAAGCTCTAAGTCCCACTGAAGTTCGACATCTCAAAGCTGCAATCCAAATTTATTACAAAAAAATTGTTTCCTCTATCTACCATCAAGCCGTGTAAATTGTTAGGATATTCATATAATGAATAGAAAATTATATGGCTATTTCGATTATGCCGCGGCGACCCCAATGTTACCTAAAGCTGTGGAGGCTATGATACCTTATTTAAGTGAAGAATTCTTTAATGCTTCTGCGCTTTACCTTTCCGCAAAGAAAAATAAACATGCCATTGAAGCAGTGCGTCAAAAAATCGCTAAAGGTATTGGTGCTAAGCCACTCGAAGTTATTTTTACGGCAGGTGGGACAGAAGCAAATAATCTGGCTATTCATGGAGTAATGCAGAAATTTCCTGATGGTCATATGATAGCATCGACAATCGAGCATGATTCAGTGTTGGCGCCAGCCCAAAAATACAACCATTCGATTATTCAAGTGGACTCAAGTGGATTTGTGTCAGTTGAAGCTATTAAGAAAATAATTAAACCTACAACTGTGCTCATAAGCGTGATGTATGCAAATAATGAAATTGGCACTATTCAGCCCATTTATGAAATAAGTAGGTTTGTTGAAGAAATGAGAAAAAAAAGAAAAGAGGAAGGCAATAATTACCCTCTTTATTTTCATACAGATGCCTGCCAAGCAACTAACTATTTGGATCTTCAAGTATCTAGACTAGGAGTAGATTTATTAAGCATCAATGCAGGTAAGATGTATGGCCCAAAGCAGTGCGGGGCGTTGTTTGTAAAAACTGGGGTTACCATTAGTCCATTACTACTAGGAGGTGGCCAAGAATTAAACTTGCGAAGTGGTACAGAAAATATTTCCGCAATTGTTGCATTTGGTGTCAGTTGGGATGAGGTGCGGAGTAACTACCAACAAGAAGCCGATAGAGTTACTCAACTCCGAAACAAGCTTATTGATGAGCTGTTGCAAAGAATTCCTGGGTGTAGCTTAAATGGCCCTAAGGAAAAAAAGCGTATCGCTAATAATGTTCACATCACTATTAATGGCATCGATAACGAACGATTACTTATGGAACTCGATGAATCAGGTTTTATGGTTGCTTCAGGCTCAGCATGTAATGCAAGTAATGATGAGCCTTCTCATGTACTAAAAGCTATCGGCTTAAATGATGAACAGGCAAGAAGTAGTATCAGAATAACTATTGGTAAATACACCGAGTACAAAGCGATGCAGGAACTCGTGGATAGTATTATTCAAAATATACCTAAAAAATAAGCAAAAGCGCTATACTAATTATCAGAGACATATTACTCCGATGACTATGTATAATTTTAAAAAAATATTGATCACGCTTGAGTCCGCTATTGCGGTTTTTTTGGTTTTTAATTGTATCGCATCAGCGCAAAGTGTAACGCAAGGTTACAAATCGGACACGCTATTACAAAATGGAATGATTGTTGGACTAGATCCAAAAGATGTAACTAAAGTTGAGCCAATTAATTCGTCGCAATACAACCTTCTTCATGGAGTCGTTGTTAATCCCAGTAGTTCAACAATTTTGATTGGTAACGCTAGCACAAACGTGTACGTAAGCACATCGGGGAGAGTAAGCGTCATGGTGAATGATCAAAACGGTACTATTAGTCCCGGAGACTTCGTCGCTTTATCTGCAGTTACGGGAATTGGTGACAAGGCAACACCGACAGACCCTCTGGTGGTAGGTAAGTCGATAAGTACATTCAATGCAAACGATAGTGCTCAACAGATAGGAACTGTTACCGTTAAAGACTCTACAGGAAAAACATCTACGCTACATATTGGGTATGTGACTGTAGATATAGCGATAGGTAAGAATCCATTGCTGATTACCGACAATAGTCTACCGAGCATATTATCTCGGGCAAGTAATCTGGTTGCTGGTAAAATAGTTTCTCCAGTGAGAGTTTATATCAGTATTTTAGTACTTGCTATAACAGCATTCGTATCCGGAAGTCTCATTTATGGAGGCGTTCGTAGTAGCATTATTTCAATTGGAAGAAACCCTTTAAGTAAAAAAATAATTACCAAGAGTCTAGTGCAAATTGTAATCATAAGTTTATTAGTTTTTCTGAGTGGTGTTTTTGGCGTATACTTATTACTAAAGCTTTAAATATAAATTTGGGGGTGGAGAAATGAGTTCGTATCAGGTAGCGTTTGGAATAGGAATCAGTGCTGCCATTCTGTCAATTCTACTTTATCTGTTATGGCCTCGTCCGAAAAAAAATAAAGCTACATCAGCTAGCCCAGATATCGATTTGGCTGCAATTGCCGAAAAGAAGTCAATGGAAGTTTTTAACGATAGTTTTAGAGAAGAACTAAGAAATAGAGGTAGGCTACATTTTGAAAAAGTTATAAGCGAGAATGCTCTATTTTTGCAACAAGATCTTCGATTGACGACTAGCGAACTCAACACTTTTATGAAGGATGAGATTCAAAAAGTGCTTAAAGATGAATTTTCCAAATATGAAGCATCCATAACGAGTGCACGAGATATAGCGCTAGAATCTATAAAAAAGACCCAAGAAGTCATTGATCAACAAAGAACGCAACTTGAACAACAAATGAATGACCAAGCAGCTGAAGAAAAACAGCGCCTTATTGATCGGTTTGAGAAAAATATGGCCGACATCCTTAATCACTATATCCTTGATGCGATTGGCGGAGAGATTGATCTCACTGATCAACTTGAGTATATCTTCCAGAGCTTAGAGGAGAATAAAAAGGCAATTCTGGAGGATGTTAAAAATGGAGCTTAAGATGCCAATGACCATTGCAACAAAACAGGATATTCTCAGAATACAAAGAGAAGTTAGAGATTATGATGTATTGGTTGTTCAAAATAATGTTCGTAAAACAGCAACTCAATCACCAATTCCTCTATCTGCTGGGCTTAAGGATTTAGTACAACTTAATCAAATTAATCTTAACGAAAAAAATGTTCCCAAAAAACTCATAAAACAATTGGAAAAAACCCTTAAGCAAGTAATTCTTTTTCATATGAGTTTTGCCACAGAACCATCCGATGATGTGAATCAGAAACTTATCGCTTGGTTTAGAAAAGAAGTAGATCCGAAAATTCTTCTGAACATTGGTATTCAGCCTACGATTTCAGTTGGGGCCGTGCTTCGCACTAATAGAACACAATACGATTTTTCCCTAAGAAAGCACCTTCAAAATAGTCAGAAAGATTTAGTAAAGGCACTAAGAGGTGAATAATAAACACTTTCAAAGTCTTGTAGAAGCTAAACATCCGGTCGGAGAAGTAATCGGTGTTAATAAATTTATGATAAAAGTACGTGGTCTTCAACCGACGACACAACACACCTTAGTCATGTTCGAAGATGGTTCCAAAGGAATCGTCCATTATATTTATGAAGATCATGTAACCGTATTACACTTAGGTGAACATGAGCTCAGTACGGGCATTGGAGTAGTTGAACAAAATAAAGACCTAATCACTAAAGTGGGTAATGAATTCATCGGTAGGGTTGTTAATGTACTTGGAGCACCTCTTGATGGCAAGGGGCCGATAGCCGCGGAAACTACTGGTATCGTTTTCAATGAAGCTCCCCCGCTCTATATTCGTAAACAATTATCCGATCAACTAGAGACTGGAGTGACGGTCATCGATACATTATTTCCTATTGCCCAAGGCCAGCGTATGGCGATATTGGGTGATAGTAAGTCAGGTAAATCGACAATCATGACACAAATAGCGGTTAATCAAAAGAATACAGACAGAGTTGTTATCTATGTTCTTATTGGAAAAAGAAAGGCTGATGTTGATTCATTGCTGACGAACCTAAGCGAAAGTGGGGCGCTCAAAAACACTATCGTTATAGTTTCAACAATGTTCGATTCCTTAGTTTTGAGTTACCTCGCTCCATATGTTGCTTGTGCGATTGCAGAACATTTTTGGATTAATCTTGGTAGAGATGCAGTCATAATCTATGATGACCTAACTACTCATGCGATGGCCTATAGAGAAATCTCCTTATTAAGTGGTAAGAGCCCAGGCAGAGACTCTTATCCTGGTGATATGTTCTATGCTCATAGTAGTTTACTCGAGAGAGCAGGAAGATTATCTACGAATGCTAAAACATTGACCTGTTTACCGGTAGTGCTTGCTAGTGGCGGTGATATAACAGCATATCTTCCTACGAATATTATGTCTATAACAGATGGTCAATGGATCCTAGATTTAAATATTTTTAGAGAGGGTACCAGACCCGGGCTTAACAATGGTCTTTCGGTGACTCGTGTAGGTGGCGTAGGACACAATAAAAGACAAAAAGCTATAGCAGCAAAAACACTTAAAGCTTTGGCAGCATATCGCCAATCAGCAGAGTATACTCGTTTTGGATCAGAACTAGCGCTCGAAGGCCAAAAAGATTTAATTCTTGGAAAAAGAATCGTAGAGTTATTTAATCAAAAACCTTCAGAATCATTTACCTTGGCCGCTCAACAACTAATGTTTGAGATTATTCTTGAACTTTCAGACCAAGAGTCAGTTGATGTGAATGCTTTAAAAACATTTGTCCCAGAATATGCAAAACTTCTCAAGGAAGATGAGAAGAATTCAAACTTTGATGAACTTAAAAAGCAGCTAAAAGATAAAATTCTTGTGGGGGTAAAAAAATGAAAAAACCGCAAGAACTAGCCAAAGAGCTTCAAAATATGAAAACACTTGGTGAGCTTACAAGTGTTTTTGAAGGTATTGCGAGCATGAGAATTGCACAAATTAAGAATCAGGTTGTTCAGAGTCAAAATTATTTTGAAACACTTTGGCATATGTATACTCAAATCAGAGCCGGGTCTACTTTTAAGCTAGGAACTCATATAACTGATGTCGAAAAGAATAACAAAACCTTATTTATCGTGATTACTGCTGAAGGGGGCTTTAGCGGAGATATCGATCAACGGCTTATCAATTGGATGCTTAAGAGCTATGATCCCAAAAAAATAGACATTATCGTTATAGGCCGGCATGGGACTACGCAACTTGCACAACGTGGAGTAAGTTTTACTAAATATTTTAAATTGCCCTCAAAAGACGTAAATATAAATGTTTCTCCTATTATTCAAGAAGTGCAAAAGTATAAATCGACTGATGTTTTTTATCAACAATACGTATCCCTCACTTCACTCAATGTTAAAAGAATTAATTTAAGCACTGCTATTGAAGAAAGAGGGAAGCTTGCAAAGGAAACTGGTGATGTCATAAATGAAGCTACTTATATTTTTGAGCCAAGTAGTTTTGCGGTTGTTGACCACCTAGAGCGCTCTATGATAAATATAGCCCTCAGTCAGGCTATTCTTGAATCTAAATTAGCTCAATATGCGAGCCGTTTTCAAGCAATGTCTTTAGCGCATAATCGATCTAATGATACGGTAGACGACTTAAAGATATCGTATAGTAGATCACGTAGAGCCGTAAAAGATGAGCGATTAAAAGAAATGATAAACGGCTTACGAAAGGTTGCATCGTGAATAATGGTCTTATATCCGCGGTAAAAGATCTTATCGTTCACGTTACTTTTGACACCAACATGCCTAATGTTGGAGAAGTCATTATCGTTCAAAATAATCAAAGAAGCCCGTTACTTGTTGATAGTCTTTTTGATGAGTCGACAGCGATATGTATTAATATTCGATCCAATAAAGACATCCAGAAAAAAATGGCAGTCGTTAGGACAAATCTAGGTATTGAAATTCCAGTTGGGCCCGAAACTATTGGAAGAATCTTTAATCCCTTAGGAGAGGTTGTTGATGGCAAAACTCCTCTTCCAGAAAATATAAAAAAGAAAAATATATTTTCAAATTCGAGACAATCCTCAGGTTTTACTATTCAAAAACCAGAAATTCTTGAAACAGGTATTAAAGTTATAGATTTCTTTACCCCGTTTGTAAAGGGTAGAAAAGTTGGTGTCATTGGTGGTGCTGGAGTTGGAAAAACTGTGCTTACCATGGAACTTATCCATAACGTAGCCAGAAACGGAAAGGGCCTAGCGTTCTTTGCAGGTATCGGAGAGCGTATTCGTGAAGGCCATGAATTATTTGAAACGTTAAAAGAATATGATTTGTTGAAAAATACTTGTATGTTTTTTGGACAGATGAATGAAAATCCGGCGCAAAGAAGTTTGGTAGCAATTTCTGCAGTTGCACTTGCCGAGTATTTTCGTGATGAAGAACATAGAGATATTCTATTTTTTGCGGACAATATGTACCGCTTTGTTCAGGCGAAAAATGAGCTCTCGACAATTATGGATCAAATTCCGAGTGAAGGCGGTTATCAACCAACAATCTTTTCTGATGTAAAAATACTACAAGACAGATTAAGTTCAAATGAAAATGGCTCTATTACGAGCTTACAGACAATTTACGTTCCGGCCGATGATTTATCCGATCCAGCTGTTCAAGCCATATCTCACGAACTTGATTCTACTATTGTTCTTAGTCGTAAGGTTGCTGAACAAGGAATACGACCAGCAGTAGATCTTAATCTGACTACTTCTAGTTTACTTTCACCGGAAGTCGTCGGAGATAGACATTATTTATTAAGCGTGCAGGTGCAGGCACTGCTTCAAAAATATGATCAGCTAAAGGGTATTATTGCAATTATTGGAGAAAATGAACTTAGTCCAACAGATCGTGAAGAATTTGCTAAAGCTAAGAAATTGGTCGAGTATTTTACACAAAATATGTTTGTCATGGAGCGATTAAATGGCGTAAAGGGTGAATATTTCACAAGAGAAGAGACGCTCAAAGGTATTGAAGAGATAATTATCTAAACCATGGCATCCAGACAAGACGCATCTACTGGTCAAATAGTAAGTGAAGAAAGTGAACTTGGTAGTGATGAATTTCATCTGAAAGTATATGCACCTTATAAGGTATATTTTGAGGGAGTTGTGAAAAGCGTATCTGCCCTGAATCAAACTGGGCCATTTGATGTATTAGCCCAACATCACAATTTCATAACTCTCCTCTCTCCCTATACGTTAAAAATTCATACAGCGGACAATAAAGACAGACAAATAGATATCTCTAAAGGCATAATGCAAGTCAAGGATAACGATGTTATTGTTTTTCTGGACGTCTAGTCCATGATGATGTAATCAAACGAGCACGTACCACTTGAGGGGCTGTTTGCTCCAATAGAAAATCCTGTTGTACTTCGCGTCACATAATAACCAATTGAAGCACAAGAAGACGCATTGGGACTAATAACTACATGAGGGGTTTGCGTGAAGGTGTTCGCGAATACAACATTTACAAAATATCCTGCAGAAGGGTTATTGCCGAAGTTTATATTAACAGTGCCAGAAGTATCTGAACCATTTATTGAAACCGTGCCTCCTGATCCAATATTAGAGCCATTTGACGCACGAGGAGAAGGTCCACCGACCGTAATATGACGATTAATCTGTAAATCATTGCTTAGCGTCAATTGACCAACATTAAGTGCAGGTGTAGAAATAGTACCGCCGAATGTGGCCGAGCCCGAAACTGAAAGATTTTTTTGTACTGTTAACGTACCTTGTACTCCAGAATCACCCGCTACATTCAGTGTGCTTGCCACTTGAACATTTTGAAAGTTAGATGTTCCTGAAACTGTTATACCAGGTAAATTTAGTGCACCCCCAACACGTATGGAACCCGCAACATTAAGATCATTTTTAACCAGTACCTGACCATTAAATATAGAATTCGATGCCACTGTTAATACTTGCGATGAATCTCCTACTGTCGCATTGTTATTTTTAAGATTTTGCAAATCTTGTGCACTCAAAGTTTGATTGAAGATATTGCTTTGTTTTGCTTGGCTTTTGCTTGACCTGTAACTAGCAAATCCTGCTATACCAGACACTACTAATAATAGTAGAAAGAGCAGAAGGTAGATATTAATGTTAGAAATGAGTTTTTTTATCTTTTGAGGCAACGATTTTTTCGGTTTTTCTATAGCATCACTTGCGGTACTTTCTGGTTTTGAACTTGATACACCAGGCCCATCAATTATGGGTTGCGGAGAAGTTGTGGGGTCGAGGGATTCTTGCGAATTTAATTGTGTCTCTGGAGTTTCAAGAGAGTTCTCTTCATTTTCTGTTATTTTATTATTATCTTCCATTATTATAAAAAATCTTATGCTTTAATTACCTTTAACTATACTACAAATTTTCAATCAAGCGTTAACAGTTTGCCTAAAAGCATCGTAAAGAGTTATTATAGTAAATAATTATGGGGATAAATATAATTAGATTGAAGAGAATAATTTGGTATCTATCTTTTTTACTTTTCTTTTCTGTACCTATGCTCTTTACTGGCTTAGTAAAGGCGACTACGACTTCCTGTGGCAGCATAAACTGTGTGACTGAATCATCAGTAAGTCCAGGAGGTGTAGTGAATGCGTGCTCGACTAATTATTGCCTTAATGCAAGCCTTGGAGATACGGGTATAGGTAATAGCAGTAGCGCCAACTATCAGGCATATGGTGGGTACACAACAACGGCGGATCCATATATTGAACTAGTCACCCCTAATTCTGTTACAAACGTCGGAGTTTTATCCTCATCATCCACTGCATCAACCACAGCCCAATTTAGCGTCAGGGCATATCTTGCTAGTGGCTACACTGTCATAAATGGATCTCCTGCCCCAAGTGCTGTATCTAACGGAATAACACACTATTTAACTACACCCTCCACTCCGACCGCTTCAACAATAGGCACTGAGCAGTTCGGTATAAATTTAGTAGCCAATACAAGTCCTTCAACAATAGGGTCTAATCCTCAGCAACTTCCATCAAGCACTTACAGCTATGGAACTGCGGCAACAGGATATAACACGTCAAACCTATATAAATATGTGCAAGGTGACATAATAGCGCAATCAGCCAGTAGCTCGGGCTACACCACATATACAGTCACGTATATATTTAATATAAGTAACACGACCCCGTCTGGATTTTACAACTTTAGCCACACACTTATTGCCACTGGCTATTATTAAACTGTGGAAAACTATATAAAGAATGGTTGCTTTTAAAAAAATATGATACTCTTTTAGGGTAATTTATAAAAAAAAATAAGGAAAAAAATGAAACTAAAACATATAATTAAAGATATTTCTTCCAGAGCAAAATATCTTGCCTCTGCAGGAATATTGTCCATTGGACTTGTTGCTCCACTTGCCCTCTCGAGTAGTGCAAATGCAGCAACTGTCTCCTCAAGAT
>CAIOMD010000011.1 GCA_903859365.1 uncultured Candidatus Saccharibacteria bacterium | reverse complement strand
CATGTGAAGCTGCCGGTCCAAGTGTAATGGTGGGGGGTGCGAGCACTGTGACGCATGCCTGTGCAGGTGAACCTGAAACGTTGGCGTAGGAAGGTTGATTGGAGATGGTGGTGGTGATGCAGTATTTAGTGCCGGGAGCAGAGGTTGTGGGGATAGTGATTCTGCAAGAAAGCGTTTTAGTTGTTTCTGGACGAAGACTTTGTGTACTAGAGGCAGCGCAAGTAGATCCAGCGAAAGTTGCATCACCTGCATTCGGGGGAGCTATAGAAGGAGTGGTGGTAATTGTATACGCACCAGCGCCATCATCGGAGAGGGTTTGAGAAACGGACGCTGAGCCAGTGAAGTTAACGATAGTACCCGGGTAGGCACCAGATGGAGTAACATTAGCAGATGCAACAATCTTCGCATACTGTTCTTTTGTGTAGTGGAAGTCGTAGCCATCGTTAGTCGATAGCCCATAATTACATTGTGCTGTTCCACTATTCGGTAAATTTGCATTTTGCCATTCATATCCTGAAAAACTTGCAGGACCACTATAATTTGTTCCATTAAAACTACAGCTCGTAGCGCCTGCTGATCTATCTACACCTCCAATATATGGCGTTATTTTCACTGCACTGTATTTGTGTCCATTTGTACCGATAAAAGGATCTTGAGCATGTATGGAAAACCAATTTCCTATTGTTTCATTAAAACTGAACCAGCCTGGATGTGGCAATCCAGTCGTTACCCCACCAGGAACATTCGTACCAGAAATATTAACAGCATCTAGGGCTGCACCAGAGGGTGAATAAACGGCGCCTTGAATCGTAACTTGAGTAATCGTAACATTAATGGTAAAAGGTGATATACCTGTAACACAATCTGTTGCACCTGCGTTTGGGTTAGTATTATCTTGGTGAGGTAGACCGTTATAATCGCCAGTGTTCCAAATAGAACATCGATCAATATCATTTGTTGCTGAATAATACCCTCGATTAAAGAGATTGACGGTTACCTGTTGAGAATTCTGAAATGGGGCACTAGGAGTGTACGTTACTTGGCGTACTACAATTTGATTATAGCGGTTTCCACCTAGGCCAGTAGATGGATATGTTCCTGTGAATGATACAGGAACCGGGATATTCGTCCTATCTGCTTGAGAAATGAAAGTTACATCACTAGTGCCATTCACCGGATACGCTCCACCGTTTACATGGCAACGGTAGTAAATCGCATTAAGATCAAGGTTAATTGATGAAGTACCTTGAGCTATATTAATATTAGTCTGGGAAGGTTGGCCAACGGTTGATAACCAAGTATCAGAAACTAGTCCCCAATTATACGGGGAATTACAGTGAGTATTAATGTCATCCTTCACCCATTGAGGAATTGAATTAGGAACCCCAGTGCCTGATGCAGCATGAACAAGTTGCACTTTAAAGAATAATGGTATGAATAATAGTCCGAGTACTGGAAGAAATTTTAAGTAATTTATTTTTATCATTTTGATATTTCCGAAGCAGGTAATGATCTTTTGATAGGTTGATTAGACTGATTAATGAGATAATCTATTATTCCCTTATAGGTGCCAATAGGTAACGCCAATGCCTGAAGTTTAGTATTTAAGCCAGTTTTAGAATTATATTCTTTTCGAAATTGGTCATAACTTGATTGTGCGTTTCTGCCGTCACTGATGTTTATGTAATAGGTCATCACAATGAAGTCACAATTAGGATCATCTCTATACTTATTCTTTTTAAGAATTGTGTTCACATTAGCTAAAAGATTTTTGTTGTCGTTATTTTTTATGGCATCGCTTGATCGGTTAATCAATTCAGTATCTGAGCCACAAATTAATTGATTATTATTTTTTTTGTAAATATATATTCCACTTCCAAAAATCAAAATTACAAAAATAATAAAAGCAGCGCCTAACCTAAGTGACATGTATTTCTTTTTTGTACCCATAGCTTAGTTAGATAATACAACTTATGGTTTATAACGTAAAGTAAAAAAGTTTACCTTCTAATCTGTTATAATTTACTTACTATGAGTTTATCAATTGGCATTATTGGCCTGCCGAATGTTGGCAAATCCACCCTTTTTAATGCTCTTACTAGCAATAATATTTTGGCAGCAAATTATCCATTTGCGACCATTGAGCCCAATACGGGTATTGTGCCTATTGAAGATGTACGCCTAAACAAACTAGCTGCTCTTTATGATACAAAAAAAATTATACCTGCAACGGTCACTTTTACGGATATCGCAGGTCTCGTTGAAGGCGCAAGCAAAGGCGAAGGGCTAGGTAACCAGTTTTTATCCCACATTAGAGAATGTACGGCACTCGTTCAAGTTGTTCGGGATTTTGCAGACAGTAATGTGCTGCATGTCGAAAATGAGCTACACCCTTCAAAAGATATAGATGTCATCAACACAGAGCTTGTTCTTGCCGATCTTCAAACCATCGATAAAGTACTTCCGCGTCTCGAAAAAGAAGCACGTAGCGATAAAACAATTGCCACTTTTGTAACCCTGCTTGGAAATGCTAGAAAACATTTAGATGATGGTAATCCCCTTTTCAGCGATGAAACCCTTAGAAAAGAAGTATCTGAATATAAGCAGCTCCAGCTTCTTACAGCAAAGCCAATAATCTATCTTTTTAACGTTGATGAGGCGACACTGAAAAACGAAGAAAAAAAGCAGCAGCTCGAAAACATCGTGCACCCAAGCGAAGCCCTGTTTGTCAACGCCAAGCTTGAGGACGAGCTACGACAGCTTGACGGACCCGACCGAATTGAAATGCTTGAGGAGTATGGCATTAAAGAGTCTGGTCTTGTACAGCTCATAAAAAGTGCCTACAAAACATTAGGCCTGCAAAGTTATTTAACAGCTGGGGTACAGGAAGTTCGAGCATGGACTATTCATGCTGGTGATACTGCTCCACAGGCTGCTGGCGTTATCCATGGCGACTTTGAAAAAGGCTTCATTGCTGCTGAAATCGTTGATTACAACGATCTTATAGAAGCTGGATCACTTACGAAAGCTCGAAGTGCAGGTAAGGTTCGCACTGAGGGTAAAACCTACACTATGAAACCAAACGACGTTGTCGAGTTTCGTTTTAACGTCTAAACTACACCTTTTTAAGCAAGTAAAAACGCTCTTTATTACCTTTTGCGCCTGCTATTTTTGAATCAGCTTTTTTAAGCACCACGAATTGTCTTTTAACCCAAATTTCAAAATCTTTGAGAATTGCTCTTCTGAGCGAATCATTCTTGACAACCCCACTGTGACGCCCTTCTGAACCTGACTCAAATTGAGGCTTACACATCGCAGCTATAACTGTTTTTGTATTCACAAGTTTTGCAACTGCCGGTAGAATTTCTTGAAGTGAAATAAATGAGACATCTATCACGACAACATCTATCACCTGATCTGTTATGAAGTCACGAATGTCTGTTTTTTCGTGTAGCTCAATTTTTTCATTATGACGAAGTGAGGGGTGAAGCTGATCTGACCCAACGTCGACAGCAATAACCTTCTTGGCTCCATTTTTAATGGCAAAGTCAGTAAAACCTCCGGTACTGCTACCTACATCAAGCACCACTTTATTCTTAAAAGAAAGGTCTAAATCCTTTGCGACACTTTCAAGCTTAAGCCCTGCTCGGGAGACGTATTGTTCTTTTTGCTTTAATTCAATCGATGCTTCCGCACCAACAAAAAAACCAGGCTTAGTTACTGGCTTTTTATTCACCAAAACTAACCCTAGTTTAATGTAACTTTCAGCTTGTGATCGTGTGCTGACCATTGATCGCTTCAAAAGCTCATGATCAAGCCGGTACTTAGTCACGTTAGTCTTTCTTGCGTTCTCTATAGGTGCCGTCTTCAGTACTTACGCTGATGATATCACCCTGCTTAATGAATGCTGGCACCTTAACGGTAATACCTGTTTCAAGCACGGCATCTTTTTGAATACTGCTTGAAGTATCACCTTTTACTGCGTCTTCAGAATACGTTACTTCAAGATAGACATTTTTAGGAAGTTCAATATTAATCACAACTCCATTGTAGAGCTGTGCCTTAATCTCATCGCCTTCCTTCAAATAGCCCGCGTTCTCCTCAACGATTTCACTCGATAATTCAATCTGCTCATAGCTGTCGTTATCCATGAAATAGAAAGTGGTTCCATCGTTATAGAGATATTGAATCGTTGAATAGTTAACATCTGCGGGTTGGATGTCTTCACTTCCCTTAAATGTTTTATCAAGGACCTTGCCGTCTATCAAACTCTTGATACGGACATTGACAATAGAGCCACCACGCCCCATCACTTTTTGGCCATACGCAAGCACCCTATACGGAACGTCGTCTAGTTGGAATATAGTGCCTTTTTTTAAATCTGTTATACCAAAAGCCATAGCTTTTTCTCACTTTACTTTAAAAGATGTTTTGTTCGTCTTCTATCCGTGTGAAACGAATGGAAGTAGCGCGATATGACGAGCTCGTTTGATCGCCTTTGCAAGTCTTCGTTGTTGCATTTCAGTTAAACCAGTTCGCTTACGAACTTCGATTTGACCAAATTGGTTAACAAAACGTTGAAGAGTCTTAAAGTCTTTGTAATCAAAATATACTGCGCCAGTAACTTGTTTGTGCTTGTTCTTTGCCATATGAATAGTTCCTTTCTAAAATGGAATCTCGGAGAGATCGATTGGCTCGTCAGAGATGTCATCGATGACAACATCTTTATCGGAAGCTTTTTTAGTAGTGCTTGTAGGAGTTAATGGTGCCGATGACTCATCTCCACCTTCACCTCTTCCGCCTAAGAATGTAACGTCTTGAGCTACAACCTCAACCTTGCTACGCTTTTGACCTTCTTGTTCCCAGCTTCTGCTCTGCAAACGTCCGCTCACAAGAACGGGTCGCCCCTTGGTGACGTACTGATGAACTCGTTCACCAACTGGGCCCCAAGCTGACACGTCAACATAATCAGTTGCTTCTTGCCAATTGCCATCAGATCCTTTGTAAGATCGATTAAGGGCAAGGCTGAAACTACAGACATTTTGACCATTAGGTGTTGCTCTTAGTTCTGGATCCCTTGTTAGGTTTCCCATAAGTACTACTTGATTAAAGCTTCGTGCCATCTTATTCTCCCCTCTTAAATTCCCTGTTATTCGTTATCTTCTTCTTTTTCTTCTTTTTGTTCAACCCTATTTGCCTGCTTCTTAGCTCGCGCTATCTTGAAAGCTTCCGCTTTTTTGATGGCCTTGATGTCAGGCTTAGTAATAAGGAATCGTACCACTTCATCAGTGATGTTAAGGGTAGATTCAACTTTTCTTACACCTTCAGCTGGCAAATCAACCGTATAAAAAACATATACTGCATGATCGTGCCCTTTGATTGTGTAGGCAAGTTTTCTTTTACCCCAATTGTCCTCAGCTACTACTTTCCCACCATTATCGGTAAAAATTTTAGTAACTTTTTGTGCTGACTTATCAAGATCTATTTCAAGATCAGGATGATAGAGCACTGCAATCTCGTATTGTTGCATGTAAGTCCCTTCCTTCGGATCTGGCTACCTCTTTTAAAAATGGTAACCTGAAGTTAATTAATAATGATGTAATTTTATCCTATTTACCCCTATAAGTCAAGGGAAGGATTGTCTTTGCTAGGTAATGAGTTCGTCACGCGGATCGTCAGAAACTACTTCATTTATTTCTTCATTTGAACTGCGAAAAACTTCTTCTACATTTCGTACAAGCACTTCTCTTGGTCTTGCGCCATCGGCAGGACCAACAACGCCACGCTCTTCCATCTCATCAATAATTCGACTGGCTCTTCCATACCCGATTCTAAGCCGACGTTGCAATAAACTAGTACTCGCTTTTCCGCTTTCTACTACGACGCTAACGGCGTCTTTCCACATATCGTCGTCTGCTTCACTCGCCCCATGATCAACAACTACACCGCCCTTACCGTTAAGTTGGACTGGCATACTAACGACTTCATCGTCGTACTGAGGATCTCGTTGGGCTCGAAGAAAATCGGTAACCTTATCGATCTCTTCTTTATCTATGAGCGCACCCTGCACTCGAATAGGCTTGCCCATATCACTCGTCATAAATAACATATCACCCATACCCAGTAACTTATCCGCCCCCTGTTGATCGATAATCGTTTTCGAGTCAACATAGCTTACAACAGTAAAAGCAATGCGAGCCGGCACATTAGCCTTAATTAAACCAGTAATAACATCAACACTTGGGCGCTGCGTCGCAAGGACAAGATGGATTCCTGCAGCTCGTGCCTTTTGGGCAATACGAACAATAAGACTTTCTACATCCCTCGCTGCAACCATCATAAGATCTGCTAATTCATCAATAACAATAACAATGTATGGCATGCCCTCTTCTTTTTTGAAATCATTATATTCAGCAATATTTCGCATGCCATCGGCTGCAAATGCACGAAGTCGTCGTTCCATCTCAGCTACCGCCCATTTGAGTGCGCTTATGGTCTTTTCTGGCTCGGTAATAACTGGCGTAAGCAAATGCGGTATAGCATTATACGGGGTTAATTCAACCTGCTTAGGGTCGACTAAAATAAGTTTCAAATCTGATGGGCTATTTCTGTACAGTAGTGACGTTAATAACGTATTAATCATGACAGATTTACCTGATCCAGTTTGGCCGGCTATCAAAAGATGGGGCATCTTATCGAGTGACCCAATAACAGGATTTCCAGAAATATCCTTACCTACGGCAAACGGTAAATGAGATTTTACTTCAGACCATTCCTTCGATCCAACAATACTTGCAACGCGGACTGTTGCTGCTTTATAGTTCGGTACTTCGATGCCAACCGCACGCTTACCAGGAATTGGCGCCTCAATACGGATCGCTTCAGCTGCAAGCTCGTAGGCAATATTTGTCTCATAAGATGCAATTTTACTGAGCTTTTGGCCCGATGATGGTTTCATGGTGTACTGTGTGACGCGTGGCCCTATATTCGCCCCCTCCATTTCAACCTTTATGCCGAATTCTCCGAGTGTAGACTTAATCATTTCGGCGTTCGCTCCAACGTCACCAGGATCTGCTTTGTCTTGTTTTTGATTAAGTAAATTTACACCTGGGAATTTCCAATCAGGATCGCTTGCTGCTGTAAGCGCAGCATGATCCTCAATGCCAGTTAATTTTGATGCACTATTTTTAAGAGAACTAAGTCTCGGTGCTGGTTTACCTTCTTCGTTATGGTGAACAACTGGCACTCCTTCATGCATCTGGAATGATGGTTCTTTCTCTTTATTTTTGAGTTCGGATAAGTCGGTATCGCTGTTTTCTTTCTTTCGCATAAACTTTTTAAGCATTTTGAACACCTGTTTTGGAGTGAGTCCAACGAAATACATACCTGCTATCGCCGTTATAACGGCGCTTACAATAAAAGCGGTAATACTGTTTAAAAATAGGTGTAGGCTCTTTGAGACTATGCTGCCAACCGCTCCGCCATAGTTTCCTTTTACCGACGAATTAGCTCCATTGTCTCCAGCTGGTATCTGTAACATTGCCGCTAGCCCAAGTAGAAGGACTAAACCGCTCACTAATTTACTTTTAGGGACTATGTTTTCTTTATCTCGTATTTTGAAATAGGCGATAAGGATCATCACAAATGGAAGAACTAGCGCTACCCAACCAATACACCAGCTCGTTAGCTTATACAGTTCTTCTGGAAGTGCTCCACCCCAATGAAAGCCACCAATAAGAAGGAAAAAGGCTAAAACAATAAGAATGAAAGCGTTTACTTGTCTCCAAAAACTTTTCGATGCAGCGCTTTTTTCTACATCCGCTTTCTTATCTTTCTTTTTTACTTGTTTTTTCTTCTTTGGCATATGCTTTTTATTCTACCCTATTTTCTTTATTTTTTTATGTATAAACAGATGCATACATTCGACTATTATGATGTATATTATACCACAGAAAGTCTAAAAAGTCTATTCTGTTTTAGATTCTTGATTGAGAAGCTGTTGTCTCATTTGAGCAAAACGTTTCGCCTGCTCAGTCGCATCCTCGCGCTGACCAACCCCGTTTTGTGAAGCATTCACATTCATGGATGTTCGATTCGGGCGGTTATCTGGTGTTGCACCATTTTTACCTACAATGTTAATAACGGGTATCACAATCGGTGATCGCTGGGTTTTTTCAAATAGAAAATGCGTGACATGCTCTTTTATCTCTTGCTTGAATCTATCGAGTTCTACACGCTTAAAGCGTTGCTGTATGGCTCGTCGTAGCTCATTTCTAAGATCATTCATGAGTTCTTCATTATCTCGTATATAGATAAATCCTCGGCTAATGATATCGGGGCTAGTAAGACTAGCGCCTGATTTCCTGTCTATAGTAAGCACGACAGCCACGATACCATCCTGGGCCATCATAATTCGATCCTTAACGACAATGCCGCTGACGATCGTTCCGGTTTGGTCAACTAAAAGACTACCGTGTGGAACTTGACCACCATTTTCAAAACCTTCTTTTGAAAAATAATAACTATCACCATTTTCAGCTAGGATTACGTTATCTCGTGCAATGCCTTCTTCGATAGCAAGTTGCCCGTGATATCTTCGTCGCAGCGCTCCACCGTGTACTGGCATCAGATATTTTGGTCGAACTAGATTAATCATTTCCCGAAGTTCTTCGCGTCTGGCATGTCCAGAAACGTGCAGTGGACCACAGCCATCTAACTCATGGGTTGGGTGACGGAAAAGGTGAACACCTTTTCTACTAAGTCGATTACTGATTGCATCATAACTTACTTCGTTACCAGGGATTGGTGATGAACTAATAAGTACCGTGTCGCCTTCATTAAGGTTGATGAATTTGTGATCACCTTCACTCATCCGTGCTAGTGCTGCATTCGCTTCACCCTGGCCGCCAGTACACATAACGAGTACTTTTCCGCCAGCAATCGTTGCTGCTTGTTGCATTGATACGATTGTTCCTTTAGGAACTTTCAATATTCCCTGCCGTACCGCAATTTCGGCATATGCAAGCATACTTCGGCCATCAAGCGCCACTTTACGACCTGCGGCAACTGCCGCATCGATAATCATTTGTGTTCGGTTCATATTGCTTGAAAAAACTGCAACAAAGATTCGGCCTGAGGCTTGCGTAATTACATCATGGAAACTCTTTTGGAGTGTATGTTCGGTTGGAGTTCGTCCCTCTGCATCAGAATAGCTACTCTCACTCATAAGTAGCAGCACACCTTGATCACCTAGCTCTTTAAGCCGAGCGATATCGGTCGTAAGGTTGTCAAGTGGTTCTGGATCAAGGCGGAAATCTCCGGTTGCAATGATTCGTCCAACCGGAGTATCAATACAAACCGCCGTTGGATCGGGAATTGAGTGCGTTACCCTGATAAACTCAACGAAGAATTCACCAATTGCTAGTCTTTCGTGATTATCAATATTGACGGTGACAAGTTCTGGAGTAAAGTTTTTATCTGCCGTTTCATCATCAAACGTTTTTTCAACCATACCAATAGTAAATCGTGAACCAAAAATTGGTGCTGGATATTTTGGCACTATGTGCCTGAGACCACCAATGTGATCAAGGTGTCCGTGTGTAATGACGTAACCGCGGATCTTATTTTTGATTGTTTCAAGATATGCAACGTCATTAATTTCATAGTTAACTCCCGGAAGATCAACCCCAAGGTTATTGCCGCAATCAAGAATAATAGCTTGGTTACGATATTCAATAATTGTCATGTTCTTTTCACCGACATCTTCAAGACCGCCCAGGATTGTTACCTTAAGCTTATCGAATTCATCCTTGATGACATTAGCTCGTTTTCTTGTTTTTTGGTTAGCGTCAGAATACTGGCTAATCATTCGATTAGCGTCGTCTTGGTTTCTTTTGTGGGCCCGAATTGCGGCACCACGGGATACTGCTCGCGCTCGAGCTGGAGCTTTCGCAGGTCCATTTTGATCCTTACGTTGGCCTGCGTTCAATGGCTTTCTCGGAAGTTTGGGTCGGTTATTTTGTTCGTTCATATAGTATTTCTCCTACTTTTCTTTTCTAATTAATGCGAGTATTTCTGGGATTTTTTCAAAATCTTTTTTCATCGTCTCGCGTAATGTTCTGTTATATATACCTGCAGCCGGGTGATACAGAGGAAGTATATTTTCCTGTTTTACTCTAAAGAGTAATCCGTGGGCCTCACCGATGATGGCGTTAGGTAAAAAGCACTGCATGCTATGTCGTCCTAGTGTAATGACAAGTAGCGGTGCTAGAGTGGTAATTTGTTGTTTTAGATAGGGTAAAAACTGATCTTTCTCGGATTGTAGCGGATCTCGATTATTGGGGGGACGGTATTTTACAATATTTGTTATATACACATCTTCCCTGTTAAGCGAAATACTGGATAGCATTTCGTCGAGCAATCGGCCACTCGCCCCTACAAACGGCATACCAGTTTCGTCTTCCTTTTTTCCGGGCGCTTCTCCTATTATGAGAATCTCTGCATCTACATTTCCATATCCAAAAACAAGGTGCTTGGCTGTCTTGGCCAAATCTGGGCAGACATTATTTTTTTCAATATCTACCCTAATTTGTTCAAGTTGCTCCTTTTTTTCGAGGGGCATAACGAGCTATTTACTTTGCCTTTTTGATGCTTAGGTTTAGCCGACCTTTTTCATCAATTGCCATGAGCTTAACAGTAACTTTTTCACCTTCTTTGAGAACCTCGGAAGGATGACCGATTCGCTGTTCAGCAATTTCACTAACATGCACCATGCCATCAATACCAGGCATAATGTTTACGAATGCACCAAAGTCCATAATCTTAACGACGGTACCTTCATACAGCGTGCCTACTTCAGGTTCTTTTGTTAATTGCTCTATCCATTTCTTGGTCGCTTCAATACTTGCTTGGTCAGGGCTAGCAATAAAGACAGTGCCATCATCCTTGATATCTATATCAGCACCGGTTTCAGCGATAATTTTATTGATCATTTCACCGCCCTTACCGATAACGTCGCGAATTTTGTCAGGATTAATCTTTATACTCTCAACTCGGGGCGCATACGGGCTCAATGACTTGCGTGGTGTGTCGATTACTGAAAGCATGTGCTTTAGAATGTGTTTTCGGCCTTCTTTAGCTTGCTCTAGTGTTGAAGCAAGAATTTCTGGCTTAAGACCATGTACTTTCATATCCATCTGAAGTGCGGTAATACCCTTCTCGGTTCCAGTCACTTTAAAGTCCATATCACCCGCAAAGTCTTCAGCGTCAGCAATATCACTCAAAATATATGGTGTATCTTTTTCAAGCATAAGGCCCATTGCGATACCGCTAACGGGTGCTTTTAGAGGCACACCGGCATCCATAAGGGCGAGCGTGCTACTACAGGTAGCCGCCATACTCGTAGAGCCATTTTGACTCATAATTTCAGTAACGCTACGAATAGCATACGGAAAGGTGACTTCGTCAGGTAGAACAGCAGCAAGCGCACGTTCAGCAAGGTAGCCGTGACCAATTTCACGTCGGCCAGGACCGCTTAATCGTCGTACTTCACCAACTGTATAGCCAGGTGCATTGTAATGATGCATGTATCGACGTTCACTATCTCTTTCCATCGTATCTACGATTTGTGAATAGCTAAGAGGTGCTAACGTTACAATATTAAGCGCCTGTGTCATGCCACGGGTAAATATACTTGACCCATGAACCCTTGGAAGCACGCCTACTTCACTGCTTAAAGTTCGAATTTCAGTCAGCTTGCGTCCATCAGGTCGAATACCATCTTTTATGATCCCGGCACGCACATCTTTATGCACAGCAAGTTCAAAGGCTTCATCATATTTGGAACGCAATTCTTTGTATACCTCTTCACCGTGTTTTGCCTCAAGCACCTCGTGAAAGTCAGCTCGAAGTGATTTTACGAGTTCGTTACGCTCGGGATACACGGCGCGAAGTTTGTGCCCAAGTTTACCATCAACCCATTCGTCGACTTCTTTTTGAATTTCTTCTTTAGGAAGATCAAGCTCATACTCTTGCATTACAACCTTAACTTTTTTGACAAGTTCTTTTTGGATGGCAATAGCTGGTTGCATTTCCTTAAACGCCCAGGTAATTGCTTTTGCGATAACTTCTTCCGAGACTTCACTTGCACCAGCTTCAACCATCATGACACCGTCTTGTGTAGCAGCTACAACGAGATCGAGATCTCCATTATCGTATTGTTCGTTTGTCATAAACGCAGCAAAAGTGCCGTCTTCATTAAGGCCTACACGAAGTGCAGCTACCGGACCGTCAAATGGCGCTCCGGTTAAACTAAAGGCTGCGCTCATTGCAATCATTGCGATAACATCAGGTCGAAAAGTAGGATCAAGCGAAAGAACAGTTGCAACTCCTTGTACTTCGTGTCGATAACCTTTTGGCCAGAGTGGACGGATTGGACGATCTATCAAGCGTCCAATTAAGATAGCATCATCGCTGGGGCGACCTTCTCTTTTAATAAAACGTGAGCCGCTAATTTTGCCAGCCGCATACATTTTTTCTTCGTAATCGATACTAAGTGGAAAATAATCCATTCCGGTTAATCGATGCTGGCTCACCATCGCGCTACCCAGCACTACAGTTTCGCCATACGTAACTAAAACAGAGGCAGTAGTTCTAAAACCTAATCGATTAATTTCAAGACTAAGCTTGCGACCAAACAATTCTGTCTCAACAGTTGTTATTTTTTTTCCAAATGGGTTAATGATATCGCTCATAAATGCAATAATCCTTTCTTTTCATCAAAGTGACAGGGTTCAGATATACCCTTGTATAGCTGTGCTCTATCACCTTAATGATTACTATTAAATTATACTATTTTTAATAAAATTATTAAACGACTAAAAGATAAAAACTACCGGCGAATGCCTAGTTTTGCAATTATATCAAGGTATCCTTGGGGATCTTTGCTTGCTAGGTACTGTAAAGCACGTCGTCTTTTACCAACGAGTTGTAGAAGGCCACGTCGAGCCATGTTGTCATGCTTGTTTGCTTTAAGATGTTCGGTAATCTCAGAAATACGTGCAGTCATGATAGTTGCTTGCACTTGAGGAGAACCAGTATCTGTTTTACTAGTCTGGTGTTGCTTAATTAGGTCTGCTTTTTTAGCTGTTGAAATCATACAGGTGTGTATTGTACCAGAAAAGTACTCACCTTTCAAGAGAAATTAGCGACTGATTAATTTTTGAGTAAGAAAGATCATCGAGAACCATCGCATCAGTAACCGAAAAATCGCCAATTTGCGTTCTTCTAAGATCGGACATGTAAGCTCCGCACCCAAGCTCTTTACCGATATCTTCGACTAGAGTTCGTATGTAAGTGCCACTTCCCACATGGCTTTCAAAAGTTACAAATGGATAGTCGTAAGCTTTGAATGAATTACTAAAAATAGTAGCCTTTCGGGATTTCATACTAACTTCCTTGCCTTCTCTAGCGAGATCATAAGCCCTCCTGCCATTTACTTTAATAGCACTATAGATGGGTGGAATCTGATCTATCTCGCCTTCAAATCTTTTAAGGGCTAGTAGAATTTCTTCCTCAGCAGGCTGGATATCCAAAATGTCGCTAAGCACTCCTTCTTTGTCACCCGTTGAAGATGTTTGCCCAAGTTTCATCGTAACCGAGTAGACTTTATCTTTAAGCAGTAACTCGGGAATTCTTTTTGTGTACGATCCAATTGCAAGCACTAAGAGTCCGGTCGCAGCAGGATCAAGCGTGCCAGAATGGCCCACTTTAAGTTTTTTTACATTTAATCCAGCCTTTAAACAACCTCTCACTCGAGAGACAACACCAAAACTTGAGATATTCTCTGGTTTATCTACCAAAAGTAGTCCTTCTATCATTTTGCAATTGTACAATACATGTATGAAGAAAAAAGTTTTTATAGGTATTTTTGCTCATCCTGATGATGAATCGTTTGGCCCGTCAGGAACATTAGCACTGCAAATAAGAGACGGAGCGGACGTCTATTTAATACTTGCTACAGATGGTAGTGGTGGTAATAACCCAGACAAGCATACGTCGCTCGGTGCGGTCAGATTAAAAGAATGGCAAGCCGCCGGTACGCTACTTGGCGTGAAGCAGCAGTTCCATTTGAATTATGAAGATGGCAAATTATCGAATGATCAGTTCGTAGAAATAGCAAGTAAGGTTGAAAGCATAGTGGCAGCTATTTGCGTAAATGAACCAGAGTGTGAAATAACGCTCATATCAATGGATCAAAATGGAATTTCGGGGCATATCGACCATATCGTCATGAGCTTTGTTAGCTGTTTTGTCTATGTGAAACTTGCGGAACAATATCCCCAGATAAAACAACTATGGCTCGCTTGTATACCAGAAAATATGCTTCCAACTCCTGATACCAGTTTTGTGTACCGATCAAAGGGACGATCTCCGAGTGAAATTGATCTAAGCGTAGACATATCTTCTGTTTTTGAACTGAAAAAGAAAATTATGAGAGCCCACGCGTCTCAGCGCGACGATGCTGAAATGATAATTCAAAGAATGGAAAGCCTACCTTCAAAAACCGAAAACTTTTACTTTTTTAAACCAAATTAAAGTTGCTGATTCGGGAGAGGCAATGGTGGTGGCACCATAGGTGGTGCATTTTGTTCAGGTGAGGAATTATCTATCTGATCTGTCGGATGAGGAATCTCATCTAAAATTTGTGCTCCGATATTTTGAATTGGAACAAGTGGTTGAGCCGGCTGTGAAGGCACTACCGAGTTAACGGCATCAATCACTGCTTGCCGTGCCACTTCGGGATTCATAGATTGCTGAAGGGTTGCATCAGCATTTCCTCCTACAATACCTGGGGCGGTGCTTGGAAGCGTACCCGAAAGAGGGTCTGTGCTAGGATCAAGAGCCTCGGGAACCGTATTTGCTGTTAACGTTCCTCCGCTCATTGGCGCCTGCTCTACATATTTAGTGAAAACTTCTGGGCTTGGGTGTGCTGGAGGTTGAATAGTCTTATCGTGATGATCGGGCATATTTTGTGCCTGCGTCAAAGGAACATCCCCGCTGGCTTGATCCTCTGCGCTCACAAAATTACCTTGCTCATCGATATTGATTTGATCAAGTCGGTTTTTATCAGCTAATGCCTGCGCATCAGATTGCATAGGCGCTGGCATCATAAATTGCTGTGTTGGTGGCGGGGTCGGAGGTGGAGTTGGTGGGAGAACCGGAGTAGGAATAGGAGCCTCTTCAGGGGGCTGTACTTCAGTTTTTACCTCGGGTAGCGCAAGGAGCCCTGCTTCATCAGGTTTAGGTAAATCGGTCGGTGTTTCTTCTTCTCCCTCACTTAATTCGGTAGATATAAGCTGTTGGTTAGCTCCTGCACTCATTAAAATGGCACTCAAGTTCATCACCTGCGGCGTTGTTTTTTCGTTACTAAATCGTTCTGTTTCTGCAACAATTCCCGTTAAAAAGGCAGTGGCTATTTGTGAGTCGAGCAGATTTGAACCAAAAGAATCAGCTATACTCGCTACCATTTCACTAAGACTTGAGGCTTTTTCGTCTTGCCAATTGATACTTCCCGTATCAATAGCAAGTTTTCCAGCCATAAAACCAATAAGAGTTGCGTCATGTAAAATTCTGCTTTGTGACATGACTGCATTATCTAAATGTTCTTTTTGATCTACTCCGAGTGCAAGTACTGCATCAACATTAAAATCACCTTCACCAAACACGAGATCAGCACTAGATAAGCTTGTCTTATAAGGAGTGATGAATATCTTCACTACGTTGTCTTCAACCTTATAACGAAGCTTATCAGCTTTAGATTTATCTAGTGAAATAATAAAGTCTCGTAAACTATCTGTATTTTTCTCAAAGGTTTCTTCTGGTTTTAAAAATTCGATCGTAGAAGGCATCTGACCACTGAATACTGCAGTTGCACTTTTACCTGCCTTGGTAAGCAAAAGGGCGGCTCCAATTGCCGCAGAAAGTTGGTCAACCGAAGGATTGCTACTTACTGTTATAAGTATATTTTGTGCGCTCTTTAGGCGATCAATTGCTTGGGTTTTAGAGGTAGTATCCATTATTTGTTTTTATTTTTTACTTGTACTTTCAAACGATACCATAAAAGCAATAGCATTTCAATAGATATGATTGCAAAATTTACTTCTTTAGGCTATAATTGCAAATTGATGAAAATAATAGTTGCAGTTGCAAGCATAAAGAGATAAAGGAATCATTAATGCCAATCATTCAATCAGCAAAAAAGAGAGTTAAAGTAGCAGCTAAAGCAGCCGCACGAAACTCAAAAACTAAGCGAGCACTTCGTGAGGCAATGAAAGAATTACAAACTGCCCTAGCTAGTGGAAAAACTGCTGAAATTACGGCAGCACATGTAAAAGCTACCAGTGCAGTCGATACAGCTGCAAAGAAAAATGTTATTCACAAGAATAAAGCTGCTCGCAAAAAAAGCCAACTTGCTAAAATGGTAAAAATCGCTGGCGCAAAACCAGAAGCAAAAAAGACTGTTAAAAAAGTTACCACCCCTTCTAAAAAAACAACAAAGCCGGTAGCTAAAAAAGCAGCAAAACCTACTGCAAAGAAAACAACCAAACCAACAGCTAAGAAATAATCATCTAGCAAAAGAAACAAGCAAGTTCCGTATTGCATCGTCATGATCAACGGAACTTGTTTTTATTTTTTTATCGACTTCTATTGTTTTATCTATATAAGCAATTAATATTGTGCGATTAATAGAACGAAGGCTTGTTTGATTTTTTTGAATCGAATAGGGTTTTAGTTTTGTTTTAGATGCAATTTCATCGACTGAAAGCCCAGATCCTGCTTGTGTGAGGGCCAGATTATGTAATTGCCAGATAATCATTCCGAGAATTGCGAGTGGTTCAGTGCCCTGCATCTTTTGCTCTTCATAATAATTCAACATCTTAGTGAGATTGCCACTGAGTGCTGCGTCCAGCATTGCGAAGATCAGACTGTGAGGGGTGAAATCAACAAGCTGTTCGATACTTTCTTTTGTTATATCACTACTAAAAAGTGCTAATTTATCAATTTCATGTGCTACCTGCAGTTGATTGCGTCCTATTCTATCAACAAGAAATAGGGCGTTGGTTGCGCTCAAAGTTGCTCCAGAATTTTTTGCATAATTTTGTGCCCATTGGGCTAATAAACGCTCGTCTAGCTCTTTACTATTTGAAAATGTTGAGTGTTTTTTTAAATAATTATGTAGCGCTGACTTACTATCAAAATTATTCTCTACAAGCACCAGATCGGTTGTCGATGCTGTCATTTCCACTAGGCTTACTATTTTTTCAGACAATGTTTTATTAGCACCAAGTTGATTTATAATTACCATTTTCTTTTCTGTTAGAAATGGAGCGGTGCTGAGAGCGTCTATGAGAACCTCTTTAGTCATTTCTTCACCGTTAAAATGATCAATTGCAAGCGCGGTATGGCGCTTTTCAAATTCAGCAATAAGCTTTTTTATTTGCTCATCTTTTAAGAATTTATTAGTACCAAAATATGAATAAATCATTTTATTTTTTCCTTATAGAGTTTTTGGCAATACTTACAAACATGCGTACCCCTCCCTGCAACTCGTAATTTTATTATCTCATGCTGGCAAACCGGACAAGGCATATTTTCTTTTCTGAAAACTTTTGCAAAATCTATATAGCTCCCCCTTTTACCTTCAGCATTCACATAATTGCGATCAGTTGATCCACCTTTTTCAATACTAAAAAGAAGTATCTCTTTTATAGCGCTATGCAGGAGGCGCAATTTAGCCTGAGGTACACACTTAACGATACTTTGGGGATGAATTTTTGCAGCAAACAGACTTTCGTCAGCATAAATATTACCTATTCCAGCTAAAACTGTTTGGTCGAGTAGTGCAGCTTTGATAGTAGTATTTTGGCGCCTTTTTAATTGTGATATGAATCGATCATATGTGAAACTATCTTCAAGAGGCTCAGGCCCCAGTTTCATCATGAACGGCTCTTTAGAAATAATGGCCGTAGGCAGTAGTCGAGCCCAGCCAAATTTTCTTTGATCGTTAAAAAAAAGTACGCCGCCTTGAGCAAATTTTAATGTTACTCGCGTGGATTTATCAGGAAGTTCACCAATCAAACTATCATTTGGATGCCCTGCTCCAAATGATTCTTCTCCTCTATAGACAAGTTGACCGGTCATCTTGAGATGAATCATTAAACTATAGCCTGATGACAAATCAAGCATTAATACCTTGCCTCGTCTTCTGGCGGAAATAAAATGTGTATTCAAAAGAAATGCATCTATGTCAGTTTGAGTATTTGGAAAACTTTTTGGAGTATCAAAGTCTACACTGATTATATTTTTTCCTATAATCAATCTACTGAGTCCGGCTCGAACTGTTTCCACTTCAGGTAATTCTGGCATTGTACTATTGTAACCCCTTTACTCCTTGCGAGAAAAGAATTACTGTAAGTGCATGGATAGCCTGAAAGATTTACTAGCCAGTAAGAATCTCGATGAGCCAACTGAAATTGCTGCACTTCGAGAATATTGCCAAAACCTTTTTAATTTTTTACCTGAAATAAGTATTAAAAACGACTGTATCTGGCTTAAAGTACCGAATGGCATTATTGCTTCAGAGCTTCGAATGCGTATTACAGAAATTCAAACGCGCTGCGGTTTAACGCAAAAATTAGTAATACGTATCGGTTATTAGTCGCGCTTAGTGCCAGTACTACCAAACCCTTGTGTTCCTCTGGCAGAATTAGTTAATTCACTAGCTTCAATAAATTCAAGTTGCTCAGTTTTTATGCAAACTATTTGCGCAATTCGCTCGTCGGGCTCTATGGTTATAGTTTCGTTGCCAAGATTGATCACAATTACACTTATTTCACCTCGGTAATCGGCATCAATCGTACCAATTCCATTTACTAGAGACAGCCCTTTTTTCATCGCAAGTCCACTGCGTGCTCGAACCTGAATCTCATAGCCTTCGGGAATCTCCAGTCCTATCCCGGTAGGAATAAGCGCTCGCTGCATTGGCTTAATTTCAATAGGATGTAAGATAGCTGCGTGTAGATCGGCGCCACTACTCCCCTTCGTTTGAAAATTAGGAATGAGCGCATTCTTATTAAATTTTTTTATTTTAATCTTAATTACAGCTCTCCCCAATTATTTCCCGAATGCACATCAACAAGTAGCTTAATCCCTAGATTTGGTGCGATTTGTTCCATCGCATCTTTCAAAATAGCTTCAACTGCTTCTTTTTTATCAATTGGGCATTCAACCAAAATGCTGTCATGAATTTGAAGTAACTGATAACAGTCGTTAGGCAAAAGTGTTTCAACTTTTTTCATTGCAAGCTTCATGATATCCGCTTCAGTTCCTTGTATAGGCATATTCACAGCTTGTCTCAGCGCCGCTTCTCGAACAATATAATTCTGAGCGTTCACATCTGGGGTTGGGCGAATACGACCATAGAGTGTTTCTACATACCCCTTAACTTTTGCTTTTTCACGCAGCGATTCTATGTAGTCTACTAGTGGTTTTCGCGTAGAAAAATATCGATCAATGAAATCTTTAGCTTCTTCATATGACATTCCAGTAGCAGCAGCTAATCCATGTGGGCTCATTCCATAAAGGATCCCGAAATTGATTGTTTTTGCAGCACTTCTTTGCTCATTCGTTACATCTTCGAGTGCGATACCATATATCTCAGAAGCGGTTCTGACATGAATATCTTCACCATTATTAAAAACCTCAATCATATCGCTATCTTTAGCCAATACGGCCGCCAGACGTAGCTCAAATTGACTATAATCAGCGCTTACAAACACACAACCCTCATCTGCAACAAAAGCTGTTCGAATAGTTTTGCCAAGCTCACTCCGAACCGGAATATTTTGCAAATTTGGGTCTGTACTACTTAATCTTCCAGTTTGCGCCACAGTAAGGTTGAATGAAGTGTGCACCCTGTTTTCTTCGTCAGCTTGGTTGGGCAAGGCGTCAACGTAAGTACTTTTTAATTTCGTATATTCTCGGTAAGCGCTAATACAATCAATGATGGGGTGCAGGAGGCGCAATTTTTCCAGTTCATTAGCCGCTGTGCTAAAACCGGTTTTTCCCTTTTTAATTCCTTTACTTGGCAGTTTCATTGTTTCAAACAAAATCTTTGCCAACTGTTGCGGACTTGAAATATTAAATTCTTCTTCTGCGAATCCATAAATTGTTTGTTCAAGATCACTTATTTTGTCCTCTAAAACTACGGACATTTTTTCTAAATAAGCGCTGTCGAGTAAGATTCCCTTTTTCTCCATCTTCGCAAGAATTGGTATGATAGGCCATTCAATTTCTTCAGCAAGTTTTGCAAGTTTGGGGAGTTTTTCTATAGCTTGTCGCTGTTTTTTTGTCATTTCAATAAGCCCCGAGATGTACTGTACAGCGTATTCACCTATATCTTCGTTAGGAACGTCTGTTACATCCTCAATTACAATGTGTTCATGTTCAGCGATTTCTTGCAGGCTCAGTGCTCTATCAAGTGAATTGAGTAAAAATGCAGCTACTTGAACATCATGTCCGACAACGAAGTCTTTCCCGCCAAGATCCATAAGTGTCTTTAGTGATTTCTTGAGATCGTAGCCGATTAATGGCTTCTGGCTAAGAATTTTAATGAGCGCATGGTGTTCTTTAGTCAAAATTGTAACGCCTTTTTGAGTACCAGCAACCACAAAAAGTGGATCCCTTCCTTGCTTAAGACTACTGCGCGCATACACGTACACCTCTTGAGCTTCTTCAAAAAATTCACTACTTGGTGCAACCATCGTTAGTGTATTCATTGTTTTTCTTTCGAGTAGTTGTTCATTAGAATCAATTGCGGGCTCATCGATAGATGCCGGCACTTCAATAGTATCGAGTTGCCGCAGTATTGCCCTGAATTCAAGTTTTTTTAAATTTTCTCTTAATCGCTGTAAATCAAAATTATGGACATCCATCTTTTGTAAATCAAGCTCAATCGGAGCGTCAATAAAAAGAGTTGCTACCTGCTTACTCAAATAAGCCGACTCTTTACCCCGTACGAGCTTGTCATGCGTTGCGCCGCTGATCAGTTCGACATTTTCGTAGATTCCGTCTAGGGTTTGATACCGTTGAAGGAGTTCGGTAGCTGTTTTAATACCAATCCCAGGGACACCTGGGATATTATCACTTGTATCTCCTTGTAGTGCTTTTAAATCTAAGAACTGTTCCGTCTTAAGCCCATATTTTTTCTCAAAACTTTCAGGATGAAATTCTTCAATATTGCTTAGGCCTTTTTTTAGGAGATACGCTTTCGTATGATTGCTCAAGCACTGCAAGGCATCCATATCACTAGTAATAATGAATGTTTCAATATCTCCTTCTGCATCAGCCTTCTTCGCAAGACCAGCAATAATATCATCAGCCTCATAATCATCCAGCTCGTAAAGTGGCCACCCGAGTGAATCTAAAAGTTCATGAAGTATTGGAATCTGAGCATAAAAATCTGCCGGGGCCGGTTTTCGTCCTGCTTTGTATTCTGGATAGAGCGCAAGTCGTTTTCTAATATTTGTTTTCGGTTTATCCCAAGCGACGGCAACATAATCTGGCTTTAGTCGCTTGATAACCTCAAGACTGAGTGTCGCGAAACCATATACACCACCAGTGGGAGTACCATCTTGCGTGCTAAGATTTGGCATAGCATAGTAGCCTCGATAAAAGATACTTTTACCGTCTATGAGGACTAATCTTTTACTCGGTTTGTTGTCTGCTATTTGAAAACCTCGCTATTGTACACTTTTAAGTATACGACAACAGCTTGGAATTGTCCCCTAGAGTTAGTGTACGGCCGTAGTGAGCGTATTATATGTCTGTTCTGAAGTTGTGAAGGTTTCGTTCGCGGGCGTGCTATTGTTCATTGCTTGAACGATATGATTAGTTACATCATCAATATTATTAATCACCATTCCTTTATAGGTCGATACTGTTTGACCGGGCAATTGTGCACTCGTTGAGGTAATATGCTGCTGGAATCTATTTGCCTGAGTGAGTACGTACGCTCGAACTAAGGCTGGAGTAAAGGTAAGTGAATCAGTCGTTGTACCGGGTACTTGAGTAATTTGCATCCAGGCTAATTTATCTTGTAGTGAAGGTGTTAAAATAGTATTTCCGTATTTAATTGTTATAGGATTTTTTAAAAGTGCGTTTCCTTCACTCAATAGATCGGCCAAGTCTGAACTATAAATCTTTGGATTAGTACTTACAACATTCACATTAATGGTAGGACTCGATAAATCTGCTGATTGTGTGAGAATATTTTTTGAGAGATAGTCTGCGTTTGCCTGAAAGCCCTGAAGCTCAGGTTTAATAGCAAGCCCTGTTTTTGTCTTGATAATGACAGCATCTTCTGGAGCAGTCTTAGTATTATTGACGTATTTATTCAAAAATTGAGCAAGCCCATCATTTGTAAAGTTTGGGCTTGCCGTGAAATGATGAACAGAAAGATAGAAAAAAGGATTAAACGAGTGATGGGTGATTTGATCAGCTAACTGCTGGATATTGTAGTCAATTCCAAGCTTACTGACGGGAACGGTAGTTGTCAGCCCCCCATCAGTGAAACTGATAGTCATTTGAGATTCCTGTTGGTGCAATGCGGTCACAATTTGTGACTCACTTAACCCGCCAATAGCGATAGACCCAACATAACTATAGGGTAACGCCCTCCCCCGATAAATATGATCTACCCAAAATCCGATAACAGCAAGCAAAACTGCCAATGCAAGTAATCCATACATCACAATACTGAGCCGTTTTGCCCACCGTTCAGCTAACAGTTTTCTTCGATACATTCGCGCATTAAGTTCGAAGTCAATGGGCGTTGGAATCCTTTTTGGAATAAGGTTCACTACTGAAGTAGTAGCTGATACCTTTATTTCATTCGTTTGCATGTGCGGCGTAGCAATTTCCTGAACTGCTAAAAGTTGCGCATCAACAGCTTGATACGCAGGACGCCCAAAATTGATGTCCATTTTTTCCCTTTTGTTTTAAAATAAATTTTAATTTTTTCTAGCAACCACCGTCGCTTCTACTACCTACAGCATAGACAAAGCATAAAGGCTTTGTCAAGTAGTATTAAAATGTTATTTTAGATAAATTCTTTGAGCGCTTTATCAGCTTCGCCAAAGAGTGCCACTTGGTCTTCAAGATTAATAAGTTTTATTTGTGCAATTTTTTCTATTGCATCAATATTGAAATCTTCATCACCATCTCCTGAAGTTCGTTCTGTGTCTTCCCGAGCTATAAATTCCTGCAATGATATCGTGGTTTCCTGATCCCTATTGCGGAGCTTCATTCTTTCGTACCGTGTCTCAATTGGCGCATCAATGAAAATCATAATACCAGATTGTTCGATCACTTTTTTTGCCTCACCCATTGAACGAATACCGGTAATAATAACTCCAGCGTCATTTTGCTCAAGCAGTGCGCGCTCAACAAGTACGCCACCGCCATATTTCTTTCGAAGTTCAGTGGCAACTTTATGTAAAACGGGTCGCTCGACAGAGTTAAACCGAACTAGCGCTTCACGTCTGACTATGTCACCAGTATTAACAATAGGCACTAAATGGACTGCGGAAAGATGCGCTGCAAGCGTATCTTTTCCGCTACTGAAAGTCCCTGAAATACCTATAATCATAGATTAACGAATATAGTCGAGTAATTTCTTACTGTCTTTATGTTTTCTAAGCTTAGCGAGTGCTTTGGCTTCTATTTGTCGAATTCGCTCTCGTGTGACACTAAATTCTTGGCCAACTTCTTCAAGTGTGTGACTTTTGCCGTCTTCAAGTCCAAATCGCAAACGAACAATTTTTTGTTCTCTCTCACTCAGACTACCAAGCAAATCTTTGACTTGTTCTTTAAGCAGTTGGTTCGCTGCAGATTCTTCAGGTGTTATTGTATCTTCGTCTTCCACGAAATCCCCTAATACCGAGTCTTCTTCATCATCTCTCACACTTTGATCAAGACTATGAATATCTTGTTTGATCTTCATAATATGCTCAACTTTTTCAACTTCTATATCCATCTCTTTGGCGATTTCTTCATTGGTTGGCTCACGATTAAGTTCCTGAGTAAGTCTTCGCTGTGTTCGCAGTAATTTGTTAATGGTCTCAACCATGTGAACTGGAATACGAATAGTTCGAGCTTGATCGGCAATAGCTCGAGTAATAGCCTGTCTAATCCACCAGGTCGCATAGGTACTAAACTTAAAGCCTTTGTCTGGATCAAATTTTTCTACCGCACGTAAGAGTCCTGTATTTCCCTCTTGAATAAGATCGAGCAAATCAAGGCCCCTTCCAACATACCTTTTAGCAATCGAAACAACCAAACGCATGTTCGCTTCTGCCATCTTATCTTTAGCTCTTTTGTCTCCGGCAACTACTTCATGGGCAAGTTTAAGCTCTTGCTCAGATGTAAGAAGCGGGATTTTACCAATTTCTCTTAGATATAGACGAACTGAGTCATCAGAAACATCATCCAAGAATGCCGCCTGGTCTACAACGACCTCTTCCTCTTCCTCTTCAGCTACCCACTCTGCTTCAAATTCTGCAATAGGTTCATCAAGAGGGATTAATTCTATAGCACCTTCGGATAGTTCTGTATACAATGCATCAAGTAAATCTAGATTTTCGGGTACGTCAGGAATTGAAGCAAAAATTTCTTTCTGCTCAATCTTACCTTCTTTTTTTGCTTTTTCGAGTAATAGATTTTTAGCTTCTTTTAAAACTTTCATCTGTGCGTCATCAGCCATTGAGAGCTCCTATTCTTTTTTTAATAATTCGTTGAATTTATTGAGTAGTTTTGCCACCAAAACTTCATCACCTACTAGTTCGGCATTTCGAATTTCTTCGGTGAGCTGTGTTTTTTGATCTTTTTGATATTTTTTTGTTAGTTTGTGGATTAAATCTCTTAGCTCTCTCAGTCGCTCGTTAGAGTCGAATCTGTTATAGAGCTCTTCAGCTTTGAATAATAATATTTTGACATAGTCCTCATCATCTTGCAACTCCTTAGGAGTATTTTCATTTAAAGAGCTATGTGGATTGGATTGAATATAGTCGTAGATTCTTTGTCGATGTGGACTATTAAAGTTAAGTGGTGTTGTTTCTGTCTCAAGCAATCGCCTCGTTATTGGAAATGCTACAAGAAGACAAAGTATTTGATCTTGATACATGTAGGGGTCAACTATATTTTGTTCAGGACTGGCGATTATCTTTTTGGGTTGTTTTTCTTTTTTCAATTCACTGAAAACATCGAGCTTTGTTCGGATAGCCTGCTCTCCTATAGCTAGTAATTCGGCAAGTTTCATTAAATAATGATCTCGCTCAACCTCATCCTCTAAATACGTCATCGTTTCCATGAGTTTGTCAGTAAAGTCTTTCTTGCCTCTGGCTGATGAGATATCAAAGAGTGAACTATATCGATCTATCAACCAATCGAGTGCATATTGTGGCTTTTCAATAGCCTCAACCCATAGTTTGGGGTCTTTTTGAATAAGCTCATCGGGATCTTTTGAGTGCTTTATAGAAATAATGGACAGCTGCACCTTTGCGCCCTGCGCTACAGAAATGGCCCGCTCTGCCGCGTTTATGCCGGCATTATCCTGGTCAAAGCAAAGACGAATATCTGAAGTAAAACGATGCAGTGCTTTCAAGTGATACTGAGTGATGGCGGTGCCAGCGGTAGCAACAACATTTTTTATTCCAGCTTGATGAGAAGCGATGACGTCAAGATTTCCTTCAACAATAACCACAAAACCAGATCGACGAATAGCATCTTTAGCGAGATGGAGGCCGAATACATGGCGACTTTTATCGTACAGTGCAGTTTGTGGAGTATTTATATACTTTGGCGCATCGATATCGTTACTGAGTATTCGAGCCGTAAATCCTATGGGTGCACCTTGCGGATCAGCCAGGGAAACCGTAACTCTCCCTCTAAACATATCGGCCACCCCTCGATACTGCCGAGATCCGAGACCTGCCTTCAAAATGATATCTTCAGCTATACCTCTCTTTTTTAAAAAATCTACAAGTGCTGACCCTGAATACGGCGCATAACCAAGTCGAAAATTCTGTAGTGTTTCTTTATTAAAGTTTCGCTGCTTAAGTACATAGTCGAGTGCAAGCTGATTTTTTAAAAGTGACTGCTCATAATATTTTGTTGCAAGCTCAACAGCTTCTAGTAATTTTTCTTTCTGTTGCCTGTACTTTCCATCATTTTTTTGGTAAACCCCAAGGTCTATGCCGGCTTTTTTAGCGAGAATCTCAAGAGAACCTCTGAAGTCTACTCCTTCCATTTCCATAACAAAACTGAACATATTGCCGCCCTTACCGCTGCTGAAATCATGCCATATTTGTTTTTCTGGACTCACCATAAAACTAGGGCTTTTTTCACTATTAAAAGGAGATAGGCCTCGGAAATTCCTTCCTGCCCTTTTCAGTTCCATGTAATCGCCGATTACATCTTCAACTGATAGTCTATTTTTTATATCTTCAACTGCGTCCATACTAGTTGTAATTGTACACGTACATAGGGGAAACAAGCACAAGCACTAGCACCTCAGAATAAAATTGGTTATGCTATTAGTACTATATTATGAATAATGAACAGCCTTCCAATAATTACGATTTTATCTTGAATCCTGAAAAGAATAAGGCTCGGCGTGCTCCTTCGAGTGGATCGCAAACCACAAGACTGCTTGTAGTAGTTGCGGGAGGGATTGCCTTGCTAATTATTTTCTTTATCGTTACATCAATTATCTCAGGTTCAAATGGTTCAGTTTTAGTAGATTTCTATAAATTAGCGGCAAAACAAAATGACATGATAGACATTACAACTGATGCTACAAAAAACTCTCAAAATACTACGACACTAAATAATGCGGCAACAGTGAGGGCAGTGCTAACAAGTGAAAGTACTCAGACTAATTCGATCCTCTCAAAACTGGGTCAAAAGAAACCCGCCAAACTTATTGCTCCTTATTCAAATACTAAATATATCGATCAGCTACAACAAGCATTTAATGGCGGTACCTACGATAGCACCTATGATGCACTCATGATTGCTCGCCTTGGCGACTATGCCGCCACTATTCAGACCACATACACTGCAACAAAAAGTACTGCCACAAAAAAACAGCTACAATCATTCTACGAAGACACAAAGTCACTAGTACAAAATATTCCTACGAATTAGTTGCAAGATTATAGCTATGGCGGATAAGATCAAAAATTTCGTCAACACTGAGCTGACCACTTAAGATAATAGTATTCCATTTTTTTTGGTTTAATTTTTGACCAGGCAAGACCGTTTCATATTTCTCCCTCAGTAATGCAGCGAGTTGTTCATCACAGCGCAGACTTATACGAAGTGGATCGGTTGTATTTTGCACTAGCGCAAAGAGCATATCGCCAGCTTTATATACAGAAATATTTTCGCCATACGGAAATGACTTGCTAACATTCTCATAGCTCATTAACGTTTTATCTATTACTTCAAAATTCATCGTTTTCTTTCTTCCAAATAAAGATAGTATTTAAGCTCAGCAATTGATTCCCTAATGTCTTCAAGCGCTCGATGAGACTCCGACTTAGCAAAAACTCTACTGTATTTAGTTTGCATAATAATTTTAAAGCTGCTGACATCGACCATTCTGTAGTGCAAAAGTTGAGCGACATCGGGCCACCAGGCGTCGATAAAGCGACGGTCTTGATGAATACTATTGCCGGCAAGGGTTGCGGACTCTTCTTTGAAGTTTGCTTTAATGAAAGCGACAAATTCATTTCGAACATCTTCTTCTCTTGGGGCGTGCTCAATTTTATCGAGAAGGCCGCTTTTTGTATGCGCATCCAATGACCATTGGTTGCTCGAAGCAATAATTGTTTTCGATTGGTGAACAATAGACTCAAATAAGGCTAACTCATTAAAATTAAAATCAGTAACAATGGCCGCAACTTCCAAAATCCGATCCTTAGCCGGGTCGAGTCCGGTCATTTCAAGATCAACCCAGAGTAATTTTTCAGGCATAGATGCAGATTTTTTGTTCATTGTTTAGAGATTATACACTTTAAAAGTGTTTATGTAGTGCGTTTTTTATCAGCAGCAAAATTTAGTGCAGCAGAATTAATGCAAAATCGTACACCCGTTGGTTGATCGGGTGCGTCATTAAATACATGTCCCAGGTGCCCCCCGCAATTACCACATACAACTTCAACTCGTTGCATGCCAGCTGATCGATCTTCTTTTAGAATTACTGCTTTATCGCTAATAACATTATTAAATGAAGGCCAGCCACAGTGAGCTTCAAATTTTGTCTCGCTCGCAAAAAGTGGCGCGTGGCAGGCGGCACAATCATACGTACCATCTTCTTCGTTATAGAGATACTCTCCAGTAAATGGCACTTCAGTTTCTTTATCGATTAGTACTGCATACTGCTCAGGGGTAAGGATTTTCTTCCATTCTTCAGGATTTTTTTTCATATTTTTATTATATCTATATACTCGCCTATTTTGTAGTTTGTTTTTTGAAGGCAGTTGCTTTTAAAAAGAGGGCATTTTTTCTTGGAATAGGCATTTTTTTTAGCAAGCTCACCATCATACTAGTCCGAGGATTCGTACTGAGTAATTGCTTATGTTTATCAACAAACTGCCAATACAATCCATCCATAGTTTCAGTCCACGGCCCTTTTTCAAAATGACTCATTTTAAGTATATAATTGCTTCCGCCAATATATGGTTTCGTTGTCATAATTGATCCACTGGCGTATTGGCTCATTCCAAAAACATTAGGTAGCATTACCCATTCATAAGCATCGATAAAAAAAGCCATGAACCAATTATTGACTTCAGCAGGATCAATTTCGCTCAGTAGCATAGCATTCCCCAGAATCATAAGTCGCTCAATGTGATGAGTGTATGCGTATTTTTGTGCTTTTTTTATTGCCATATCAACGGGAGGGATGCCGGTAGTTCCTATCCACCACGCTTCGTTCATTTTCCTGTAGTGGCCAAGCCTATTCCCTTCAACAAGTTCCTTTGCTCTACAATCGTATATACCTCGCACGTATTCTCGCCACCCCACCACTTGCCTAATGAAAGCTTCGGTACTCGCAAGTGATGTCTGATGTTTTTGAGTAAACTCATTGAGTGCAGCGATGACTTCTCTCGGATTTAATAATCCAATATTCAACGGAGCAGAAATGCCTGAGTGAAAAAGTAAAACTGAATCCTGCTCAATTGCATCTTCATAAGGTCCAAAATTTTCTAAACGTTCTTCTAAAAAGTTTTGCAATAGTATTTTGGCTTCTGCTCTGGTTGTTGGCCACATAAATGTCTCCATATCTCCAGGATTATCTGCGTGGTGATGTTCTACCCAGGTTTTAGCTTCCTCGACATACGAACTTGTCAGCGGTACAGGCTCAGCTGGGACAGTCACCCCTTTTGGTAGCTTTTTTCTGTTTTCTGTATCAAAGCTCCACCTGCCACCAATTGGTTTGTTGTGTTTATCCATGAGTAAATTAAGAGATTTGCGCTGTAGGGAATAAAAATCCTGGAATGAGTAGGATGTTTTATTTGAAAAATATGCGAATACTTCACGCTTATCTAAAATAAAACCCGGTGAAGTCACCGTCTCAATTTCGAATGAATCACTCTTAACATAATGAACGGCATCATAAATACTTTCTTCCAGCCGATGGTCAGTCACATCGAATATTTTAATGTGTTGCATTCCCTTGTTGGCGAGCGTAACGATAAACGAAGTGACGTCAAGTAGTTCGGGTAATTCAACTAGCTCTACTGGAATGTTTATTTTTGATAGTTCATCCCTGTAGCTGCGGATACTTGCTCGGTGCATTACTAATTTTTGTTTATGAAATTTAATTGGTCTATTGGGTGAAATACCAAAAAAAGATGGCTCTTCGAGTAGATAAACAATATCTGCCTCGGGTAAATGCTCTGGGTCGAAAAGTTGGTTAGGAAAAAGGATGAGTGCTGTTTTTGGTATAGTTTTCATTTTTTTTCGATCACATTCATAGTTACATTTTTGTTATCGTATCAATACCGAGTAATGTGAGCCCTGTCTCTAGTATTTTCATGTACTCAAACACTATTTTTAGTCGAACCGCACTCCGATTATCACCAATAACTCGGTTTTGTTCGTAAAAAACATTGAAGGCAGTTGCTGTTTCGTAAAGATAGGTACAAAGAGCATGGGGCGCATAAGTTAGTGCTGCGGAAGAGATGACTTCTCTAAACTTTGCTAGCTGATGCACGAGTCGCCGCTCACCAGATTCTAACGAACTAATTTCGAAATCTTCAGCTACGGTATAGTGTGCTTTTTCAAGAATACTATAGGCACGTACTAGTGCGTACTGAAGGTATGGGCCACTATTACCCAGCAGACTTACAGAATTTTCAATATCAAAAGCGACGTCGGAACCTAGCCGCTGTTTTAGTAAGCTGTATTTTATTGCACTTAGCGCTAGTGAAGTTCTGGTAGACTCCGGGCTTTCCGATGGTGTATTTGCGTAAACCGTTTCAAAAACATCATTAGCAGTTGTTACATTGCCAAGTCGCGAGCTCATTTTCTCACCACTGGCAAACTTGATAATGCCATTGGTTATATGCAGCATCTTATTCTTCGTTTCTGGCATAACTTGTTCGGCTGCGGCAAAAACAACCCGCATATATTCTGTTTGATCACGCCCAGTAATTAAGATCCGCTTACTAAAATGATAATCCTCAAATTCTTTATAAATAACCCCTAAATCCTTTGTTTCGTAGGTTGGAAGCCCTGTTTTGGTGACAAAAACACGAGTATGTAGTCCTTGCTGCTCTCCGTGATAGACTATCGCGCCTTCTGATTCCACAAAGATACCTTGTTTTTTTCCTTTTTCGATCAGTTGCATGCCAACTGGCGCTGTCTCGCTCTCGGCATAAAAACGAAATGGAGCAACTTTAATTTTTTTATAAAATTCATCAAAATAATCGTAGCTCCACTGACGGCACGTCCAATAAGTGATTGCAAAAGCTGATTCATGGTCATTATTATCATGTAGCGCATAGATTTTTTTATTAATCATCTCTATTTCATTCTTTGCGGTTTCATTTTCTTCATAAGCCGCCGCTCCCGAAACATACGCTTTAGACAAAAAGTTAGGTCGCTGATGAGGCTCAATGGCATCGAGTTTTATTTCACTATGTAATGCTTCTTGAATACCCCACATTGCTTTCGCAACGTGAAGCCCAACATCACCACCAAAATTTGTACGCTCTACTTTAGCGCCAACAAATTCTAATAATTTAGCAATACTGTCACCAGCTACCGTTTGATAGAGGTGACCGGCGTGGAGTTCCTTGAAGGCATTTGGACATGAATACTCCAGCACATAAGATTCACTTGCAGCAATAGCTTGCTGCTTATGATTTATAAAAGAAAACAAAAAATTATCTTTGAATACTATGTTTATGAAACCAGGTCCTTCAACTTTGGCTGACGAAAACCAGCTCGGATTCTCCTCTTCTAGGGTTTCCACAATTTTTTCTGCAATAACGCGAGGAGCTTTTTTTAGTGTTTTGGATAATTGCATTGCGCAGTTAGTGGTAGCATCACCGAACTCAAAATCTGGAACAGAAAAAAACACCCTTTCATCAACTTCAAAGGTATCTTTTAGTATTTTTTCAAGAGATGAAACTACATTGTCCATATCTTAAAATTGTATCATCTATAACTGTTTATAACGAAATTGAGGAATTGGCGGAGGGAGAGAGATTCGAACTCTCGAGGGACTCACGCCCCAACCCGCTTTCCAAGCGAGCGCCATAGGCCACTAGGCGACCCCTCCAGATACCAATTGGTTCTAAGTATAGCGAAGCTGGACTAATAAATAAAAATTATATGAGTTCTTTTTTGAATTTTTCAATTAAATCAACGGGTGTTGGATTGAGGCCATTCAATAGGGCAAGGTAAAGGCTGACAAAATCCCCCATGGCTACAAGCCATAGTAGCTGCTCTAACATCGATTCACCTTCTGCTTGCACAGTGTGAGGTGCTGGTCGTTTACCACTGAGTAACTTTGCACTTACTTCAAAACGTTTTTGTATTTGTGGGTGCTCAAATGATGAACGTAAATCAATAACTGCATACGGTTTGTCGAGAGGATGACTAGTCCAACCGAGGAATTCATTATGGTTGAATTCTGGAAACTGATTTACCCAGGCAATATTTTTTGCGTTCTCGTTAAAACTTATCTTCCACTTATAGGCGGCTGGGTATGTCAATGGCCCCCCATAGACGACGATAGATTTGCCAACGAGATCAAGCGCAAGTTTCTTAGCCGGGTTTTTGGCGGTTTCGATAGTTGGTGCCCAGAGGCCTGTTTGTGCCTTAAGAAAATCACTCGCTTTTTGCACCTCTGCTCTCATCTGCTCTTCATCGAGTAGTTGCGCAGCAACAAGCACGCTTAGGAATGCCCTGAAGCTATACAAAACAGCATATCGCGGTTGCGTCACTGCGGGTAAAACTGCAAGTGGATATTTTTTTTCACGGGCGATCTCTACTAGTTTTCCACCTCCAGCTATAACCACTATCTGCGCGCCTGTTTTTTCAGCCTGCTCAAGAGCGGAAAGCGTTTCCTCTGTATTTCCTGAATAGCTTGATGCAACAAATAAGGTTGCGCTACTGACATAGTTAGGAATTGAATAGTTTCTTACAATTTCAAATGGAATTTCAAAACCTGGCCAAGTTGAAGCAAGTAATGCCCCGAGCGCTGATCCGCCCATGCCAGCAAATACAATATTTGCAGGCTTAGTACTCATTTTTTCAATATCGAAGTCTACCAAAAGCTGCTGCCACTGTTTTTCAGCAATACCAAGCGAATCCTGAGCATCACGTTCATGAATCATTACAACATCATCTAGCATAGGGCTCCTTTATTTATGATTAATACTAATCTTTAGTAACTACTATTTTAACAAAATAAGCCGTATCAAGCTTTATTTATTTAATAAGCTTATGTTATTGTAGAATTAATCAATAAAAAATCGTAATGGGGGTGGCATGTTCGATCAAACAACGGGCCAAACTGTGGCTCAACAACCCGGCACTATAATGCCAGCACAAACTAATCAGCCGAGCGGGAACACTGTAGGGCAAACGATTATGCCAGCAGCTCCACCTCCCGCAATGCCAGCACCCCCTCAATTCGCGCAGCCTGTTGTCAATGATGACGCAGAATCGCTTGCCGCACCTTCAATAGGAGATGATGGAACACCGATGTTCGATAACCCAGAAACTTCTACCGAAGCGCCAGGAGTTGGCAAAGATTTGCTGGATATCAAAAAAGAAGCGTTAAAAGAATTGTCTCCGCTAGTTGGTCAGCTTAATCTGCCCCCAGAAGAAAAGTTTAAGACTCTTATGATGATGATTCAGGCTTCTGATGATCAAGCACTCGTTCCTATGGCATACAACACGGCGCACGAAATAACGGATGAAAATACACGAGCACAAGCACTTTTAGATGTGATTAATGAAATTAACTATTTTATGCAAAACAAATAATTATACTTGCTAAACAAAAAAGGGACTCACGAGGAGTCCCTTTTTTGTTTAAATACTTTTTGTTACATCATTCCCATACCACTCATGTCTGGCGTGGAAGTTGTTTTTTCGGGAATATCAACGACGAGTGCTCCCATTGTCATAGCAGTACCCGCTATAGATGCTGCATTCTGAAGTGCTTCTTTAGTGACACGCGAAGGATCAATGATACCAGCCTTTTTTAAATCGATAAGTTGACTTGCATCATTCACGTCAACTCCGTGGCCTGCTTTGCCTGAACGAATTTTAGGTAGCCATTCGTCGGGGTTGAGACCAGCATTACTAAGTAGAATCCTAAATGGTTGATCGAGTGCATTTTTAAGTAATTGACCACCTGCTTTGAGGGTATCGTCTCCACTAATAGTAATAGCATCTGCGATATTTATAAGGCTCACTCCGCCACCAGGAACTATTCCCTCACTAAGTGCTGCCTTAACTGCAGCTACGGCATCATCAACTCGATATTTCTTTTCTTCAATTTCAGTTTCAGTTGCTCCCCCAACTTTAATAACAGCAACCTTTCCTGCGAGAGCAGCTCTTCTCTTTTGTAGATGTTCTTTCTCGTAATCCGAATTAGCAGATTCAGATTGCGCTTTGATCTGTTTTATTCGAGCAGTAATTTCGACCGGATTGCCGCTACCCTCAATAATAGTAGTTTGATCATTCGTGACAATTACTTTTCGAGCTGAGCCAACAAATGAAAGATCAACACTGTCGAAATCGTCACCTTGGTCTCCACTAATTATCTGAGCACCAGTCAAAATAGCAATATCTTGCAGAATATCCTTGCGGCGATCACCAAAGGCCGGCGCTTTGATTGCAACCGTATTGAACACCCCTTTGAGTTTATTCAAAACCAGTGTTGTCAGCGCTTCACCATCAACATCTTCAGCAATAAGTACTAAATCTTTCTTGCCAGCTTGCGCAAGTTTTTCCAGCAGCGGAAGAAAATCTTGGGTTGAATTTAATTTTTTGTCAGTAACCACAATTGCCGGTTTGCTATAAATCGCTTCCATGCGAGCTGGGTCAGTCACAAAATAGGGACTCACAAAACCTTTATCGATCGTAAAACCTTCAACAACTTCACTTTCAAGCTTCAATCCCTGTCCTTCCTCTACGGTTACAACGCCATCTTTTCCAACCTTCTCAATCACTTCAGCAATCAGGCTGCCAATTTCACTATCACCGGCGCTAATGGTCGCCACTTCTGCAACACGTTTCTTATTGCCTTCAATGGGCTCTGATAGGGTAGCAAGTTTAGCAAGTGCTTGATCGGTCGCTGCTTCAAGTCCCTTCCTTAGCTGCATTGGATTATGTCCTGCTGCGATGAGTTTATTAGCCTCATTAAGCAAGTGATAGGTTAAAACGGTAACAGTAGTTGTTCCATCTCCCGCTACATCATTCATTTTGTTAGCTGCTTGTTTTATGAGTTCAGCACCCACTTTATAACCAAGTGTGTCATCATCAACATCTAGAATTTCTACTGCTTTTGCAACCGTCACACCATCATGCGTGACGCTTGGAGTACCGTAACTCTTCCCGACCACAACGTTACGTCCCCTTGGACCCATCGTAGTTTTTACTGCACTATAAAGTATTTCTGCTCCACCAAGTACGCGTCGACGAGCATCATCATCATAAAAAACTTTTTTTGCCATAGTTGTTCCTCGTTTTATCTAGTTAACTGTTGCTAAAATATCTTCTTCTTTGAGAAGGATGTAGTCTGATCCATCAAGTCGCACATCTGTGGTGCTATAACTCTTATAAAGAATACGGTCACCCTTTTTAACTGATGTAACTTTACTTCCAACGGCAAGCACCTTTGCAGTCTTAGGTTTTTCAGCAGCTTGCGCTGAAAGAAAAATTCCACTTGCCGTTTTCATTTCGGCAGCATCTTGTTCGGCAACAACATTGTCTGCCAGTGGTTGTATATTTAATGCCATCTCAAACCTCCATTATTAATTTTAGAATTAGCACTTAGATAGCTAGAGTGCTAATTTACTTCCTATAGTAGAAACTGCTCGCTTGAGTGTCAAGACTTAAGAAACGCCTAAAATTCCTTCGAGCGCCAACGCTGTATCCTGCCAGCCATCAACGGCAATGGTATCGATTCCAAATGCTTTCACGGGATAATCATTCCCGCCCTCTTCAAGCTTGTCGCCAATAAAAAGTATTTCCTCTTTTGAAATACCAAGTGCTTCTATTAGTTTCTTCATTCCGTAGGCTTTATCTATGCCAATGGTTGTTACGTCAACTGAAGTCGTTCCACCTACGCGTACTTCTAAGTCATCAAGGCGTTCTGCTGCATAATCTCTGATTGCATGTTTTTTGGTCCCATCCTGATCCCATGCATACTTATCTTCTGGAGTTGCCTGCTGGCCAAGCGCACTATACGTAATTTGACTACCTCTGTCTTCAATGATTTCTCCAGCAGGATTTTCAAGCCAAAGTCCAAGTGTTTTGGCTGCTTCTTCAAGGGTTTCTATAATTTTCTTCTTTTGAGCAGGAGATAAATCTTCTGCGTATTGTTGTTCCCATTCTTTTTTTGAATCATTAAAACGGTAATATCGAGTTCCGCAGGTTGGCATGAGATGCAACTTTCTAAGTAGTAAGTCTTCGACCTCTAGACGACTAGCAACCTGTTTCTTGATTTGTTCAAAGGATCCACCAGTGATTACACAAATATCATAGTGAACGAGTAATTTCTCGAGTAGTTCTGCCATTCTATCAGTGATTGGGGACTTAGTCACAGCGAGTGTGTCGTCAAGGTCAAACGCTATTAATTTTTTCATGATTTCCTTTCGTCAATTATTTCGTTAAGAACATCTCGGGCTACGTTTCGTTCGTCCCAAGCAAGTTTGGTAGCTCCCATCGCTCGATAATCCTGATGACCAATCCCTGCAAGGATAACTACATCCCCTTTTTTAGATTCCAAAAAAGCCCGTTTGATTGCATCTCTTCGCTCAGCGATTTCAGTACATTTATCGAGTCCGCCTTTTGCTGCTATTCCCTTTTTGACGGCTTCCCTGATTGTATCCCCATTTTCTGAGTATGTTTCGTCGTCGGTTAAATAAATAAAATCGGCATACTCTGCGGCAACTTCACCCATGGGAGTTCTTTTGGTGGTATCGCGATCTCCGGTTGCGCCAAATACGATTCGTACGTTAGCACTCGAAATAGTACGAGCTGCTTTAAGCACATTTTCAAGTGCATCAGGCGTATGTGCGTAATCTACTAGAACAGCGAAGTCTTGCCCCATGTCAATGGGCTCCATTCTACCTGGAACAATTGGAAGATTAGCTACGGCAGCCTCAATCGCTTCCCTTTTACAGCCCATAGACTGGCAAATAGTTGCTGCCATAGCAATATTGAATGCATTGAAGTGACCAACAGCTTTTGATTCGAGGTGTAATGTGCCCTTGGCGCTAATAAGGTTCAAGCTCATCCCAGAGGCTTTTAGCTTAAGATCTTTAATCTGATAATTGGCACTTCCCTCACCAATTGTAATAAGTTTATTTTTAACTTTTTTGGCAAAGAATCCAAACCATTCATCGTCTGCATTAAGCACCACTGCCTTGGGAGAGAAGTCAGTAATAATTCGTGCCTTGGCATTGGCATACTGCTCCATAGTGCCGTGATAATCTAAATGATCTTGAGTCAAATTTGTGATTGCTACTATTTCAAGTGGTACGCCATTAATTCGATACTGGTCAAGAGCGTGCGAAGTAATTTCAAGAATTACCCATTCTACTTTTTTTCGCTTCGCGTCGGCAAAAAATTTCTGGACAGACCAAGCGCTGGCTACGGTCATATGGCTACGGTTTGGGATCTTTTTCCCAGCTATTTCGATGTAGGCAGTGGTATAAAGCGCCGTTCTCTTTCCGGTACTTTTAATAATTTCATTCACAAAAGAACAGGTTGTTGTTTTGCCATTTGTGCCAGTAATGCCAATAACTCGCATTCCTGAAGCGGGAGATCGAAAAACTCTCGTGGCAAAAAGGGCTTTTTTTAGTCTGTAGGCCTGTTCAAATTCTCTTTTTTTTGAAGCTGGCAAAGCTGTTTTAATTACCCGTTTTACAATACTCATACCATCACATAATACCCTATTTTTAGGCGCTATGTTACAGTACTTTCGATATGAAAATACTTGGTATAGAGAGTAGTTGTGACGAGACGGCGGCAGCTATTGTAGAAAATGGTTCCACCCTGCTGGCTCAATCGGTGGCAAGTTCTATGGATCTGCATGCTGCTTTTGGTGGTGTCGTTCCCGAGATTGCCGCACGTAGCCACATTGAGTTTATTACTCCCGTTATCAAGAAAGTTTTTGCCGAAAGTGGGTGTAATTGGGGCGATATTGATGGAATTGCCGTTACGTATGGAGCGGGTTTGTCAGGGAGCCTTCTTGTTGGTGTGTTAACCGCAAGAACACTCGCTATTATTAAAAATAAACCGTTATACGCCATAAATCATGTCGAGGGACACGTCTATGCCAACTTCCTGGTGAATCCACAGCCCACCTTCCCTCTTTTATCACTAATCGTCAGCGGTGGACATAGCCAGCTTGTATATTTCAGAAACCACTTCGACTACGATCTTTTGGGGCAAACGATGGATGACGCTATTGGTGAAGCCTTCGACAAAGTTGCTAAAATCATTGGACTCCCCTACCCCGGCGGACCTTCTGTTGCAAAAGCAGCACTTGATGGAAACCCGCACGCTTTCACTTTTCCTATTGCAAAGCTTGATAGTCCATATAATTTTAGCTTCTCTGGCCTCAAAACAGCCGTTTTAAGGGCCGCGCAAGCCGCAGTAGGTTCAGACTATCGGCTTCCATCATTTGAATTGCCTGGGCGCCTCTCAGCAGCTCAAAAAAAAGATTTGGCCGCAAGTTTTCAGTACACTGCCATTAAAACAGTAGTCGATAAAACGCTAAAAGCTTTCAATGAACTTCAGCCCGCTTCAGTTGTTATTGCCGGTGGCGTTGCCGCTAACCAAGAATTACGCACGCAGCTCTCGGCCGCTATCCCCATAGCTATCAACTATGCTCCAATCGATTTATGCACCGATAACGGGGCGATGATTGCCACGCTCGGCTGCATCAAAGCAATGCACTACGCTGAAACGGCAGATCCGTATACGCTGGCCATTGCACCAAATCTAAAAATGTAAGTTTGCCATATCCGTTACAACAGGTAAAATAGAGGGGATAAGTAAGAATTTTCACGTGAGAAAACAACAAAAGGAGATAGATTAGTGGCCCTTGATACGATATACGAACCCCAGAAACATGAAGCAGCCATTTATCGACTGTGGGAAGAGAATAACCTTTTCGCACCATCCGAAAAAGGCGAGCCGTTTAGTATTGTTCTGCCACTACCGAACGCCAACGCGAGTTTGCATATTGGCCATACCCTCATGTTTGCAATCCAAGATATCATGGCCCGCTATTATCGAATGCAGGGAAGATCTGTTTTATGGGTGCCCGGAGCGGATCACGCTGGCTTTGAAACACAAGTTGTCTATGAAAAACAACTTGCTAAGGAAGGGAAGAGTCGTTTTGACTTTTCACGTGAGGAACTGTTTGAGCAGATATGGGACTTTGTAGCAAAGAATAAAGAAGTCTTTGCATCACAATTCCGAGAACTCGGCGCAAGTCTTGACTGGGATCATTTTACTTTTTCATTAGATAAAAAAGTGGTCGATTCATCTTACAAAATGTTTAAAAAAATGTGGGATGAGCAGTATATATACAGGGGCGAAAGACTGGTTAACTACTGTACCGTGCACCGAACAGGTTTTGCAGATATTGAGGTGCTACACGAAGACAGGACGAGTCCGCTTTACTACTTAAAATACGGTCCCTTTGAGCTTGCAACAACTCGCCCGGAAACTATTTATGGTGATACTGCAGTAGCAGTACATCCAGACGACGAACGGTACAAAAAACTCGTAAATACCGTTGTTACAATCGAGGGGCCAAGTGGTCCATTTGAAGTGCGCGTCGTAGCTGATGAAATGGTTGATCGTGCTTTTGGAACAGGGGTAGTGAAGATAACTCCAGCCCACGACTTCAATGATTACGAAGTGGCCCAAAAACACAACCTTCCGCACGTAAGAGTAATAAACCATGATGGAACCATGAACCATCTAGCCAAAGAATTTGAGGGACTAACAGTTGCCAAAGCGCGCACTGCAGTAGCTAAGAAACTCGACGAAAAAGGCTTGCTCGTTAAAGTTGATGAGACCTACAAGAACAGGGTAGGGACGTGCTACAAGTGTGGGTCAGTCATTGAACCGATGTTGCTCGATCAATGGTTTATAGACATGCAGAAACTTGCAGCTCCAGCTATTGCGGCACTAAAGGCTAAGAAAATAACCTTTTACCCTGCAGCAAAAGCTGACCAGGTTTTGGCATATCTTGAGTCAATTAAGGATTGGAACATTAGTAGACAAATTGCCTGGGGTATCCCTATACCGGCATTTCAAAATGTTGCTGACAGCGATGATTGGATTTTCAACACCGAGGTGACAAAAAAAGAAATTATTATTGATGGAAAAACGTATCGACGAGACCCAGATGTGTTCGATACCTGGTTCAGTTCAAGCCAATGGCCTTTTGTAACACTCGATTTTCCAGATAGTGAAGACTTTAAAAAGTTCTATCCGAATTCTGTAATGGAAACAGGACAGGATATTTTATACCAATGGGTTGCACGAATGATCTGCGTTGGAACATATATGACCGGTGATATTCCTTTTAAAAATGTCTACTTGCACGGAATGGTTCGCTCTGAAGATGGAAGGAAAATGAGTAAGAGTCTTGGCAATGTAATCAATCCAAAGGAAGTACTCGAAGCCTATGGAGCTGATGCCATACGCATGGGAATCATCGCTGGAAGAAGTGCAGGTTATAGCGCAGCCTATGCTCCGGGAAAAATAATTGCAGGACGTAATTTCTGTAATAAGCTTTGGAATATTGCACGCTACGTACAGTCCCAAGAGCAAGCTGAAAGCAGTGAAGTGACTCCAAAATCTATTGCGGATAATTGGATTGTAAGCCGACTCAGTTTTGCTCAAAAAGAGATACGTCTACTTATTGAAAGTTTTCGCTTTAGTGAAGCTTATGAAGTACTCTACCACTTTATTTGGAACGAATTTGCTGACTGGTATATTGAGGCAAGCAAGGGAAGTATTAATACAGCCTTGCTTGGGTATATTTTAGATACATCACTTGAGCTTGCTCATCCATTTGCGCCATTTGTAACAGAAGTAATTTGGCAACAGCGTCACAAGGGTACCTTCCTGATTGCAAAGCAGGCAGAGCCAGTGATAGCTTTTTCTAAAGAAAAAGCCCAGGCCTTTGATCGTTTGCAAGTAATCGTGGTTGAGGTTCGTGCAATTACTAGTGCACTCGGGATATCAAAAGTTGCTCTCGAATACTCAAATAGTGACCTTATTAGTGAAAATGAAGCATTACTAAAACAACTTGCCAAGCTTGGTTCCGTCAATCAAAAAACGCAGAAAAAGGGTGTTAGCCTTGCAACATCGAGTGAAAATTGTTGGCTTGCGATTGATGATAGTGTTACAAAAAAATACATCACAAAGCTTGAGGAGCGCATTAAGAGCACCCACCAAAACGTCACCCAACTCGAAGGCAGACTTTCTAATAAAAGCTATGTTGATCACGCACCGGAAGCGGTGGTTTCACAAACCCGAAATAATTTACAAAACGAGCAAAAAATACTCGAAACGCTCGAAAAAGAGTTAGCAAGTTTTACCTAGTCTATTGAAGAATCTGTTCGATTCGTTCTCGGCCTTCAGCGGCATGAAAATCATCAAACCACAGTACGTGCCAACCGAGTGATTCTGCAGCCGTTATATTGGTTCTTCCATCATCAATCAGTAGTAGTTTATCTGGGGTCACATGGGCAAGCTCTGCAGCGGTTTCATACATTTGCCGTTCAGGTTTAAGCATGCCAAGTTTCGAGGAATCAGCAATCGCATCATAGTGAATGTTCGGGATTAAGCCTCGCTCAATCATGGCCGGGATAAAACCTGGCATATTATTTGAAATAAGACCTACTTTGAAGTGTTCGGCAACTGCTCGCACGCAATTATGCATCTCTTCGATTGGTTCTATATTCTTTAAATAATATTCTTTCCACGAAAGGGAAGAGAGACCAATTTGATTAGCCATTTTCTGTTCAAAATCTTCCAGTGTTATCTCTGCTTTGTTAACCATATCGTTGTATCGCCAAAAAATACTTTCAACCGCCTCTGGAGACACACCACCGTCATGTGCGAGCTGGGATAATGCCCTTTGAAAGAAGTGGACAAGTACACCGTTTACATCAAAATAGACAAACTCAATACCGTTTTTGGCAACTTTATATTGTTTCGAAACCGGTTGCATGGTTTCACCTACACCTCCAGCGAGCTGCTCAACACTAATGCCAGTAGCGGCTGCAATTGCAACTACTGTAAAAACACTGGGAGTCTTTATTGCGCCTCGCTCAATTTTTGCGAGGGTAGAATAGGAAAGGTGGGCGCGAGCACATAGCTCTTGCTGGGTAAGCCCTGCCGAGCGTCGTGCCATTGCAATCGCATGGCCTAATTGTTTTGCGGTTTCCACCCCATCCATATAGTCATAATTCTAGCACGATACGGCTACTTTATACCAAAAATATAACCAAAAAGGGCTATTTAGAAAATATTCTTCATTTCAAGTACAATAGGAACAAATGAAGAGGAGTTATATGGGAAAAAATGTAATGCTGAAGGTGTCCGGCGAGCAGCTTGGATCAGAAGAATATAACTTTGATATGGCAATGGCTCAGCAGGTCTGCTCGGTTATTGAAGCGCTTGTAGATGCTGACTACAACGTTGCTGTCGTAATGGGTGGCGGCAACATTGTACGAGGAAAAAAACTTCATAAAAACGGCTTTACCAATCAAGTAATAGCTGACGAAATGGGAATGCTGGCAACGGTACAAAACGGACTATTTCTAAACGAAGTACTTAACCAACGAGGGAAAGTAGAGGGAAGGCTTTTTAGCAATATCCCGGTTGAGAGTGTAGCAGAGCGATTCTCGTACCAAAGGGCGCAAAAATACATGAAGGATAATCGTGCTGTTCTTATCGCAGGAGGTCTCGGTAAACCCGGCTTTACCACAGACACTGGTGTCGTTGCACAGGCTTTTGAGCTTCACTGTGATACGGTTATCAAAACAACTAAAGTTGACGGCATCTACGATCGGGATCCGGAATTTCATAAAGATGCGAAGCGATATGAGCGAATTAGCTTCAATGATGCACTTGCAAATCAAGAAATACAGATTATGGATCGAGCGGCACTAGCATTTGCGGCAGATAAAGCAATAACACTTGTTATTTGCCAACCTGACCCTGAGGTCGTACTTGCGGTACTTAAGGGAGACACCAAAAAGGGAACTATCGTTTCTTAGATGTGATGATAGCCACTGCCTCGAGCAATTTCATACGCTCGATAGAGCTGTTCCACTAAAATAAGTCGAACGAGGAGATGGGGAAACACTAATTTAGACAACGACCAGGTAAAATCTGCACGATCTTTAATAGTTTGATCAACTCCGTAAGCGCCGCCAATTATAATAAGAAGCTCTTTTACGCTTCCGTTTTTTAGTGTTTCAATTTTTTCAGACAATTCGGGTGATGTTAATTGTTTTCCAGTTTCATCAAGTAGCCATATGATTTCATCATTTTTCAAATAACCCCTTATTTTTGCACTCTCTTCACGCCGGGCATCATCGCCCGAAAGCCCACTGTAAGGAACGAAAATCCATTGAATCGAAAAACTCTGCTTGATTCTCTTTTCGTATTCATTAATTGCAGCAGATGCAAAAGGGTCGTTCTTCTTCCCAACGGATAGAATTGTTATTTTCACGATTATTTTTTAATAAAAAGACCAAGCATGAAATAAAAGAGGACGAATATAAAAAGAGCTGAGGCGACTGCCGCAATGCTGCTAGATTTTGTATTATTTCCGGTACTTTTACTAAATTTTGCGTAAATCCATGCGCCAGCTCCTCCGGCAAAAAATAAAGCGATTAGTGCATTACTCATCTATTTTGTTCTCCTTGTAGAATTATATTTAGGGTTTTTTCAAGTATAACGAAATCTGGCTCTTTAGTCATATCAGGAATAGTACGAAATTCCTCAGTGGTATCAAAAGGTATGAGATGAACGTGCGCATGGGGGACATCTACTCCAATTACTTGTACGCCAATTCTATTCCTACCAAAAACATGTAGTTTCTGGGACACAATCTTAACAGCTTCCCAGAGTTGCCCGTAGTCCTCGTCTTCGAGATCTTCAAAATGATCTACCTGCTTTTTAGGTACAACAAGTGTATGGCCTGGTTGAGCGGGGTGAATATCCAAAAAGGCTACCGTATATTCGTCTTCGTACACCTTATATGATGGGATTTCTCCATCAATTATGCGACTAAAAATACTTTTTTCCATCCTAAGTATAATAGCATTTAAATCATCGACTGAGCCCTTGATACTTCAAAGTATTCGACAGGTTTGGTATAATTAAACCCCACTACAAATATAACCAAGGAGCTCAACAGTTTGTTAAATTCTCAGGAAAAATCAGAAAATTCTAACTATTCAGATAAACTAACCGGTGATTCGTTTGAAGAATTAGGCGTTTCAATTAATCGACTTCTGGTGGAAGCGAGCGAACCTGGAGCCCTCGAAGAATATTTCAATGATTTACTAAGTGACCACACTGAAGATTTACTATCCAAAGAGAAAAAACAACTCTTTGAGATCTGCCGACAATTACAGCAAGAGAAAAATTTAAACAGCTATATTCGTCTCGCTGAACCGGTAATAAGTGAGCTGGCGATGGATAATCTAAAAGTAGAAGACCGGCTGCTGGAATCGAACGAGGAAGCTATGCGAGCGATGTATGGCTCCAGGCGTGAACATGAGTATCTGTATAGTGCAGACTTTAGAAGAAGATTTACCGCTCCCTCGCAGACAAAAAATCAGCACGAATTAATCGTCTCAAAAAATAGTATCATCGAAGAAGAAATTACAGATTTTAGAGAGATTACTGATAGATTTGAGAAAAATACCTATCGGCGACTTGATGCACTCGACGGTGAATATATGAGTGGCCTGGAAAAGGAAAAAGTGCTCAAAGAGCTCTCGCAGGAGATCGTAATTAATGAAGCTTTTGAAAATATCGATCTAAAGCAATTTTTTGATCCAGTTATAACAGCATATCTCAGCGAGACACTTTTTCAGAGCTTCAAAGAAATTACCAAGGCCGAAGAAAGAAAAAACTTTTTTGATCGCTATGTAGTATCCTTAAACGCTGGAGATGCCGCATTTAATCTAAGAAAGAATATTAATTGCGTTTCGCAAACCTATCGACCAATGTTTCGAGATCGCATAGAAAGATTTAATCGAGTCAGCGATGAGATATCGGCAACCCTTAAAAAATATAGCGATACAGGCGACGAACAATACTCCGAAGCTCTTACGCCTCAAGAATTAAGAGATATACTAAAGTCCCAAACCGCAACAGTTGATGATACGTATAATCGTATCAGTGGACGAGGCACCGTTATAATAAAAAACTTCTATGGCTTAAATGAAAAATTGGCTACTGCAAAAGAATTACTAGAAGAAGACTGGAGAAAATAATTTAATTTCTGGCGGAGAGGGTGGGATTCGAACCCACGATACCGTTGCCGGCATACTGCTTTTCGAGAGCAGCTCCTTCAACCACTCAGACACCTCTCCATGATAATGTAGTGTAGCGCAGATTTACTATAACTTAAATTCAGTGTTTATTTATACTCAGTGCTAGAATAAAGGTAATGCTTCACGTTTTTCTATTAGCTGGAGGTGCTGCGATAGGGCTATCTGTTATTGCTTGGCTACTCAGCCTGCTATTCAAGGACGCCAGTATCGCTGACGTCTTTTGGGGGCCCTATTTCATCATCATTGCTGGCGCACTTTACGTTGGCCTACCCAACCATACCCGCCTTCAATTAATCGACCTCGTACTCGTATCGATATGGGGTCTTCGTCTTGCGTGGCATATTGGCTATAGGAAAATTGGCGCCGAGGAAGACTGGCGATATGCGGAAAATAGAAAAAAATGGGGTAACTCTTTTGCCGTTCGAAGCTATTTTCAGAACTTTTTCTTTCAGGCATTACTCGCATTAGTTATTTCCGCATCAACTCTCGTTATTGCCTACAACTTGTCCTATGCAATCGTTAAAGTTGGCAGCCTCAATGGCACGCACTTATTGCACATTTTTGCGGTAGGACTTTGGATTATAGGCTTTTTATTTGAATCTATTGGTGATTGGCAACTCAGCCGCTGGATTAAGACCAAAAAGAAAAAGGGCGCCATTATGACCACCGGTCTTTGGCGATACACAAGACACCCCAATTACTTTGGAGAGGTCACGCAGTGGTGGGCGCTTTGGATCCTGTGTCTTGGTGGAACCTATAGTCTTTTCGCTATCCTAAGCCCACTTCTCATTACTTATCTCATTCTCTTCGTTTCAGGTGTACCGATGCTTGAGAAAAAATATATGAAAAATTCGAAGTTCAAGGCATACGCCAAAAGAACTTCAATTTTCATACCAATGCAACCTAAGGGAGGAAAGTAATGACATCAGGAAAAGTAATTGAACTATTTGTTTTAGGACTATTAGTATTTTTAGCCTTCGACAGCGTTTGGCTCGTTAAGATTGCGCCAAAACTATATAAGCAGTACATTGGGCACCTAATGGCTAAAAGACCCAATCTGCAGGCCGCAGGGCTGTTTTATGGCCTATATATTGTTGGTCTATTGGTATTCGTATTAGTTCCTGCAATAAATACGGGGAGCATCAACCACGCCATAGGCTATGGAGCACTCTTCGGGTTCTTTACCTATGCAACCTTCGACCTGACTTCGCAGGCTGTATTTAAGAATTGGCCCTGGACTATTACGGGGATAGACCTTCTCTGGGGCAGCTTCGTTACGATGACCAGTTCTACCGTTGTATATGCGCTCTATTCTCATTTAATCAAATAATATATCTCGATACTTTGACAAAATATCATAAAAGTTTTATTATACTTCCATATTGAGGATGGTTTTATATGGTAGAAAAAAGTTTTGTTCCAGAACCTGAAAAAAATAAACGAGAGCTCACTCCCGAACGCCTTCGCTTTGTTAGCTGGCTTCGCTTAATCTCTGGCGGATTTCAACTTGTCGCTGCCGCAACACAAGGTGGGGTAGGCATCGCTAGTGGCATAGAAGGCTTGGAAGAAACACTTGATGCTGCAGCGTTACGTGGAGCAGCAAAAGACCTTGAGGCAGAAAATGCGAACCAAAAAGGGAATGCAAAAAAATATCGAAAAAAGATGCAGAAATTTGTGGGCGCAACAGCATTGGCGGCGGCAGTTGGGACAGGCTATGACGTCATACATGAAGGGGTAATGCAAGATGGTTGGTTCGGTAAAATGGATGCAGTTGGGTTCAATAATTTAGCCGCTATGTCGTCAATAACAGCAATTGCCCTTGGCTCAATTGCCCTTATCGCAAATCGTCATGAAGTAGCCAATCATTTGCATCCACATACAGAGGCAGACGGAACGGTGCACGAAAAACCAAAAGGAATCAAAGGCTATCTCGCCCGAGATACGCTTAAGGATTTTGTCATTCCATTATTTGTACTAGGCGGTTCGCTCGCTAAAGCGCCCCATCTTGCGGAGTACGCACTTGAAGCTGCTGGCGCAGGGTATGGATTAAATATCTATAACAAGCTGCGTAAAGAACAGTAATCATTCACTAATAGTGAGTTCATAGAGCGTGTAGTTAGTATTCGAATACACCTGGCGGTAGTTGCTTGAAACAAACTTCGAGATGAATGCGTCTTCGGGGGGATACTGGGGAGATAGAATTAGCCATTTTGGTGGGTTGATCTGAAAATAGCTATAGACTTCATTTTTAAGAAAAGGGTCCTGCTGTATCATCCAATCTTGCAGGGCGGTCAATCTTTTTGACGGCAAAACGGAAGTTTCAGTAAAGGGCAAAGGATTTATTCCATATCCGTAAACACTATTTCTTTGATTTACAGGAATTTCATTAATAATCTGAATTGAATCTCGGATGTTTATTTCATTAGCTTTTCTTTCATGCCGATACCCATAAACCACTGAAAAATCCATAAGAAGGAAAATAAAAAGTCCTATATGGCCGAGTCTACTATATATTTTTCTTTCCGACACTTGCTTCAGGGTATCATCAAGAGCTACACACAGCATCATGAGACTAATAATGAAAGGTGGCATCAGCAGCTGTAAATAATGTAACCAATTATGCCCCGATATGTACAATGTCAGGGTTGAAAAAACTCCAACCAATACTAGCAATAATGGAACTTTTGCATCCCTTTTACTATGATAATACAAAAAAGCAGTTGTCAGAGAGAGGATGCATACAACGATTGCTGCAGCAGAAAAGGAAGTAAGAAAAGTATTGGAAAAATCCCTTGAGTGATTGATTGAATATCTGTAATTAAACAAAAAAGTTCCATAAATCATATCTGAATAAGAGTGATTTATAATGAAATATCCCGCCAAAATAGACGTTACAAGAAGAAAGCCAGCAATGATTGATGAGAAAAAAGTAAAAAATTGTTTAGCGGGGAGCCTCTTGAGCATAAAATACGTCAAAGCGAGAATCGCGGCGATAATAGCGGCGGCATTATTTGCTCTAATAAAAAAGGTGAGGGCTGCCAGGGATCCAAGAGAAAAAAGTAAAAGATTCTCGGTTTTAAATGAAATTTTGGTTTTTATCGAGCCTAAACTTCCATTCTTAAAAAGATAGAGCACTAAATAGATACCTAGAAATATAAACGAAAGACTGAACTCTTCCGACAAGTTTCCACCCTCAAAAGCAAACCCATAGAAGCAGAGGTAAAGCAGGGGAAATATCCATATATATTTATTTGCTACAAGTTGCTTAGCGATTAATAACACGGATATGAGCGTGACGAGCAAGAAAATATATTGAATAATAAAAATGCCAATCTTACCGCTAGATATCCAAGCACCGAGCGCTTCTATAAAAAATAAAACTGGGCCCTTTGAGTCGATTGTCGTGACATAGAACTTTCCGCCCCTCACTAAGGTAAGACCCATTAACCGAAAAATAGTGCTATCGACGTAACTCCATAAATAAAGCGGACTGGTGCTTGTTGATTGAGTCAGTAAAAAAATAAAACCTGAGATTGCAGAAAACATAATTCCAGGCAACCTTAAGGTTTTTTTTATTTGCTTAATCATCATCTAACAGTATATAGGTCGGTAAACCGCTTTGCGAAACCATTATAAAAAAGCAAGGAAATGAATTGGTGCACCCGACAGGATTCGAACCTACGACCTTTGGCTCCGCAAGCCAACGCTCTATCCAGCTGAGCTACGGGTGCAAAGCTTCATCACTATAACAGATGAGAGCCCTTTTTTCTAGAGGTTAGAATCTTAGTCTAGCAACAAGTCTATCGATAGCTTCAAGTCTTTTAGTTTCCGAAGGCAAGAACTCTCCCAATATTTCAAGAATCTGCTCTTTTTGCTGAGGTAAAAAATAAAGGGTGACTGGAACCGCAAATCTTTTTACTGGAATAAGATTTACGCTCGGCACCACACCGCCTTCAATAATTTCAATATTCTTAAATGCTTCGTAATTAAAATGCTTCTTATCTACTGTGACGCCGCTACTATCAACTAAAAATTCTAATGTTTTAGGCTTGATGTTAGCATAAACACCAAAAGCAATAGCTAAAACTACGATGACGCCGATTGATACGTATTGACGGGTAAATAGGTACACGAGTCCGCAGAAAACGACAGTTATAAGCGCCAAAGTGACATACCATGAGCTGCTTTTTTCATGAGATATAAATTCTGACGCCATCCATCTTACTTCTTCTTTCGGTGCGGATACCTGGGGCTGACTCGGCGTAGATAGCTGTCCTGAGCTGTACTCAAATGGCTCTTGGGTAGTACTAGGGTTAGGTCTTGTAAAATCATTATTCACAGCCTTATTGTATAACAGCATAAGGATTATGAGAACGTTATTGCTCTATAACAGATAAGAATGTACAATATTGTGGCTGATATCAGTAAATTGGCTTTGGAGAGGTGCCCGAGCGGTTGAAGGGACTTGTCTTGAAAACAAGCGTGCCAGCAATGGTACCGTGGGTTCGAATCCCACCCTCTCCGCCAATTTTAGCTGTTTATTAGTGATGCGGAGGGGTACCCAAGTGGCTGAAGGGGACGGTTTGCTAAATCGTTAGGGGGGAGCAATCTCCCGCGAGGGTTCGAATCCCTCCTCCTCCGCCAATTAAAGAAACCAGAGTTACTCTGGTTTTTTTAATTTTACTGCTCTGTTGTATAAATTATGTTGTAAATCTAGGGAGGCTTTCTTGCAACCTCTATAAAACAGCTATATACTTTATGTAAATACAGAAACGCAAATTTGTTAACTTTAAAGCGTGGAGGGTATCACGACATGGCGCGACGAACAACGGACGACGATCTACTAATGGAAGATGAATTAACGGCAGCCTTTTTAGGTGAAGAAGAGATAGTTCAACATCAACAAGTACAGCAACCAATGCAACAAGAAGACGAATGGGACGAAGAAGAAGCCGTACCTGGTCAACTCGCTGTAGATGTATACGAAACAAAAGACAAGCTTGTCGTAAAGGCAAGAACAGCTGGCGTTAACAAAAACGAGCTAGATGTCAGTATCTCAGATAATACACTTTCTATTCGTGGTTCTTTAAATGCAGGATACGAGGAAGATGTAGAAAATTATCATCTACAGGAATGCTATTGGGGAGAATTCTCACGAAGTCTCGTTCTACCAATTCCAGTTAAAGAAGATGAGATTGAAGCAGTTCTTAAAGACGGAGTTCTTACCGTAAGTTTCACTAAGGTAAAACAAGATACAGTGAAGAAGATTCAGGTTCTTTAGTAAAAATAAAACAATTAAAAAAGACCCCAGTAGGGGTCTTTTTTTTGTTAAACTAATTTTATTTATTTACGTTTGATAGAACAAACTTAACTACAATTTGCGCTACGGCAACAATAATAAGACCTACGATTGCATAAAGAATCGTGTTCTTCGCGCTCGTTACTCCACTAGACTCGCCACCGGATGTAACATATTTAAATCCTCCGACGATAATCATTATAACTGAGACGACACCGACTACCCATGAGAAGACTGTTATAACTGTGTTAACTATGCCATTAACTCCAGTTCCGTTATCTGTTTCACAAGGAGTAGTCGAACCTGGTGCTTCAAGATTTGCTCCACTACAAAGACTTTCTTGGATTTCGCTGTTTTGGGCGAATGCCGGAGAAGCAGTGAGCATCATTGCGCCTGGTACTACCGTAAGAGCGAGGGCGTACATTACTGTTAATAAGAGTTTAATTCTGTTCATTGTCTTTTCTCTTTGCTGTTAATGGTTAATATACAATTTATAACATTTGACGGCGTCTAGGGCAATAGATTTTTTTACTGACTAGCCTTGGTGAGCACAAAATGCACAATAATTTGTGCAACTGCAACAACCATAAGGCCTATGACTGCATAGAGCACTGTATTTCGCGAAGAACTTACTTTTCCTGAATCTCCCCCAGACGTTACAAATCTAAATCCTCCGAAAATAATCATGAAGACCGAGGCGATACCAACGATCCAGGAGAATAATGTAATAACAAAGTTGACGTTATTCTGGACGGTTGTTCCAGGGTCTGTGCTACATCCGCCCGGTAAGCCCTGGCATGCAGCTTCAGTTGAAGTATTGTCTGCTCGAACGGGTGAATGAATACTAAATATTAGTCCGACTGCAAAAAATAAAGCTATTAATAATTTTTTCATATATATCCTATTTTAAATTACCTATTACGAAACTGACAATTATTCTTGCAATAACAATAACGATGAGGCCTATGGATGAGTAGATAATGGTATTGCGTGCTGAGGCTACTTTTCCACTGTCGCCACCTGATGTTACGAAACGAAATCCAGAAAAAATAATCATGATGACAGCAATCACACCACCGGCCCAAGCAATTATATTTGCTACCGTGTTTATTACGCCGTTTGACCCAGAAACTGGATCTTCATCAACTGCACCACAAACTGGTCCCGTAGTTTCATTTCCCGCACCTTCGCAGACTTGTTCGGTTGGATCATATGATGCACGCGCACTACTAATTGGAATGAAAGCCAAACTCAAGGAGAGTATTGATAAAACTGTTAGCAATGATTTCATTTTATTCATCAGACGTTACCTAGAACAAAACTTACGATAAGTATTGCGCTGAGAGAGATCGCTAACCCTACTGCTGCGTAAATAATTGCACTTCTGGCTGTATTAATTTTTTGAGGCTCCCCAGAAGAAAGAACAAACTGAACGCCAGCTATTACAATAACGAGAAAACAAATAGCCGCTAGCACACCGAAAGAATAGTTTAGAAGTTCTGTTATTTTTCCATTTCCAGAAAGATTCCCTTTCGGGATATCTACCTGATCAGATTCGATGATTCCGCTGGCGAAGTTATTAATGGCTGTTAAAATTGATGTCATATATTACTGCTATTTCGATAATAAGTATGCTGCAAATTTTACTATTTGTGAAGCTAGTACGGCTATGACAAGTCCGACAAGGGCATTGACCACGGTTTTCTTACCCTTCGATATAGCATCTGGCGAACCTTGAGCAGTTGCAAACCTAAATCCCCCATATACTACAAAAATAAGGGCTACTAAAGCTGCGACTCTAAGCAAAATATCTATAACGGCCAAGCCGACGAAGGGGATAGGGTTACCACCATTTGGCGCTGTAGTCTGACAAACATGAGTGCTAGGATCAGGTTGAACGTTCAAATATTCATACCAAGATGGTATGCCTAAGAATGTGGTCGTGTTTGTGCAATTTGCTGATGCGTCTGCTGCAAGTACTGTACTGGATAACGTGGAAACAAGGATTACCATTGAGGCTGACAAGCTAAATGAAATAAAAAAATATTTTATTCTCTTCGTAAGAAACATTATAATACTCCGCCGGGCACTAGCCAGTTCAAAATAGAATAAAAAGCAATGTAGGCAGCTAATCCAATCAGTACGTTGGTTATTTTTTTCTTGGCGGATTGGATTGATTGAGCATTATCCCCGGCAGCAGAATATTGAATTCCCGCTACCACGATCATTAGGACTGCGCCAAATCCGATCAAGGCACTAATTACATTTATAAAGAATATAATCCAAAGAACGATGGGATTTCCTGAAGTAAGACCAGTGTATTGACCATTTCCTGTGCAAGTAGGAATATTTAGCCCCCTGCCGGTACACGTATAACCGGGTGGTTCTGGGATAGGATCAGCGGCACGGACAGGAGATCCGAGAAATGCAAAAAGCACCACAACACTTAATAGAGCAGTAATGAAGTAGATTCCCGTGTTTCGAATATTTTGCATCTGAGATTATTTTATAGCGCATTTGAACTTAAGTAAATCTATACTTATTTTTTACATTATTTTAATTTTCGTTTATGCTTATAAATAAGAAAGCGAATTAATTAATTATAGTGAAAAAAAATAAAATAAAATTACGATTCATACCGTTTCTTCTTTTATTTATTTCCTCAGTAGTTGTATCTACACTGAATTTAAATAGTGTCGCGAAAGCGGCTAATTCAGCAACTCTCAAGCAGCAGGTGGAAAATTTTACAACCCTCTATACTATGTCCGGACAGAATGGTACGGCTACAGACGCCACAACCTGTTCATTTTCTCCAACATTAAGTTACGCAAATATTAATAGTAATACCCTCTATCAATTTTTTTCTGACGGGCGCGCGAGCCCGCCGCCGACGTTTCCTAGTGGTCAATCCTTTACATCATCTAGTCAGACATGGACCTGTGATCAATTCTGGCAAAATACACTGCCAAGTATCTGGATGCCTGCAATCGGTGACAATAATGAAATAAATTTTTTTAAAGCTATTGGCTATGTCTGCAACGACGGAAGTGGTACGTGCATCACTACTAAGAGTAATGTTGAAATCTTTAATAATTTGGTCAGTCTTTTAAGACAAAAAAACCCGGCTCTCTTTGATAATATCGCCAGTACTGGATTTAATAACTTTAAGCCAAAGGACGCAATTACATATTATGCATACTCCCAGGCTTTCTTTGCGAGCGATGGTTGCGAAATGCAACTTGAAAAAAGTCCAAATGAAGCTATCAAGGGCATTGCAAATACAGAAATGGGAGGAAATACTGACGGCACCGTAACCCCATGGTATTACAAGGCCTACGCCGTGGGTAGTGATGGTACGGTGGGGGAGAACATCTATTCCAGCACAAAAGACTACCATACAATAGTAAATGTGATTTTTGGTGTCCCTACAAATAATGGCGGACAAGCAAATTGTGGAGAATTAGCTCATCGGATGGATCAAAACGCTAATCTCGCAAATGCTGCAGCTCCTATATTAAGACAAGATGGGGATACTGGACCTCAGGCCGGCACCGCTGATCAGGCCACAACCTCACCATACGATCAATGTTTTATCCATATTTTTCTCGTGGGCTGGATTATGTGCTCACTTCTTTCGCTAGCCGATCAGATGCTCGGCTGGTTTCAACAAGTTATATCTTCAATTTTGTTCGTAAACCAATCAAATTTTAGTACGGATTGCCCTGCCAGTGGCTGTCTCTATAAGGCGTGGAGCTCGGTTAAAGATCTTTCATCAGTTCTAATTCTACTAATTGGACTATTTATGATATTAAGTCAAGTGTTTGGATTTGAGTTTATGAGTGCCTACACAGTAAAGAAAATTTTGCCGAGACTAATAATTTCAGCAATATTGATTCAGTTCTCTTGGTTAATATTTACTAACTTCCTAATATTAGTCAACGCCCTTGGCACGGGGGTTCAAGAGCTACTCGTAACACCCTTCAGCCAAACGGCGACTTTTTCTTCTCTTTCTATAAATCAAATTTTAACCAACGGAAGCCAAACGGGTGGCCTTGGAGCTTCTGGAAGCTTTAGTCTTATTTTTGCAACCATCGCGGGATCAGCTGCTCTAGCCGCAGGGGGTGCAGTAGGGCTTGCAATACTAGCAATCGGTGTACTAATAAGCATTATAACGATAATCTTTACGTTAATCGTTCGAATCGCTCTGCTTCTACTTTTGCTCGTTGTTTCGCCCATAGCACTTATTGCTTGGGTGCTCCCTGGGACTCAATCAATTTGGAAAAATTGGTGGAGCAACTTTAGCAAATTAGCATTTATGTTTCCAATAATAATGCTGCTATTTAGTGCTGGAATTATAGGCGCAACAGTTATGTCAAACGAAGTTCTTCCTGGAGGAGGAACTTTCTCAGCAATTGCAGCAATAGTAGCTTATTTTGGCCCGCTATTCCTTATACCGGCAACCTTTAAATATGCAGGATCGGCAATGGCTGCAGCAAGTGGTGGAGTGAATAAACTTAGTGGCATGGTTAAAGAGAAGAATCCTGTCAGCAAAAGTCTTGGTAAAGCAGCCGGCAGAAGGCAAGAAGGCAAAGAAGAGAAGGCGTATCGAAATGCTACAGACCCAAATAGTAGATTCAAGAGAATGAGGGGGAGCTTTAGTACAGGTATGTATGGAGCTACGGGAGATTTCAAAAACAAAGTGACGGCTGAACAAAAAAGAAAAGACTTTGCCAACTCCCAACTAGAAGCTGAAAACCTTATTAAAGGTACTGGTAACTATGCTGAGCAGAAAGCATCGAGAATGGCAATTCTCGATGCTGCGGAGGGGTCTACGGTTACATTGGCGAATGGTAAAAAAGTTGTGGCAAGCCGACGTTTACAGCAGGCAACTTCCCTCGATGCCGCCCAAAATAAAGAACAAGATGCTCTTTATGCATACGAAGCCAAAAATGAGGGATCGCTCAATAATCTAGCATCTACCAATTCTGAAGCTTTTTCGGTGCTCGATAAATATGCACCTGGTTTTGCTAGAGGAGATGGGGATGGACGTATTTCAAGCGCAGCTTCTCCTGCTTTTCAGACAGCGGTTAATAATTTTGCAACCATCGGAGGAACGTCGCGAAATGATGTCTCGAGCGTATTAATAGGACAGCTACAAAGCTCGTCTCCTTCAGAACAAGGGCAGGCAATGGGTAATCTTACTCGAATCGCACGCAATGGAGACGTGTCGGAAGCAGATCTTGCTAATTTGCAAAATCAGATAGAAGCAATTACAGGTTCTCCTCTTAATTTAGTTAAACTACGAACGAGCCCAACGGCACGGATAGACAGTGACCCCGCAACCGGAAAACCTACAATAATACAACCGTAATAAAATATGGCAACCTATAAAGTAATACAAGATATTGAAGCAGAAGATAAGTTGTTTGGGCCACTTTCGCTTAAACAGTTTATCTTTGCACTGGTCGCTGTCGGTTTCGCCTTTCTGGGCTACATACTCGCCTCTAAGACCGGTCAGCTTTTTGCCGTTATACCTGTACTTCCTTTTGTCGCAATATTTGGGATACTGGCGGCACCCATTGGGGGCTACCAATCTACAGATGTTTGGTTGGCTGCAAGAATTAGATTTTTCCTAAAACCTCATAAACGAGTTTGGCTTCAGTCAGAAATCAAGAATCTGGTTAATATTACAGTACCTAAAAAGTTAGAAAAAATTTATACAGACGGACTTAACCAGGATCAGGTGAGAAGTAGATTAAAGGTCCTCGCTGATACGCTGGATAGTCGTGGCTGGGCCATTAAGAATGCTGATGTCAATATCGCGTTTGAGCCGGATTACATCAATGAAAGTGCCGACCGTCTTGTAAGCACATCCAACTTACCCCAAACGATGCAGGCGGTAGATGTAAGCCCGTCAGACGACATCCTAGACGAAAATAGCAACCATGTTGCTCAAAACTTCTCGAACATGGTTGCAGCGGCAGAAAAAGCGCAGCGTGATGCACTTATGGAGAAGATGAATCGATTGCGTAACGAAACACGTGTAAGCGAGCCGAAAGAAGATATGGCTGAAAAAGAAATGATAGCCACTATTCTTGAGAAGAAGATGAAAAATGACGAAGTAAACAGAGAACTGAGTCATGCGCACCATAAATCAGTAAGCCCGATAGCGGATCCTCCTTCGTTTGTAAAAATAGCACATCAGCCGATGACAGCCGAATCCAAGCCTGCTATAGTTAACGAGGTAAACACCAAAAAAATTGTTACTCACGAGGTACCTTCCTCGCAACTAACTGAAGCGAACGGTGACGTGGTGATTAATCTTCGTTAGGGTGGAATATTTTTATTCAATAAAAAGATATAGGCATGACAATGAATCCGCAAAGAACTAATACAACAGCTGGCCAAGGTACGAATGGGGTACCTGCTAATGGCGTAAATAAACCTGTCTCCAAGGCGGGAAAAAATAGCAGCCAAAATAGCCTACAGATAAACGAAATCCGTGATGGCGTGGTTATCATGAATGACGGTTCATTTAGAAGCGTTTTAATGCTCAAAAGTATTAATTTTGACCTTATGAGCCCTCAAGAGCGAGAAGGAGTTGAGTTCGCCTATCAAGGGTTTCTTAACTCACTGTACTTTCCTATACAAATCTTTATTCGATCCCAGAAGGTAGACCTTGGGCCTTATTTAGATAAGCTAGAGAAGATTCGCGGGGAGCACGATAATATGCTTTTGGCACTACTCATGGATGATTATATAAACTTTATGGATAATCTGGCTGCACAGACAAATATCATGGATAAAAAATTCTATATCTGTATTCCGTACTTTCCTGTTCCTGATGCACAAAAAGCAGTTCAAGAAAGCAAGAATCTTTTTACTGGTATTTTTGGCAAGAAAGAGCAGGTTATCACGATTGACGAAGGTACTCTAGAAAATGCAAAAACTGAGCTCAGGAATAGAGTTCAAGCAGCACTAAACGGCCTTATGCAAGCGGGTGTCCAAGGGCTACCATTGGATACGCAGGAGCTTATTGAGCTCTATTATGACGCCTACAACCCTGATACGGCGACTAGACAACAATTAAAGAACTTTTCTGATTTATCTGTACCTGTCGTAACCCAAGGAGTCGGACAAGCACCACAACCAAATATGGCAAGGGAATTACCATCATGACAGGAGCTATAAAATAATGGCATTTGGGAAAAAGAAACAAGCACCACTAGATCCTGTTGCGCTGGCTGAACAACAAAGAATCTTAGAACAACAAGAGACTCAGTCTGCGTTCCAAAAGGGAATTACAGCACTCAGAGATTTTATAGCTCCAAGTTCTTTGGAGTTTTCAAGTAGCTATTTTCAAATAGGTACAAGGTTTGCTCGAACATTTTATGTATACGGGTATCCTCGCCAAATCTATACCGGTTGGCTTAGTGGCATGATAAATCTTGACGAAGTAATGGATATGACGCTCTACGTCTACCCTGTCGAGAGCCAAGTAGTGCTTGAAAACCTGCGGAAAAAAGTAGGTCAGCTAGAAGCTGGCATTCAAATTGATGCCGAAAAGGGTAAAGTTAGAGATCCGGGTAAAGAGGCTGCCGTAATGGACGCTGAAGAGATGCGAGATAAGCTGCAGGTCGGGGAAGAGCGCTTCTTTAGGCTTGGATTTTACTTCACTATCTATGGCAACTCTATGGATGAGCTTGAATTTGTAACCCACAAAGTGGAGTCGATGCTTGGCCAACAACTTGTGTATTCAAAACCTGCTTCTGCCCAACAAGAACAAGGCCTTAATAGTGTACTTCCTCAGTTTGTTGATCAGTTGCAGATTCGCCGAAACGTAAATACTGGAGCGCTTAGTACAACCTTTCCGTTTACGAGTGCAGATCTAACTGATGACCATGGCATTTTATACGGTATTAATATGCATAATAGTGGCCTGGTTATTTTTGATAGATTTAGCTTGGAAAACGGCAATAGCGTCGTGTTCGCTAAATCTGGAGCAGGTAAAAGCTTTGCAGTTAAACTTGAGATTTTAAGAAGCCTGATGATGGGCGTAGAAGTTTTCGTGCTGGATCCAGAAAATGAATATCAACGGATGGCCGAAGCCGTGGGTGGGGCCTACGTTAAGCTATCGCTTGGTTCCCCAACACGAATTAATCCATTTGAACTTCCGAAAGTTATTGATGCCGAAGAGGCAGATAATGCACTGAGGAGCAATCTTATTACTCTGCATGGTCTACTACGTCTTATGATGGGCGGGGCACAGTCCCAGATGCTGGGATCTAATGCGCAAGTTGCTCCAGCACTCTCTCCCGTCGAGGAAGCCGATCTTGACGCTGCTTTAATAGAAACATATGCTAAGGCTGGGATCACCAATGATCCGCTTACTCATATGTCCACCCCTCCTACGATCGCAGATCTTTATGAGACACTACTACACGCTGGTGGTACAGGCCCGCAACTTGCTCAACGTCTTCGTAAATATACTACCGGTACTTTTGCAGGTATTTTTAGTCAACAAAGTAACATAGATATCAACAACCCTTTTGCTGTATTTAATATTCGTGACCTGGAAGATGAGCTGCGGCCCGTTGCTATGTATATTGTTCTTAACTTTATATGGAATAAGACCAAGGTTGATAAGAGAAAAAGAATCCTCGTTATTGATGAAGCGTGGCAATTCATGAAATACGAAGACAGTGCCAGTTTCATTTTTAGCCTCGCAAAGCGTGCTCGAAAGTATGCACTCGGTATTACCACGATCTCTCAGGATGTTGAAGACTTCATAGAGTCTAGGATGGGTCGAGCGATTGTCGCTAACGCATCGATGCAGCTTCTACTAAAACAAAGTCCTAGTGCGATCGACAAGCTTGCTGACGTCTTCAAACTGACTAGCGAAGAGAAGAAGCGTCTTAGTCAATTCCCAGTGGGGCAAGGTCTATTCTTTGCAGGACAAAATCATGTGCACATTCAGGTTATTGCCAGCCCAAGTGAGACTCAGCTCATAACAACCAACCCCACAGAAGTGAAAGCAATCGAACAGCAGGGTCAAATTCCTTTAAATCAGCCCTCCTCAGGAACGTTCTAAAAAAGATAAAAATAACAGCCTAATTAATTAAGCATAAGTTATAATTAGAGTATAGTTTAAAAACTTAGGGGTAAATATTCAACATGGCGAATGATGTGAGTGATGAAACAAGCTCTTCCGCGGATTCTGTAGATACCGAGGTCTCTTCTGCTCCACAGCAAACCCAAAGTTTTTACCGTAGTTCCGGAAGCACAAAAAAGAAATCACAGAAAAAACTACTCAAAAAAATAATAGCACCCGCACTTGTCGGTCTTTTGTTAATATTGGTTATTCTAATGTTAATGTCTTTATTAAAAATTCCTAATTATGCAGCGAATATCGCTGCATATAGAATGGCAAGTTCTGCGCTTGATTATGCAAGCACTTCAGCTGAAATAGATGCAGAAAAGGTTAGCCTATCTGGGATCGTTAAAGATAGCGATTGGTACCAAAATGTATATGAAAAATATTCAGGCATGAGAACCGCAACATGGGGTAAATTCGACAAATACAGGCCTTCTTTACTTTATAGAAACCTCAGTGCGAACGGAGATGTAGTTTTTAATGAAACTGAATTTCCTGTTTTTGGCGCCACAAGATCAAGAATTACTTCCCTTGAGTTATATGGAAAAAATATAGATATTCCTGAAACCAACAGACTATTGCATCCATTTCAAGCATATACAGAAAGAGTTAATTTTGCTGCTAACATTCGAGGAGCAGTTGACGGAGGCTTAGAATCCTCGAATTCTCTTGTGAGGAGCTCAGTGGCATCTCAAATTAGAGAGGCTGCAGGAATAAAATTGTACTGGTGGGAAGAGGCTGGAGCTAAATTCAAGGGCTTAAACGCAGATGAAGCCGATATACAAGAAATTAGAGATTCCGTATCCAGAATTTCTGAAACTCCCACACCTAGCCCAACCGCTACTGGAACAGATACAGGTGATGTTACTGCAGCGGAAGAAGAATGCTTGAAAACAAATTCTTGTTTAGATGAAATTGCAAAAACCAATGAATTGCCTGCAAGCGTGGCATCTGCTCTTGAAAAGGATGCAGGTACGAGTTTTATAAAAAGTGCGATCGGTTTCGCTGATCCTATTTATGCGATTGCTGTACCTTTTTGCTTAATTTATGCTGGTTCAATAGTAAACCAGGGACCCGCAATTGATTCACAGTCAACGAGTGCTTTAAAATCTTTTTATGCCGTGCAGTCAGCGGCGGATCAACAAAAAAGTGGCAAGACAACAGCTGAAGCAGCTGGTGCTTTCAATAATAAGCTTGGTTCCGGAGATTCCATTCCCGATCAATATAGCCGGGGTCAAACACCAAACACTACAACAGAAAAAAGCCCCCAAGCCAGCCTAACCGGTGAATACACTTTATTTGGTGCTTTTTTTGGAGGAAACAATGCCGTTGTAAATACTGTTAGCAATAGTGTTAATAAGGTCTGTAGCGTCTTTACAAATACTGCTGTAGCAATTGGTTTAGGTGTCTTTATTACAGCAGCCAGTTTGGTTGGCGATGCTTTCAGCGATGGAGCAGTGTCTGCGGGCGAAGAAGGCACTGTTGCAGCGCTTAAGCTGGCAATATCCACAGCCGTTAAAGATCTTTTTGCGAATTTTACCGAATCATTTGCTTCCAAAGAGGCGTTTGCTCTAGCTATGAAAGAAGGTCTTCAGGGGGCCGGAACTTTTGTTGCAAAATTTGGAAGACAATTCGTTGCAATTGAAGGCTTAACAATAGTAGCGAAACTATTCATACTTTCACAAGTTGGTCAATTGAATGATGGTGGAACTACTAGCGGTCCAGGATTTAGAAATATTGCAGATATGGGCGGGGACATAAACAACAACGGCTTAGAACAGAAAATGATGTACGGAGCACCATTATCTGACAAGAATGTCGCCACCCATGACCAGGTCGCCCTGGAGTATCTAAATAAACAAGAAGCTCAGAAACCTATTGCTGAAAAATATTTTGCACTTTCTGACAACAGGTCAGCAATATCTATATTCACAAATCAACTTCGATATACTGCAATCGTTGAACCTGGTCATTTTATAACACACGCACTACAGTCTTTCGGCACTTGCTTAAGTAATATTATTTCAATAATAAGCCCCAAAACATTTGCAGCTAGCGATACTTCTGTTGGTCAACATTATGGAATTGTGCAATGGGGATGGTCTGATGAAGAAAATAATCTTATAAACTCAGATCCTTCCTATAATATTCTCGAAAATGCTCAAATTCTAAGTGATAATCAAGTTGAGGTTGATCAAATTCAATCTAAGTACGGTCATTGTTTTACAGATACTATGGGGACACTACTTTCTGGTGGCTTTATTCTTCGAAATAGCAGTGGTGATGTTGTTGGCGGTAATGATAAAGGCTCTGAAGGTGCGTGCTCTCCTGACGCCCTAGGGCCAAATAATCCCCAATATGGTTCAATGGTATTGCGTTGGAGATTAGACCAGAAACGTCAAGCAGTTCTTGATCAAAATATATCAATTCAAGGATTGAGCCCGGTGAAGTAATGAAAATAAAAATAAATTTTATGAAAATATTTTTATTTCTTTTTGTATCTTTGTTTTTAATTAATTTAGTAAGTCCTATTGCCTTAGCTGTTACACAAGATGATCTTACGTCAATATTAAAAGGTATGCCATATTATGACGGAAGTGACGGCTGTGCTTCAGGTTCCTCAAGCTCGTCAGGTTCTGGTAATAATACGGCAAGCGCAACGCCCACAAATGATGTTGCCAGTTTTGTAGATAAATATGGGCAGGCTGCTTTCAATATCGGCAAACAATACGGCATACCTTATGAGGTTATCCTAGCCCAGGCGATTGTTGAATCTGGGTATGCCCGATCAACTTTGGCTAGCCAATATTTTAATTTTTTTGGCATTAAGGCCGACCCATCCTGGACAGGATCAACAGTAACGATGAGCACTCAGGAATCTGTAAATGGCCAGACGATAACTATACAAGCCGCGTTTAGAGCTTATCCAAATGCACAAGCTGGTTTCGAGGGTTATGGGCTCTTTATTACTCAGAATTCGAGATATGCAAATGCGCTAAAACCTCCCGCTAATCATGATCCTTACAAATATATAACTGAAATAGAGAATGCCGGTTACGCCACAGCGCCAGATTATGTAAACACTATCTGGAGTGTAGCTCAAGGAGTCATAAACTATATAGCTTCAAAAAATCCACCACTATTTCCTCCGTCAAGCCAAGTAACCTATGACAACTCTCCACCCGCTGCAACAACATATATAGCCACCGGAGCAGATAGTAGCTGTGGTTCAGGATCGAGCACGGGTGGAGGAGGACTAGCTAATGTGGTTTCTATCGCCCAACAGGAAATGGCACTTAATCCTGCCCCTTATGGAAATGATAGCGCCGGAGACTGTAATGCGAATATGCTGAAATATACCAACGGTGTTTGTGAGGCATGGTGTGCAAGTTTTGTTAGCTGGGTATATAAGCAAGCGGGTATTCCTTTCACCGGAGGAGATGCAGGAGGATGGCTACATGCTGGAGCCGCAGAACTACAGCAATATTTTAAAGCAAATGAGGTTTATTTTGCAGCAGGTGCACAATCACCTGCACCCGGAGATGTCGTTTTTTGGGTAGGTGCCGATGGCTCAGTTTCCAATCCGGGTCACGTAAGTATTGTGACTGCGGTTAATGGAAATACTTTTGACGATATAGGCGGTAATGAACAAAGTAAAATTTTAGCCTCGAAAGGTTTTAAAAATATTGCAGGGGATCAAGGATTAATCGGATTCGGGAGGATAAAGAATTGAGGAAAAAAATAATAGGTCTTTTTGTATTTGTTTTAATAGTGTTGACGTCAATTTTTATATATCATGTTTTATCATTTCATGTTACCAGTTCCGACCCTGCGGGAGGATCAATCCCAACTACACAACAAGTGATAGTGTTTTCAACTAATGAAGGGCTCCGGAATATCGATAAAAGTCAGGTTAGTATTAGCCCATCTATACTAGATCATGTAGCTGTGTCTAAGAATCAAATATTTGTATATCTTAATCAGACAATAGCTATTGGCAAAAAAATTACTGTATCTATTACTGATGTCACATCTGTTTCAGGTAAAAAACTAACTATTCATACTACATTCACGGCAAAATACGTAACTCAGTCAAAATTAAGTCCTGAAGAGAAAAAACGAGAACTCTCAAAACAAGACACAACATACAATACCTATCCGTTACTCAATCTTCTCCCTTTAATAACAAATAATTACCAGATAACCTATAAACTTCCTAATACGGGACAGAAGAAAGCACTTATTATAATTACATCGCTTGAAATACCAGCCAATAATCCAACAGCAGAACCTGGAAGTCCAAGCTGGTTAGCCGCCGTGAGTGATGCCCGTACACAAGCCATAACTTGGCTTAATCAAAATGGATTTAATACTACTAGTTACCAACTCGGCTTTAGTGAAAATTATCTCTTAAAAGAATTTAATGGCATTTATGTTAATCCGTATTAATAGAGACCAATAATATTACATTTCTGAGCAAATTCTTTAACGATTAGATCAGCGTCGGTTGTAGTGATAATTGTTTGGTAATCCTTTAAATAATTAGTGAGTGCTTTTCTACGTGCGCCGTCGAGTTCACTAAAAACATCATCAAGCAAGATGAGTGGTTTTTGGAGTCGCGCCTCTTCAATAATTTTTATCTCGAGTATCTTGAGACTCAAAACAAGTGTTCTTGTTTCACCTCTTGATGCGGTGTGTTCTGCGGGCTGGTCATCGAGTAACACCAGGAAGTCATCCCTGTGTGGCCCGTAGGTGGTAAAGCCGCGCTCAATATCCTTATGTAAGTTTTGTTCAAGTTTCGCAAGCAGGCTCGTTTCATAGGTTGCAATAGGTAGTTTTGTTTCATATTGCAAAACAACCTTATTTTCTTTGCCTGCTATCTCGCCATATATATGCTCAAGCTGCTCATTAAGCTTTGTGACGAGCTTTTGGCGCGAAGCTACTAACTTACCAGCAAGTTCACTTAATCGCACGTCCCAGGCAAATATTTGGCTTTTAATGACAGCGCTATTTTGCTTAAGCAGACTATTTCTTTGAGCGAGGGTTCTTTTGTATTGATTCTTTAAGGAGGAAAAGTTTGCTTCGGTTTCTGCTAGCATCTGATCAAAAAAATCTCTTCTGTGTTCAGGTGACCCGGTAAGCAGGCGCATATGCTCAGGCTCGAATACAATTGTTGGCACAATATCACTAAAGCCGGGTCTTTTTTTCTTATTTCCGTTTATCTCATACGTTTTATCTATAGCCTCATTCCGCTTTTCAAGTCTCAGGATTCTTTCACCGTCCGATACCCCAATATCGATACGAGCCCAATCCTTTTCATGCTGCAGGAGTTCACTTATATGAGCGCGAAAGGAAGGGAAGCCACTAACAATAAGAATCGCTTCAAGCAGGTTTGTTTTACCGCAGCCATTTGGGCCAACCACAATATTTACTCCAGGAGAAAGATCGACAGCAAAATCTGCATATGATCGAAACTGCTGGATATGCAGTGACGTGTAAATGTAATCCTTCATTGGTTAATTGTATAACTAAAAGGGTGGGGTATTTAGCTTTTTAATGGCATTACAAGGTAGGTTTGGCCAGGAGCTTCTTTAGAGGTTAAAACACAGGGCTCTAGTTTTCCATTAAAACTAAAGCTAACTTCCTTTGTTCCGAGTGCACTAAGTGCATCAAGTAAATAACGTGAATTCAAGGTAACTTCGCCGGTTCCAGATACGTCCGCATCAGCACTTGATGTGTTTTCACCAAGTTGCGATGCAATAGAAGTAATACTGACGTTTTTAGCACCTTCATCTACTTTGATCGTAATACTACCCGCACTTTCGCGGGCGAAAAGGGAAGCCACCTTCGTAATAGTAGTAAATTCATCTCGTGCTAGCGTTGCGGTAGTAGAAAACTTGGTAGGTATAAGTTTCTTATAGTCTGGATAGGTAGCATCAATAAGCCGAGTGACAAGCTCTATATCCCCAACCTTAAAGAGTACCTGCTGGTTATCTGCGTGCATCTCAACAGATTCAGTATTCTCAGGAAGTACCCGAAGTAGCTCTTGGAGCGCTGAGGCTGGAATAAGAAGGGAGATGTCTTGTGCTGTTTTGAGAAGTTTTTTCTCTGCTAATCGGTAACTGTCGGTGGCAGCTACAAACAAAGAACCGTCCTGAGTATTTAAAAGTACGCCTGTAAGCACTGGTCGTGTTTCATCAGATGAAGCTGCAAACACTACCTGCTGTAGGCTCTTTTTCAAATCCTTAAGAGGGATCTTGAGCTGTAAACCTTTTGTTATTTCTGGAACAAGAGGGAATTCATCAGCAAAAACACCATTAATAGTCGATTTGTACTGTTCGGTTGAGATATGAAGTTTGTGCTCATCAAGTTCAAGCTCCAAAATACCACTCGGTAAACTACTGACATATTCCTGCATAAGGCGGGCAGGGACGGTGATTGCTCCTTCTGTCTGAACTTTTGAACCAATCTTTTCAGTAATGGCTATTTCAAGATTAGTTGCAGAAAGACTCAGTCGATTATCTACTGTTCGAATAAGTACATTATTAAGAATTGGCAATGCATTCTTATTCACCATTGCAATGCGAGCAACATTGTTTAGTGCTTTGTTCAGATTTTCTTGTGTGACTTGTAGCTTCATAATTGTATTTCCCTTTACTTATTTATTTATGTAGTAGTTATAGTAGGCCCTGTGGATGATGGGTATAACGGTATCTTAACAGGAGTTAATTGAACAAAAAACATGTGTAGAACGCGGTGGGTAAGCGACGTATAAACTGCGCACAAAAAAGTGGAAAAAGCAGGTATATTTTTTTGGTTGTGGATATGTGTATAAGTAGCTTTGTTTATACGCACGTTGTGCACCTGGTTGTACACATTTATTCCACACAGGGAGGACATAAAAATACCTTTACGCATAGAGCTTTTCCTTAATTTCTTTAACGTGTTCTTTTAGGATATTGTCAAAATGTAGCTCTTTTTCGATCTTCTCAACTGAATGAATTGCGGTTGTGTGGTCTTTGCGGCCCAGCTCCTGAGCTATCTTTGGAAAACTGAGGTGCAGTTCGCTTCGAAGGAGATACATAGCGATTTGCCGAGGAAAAACAATATCTTTATCCCGTTTTGGACTAAGTATTTCTTCAATACTTATCTGGAAGTGTTTTGCTGTTCGCTCAACTACTTGTTTGGCATTCATGTGTCGAGGCCGAGAACGATGTGTACCGAACAACCCAGTTACTACTGAAAGGTCAGGAGTTAAGTTGCGCATCTCACAAAATGCTAGCAGTTGGTTCAGTGCTCCCTCAAGTTCTCGAATATTGGTTTGTACCTGGTTTGCAAGGAATTCAACAACTGGTTGGTCGAGTACAATATTGTGCTGCGTTGCTTTATTTTGCAGGATGGCACAGCGTGTTTCAAAATCTGGTGCACCAATGTCTACGATCATGCCCCATTCAAAACGACTCCGTAGTCTTTCCTCAAGAGTTGGTATAGATTTTGGTGGTTTATCACTTGAGATAATAATCTGTTTGTTGGCTTGGTGGAGCGCATTAAAGGTATGGAAGAATTCTTCCTGGGTTTTTTCTTTTCCAGCAATAAACTGCATATCATCAACAATAAGTACATCAGCGTTCCTGTAATGCCCCGCAAAGTCAGTAATTTTCTTGTAGCGAATTGCATCAAGGAACTCTTGAACGAACTGCTCAGACGTTGCATAGACTACTTTGGAGCCTTTCTTGTTAGCGAGAACAGCATTACCGACTGCCTGAATTAAGTGTGTCTTACCTAGTCCAACGCCTCCATAAATAAAGAGGGGGTTATATTTAGTACCTGGATTTTGGGCAATCGCCTGGCAGGCTGCATAGGCCATTTCGTTACCAGATCCTACGATAAAGCTGTCAAAGGTATAGCGATCGTTAAGTCCTTGCCTATAGGAGTGTGTTAATGAAGGAGCACCGTTACCACTAAACATTTCGCGATTGGTTTTTTTTGGGCTTTCAGACAGTATCACTACTTCAGTATCGTCATTCGTAGGTCGCTTAGTTGGCATAGTTGAAGTATGGGTTTTGAATTCAAGAGATATTTCTCCAAGACCATTCTTCGCGAGTAGCTCCATGATCATGGGTTTGAACTTAGATTCGAGCTGTTGCTTATAGAAGATATTGGGAACGCCAATAATCATCGAGCTATTGTCACGGCGTAGTACCTGGGTATTTTTGAACCAGGTAACAAAGTTGCCGCGCGAAACAGTCAGCTCTATCTCTCCAAGTACTGATTGCCAAACTGCATCTTCTTCCACAGCGCCTAACCCTCTCTTAAACTTATAAACCCGTTTTCCCTACAAGAACTTTTGTTTGTTACTTGAAACTATACAAGAGCAGGGAATAGTTTTCCACAGTTTTTTGAAAAATTGTTCATTTTGTATTGTAACAACCAATAACTGGGGTAAAGTTATACACATCGGGAAGCCACCCCTGTATAAGTAGTGGATAAAGTTCTAAGTAGTGTGGACAAACAATAGATTTTCTCTCTTTAAATGAGTATTTTTTACAAACCCTAATAAGGGCAAATAATTTAACTCCTTGAAGTATCACTCTTCTCGTGCTACTATAACCAACTGAAATTATGCCTAAAAGAACTCACCAACCAAAAAAACGACGACGCAGCCGAGAACACGGTTTTTTCAAGCGTATGTCTACACGTGCAGGTAAGCTTGTTTTGAAAAGACGACGACTAAAAGGTCGTAAAATGATTTCTCGTTAAATCAAAAACTGCTAAAACACGTTACACTATATGTATAAACTTAAAATTAGTTATTAAGGACTTATTTTGCTCGCCAAAAAACATCGGTTTCACGGCCATAACAGCTTAAATTTCACCTATAGAAAAGGTGAAACAATAAGAAGTCCTTACTGTGCTATGCGTTTTGTTCCTGGAAAGCACGACACCTTTCGGGTTGCAGTTGTAGTAAGTAAAAAAGTAGCTAAGTCGGCACCTGATCGAAATAGAATACGCCGACGGGTCTATGAAGCAATTCGTGAACTTGCCCCAAAGCTACTTACGAACCAAGACATTGTGGTTACTATTTTTGATGAAAAGTTTATAACGATGCCCCATGATGAATTATTCGCTTCACTAAAACGGCAAATAGAACAAATGGTCAAAATAAATAAAGAAAACTCTGAGAGTTCTTAGACAAAAGGGGTGGAGATAGGGTAAAATAGGGCTATATGTTTCATTTTATTGGTGTTTTATTTAACGCATTGATTGCTCGGCCAATCTTTAATCTACTCATAATTATATTCGCGCTGCTGCCAGGTCACAATTTAGGACTAGCTATAATTTTGTTTACAGTGCTTGTTCGCTTCGCCATGTATCCGCTTCTTAAAAAGCAATTACATCACGCGATGGCGATGAAAAAGTTGCAGCCTGAAATGCGCCGCATCAAAAAAGAAGCTGCCGGAAATAAGCAAAAAGAATCACAACTTATGATGGAACTCTATAAGGAACGTGAAGTGAATCCTTTTGGTTCTATTGGGATTATTCTTGTACAACTTCCCATCCTTATTGGGCTTTATTCTGGGATTTCTAAGCTTATTCATACTCCAAAAACGCTCTTTACCTATAGCTACGCATGGGTGCAGCACCTTCCCTATATGAAACATCTTGCGCTTAATATTCATGGTTTTAACGAGACGTTATTTAACGCTGTCGATCTAACGCGCCATGCTATGGAGAAGACTGGTGTTTACTGGCCAGCGATGATTCTTGTAGTAGTCAGTGTTGGTGTACAGTTCTTCCAAAGCAAGCAGCTAATGATGCAGGATAAAAATGCCCGAAGTTTGCGACAGATCTTTAAAGATACTGCCAGTGGTAAGCAAGTTGATCAAACAGAAATTCAAGCTGCGACAGGGAAGTTTACCCTTCTTTTTATTCCATTCATGCTCTTTATTGTATCGATTAGTCTTCCGGCAGCGCTGTCGCTTTACTGGGCAATTGGTGGACTTATAGCACTTTACCAGCAGACAAAGATTCTTCGCCAAGACGTCACTGAAATGGAAGCAGCTGTCGACAAGATTCCTGTTGAAGCAGAAATTATATCTAAGCCTAAGAAAAAAAATACATCCACCTCAACTAAAAAGAAAGCTAAAAAACGGAGGTGATAGATGGAAGATTCAATTCAATTCGCAAAGAAGTATTTAGAGGACTTACTGTCTTTCTTTGGGCTTAATACAGACATCCACGCAACGTCTGAAGACGACGTTATTGAGCTTTCCATCCCATCAACGCACATGAACGGCTTTTTAATTGGTCAACGTGGCGAGACCCTACGTTCTATCCAGTACATGGTGAGTGCTGCACTCATGAATAACGATAAAGAATACCATCGAGTCAATGTAGACGTCGCAGATTACAAAAAGGGTCGACAAGAACAACTCAGTGAAGTTGCTATGGGCTGGATAGATAAAGTAAAGAGCTCAAACGAACCGATGACTTTGAAGCCGATGAATGCAGCCGATCGACGAATTGTCCACAAAGTCGCCGGAGATAATGGTATTGCAACTGAATCAGTTGGTGTGGGCAGAGATCGACATATCGTACTGAAGCCAAAAGAACTAGAAAAAACTGAAGAAGAATAGACGACTTAGCGGTGGTGTTTTTTATTGCGCCGCTTTTTCTTTTGCTTTTTTGGCTTCTTGACGATTATTGCAGACTCCTCAGCTTCATTAACCTGAGGCGTATTCCTTTTTTTCCTAAATGTTGCTAAGAATCCCAGGATGGAAAAAGCCATGAGGCCGTAGAGATACACCACGTAGCTGTTTTTAGTCTTTGTCGCTACTTTTGGCACATCCTTAGGTCCATCGCTCACGCTAATAGAACTGGCGGGTGTATTTAAGAGTGTCGAAGCGCTCCCACTTGCCGTTGTAGCACCACTTGCTCCGCTTTGACTAAAGGTAGCATTTTGAAAACTGCTATTTGATGATGAGCTATAGAGTTGGGACGGAGTAGCGGTTGGCTGGGCAGATTCTGCTTTCGCTACTACGGGCAGAAAGAAGAATGACAGGCTCAAAAGGGCAGTAGTGGTTTTAAATTTCATTATCTGTAATTATGGGCTAAAGCGATATAAAACACAAAAAGAGTCTACTTCTTTAAAGCTTTTTCATAGACTTCCAGTGTCTCTTCGGCCATTTTCTTCCAGCTATATTTAGAAGCTTGTTTTACCCCTCGACGAATAAGATCTTTCCTAAGTTCTGTGTTTTTGAGTACCTCGCTTATACTACGAGCTATGTCGTGAACATCGAGTGGATTGAAATACCAGGCGGCGTCTCCATATACTTCCGGAAGACAAGTGGCGTCGCTACTCACTACCGGTGCATGATGTACCATTGCCTCAAGTCCCGGCAAGCCAAAGCCTTCACTCAAGCTTGGAAATACGTAGGCCTTACAGCCTCTATAGAGCCACTTAAGCTGGCCTTCGGTGACGTAGCCGGTAAATACTACTGAACCATCTATTCCAAGCTTCTCAGCCTGCTTTAGGAAACTGTCATACACTGCGTCTTTCCGACCTGCAAGAACCAGCAGTAAATCAGGATTAGATTTCTTAAGAATTGCAAATGCTTCAAGTAATCTGCCAAGATTTTTATGTGGCTGAGGGCGGCCTACATAGAATATAAAGGGCTTTGCTTGGAGCGACTTAATGGGTTCGATAGCTTCACGAATCTCGTCAGCTGCCTCATGAGTAACCACTATCTTTGATTCTTTTATTTTAGAAAACTGGGCAACATCTTTTTTAACAAATTCAGTTGGTGTGATGATAGCTTTTGAAGTTCTGGGCACGTACCAATTAACATACTTATATACTTGTTGTTTGAAGAAATATATTACCTTATTTTTTGCAGGATTTGAAAAGCGGGTAGTAGTAAGGTCATGCATCGTGGTGACGTGCTTACCAAAGTAGAGAAGGGGTTGTTGCACCATAGCGAAGTGAACAAGATCGACGTGTAGTTTTTTCAGAAAATGGCGATACCCCATTTGTTCAGAAAAGGTGAATTCTTTATACGGACAAGCAAGTGAAGAAAAATTTGGATTAGTTGCTTTCCATTTGTCTATATCTTGGGGGCGAAGTAGCACCACATAGGTATTTGATTTATCTATTTCCTGAAGATAATGCAGTAGTCGCTCGACATACCGTCCAGTGCTCGAAGTGAGCTCGCGTGCATCAATTGCTATTTTTGCCATACCTCAATTTTACCTCATAACCCTAGCCTTATGTAAAAATACACGTGACAATAGATAAAAGTATGCAGTATGATGAAATAACGAATTCAAAAGGAGTTACTATGGCTGAAACACTTGGCTCAATCGAGCAATTCATTAAAGAAAATAATCTTGAAAACTCTAATGAGGCACACCATCTATACAGTGTCGCGCTCGCTGGCCTAAGAGAGCATCTTGCAGCAGAAAAAGGGATTACCCTTGAAGAACTCCACCTGATGCCTTTTACCGATTCCTCAACTAGCGAGAATTAGAGTTTTTGCTCTTAAAAACTACCAAATCGTAGAAAGTGAAGTTCCAGACCATCGTCACCGAACTTGCGATTAATTTGGCGATATTATTGGTTATTTTTGTGTCTGAAATAAGGCCACTATGATAATGAGCATTAATGAAGTGCACCACTAGTGTGATAATAAATCCTTGAATCACCCAAAGCCCAAAAAGAGTAAAAACCACAAAAGTAGTCGCTGATTTAATATCCATTTTACCGGGATGAGAAAATACCAATTTTTTGTTCAAGAAATAACTAGCGGTAATTGCGATTGAAGTAGAAAAGATGTTTGCAAGAACAAGGCTTGTCTTGAAGGTTGAGAAGATTAGATTATAGAAAGCAAAATCAATGACTGTATTTAGAAGTCCAACGAAAATAAAGGAAATAACCTTTTTGTTAAATTTTGTTAATTTCATATATTTTTTCTAAGACCTTCTCGCCTATTTCGTCCCAACTTACCGAAGCATAGGGGAGGGTATATTTTTTTCGAGGTGAACGGCTAGCTTTTAGTATTTTTTCGGCAATATCCAACGAATCATTCGGATCAAAGTATTGAGCACTCGAACCAGCAACTTCTCTAAAGACTGGTATATCACTCAGCGCTAGGGGTGCATTGAAATATGCCGCCTCTACGATTGGCATCCCAAAGCCTTCGTAGTGTGAAGGTAATACAAACACAGCACAGTTTTCATAGAGGGTGTTTTTCGTAGACTCATCAACAAATCCTGTTGAAATCACCGATAGACCTTTCTCGATTAGGTCATTGTATTTTTTCAAAGTATCTTCGTATTTCCAGTCAAGTTTTCCGCACAGGACAAGGCTGTAGTCTTCAGTTAACGCAACGTTTGATTCGAAAGCTTTCATTAATGCTTCTAAATTTTTTCTTGGCTCGAGCGTCCCAACGAATAGAATGAATTTATTTTTAATTGCATATTTTTTTCTCACCTTAATGATGTCGTCGCGCTTGGATGTGTCGAGAGAAAGGGGTATCGGAGTAACCAAAATCTCCCCTTTGTATCCATAAATCTTCAAAAGATCTTTTTTCGTCTGTTCAGATATCGTAATTAAGAAAGCTGATTTTTTTATACTGACAGGAAGCAATTTTTTCAAATCTTGTTGGTTTTTTAGACTCATGAATTCAGGATAAAACTCATGAGTAAGATCATGCACTAATGAAATATTTTTTGTTTTAAAAATGCTTGAATAGGATAAGTAATTGGGGTAGATTGCAAAATCCCCCCGACACTTAGTAAGAATTTCTACAGGAAAGCTTAAGCCGATTCTTCGCATAAGGTTAATTATGGCTCCTGGATAAAGGCGTATTCGTCGATACACGATATTCTCAGCAAATGGCAGGGATAGATTTTTTTTTCGGCCAAGAAAGTCAAAATAGAAAGCGACTATCCTTACTTTATCTCCAGCATTATCAGATAATGATTTAAGCAGATTTTCAGAGTAAACACCTATTCCAGTTTTTTGAGAACTAGCTATTGGGTTCGCGTCAAAAAGAATCTTTATTTTATTCTTCTTCATAAAGTGCCATTATTTTTTCTCTAAACACCAAGCTAAAGTCAAAATTATTCGTGTATTCTTTTTTTGCTATCAATCCAAACTCTTTTCTTTTCGATTCTTTTATAGCTAGAAAATCCATTGCCTTAGCCAAAGAGTCCACATCCTTAGAGGGAACAAGCAGTCCGTTTATTCCATCCTTAACTAACTCCGGGTTGCCACCTACGTTTGTTGCTATCATTGGTTTTCCAAGCATGGCAGCCTCAGTTAGGGAGAGACTGAACCCTTCATGATAAGTTGGGAGTACGAAAATATCTGAGCTTGCCACATAGCTCAGCGGATTTTTTTTAAAACCTAAAAATTTAATGTTAGGATAATCCTTCGCCATTTTTTTGAATCTATTTTCTTCGGGGCCGTCTCCGATAATCCATAAAAGATATTTTTCGTGGGACTTGAGTTTCTTGAAAGCACTAATCAGCTCGCCAATCCCTTTGTCTATTACTAATCTCGAGGTAGACACAAAAACAATACTTTTCCTAAACTTAAGCTCACGCTTTAGTGGAGTTACTTTTTCTTTTTTTCCTGCAATACGGACTACAGTAAAGTTTTTTGGTAATTTTTTTCCAATCGATTTTTCGACTAACATGCTTTCGCTATCACTGACCAAAAATATAGTTGTAGCAAACCTTGAGCAAAAAAGAACAATTTTCCCGATTGGATTTTTTAAAAATTTATTTGTGTTTTTAAAAATATGCTTTAAATCTGCGCAGTCCGTCCAGTAGACCTTTTTCTTTAATGTTTTAGCTGCTAATGTACCTGAAATAAAGTCATCTTTGCTTAATATATGAATCGCATCGGGCTTTATTTTTGCAAAAATAAATAAATACCAAAAATATAAAATTGACTGCCATGTAATATAAAGAGGAAATAGTAGTAATGAGCTTCTGCTCCAGTTTTGTTTTTTCCACCAGATTCCTTTTATTGTTTTAACTCCCATTTCTCTTGAGTATTTAATTAGTTTCAGGTGTGAAGAGATTAATATTCCGGTGGCATTATTTAAACAAAGTTCCTGAGCCATGTTTGCTGCTAATTTTTCGGCCCCCCCAAAGTCTTGGGGGGACGCATTTCTTATGTATATAACTTTCATGAAAATTGTTTATCCGTTAATTGAATGAATTTAAAAATACTACACCTTTATTGTACATTTGAATCAGTACTAAAGTATAATAAATTACAATTATCCACTATGAAAATTATAACCAAACAAAATAAGTCAATATTGCGAGAGATGGTGTCAACAGATTTTAAAGTCAGATATCAAGGGTCTGCTCTGGGCTATCTTTGGTCTCTCCTTAGGCCTCTTCTTTTGTTTGCAATATTGTACGTAGTATTTGTCTATGTATTTAAACTAAACAAGGGCGTATCTCATTATGGAGTATATCTGTTGCTTGGAATAGTTTTATGGACATTTTTTATGGAAACCACTGTTATTGGTATGAGCTCAGTGGTTAACAAGGGAGACTTAATAAGAAAAATTAGTATTCCGCGATATCTCGTTGTTGTTAGTGGATCAATCTCTGCCTTAATCAATCTTGGCTTTAACCTAATTGTTGTGTTGCTTTTTATTTTAATAAACGGAGTAGAGCCAAGCATTACATGGCTACTAATAATTCCCGTACTTATTGAGCTATATGTATTTTCTCTTGCGGTAGCTTTTATACTGGCAGCATTTTATGTCAAGTTCAGGGATGTTGTATTCGTTTGGGAAGTAGCAATTCAGGCAGGATTTTATGCAACACCGATACTCTACTCTTTAAGCCTAGTTCCTGAAAAATTTAGAGTATATGTATTCATCAATCCGTTAGCCCAGATAATACAGGACGCAAGATATTCACTAATTACCAATAAAGCAATCATTTCTTGGAATACCTTGAGATTTCGTTATGCCATCATCCCTGTAATTATAGTTTTAGCCGTATCGGTATTTTCTTTGTTGTATTTCAAGAAACAATCTAAAAATTTTGCGGAGAATATTTAAATGAACGATAAAGTAGCAATCTCGGTCGCTGACCTACACAAAGAATTTATCCTCCCTCAACACAAAATCACGACTATAAAACAGGCTTTTGTGAATATTGGAAAGAAAAATGAGAAAGTAAAACAAAACGTTCTAAACGGAGTTGATTTTCAAATCAACAAGGGCGATTTCTTTGGAATTGTTGGAAAAAATGGAAGCGGTAAAAGTACATTATTAAAGATTTTAGCTGGAGTTTATTCTCCTACTAGCGGCCAGGTTGAGAGAAGTGGTGAGCTTACTCCATTCATCGAGCTAGGAGTTGGTTTTAATCCTGAACTTTCAGGGAGAGATAATGTTTTTTTGAATGCGTCATTGCTTGGTTTTTCTAGAGCTGAAACAACATTGCTCTATGATGATATTGTTGAATTTTCAGAGCTTAAGGATTCAATGGATAAAAAACTAAAAAACTATTCTTCCGGCATGCAGGTTCGACTTGCTTTCGCGATAGCCGTCAAGGCAAGAAACGATATTTTAATATTTGATGAGGTCTTGGCTGTTGGAGATGAGGCCTTTCAGAGCAAATGCCTAGACATATTTGAGAAATATAAGGCTGCAAAGCAGACTGTTGTTTTGGTGACTCACGACATGGAAACTGTGAGGAGATTTTGCAATAGGGCAATGCTGCTTGATAACGGAAAGATATTAGAGATTGGGGACCCAAGAAAAGTTTCTCGTAAGTATAGCAAATTAAATGATATCGAAATTGATAAAATGATCAAAAACGACTCGGATTCATCTGATAAGGCTCGTTATCTTGAGGCAAGAATAAAAGACAAAAATAATAATACATGTCACAGATTCTCTAGTGGTGACAAGATAAAAATAGAAGTTAGTTGGAAGGGTCTTGATTCATCACAGCTAGAAAGCGTAGGAGTAAATATCTTCAAAAGAACCGGTGAACATATTACAGGATTCAATTCCAGATACTCTTTGAAAAAGGGCTGGAAGGAAAAAGAGGAAATATCATTGGATATTAATTTGAACATTACAGATGGAAGATATTATTTATTGATTGAAGCTTTTCGAGAACCCGGCAAGGTTATCGATGCTATTTATGAAGGGCCAGACTTTGACATAGATTCTAGTGAAGATAAAGGCTTGAAATGGAGCGGGCTAGTAGACCTTCCTCATAAATGGAGCGATGCAAACTAAAAGATGAGAAAAAATATTCCAAAAGTTAGCATAGTTATTCCCTCATACAATCTAGGCCAATTTTTAGAAGAAGCTATTATTTCCGTAGAGTGCCAAACCTACAAGAATTGGGAGCTTATAGTAGTTGACGACGGTTCTACAGATAAAACCACGCTAAGCTACCTAGAAAGACTAAAAAAAGACAAACCATTCGTTATACTTATACAACAAAAAAACCAGGGCGTAGAGATTGCCAGAAACAATGGAATCAAAAAATCTTTAGCGGAATATATTATTTGTCTTGATTCTGATGATAAGCTCCAGCCCACATATATAGAAAAATGCCTAGAGATACTCGAGGAAGACAAGAAAAAAGAACTTGGATTTGTCACTACTTGGGTTCGGGAGTTTGGGGATAGAGGTAATTTATGGAAAACAGGCGATTTTAATATTCCAAATTTGCTAACTTGCAACATCGTCAATACAGCCTCGATGTTCCGCAAAGAGGCATGGGAGGGGTCAGGAGGGTATGACAGCTCGAACCCTAAAGGCTACGAAGACTGGGGCTTTTGGATTAGCATAGTATCAAAAGGATACAAGTGGGCTACAATTCATGAAGAACTATTTTTGTACAGAATCAGGGAAGGTTCAGGTTTACAGCTCATGAAGGAAAACCACCCTGCTTTATATGCAAAAATCTATAGTCATAATAAAAAGCTATTCGAACAGTATTCAGAAGAGTTAATTAATAACTTTTCGAATGAATCATTTTTGATTCAAGAAAAAACTAACCATTTAAATGAACTCAATAAAAGCATTGAAGAAAAGGACTTATTAATTAAAAGTCTTCAAGAAAAAACTAACCATTTAAATGATGAGCTGAACCATTTACTAAACTCAAAAATTATCACTAAAGCCATTGCCTCAAGAGAGATTATTGGCAAATCTTTTAGAGCATATAGGAGCGCCAAAAAACTTCCTTATAATATTGCTCATAAAACAAGGGTTGTGGTTGCTCCGATTATTCCACCAAAAGTTAGAAAAAAAGTAAAAAAATCATATAAATCTTATTTGGAAAAAAGAACAGAAAAAATAATTTTTAATAACGAAAAATGGCCATCAAATTTACCTATTGTTAGCGTCATAATACCCTACTACAATAGGGCAGATACTATTGATGAAACTCTAGGTTCTCTGGATAGTCAAACCTTTAAGAATTTTGAAACTATACTAGTAGATGATGGCTCAAATGAACAATCTAGCATAGATAAGATAAATGCTATTAAAGAATACCGTGAAAAAATTACGGTCATAAGTCAGAAAAATAATGGTGTTAGCTCTGCCAGAAATAAAGGCATCGCCTCTTCCAGGGGGAAGTATATTATTTGCTTAGACTCGGATGATTTAATTGATCCTACATTTATTGAAAAAGCAGTAATTATACTAGAGACTAACCCCGGCGCATACTTTGTGACCACGTTCATGGAGGTTTTTGGGACAACTAATGGAGTCTATGAACATTCAGACCTGAACCCAGTCACCCTTTTGGAAAACAACACAATAATTACTGCATCAATGTTCAGAAAAGAAGTTTGGCAAAATACTGGTGGCTATAAGTCTGGAATTGGCTATGAAGACTGGGAATTCTGGATCAATGCAAACGAGAATGGTTATTTTGGTTATCAAATCAAGGAGCCATTATTCAAATATAGGGCGGCCCTCACCTCGAGATATATTGACGATAAGGGCAGTCATTGGAAAAATACCAAGCTAATTAAGGGCCTGCACCCAAACTATAAAAAGAACCTAAAAAAACAAATGGCCGGCGCCAGGCGCACAAAACTTATAATTAATCCCGAAACAGCATTTATTAATCTGTCTGACGGGAGAGAATACGCCGTTGATAATACTAAGGAAAAAATATTAATTGCAGTTCCATGGATGACTTTCGGTGGAGCCGAGACATTAATATATAATTTTTGTAATGAAGTTTCAGACAAACTTGATATTTCATTCATCACTGGCTTAGAGTCTGATAATGAATGGGAGTATAAATTTAAGGAAATAACTAGTAAAATATATCACTTGCCTAATATCATAAACGACAAACAGCTTTACGAAGGATACATATCCAATTATGTAAAAACAAGGCAAATAAGAGTCCTTCATATAATTCACACTGATTTTATTTTTAGCATGCTTGAAACAATAAAAAATAATTGTCCCGATCTTAAAATAATTGTAACTATGTTTAATGCCCGAGTTGGGCACTTCAGTATGGCAATAAAGGAGTCAAAATTTATTGATGCTTACTCAACAGACAATAATGTGGTCATGAATGAGTATAAAAAATTACTTTCTAATAATAAATTATTCCTAATCCCCAACGGAATAGATGGCAATACTAAATTTAACCCTAACATTATTGATGCTAAAAAAGAAAAAGAAAAGCTGGGAGTCGAGAATAACGAGCTCAGCGTATTCTTCATAGGTAGACTATCGCCAGAAAAGAATCCGGATGTTTTTGTTGAGGTTGCTCATAGGTTCTCAAAGAAAAAAAACATAAAGTTCTATATTGTTGGAGACGGGCCGATGAACAAGTCCGTATCTAGTAGTATTAAAAGTCTCGGGATAGAATCGACATGTATATATCTTGGCTATCAAACAGATATTCCTAAATATTTGAGCATTGCAGACATTTTTGTTCTTCCGTCATCCATAGAAGGTTTCCCCCTGTCTATTCTAGAGGCTATGTCTATGGAGGTGGCGGTTGTAGCCTCAAGGGTTGGCGCTGTTCCTGATATTATAAATTCAGGCAACAATGGTTTCGTAGTTAGTCCCGGATCCGTTAATGAGATAGTTGAAAGTGTCCAGAAATTAATCGACAACCCCAAACTGTTGCTAGAAGTTAAAGAAAACGCCAGAAGGGCCGTAGAGGACAAATATACAAGCAAGATTTTAGGGAAAAACTATATCAAAATGTATAAAGAAGTTGAGAAATGAGAGTACTCATAATTGGATCAAGTGGATTTGTAGGAAGAGGTGTTTTTTCTTATATTTCTAAAAAATACGAAGTATATACTGCAGATTTTTCGAATCCTAGAGAAGGATCATTCTTCATAAATTTAATGGAAAAAAATACTATATCTAAGGTGCTCAATGGCCTAAGTATCGATATTATAGTTAACTGCTCTGGTGTTGTAGAGAATAGCGATAAAGCTAACTATAACCCAAGCTCCGTTAAAAATTTGCTTGAAGTGATTGTCGATGACGATATCAAATTAAGCAGAATAATCACCCTAGGTTCTGCTGCCGAATACGGCGAAACTGGTAACGGACCAGTTAAAGAAAATCTTAGTCTAAAGGGGGTATCCAAGTACGCGCTTAGCAAGATTAAAGAACTAGAAATAGTAAAAGATTTTGTTGATAAGAATAACTTGCCAATTACTGTCGCTAGGCTATTCAATCCAATCGGTCCCGGAATGAACCATAAGCAGCTTATACCTTCCTTGGTTGGTCAGGTCCAAAAAATTAAATCGGGCAGTGATAATATTATTGAGGTTTCAAGGCTTGATTCAAAAAGAGACTATGTTGACGTATTTGATGTGGCCAGGGCCATAGACTGCATAATTGGAGGAAATCCAAAGAGTCTAATATATAATATTGGTTCTGGAATTAGTACTTCTAACAAAACTATCATAGAATTAATTATCAAAGAGTCTGATTTGCTTCAAGAGCCCACTATTATTGAAACTCTTAAGGATAGTGAGCCGCTATATGCTTCTCAGGCAAGCATAGACCTAATAAGGGATGAGTTTGGCTGGGAGCCTGTGATTGGTCTAGACAAAACAATAAAGGAGATAATTCATGAAGCCAAAATCAACTAAGAACATAAAAGCAATTATCGCTGGCGCAGGTAAGGCCGGTGAATTGTTGTCAAAAAATATTTTCAACAGTGATGATGCTCCATTCGAAGTTGTTGGCTTTGTTGACGACGATGAGTCGAAACAAGGATTGTCTATTAATGGACTAAAAATAATTGGTCGCTTTAAAGATATCCCTAAAATCGTAGAAGAGCTTAGTGTCGATGAGGTCATCATAGCACTGCCTTCAGTGCGCGGTGATGTAATAAGAAAAATAGTAGACAATCATGCTAATAGGCGAATAAAGTACAGAATATTACCTAGAATTAACGAGGTCCTAGCCCAGCCGTTTGAAGATGACTATCTTAAGTATCTAAGAAGAGTCGTGGCGGTTGACTTAGTGGGTGATGAAATTAAAAAGATAGATCAAGAAGAGATTAAAAAGATAGTCAAACCACAGACCATCATGATTACCGGTGCAGCAGGCTCAATAGGATCTGAGCTTAGTAGACAAATAGCCCTTTATGGAGCCCAGCGAGTAATATTTTATGATTGGTGGGAAAACGGGATGTTTGAGCTGAGGAACCAAATAATTGAAAACTATTCAGAGGCAAGATTTGAATTCATCATTGGAGACATTAAGGATAAGAAAAAGCTTAATTATATAATTAAAAAATATCAACCTGACACTATTTTTCATGCGGCAGCATATAAGCATGTTCCTTTAATGGAGGCAAACCCAAGCGAGGCAATAAAAAATAACATTATAGGCACCAAAATTGTTGGCGAAGCAGCTATCAGGAATAATGTTAAAAAGTTTGTTCTTGTTTCGAGCGATAAAGCTGTTAATCCAACCAATGTGATGGGCGCAACTAAAAGAGGTGCCGAAAAGATTATTCATATTCTTGCTGAAAGCCAGTCAGAAACAATTTTTTGTGCAGTACGATTCGGTAATGTAGCAAACAGCAATGGTAGTGTTATGCCATTATTTGAAAGGCAAATAGAAAAAGGAGGCCCACTAACCGTAACACATAAGAATGTTACGCGATACTTCATGACCATTCCAGAAGCCGTACACCTGATTCTTAAGGCTTGGATTATGGGTGAGAATAATGATTTATTTGTACTTGATATGGGAGAGCCTATTAAGATATACGATTTGGCAAGATGGATTATTGCAATAAATGGCTACATTCCTGAAACTGATATAAAAATTGATGTTGTGGGATTGCGCCCAGGAGAAAAATTATTTGAAGAGCTTCTTGTCGACGAAGAAAGTACGGAAGTAACAACAGTTGAAGGAATCTTTAAAACCAAAAATTATCTTAATTTTGATCAAAAAAAGTTTTTGGTGAATTTAGATAAACTTAAGATAAATGTAGAAAACTCAAGCCTTTCTGTGTTTGAAATAAAAAGTGCACTTAGTGAATTAATATCAACCTACAATCCTCAGAATAAATCGTAAATCAGATTTGCAGATTAAGAGATCGGACTATTGAAGAATTAGAGCTGTAAGGTATTTGCGTAGACCAAACTTGATTCCAGTTTGCAATAAATAAATTGTAAGAACCAGTGCCAGCAAAATTTTTAGTATTACTATAAGTGTAAGTT
>CAIOMD010000010.1 GCA_903859365.1 uncultured Candidatus Saccharibacteria bacterium | reverse complement strand
TTTACTTTTATTTGCGAGTTATCGCTGCCCATGGATAGAGGTTGACCTATTTCTTCTGGTTGATTATTTAGTATTGGTTGTGAATTTACTTTTATTTGCGAGTTATCGCTGCCCATGGATAGAGGTTGACCTATTTCTTCTTTTGGATTTTCCATATTTTTGCTTTGTTTATATTTTTAAATGAATAACCACATTTTAAAACAAAGTCAAAGAAAACACAAGCTTATTGATCAACGGTCAAAATCAGTTTGAATGATAAAAATTAGGCGGTTGCCATTTTAGCAGCATCACCATCATCTTCTGTACTTTTAACAGTTCTAATAACGAAGATTGCGATGAATGCTGCAATAACGGCAAAGATTGCGGCAATTCTGAAAGCTATCTGGAAACCGTGCACAGTACCCGCAGTAACTATTGCGGCACTATGTCCTTGAGCATTAGTGATGTAACGAGTTGATACTGCCGCTGCTTGACCTGTTATTATTGCAAGACCGAGCGATCCACCAATTTGTTGCGACGTGTTAATGAGGCCCGAAGCGAGACCTGAAAGATGTTTCTCAACACCAGATGTTGCTGCAACAAGCAAGCTCACAAAAATGAAACCAAGCCCAATGCCCAATAAAATAAGCCCGGGCATTACATCTTTAAAATAAGAGCCATCGACAGGAACTCGACTTAAATAAAGTAAGCCTGAAGCAGATACGAGTGGTGCAATAGAAAGAATCCTCTTGTATCCAACTTTACGAATTAATTTTGGTGCGTTGCTTGCTGTCGCGCCGATAAAAACTGGAATTATAAGGAAGGAAAGCCCTGTCTTAACGGGTGAATAGTGCAAAATATTCTGTAAATAAAGGGATGCGAAGAAGAAAACTGAAAATAGTGCTCCTGCAATGGTGAGTTGCAAAACATTTGCAGCCGCAAGGTTCTTATATCTAAAAATTTTAAACGGTACAAGTGGCCGGGAAACTCTCAGCTCATTGAAGACAAAGATTCCGAGTAAAATTAAACTCGCTGCAAGACTGTATAGAGTGGTGTGCGATGTCCATCCTTCAGCTGGAGCTTTTTGAACCGCATAGACAAAAAGCATAAGTCCGCCGGTTATTGTTAGTGCACCCGGTAAATCAAGTGTTTTATTTGACTCTTCTGATTCGTGAATAGGTAATAATCTCCGTGCCCAGAAAAATACAAAAATTCCAACAGGAACATTAATAAGGAAGTTCCATCTCCAGCCCAAGTATTGTGTTAAAATTCCGCCGAGTAGTACACCAACAGCTGCGCCTCCTGAAGCAACTGCGCCCCAAACGGAAAGAGCTACGTTTCGATCATGACCTTGCTTATACGTTACAAGAATAATCGATAAGGCAGCGGGTGACATAAACGCCCCAGCAAGCCCCTGGAAAGCTCTGAGTACGATAAGCATGGTGCCCGATTGAGCTAGGCCATCTAGAAGCGAAACGAGTGAAAAAAGAAATACTCCAGCTAGGAAAACTTTCCTCCTTCCATACAAGTCGGCCGCTCGTCCACCCAAAAGTAGAAAGCCACCAAAAGCGAGCGTGTATGCGGTAACGATCCACTGTAGATTTGTTTGAGACATCGAAAAGACTCTTTGAACTGTAGGGAGCATAACGTTCACTATCGAAACGTCAAGAACCACCATAAACTGTGCAAGTGCTAAAAGCACTAAAATAATCCAATGACCCTTTAATTTATTTTTCATTTAACCCCATTTTTTAAAAATTTATTTATGTCTATTAGTATAAGCGAAAAAGGCTAGAAAGCAATTTCTCAGCTTCACAAGCTCACAATTCTTGGGATTTGGGCTATACTCCTATTTGTGCTTACTATTGATAGCTTACTTCTGAAAGAAGAACTGAACAAAAGTCTTAAAAAACCTTTTCGACTTCCTATAAATTTAGCGATCGCTGCGGCAGGTACGCTAGCTAGTATTTTTATAGGAATTTTAATTAATACTTTTCACCGAGGGCTACCTTATATCGCTGCAAACGTTTTTATCTGGACGCTAGCGACCTACAACGCTTCTCAATTAGGTTCCGATTCCAATAAGGTGCTCGCTTACCTAGACAAGCAATCCTCTATAAAACAGCTTTTTCTCGTCAAAAACGTTTCTCTTCTGATTCTTGCTATTCCTATAGATATAGTTCTCGTCATTGTAGCCTGTGTGATCCTGCACGATTGGTCTAGTTTCCCGCAGGCAATCGTTCTTGGACTGAGCGCTGTTATTATTTGTTTGGGTTTTGGAAATATAGTTTCAACTTTATGGGCTTACAACCCGGTTTCGATTTTAAAGATTCGTCATGATAGAGTTCAAATGTTTGAATATTCTGTATTCATTACACTTGCTTATGTTTCAGCTACCTTTTCTCTTTTAATTGCTGCTATTCCTGCAGGAGTTATCGCTCATAACATCAATGTTCATGCATTCCCGGGA
>CAIOMD010000009.1 GCA_903859365.1 uncultured Candidatus Saccharibacteria bacterium | reverse complement strand
TATCGTTACAGGGTTAGTTAATACCAGCGATGCGGCACCCATACAAGTCCCTAAGGCTCAAGCCGTAGAACACTACAAGTTGTATTGTGCTGCCGGAGGACTTGATACTTCAGACCCTGATAACTTTAGGAAAATATCTGTTCAAGAGTTTGCTGACAGTATTGGTTGGGGCAGAAGAACTTTGTATGATTGGCAGAAATCTGAGCCTAACTTTTGGGACGATGTAAACAAAAAGCGCAATGAAGTATACGGAGGAGCTAGGACTCAACTGGTTTGGAGGGGTGTATTCCTTCGTGCCGCTAAAGGCGATGCCAAACAGGCGGAAATGTTCTTGAGCCATTATTCAGATTATGAGATGCGACCAAAGAAAGAAGAAAATGAGTTAAATTCATGGGCCGATCTTGTATTAAACGCTCAAAAAAGACAACAATTAGAAACCCCTGAATCATAAAAATACTATATAGAAATTGTCGAACAAAACAGTTATTCGATTCTTATGCTAAATTGATCGTCATCACAATACTCTAGAAATACTAGGATATATTCTTAAACAGATATAAAATGGTTTTAATTGAGGCTGGTTTAATTATTTATGACATTAATTGATAACAAAGAAAAAACTATGGTTGAAGCCATAAAGAAAGCTATGGTTGACTCTGATAGCGTGGATATTTTAACTGCCTTTTTTTATTTTTCTGGTTTTAAGATGATCGCTGAAGAACTCAAAGATAAGAAAATGAGAATTCTTGTCGGTAAATATATAGACCCATCAGAAATGGGTGTAATGATGGCTGAGGCTAAACAAAACCCTGATTTTAGTTTAGATAAGTATGAACCTAGAGGCAGTAGACCCACTCGTAACAAACAAAAAGAATTATATACTGAAGGATTTATTGAGTTCTTTAATAAATCTGCATTACATGATGACACTGACGATCAATCAGCATATAAGATTTTTGAAGATAAGTTAAGAAATGGAACTTTAGAAATAAAACTCTGCAACAAACATCAAAACCATGCAAAAGATTATCTATTTCATAATAAGCCTGGTGAAGAAAATATCGGTACTGGTATTTTTGGTTCAAGTAACTTTACTTATCAAGGACTTCAGGGACAGGGAGAGCTTGATGATGTTTATACTGACAATAAAACATTTTCTTTACATAAAAATCATTTTAATAATCTATGGGACGATGCAGAAACTATAGATATTAAAACTATGGAAAGTGATGATAGTTTTATTAAAGATATTGAAAAAAGACTATGGATTCATTCTATCCCAGAGCCTTATAAAGTTTATATTCGTATACTTCATGAACTTTTTGGAAAAGAAATGGAAAACGACATCAAGACACCAAATGACATAACGGATGGTCAATTTTCAAATCTTGAATATCAAATTGATGCCATAAAAATGGGTATAGATAGAGTGCAAAAATATGATGGTGTATTAGTGGCTGACGTTGTGGGTCTTGGTAAGAGTGTAATTGGATCGGCAATAGCATATAATCTTGATCTTCCAGTTGTGGTCATAGCTCCGCCACACCTCAAACCACAATGGGAAGACTACCAAGAGCAATTTAATCTTCGAGGAGCTAGGGTTTTTAGTACTGGAAAAATATCAGACGTATATGAACACTACTCAAAGTCTTCAAGACCAACTCTCTTTATTATTGATGAAGCACATAGGTTCAGGAACGAAGATACTGATGATTATAAACTCCTGCATCAAATCGTTAGATCACATCCTGAAAATAAGGTCATATTACTAACAGCCACGCCTTTTAATAACCGCCCTGAGGATGTTTTTGCATTATTGAAACTATTTCAAACACCGAGTCGCTCAACAATTCGTTCAGTAGATAATTTAAGTTTAAGATTTAGGGACTTAATAGATCAATATAAGCAGTTACAAAAACTTAGGCGAAGCAAAGGTGGTCAAGAAGAAATAGATAGCAAGGCCTTATTGATATCATCTGAACTTAGAAGATTAATAGAAATGGTTGTAATTAGACGATCAAGAATAGACCTAAGAAATCTAACAAGATATCGAGAAGACTTAATTAGACAAAATATAGATTTTGCTAACGTTGTTGGTCCAGAATTACTTGATTATGATATGGGAAAACTATCTGATCTTTATGCACGAACATTAAATCAAATTACTGGAGATGATATTGATGAAGGATTTATAGGAGCTAGATATAAACCTACAAGTTATTTAAAAGATGACAAATTATTTCTAGAAAAATATGGTGAATTTTTTGATGACACTACACTAAAGACCGCTCAAGCCAACCTATCTAAATTTATGCGTAAACTATTGGTTACACGTTTTGAAAGTTCAAAATTTGCCTTTAAAACTACACTAGAAAAAATGATTCTATCAAATGATATTATCATTCGATGGTGGGACGAAGCTGGTCGTGTCCCAATTATGAAAAAGGGTGATATCCCTGACCCAGATATTTTTGAAGAAGACACTACAGACAACTTTGAAGCAGCAATGAATGACGTAACGAACGATTCAGATTACGAAACTATCAATAAAAACGGACTACTCACAGTAGAAAAAGAATTATTTGATGAGGAATATATTCTGTCGGTAAAGGCTGATAGAGCATTATTAAAGTCAATACATGACGAGTGGTTCGGTAGTAATTCTCTTGATATAGACCCAAAGCTAGATGGAGTTATTGATCATGTTAAAAAATTACTAAATGAACGGGGTGATAGAAAAATAGTCATTTTTTCAGCGTATGCAGATACCACTGATTATCTTCAAAAAGAATTCAAGAATAGAGGTTTTGATCGTGTATTGAGCTATACAGCTAAAGTAGGGACAGCTCAAATGAAGAATATAATTAGACAAGATTTTGATGCTGGACTAGTTAAAGAAAAACAAACTAACGACTATGATGTTTTAATCGCTACTGATGCTCTAAGTGAAGGATTTAATCTACATAGGGCCGGCGTAATAATTAATTATGATATCCCATACAATCCAACACGTGTAATCCAAAGAATAGGTCGTATAAATAGAATCAATAAAAAGGTATTTGATGACATTTATATATTTAACTGTTTTCCTACAGCAGTGGGAGAAACTGAAATTGGAATAAAACAAATATCTACTCTAAAAATAAAACTAATAAACAATGTGATTGGGAACGATACAAAAACCTTAACTAACGACGAAGAGCTGAGAAGTTTCTTTCGAGATGAACTAAAAAATGCCGAATCCGAAATTGAGCAAATATCATGGGATATCAAACATCGTGAAGCGTATGATGCTGTACGGAATGATAAAGCATTCATTAAAGACGTTCTCTCAATAAATGAAAGGTCTAGATTAGTTAGAGTTAATCAGCCCAATGCGGTAACGATCGCTTTTGCAAAAAAAGGTGATCACGTTATTTTTGCTCTTGCAGAAAAAGATCAAGAGCCTCAAATTGTGTCAGTTGAAACGGCAATCAATTATTTTGTTGCAGACCAATCAGAAAAAGCTATTAAAGGAGATGCTTCGCTAGATCATATATTTATAATGCTGAGGGACAAGTTATTCGCTAATCATGAGCAACCATCTGTCAGAGGAAGACGTGCAGATGCACTAACTAATTTAAAGTTTCTAAGAGAAAACTTTTCTCCATCAAAAGATTTTTGTAAAGACCTTGAAGATATAATTAGAAATTACGATGACCTTAGTGAAGGCGAATTGAAAGATATAGCTCAGTTAAGATTTGGCGAAGGTGGGCCTGAAGAATTAACAGAAGCACTAGATAAATTGAAGACTGAGTTCCCTGTTCATTACATACAAGCTATTAAGGAAAGAGCTGAAAGACTCGAGAATGAGGGAGAAGTAATTGTTCTGACCGAGGAATTACGTTCATGAATCCTGATATTATTAAAAACTCCTATTCTCGAGATCAGTTCACAGAATTTATAAAGCATTTCTTGCCAGATTTTAATGGAGACTATAGAGCAATAAAAACAACTGAAAGCAACCATATTAATAGCGCCCACAAACTCGGAGAGAGTCCAGAACTTGAGTTATCGGTATTTGAGCTAGAACACTCTGGAAGTAGTGATAAACGAGTAGGACTAGCCCTGGAAGGCTTTAAGTTGATGAAGGAGACAGGTGTATATAATGCACTAGTAGTTTATTATTCAAAGAGTTCTGAAACGTGGAGATTTTCCTTAATGACAACGAATCAAGAACTAAAAAACGGTAAAGTAATTAATGCTTTTTCAAACCCAAAACGATATTCATATATTCTAGGAAATAGTGCAAAGACTGCAACTCCTCATAAATTTCTTATAAATAAAGGGCCGGTTAAGGATTTAAATGACTTATTAGACAGGTTCTCTGTAGAAGTCGTAAACAATGAGTTCTACAAAGAAGTCGCTAAACTTTACGACGAGCTAGTTGGTACTGAGGATATAGAAGCACAATTAAAGTATCCCGAAGCCGGGGAAGAAAGCCATCAATTCGCAGTAAGACTTATTGGAAGAATTGTATTCTGTTGGTTTTTAAGAGAAAAACACAGCACTAATAACATCCCTTTAATCAGTAAAGGAATACTCTCAAGAAATGCTTCATTAGAAAATAATTATTATCATTCAACATTAGCTCCACTTTTCTTCCAGGTTTTAAATGAACCTGTTCAAAAACGATCAGAAAGATTTAAATCTGGTGATTTCGGCAAAATACCGTATTTAAACGGTGGACTATTTGCGCCTCAAGACAACGACTATTACAAATTTGACGATATTCTAGAACAGTCAGTTGTTGGGCTTGTCGATATTCCTAATAGTTGGTTACATAAATTATTTGATTTACTCGAACTTTACCATTTCACAGTAGATGAAAATACTAGTGTTGATATTGATCTTTCAATAGACCCGGAAATGCTAGGACGTATTTTTGAAAATCTACTAGCAAGAATTAACCCTGAAACTGGAGAAACTGTTCGCAGGGCTACAGGTAGTTTTTATACACCCAGAGAAGTCGTTGAGTTTATGGTAGATAACTCTTTAGTTGCCTATTTAGGAGAGTCGACTAATGTTGAAGTTGATAAATTAGAGGCTGTAGTTAGTTACGACCTAGAAGACGACAAGGTATCACCATTAACTGATTCTGAAAAAAGTTGGTTAGTACAATCATTAAGCACTATAAAGATTTTAGACCCTGCTTGTGGATCAGGTGCTTTCCCTATTGGAATTCTTCAAAAAATTGTTTTCATACTTCAGCAAATTGATCCGGAAGCTAAGATTTGGTTTGAAAATCAAATATCTAATGCAAATCCAGAAGTTAGACATTTAATACAACGTGAATTCGAAAATAAGAATTTTGACTACATTAGAAAACTTGGAGTAATTAGAGAAAGTATATTTGGAATAGATATTCAGCCAATCGCAACCGAAATAGCTAGGCTGCGATGCTTCCTTACATTAATAGTAGATGAAAGGGTAAATGATGATGAATCAAATAGAGGCGTATATCCTCTACCTAATCTTGATTTCAAATTCGTTACAGCTAATTCACTAATACCACTTGGAGTAAGTCTAAACGATCAACCTAAGCAAACAGGTTTATTTGAGGATACTTCTGGAATCACCGAATTGAAAGAATTAAGAGATGATTATTTTAATAGTCATAATTCTGAAAGAGATAATCTAAAATATAAATTCTCGCAGTCTCAAAATAGAATGCTACAAAAGATCATAAAGCATAACAGTAAGGGTCTTGCAGAAACCACTCAAAAACTCTCATCGTGGGACCCATTCAGTAATCAAGCTACAAGCTGGTTTGATGCAGACTGGATGTTTGGTTTATCGCAGGGTTTTGATATCGTAATAGGCAATCCTCCATACGGAGTATCCGTTAAAGATGATTACAGGAAAATTCTAAATAGTAATTTAGGTAAAGTACCAGACTATGAAATATATTATTATTTCATTGAGCTATCACGAACACTACTAAAACCCGGCGGTATCTCTACTTACATTGTACCTAACACATTTCTTTTTAATGTTTTCGCATCAAATTATAGAACCTCTTTATTAAATAAATGGAAGCTGGAACTTATTCTAGACTGTACTAGCTTCAAGTTATTTACTTCGGCAACAGTACATAATGTAGTAGCCATTTTTCGAACAGTTGATGGTGGAGGTTTAGAAGTTGGTTATAAGCAGACTCATAATGCTAATTCTTTTTCAGAATTATCAAAAAGGCCAACTCTCCATGTGGCAAAAGATGACCTTATTGTTAACAATACAAATTGGGGCCTTATATTTAAATTATCTAAAGAATATATTGAGATAATAACAAAAATAAAGTCCACTAATAATGTTGTTAATGATTTGTTCCCCGAAATTAGCCAAGGTTTGATCGCTTACGATAAATATCAAGGTCAATCCAAAGAGATTATTAAATCAAGAGCGTATCATTACCTTAAAAAAACTAAAGAAGGTTTAAAGGAATGGTTATGGGGAGAAGACGTAACTCCATATCGTGTTAAATGGAATGGGAAAGAATATATTGACTACAATGCAGAAATTGCAAACCCAAGAGACCCAAAATTTTTTCAAGGCGAAAGAGTTTTAGTTAGAGAAATAACAAATCCTAAAATCTTTGCTGGTTTTACAGATTTAGAAATGTATCACGATCCGGCATTGATAGTTATTTTAAATAACGATAACAACATCTTGCCATTACTTGGTATATTAAACTCAAAGTTGGCTACTTTCTTTCACTTTAATTCGTCGCCAAAAGCTACTAAGGGTGCATTCCCAAAAATTTTAGTAAAAGATATTAAGGAATTCCCTATACCAAACTGGGAAAGTGCTAAAGAACTAATTCCTCTGGTTGAAAGTATACTAAATTTAAGGAAAAGCGACCCCAATATCGACACAAAAGATATTGAATCAAAGATCGATGAAATAGTTTACCGAATATATGGACTAAATGAAGTCGAAATCGAGATCATAGAAAAGAATTGATTATGAGTGATCTGGATATCGCCGATGTGATAATTGAATCGATGCCATTCTCAAAAGAAATAATATATTGGTGTCAAACTCATCCAGAATTCAAAGAAGCACTAAAGGTTTCAAATCCAGATCGATTTCATGCGCTGGGATTGATATTAACGTCAAAACCTAAGTCTAAGCCTGATGATTATGTTATTGGATTTGTAGCATATGATATGGAACAAAGGATTTTTAAACAAGATTTTATTGTTGATTTAGCAGAAAAACATACAGAATTTGTACTTTATACTAACTTACCTAGTAAAAAATATGGTAAATACGTTCATCATATAAAAGAATTCTACGCTTTATATGGTAAAGATGGCGACTACGCAAATACTCACCATTTTGATATTGGTTATCTTTTGAATATGGGAAATGAAGAATTATCAGAACGCGCAATTAGTGTAGTCGAAAAATCTCAAATGATTATAGAAGCTGGTGGGAGAAGAAGTGTATCCCAAAAAGAACTTAAAGAAATTTTTGAAAAGATTAAATTAGAAAAGTATTAGTATTAAATAATTTTCTGATCAGACATATTTTTATTAGCTATAGTTTTAAGGATATTTAATTTCTTAACATTTGGATCGGATATAAACCCATTATAATAACTTTCCTTATTTAACCCTTTTTGTATTTTATTTGCCTTTTTTAAAATCTCCTTAAATGGATCATTTTCTGGATCGGGAGATTTTATCAAGTCAGGGTTTCGTGTTATATCCCAAATACAATATACCTCCATGTCTTGAGTAGAATTTCCAGAAATCTGAACATATGCAATGATAGCGATAAACATTAATGCTTCTGATGAGCGTGGGTAGAATTTTAGTTTGCCTTCTGGGTCTTGATCGGCGTGTTTAAAAAATAATTTTGGCTTGTTTATTAGATCAAGAAAATAGTCATGGTATTCTGGCTTAATTACATTTTTAAACTCTTCTAAAGCTGTCTGTATATTTTTTGATTTTGCAATATCTTTTAAGACATCTATAGCTGCAGCCGTTAGTGCATATGTAGACACACTATCCAAATTGTTAAAATATAAATATATAGCGGTATCCAGTTGTCTTTTCGCAGCTTCTAATTTTGTTAAAATTTCTGGGTCATTGTTATCTTGCATATATATATTCTAATGTAATGTTCTCTAAAAAATAGCTTTTTATTACAGTTGATATAGACAGTACGGTGGCCCTCCAAAACGCTTATGCTAAAACAGAGGTAATTTGCCTCTGTTTTTTGTTATACTGGACTAATGAAATCCGTTGGAATTATTGGTGGCCTAGGCCCAGAGACTACTTCCGAGTTCTACTTGAAGGTTATTTTTCAATGCCAGAAGCAGAATGCTACTCAGAGACCATCTATTGTTATTGCTAGTGTCCCGCTATTATTCGAGATTGAGCGTGACTTAATAGCATTCAATAAAGGCAAAGAACGCTACATACCTTTTCTAGTTAACGAAGCTCAAAGATTAGAAAAAAGTAATGTTGATTTTATCGTAATGCCCTGCAAGTCTCTTCACGTTTTTATAGATGAAATTAGAAATGCCGTTAACATACCTGTATTAAGCATCGTTGAAGAAACTATCAAATACTTAAAGAAAAAAGATATTAAGAATGTTGGACTCATTTCTACATCAGCCACAATTGCCAATAATGTCTTCTCTGCTCGACTGAATATGTGGCATAGTATGTTAGACGCAACACGCGAAGGCCGTCCATTTACAGATATTAATCAACCAAAAGTTTGTTTCTGGAGTAAAATGTAGGTATGTCTAAAATACTTGAAATAAATAATCTGGAAAAGCAATATGGCGGTATTAAAGTTCTTAATAATCTATCTCTAAGCTTAGATAAGGGTAAGATACTCGGATATCTAGGACCTAACGGTGCTGGTAAGACAACAACCATAAAGATACTTCTTGGTCTGATTAAACAATCTAGTGGCGATACAAAAATATTCGGATTAGATTCTCAAATTGACAAAGTAATGATTCATGAACGAATAGCGTATGTACCTAGTGAACCAAACTATTGGCCAAACTTAACGGCTAAAGAAGTGCTTTTCCTTCTTAGTAGTGTCCGTCAATCTTATGACCGGGAATATGAAAAAGAATTAATAGTGAAATTTGATTTTGACCCAAATAAAAAAATAAGACAGTATTCAAGGGGCAATAAGCAAAAAATAGGCCTGATCTCAGCACTAGCGACGAAGGCAGATCTACTAATACTTGATGAACCAAGTACTGGGCTAGATCCATTAATGGATCAATTTTTTAGAGAAAGTATTAGACGTGCCAAGGACAATGGCCAAACCATATTCTTGTCTTCTCATTTGCTTGAAGAGGTAGAATCCTTATGTGACGAGATAGCTATTTTAAAAAATGGTACGCTAATCGAATCCGGAGAACTATCTAAGCTTCAACATTTAGCATCAGTAAATATTGAAGCTACTTTTAGCAACAAACCACCTGAACTAAATAAATTTAAGCACGTTGTAAATTACAAGGTCGCTAATAATATCCTAACTTGCCAGGTGAATGGTGACGTTAACGAAGTCTTAGAAGAAATACTTAAACATAAACCAATTAGAGTTTACTCACGTCCTACATCACTAGAAGATTTATTTATGTCAGTATACGACAACAATTAAGATGAAAGACAGCTACTATATAAAGTTTATTAGGAAGCAGAGTCTATTAGTTGCAATACTTTGGGGCTTCATCTTCTTTATTTATTGTTTCGCAAAGGTCTACGGCTTTGCTAAAGCCTACCCTACACTTGAAGCTAGAGAAAAGATCGCTCATCTTTTTTCATCTTCAAGTGGATTAAATATCTTAACCGGACCCCCTAATAACATTCAAACTATTGCCGGTTACACTGTTTGGTCATCATACATGTTCGTAATCCTACTTGGATCAATATGGGCAATATTGCTGTTTTCAAAATACTTAAGAGGAGAAGAACAAGACGGTCATATTGAATCAATCCTGAGTGGCAAAACAACATTAACACGCTTAACCAAACTCGTACATCTTGGTCTCATGGAATCTATATTTGTATCTTATTTGATATTTAGCATATGCCTTATAGGACTCGGCAAAATGTCTATTATTTCACTGGGAGTTACGTCAATATTGTTCTTTTCGTTATCTATTTATCTAGCAATTATTCTTTTTGGGCTAATCGCCTCGCTTACTAGCCAACTGATGACTACCAAAAGACAAGCTTCTAGCTTGGGGCTTGTAATATTATTCATCTTCTTTGTTCTTAAAGCGCTTGGTGATACTTCTGCAAGTTATAAGTGGTTACTCGATATCTCCCCTCTTGGTTGGTTTGAAAAGCTTAGCCCACTTCAAGAGCCAAAGTTTGTCTGGCTTATACCTATATTAATTTCGATGGTGATTATCTATAGCTTAACTATTTGGCTAGCTCCAAAAAGAGATCTAGGTGAGGGAATAATAAATATTACTCCAAAGAGTAAATCCCAGTTATGGTCACTAAAAAACATCTGGGTTGCAAGTTTTAGACTAAATAAGGGTCAGCTATACATATGGGTAAGCGCTGTTGTTGGCATTAATTTCATTTACGGACTGCTCGCCAAACTTGCGACAAATGCTTTAAATCAATCACCTAAGTATCTAAATGCGGTTCATAAGATATCTAACAGCTCAAACGTAACAGCCGTCATGACCTTCGCGTCAGTAGTATTTTTTGTAGATATGATAGTAGTTGGATTTCTTTTGGCAAATTATGCAAACAATCTAAAAAGAGACGAAACATCGAGCTTAGATGTTAACTTTTTGATGGAACCAGTTAGCAGGATTAAGCTCCTTAGCTCAAAACTAATAGTAGCGACATTTGGGCTAATTTTAATTAGCCTTCTAAGCGCTGTAATTTTCTGGCTTGGTAGTAGAATAGGCGGAACAGATTCATTATCTCTATCAAAACTTTATGAAGCTTCGTTTAACGCCCTATTCCCATCCTTATTTATCTTAGGTCTGGTAGTATTTATGTATGGGCTACTCCCTAGAATCGGAAACTTTATCGTTTACGGCATTGTCATATTCTCGGTAATTATTGGTTTTATTGGAACTGATCTTAAACTAAATCATATACTTAGAGACTTCTCTATTTTTACACACGTAAACCTAGCACCAGCGACAAGTCCAGATTGGCATAAAAACATATTGATACTAGTTATTAGCGGATTTTTGGTAATTTTTGGCGCACTACTATATAAAAGACGAGATCTTATAAACGACTAGGGATCTTTCTATATATATCGTACTTAAAAGATATTACTCGCTGCAAAGACAATAAGGCGACCGACTATGTAGCTGCTTGGGATTATGTAGAAAAACATGGCTATTTGGAAATAATAGAAAAACTTAAAGCCTCATACAAAAAACTTCAAGCTGAACAGTAGGAGATATTTGCTCAAACTACTTTTTGGGAGGGATTTTTTTGTTATTATTGAATCATGGAAAGAGTAACTTCATCTGGTGGGTTTGTGCAAAAAGCCAATAAAGTTTTATTGATTAAACTAGATAGTGCTAAATATTCCCTTCCTAAAGGACATGTAGAAAAGGGTGAGACTTTTGAGCAGGCTGCCCTAAGAGAAGTCGAGGAAGAGACCGGTGTTAAAGCACAAATAATTCGTTACCTTGGTGACTATACGAGACTTTCTGAAGAGAATGATGGAACAACAGTTAGTAAAACTATAAAAATTTATTTATTGAAACAAATCGGCTACATCGAAAAAGTTCATGATGAAAAAAGTGAGTGGGTAGACATTCACGATGCAATAAATAATATGCACTTTGAGCAAGAAGTTTATTTTTTGAATCAAATACTATCGTCATAAACACCCGAAGGATTTAGGCAAAGCACTATAAAAATAAGTTGTTTTATAGCGTTTTTAGGAAGTGGCCAAACTCAAGCGGAGAATCAACGGTATGCACATTTTCCGGCTGTGAAAGATATGGTAAAATTGCTGCTCGAGTTTCTGGAGGGCCCACGAGTACAACTATGCCCGCACCTATATCAAGCATCTCGACGTCGTTAATGGCGTTGCCAGCAATAAGCAAATTATCCTTAGGAATCTTAAAGTGTCTCGCCACATAATTAACGGCAAGACCTTTATTTGTATTATTTTTCACAAATTCCATATTACTATCCTGAAAAATAATATTTGTATCGGTTCTCGTAAAAGCTAGTTTAAGGTTTTCAACCTTAATAAAATCTTTTAATCGTAACGTCACGTTACTAAGCTTCTCTTGTAACAATCTTTCTTCTAGCTCGCCTATAGAAGAAGTAAATACATCAGCGTAATGCCCTCTTTTTTCAGTCTCTTCCTGTACATGTCGTTCATCAACGCACCAGACCTGTACTTTCCTTGATACATCAATTGGGTTGTACCAAGCCAATCTAAATAGATCTATGTTTGATCGAGTAAAATCTGCAATATGATCTATTTCTCGCTCATTAAAATATTCTCCGAAATGGGCCTTGCCTTCTCGGTCTACAATCTTCGTACCATGTTCGACAATAATCAAAGCCTCTGGTGATACGACAGTATCAAAAGCTTCTCCTAGTGCTTCTTTAAGTCTTATAAACCCTCTACCGGTAGATACGGTCGTTATATAACCCTTTTTATGAAGATGCTCAATTCCTTCAATGACACTTTGAGGTATCACTCCTTTTTCGGCAATCGTTCCATCTATATCAAAGAGTGCTAATTTTGTTTTTTTGCTCATGTATATATAGTACAAACATTAGAGAATAAAATCTAACGATTCGCGATAGACATAATCAATTTGCTATAGTCATTATATGAAAGAAATTCTAACTCTTGTCTTAATTGCTCTCTCGATTGGTCTCGATAATTTCGCCTCGTCGATTGCTATTGGACTCAGTGGAATAAGCAAAAAAGATAAACTAAAAATAGCGCTGACGTTTGGGGCATTTGAAACTCTTATGCCCATCATTGGCTTATTTGCAGGTAAACAGGCCGCACAATTTTTAGGATCTAAAGCACATGTAGTAGGAGCAACGCTCCTTGTACTCACTGGCCTGTATATTCTCATTGAAGGTCTTAGAAAAACAAATGCACATGAGACTATCGTTGCAACAAAGGGAGCGGGACGGTTATTGCTCGCCGGCCTTGCAATAAGCATAGATAATCTTATTGTTGGATTCAGCCTTGGAACTAAAAAATTATCTATTCCTTTGGCTATCATAATTATTGGAGTCACGAGTGTCACCTTAGCCATCGCAGGTATGGAAGTAGGTAAACGATTAAGCTCGAAGACTGAAGGCTCAAGCGAATACCTCAGTGGTATCATCTTAATTGTTATTGGCCTGCTTATTGGCTTTGGTATTCTTTAACTTAAACCTTTTTTAGTTGCTTTCTCGGTACAATAATTAGTAGCGTGAACGCTACATTTATAAGCGTCACATAAAATGCAAAACTATAATTTACAAATTCCCAGTTCTTCACGGTGAGTACTGCGAGGAGTGAACTCATTATTGCAAATAAATACGTTTTCCACGATTCAGTTGCAGGATCGGTATAGCATTTGGTCAGCGTTGGGATAGAAGCAAAGAAATCCGTAAATATACCCAGCCATAGAGCAGCCAAGGGATGGTGCGCAAATAACAGCAGTCCTATGCCGGTGAGCGAGACTACCCCGCAAAGATAATCAAATTTTGTTAATCTCCAGTAACTTTTTTTATCTCTAAAAGAAACAATGAAAATACTGAGTGGTAAGATTACCTGCATGACTGTATACAGCAATTGTATTCCACCATGAAGTTGCCGCTGTGAAGCAAGCGTCACAAGAGCTGCGAGTGCCCAGAGCGACCACGAAACACGATTAGGTTTTGTCTTACCTTTCCAGGTATCAACGATATAGCCACCGTAGCCAATAACGGCAAAGAACAAGGACAAATAAATAAAGTTCTGGTTTATCATATAATCTTTTTTAATTGTAACAATAAATAAAGAGACTTTCCCATAGTATCGTAAATCGCTTTTGCTACTATAGATATATGCTTAAAAAACTAGCTAAACAAACAGTTGCGAAACTATCCCCTAATAATTACAAGACACTCAACTGGATTGAGATCAGTAAAGAAAAAACTTTACACAATATTGAAATAGCAAAAACCTTTTCAGGCCAAAAAAATATTATCGCTGTGCTTAAGGCAAATGCCTACGGTCATGGCATTATTCCTCTTTCAAAAATTTTAAATGAATCAGATTGTAGTTTCATTGCAGTCGATGGCTATTTTGAGGCGTCGAAAATTCTTGATACAACGAAACATAAAATTCTTGTGATGGGCTATATCTTAAAAGAAAATATTCATTTGCTTAACACCAGGCGTTGTTCATATGTCATTCAAGATGTAGGAACCCTTGTAGCTTTTGGTGAAACAGGTAAACGTGTCAATATCCATGTTGAACTTAATACCGGAATGAACCGACTTGGGCTCAGTGAAACTGAACTCGATACATATCTTTTGACCCTGAAACGATTCCCCAATCTTCATCTTGAAGGCATTATGTCCCATCTTGCAGATGCAGATAATGATGACGACCACTACACTACTGGTCAAGTAAAACTATTTGATGCATTGGTAGAAAAAATTCTTGCAAATGACTTCACGCCTGCATATATTCATCTTGGTCAAACAGCAGGAGGTATCAAAGAGAAAAGCATCTACACCAATACTATGCGACTCGGTATCGGCTTATATGGGTTGAATCCACTTACCAAAAAAGATCCATCTTTTGATACATTACAATCCTTAGTGCCAATTTTGGAGTTTAAAACTACCATCATTAAAATCATAGATCTTAAAAAGGGAGAGAAGATTAGTTATGGGGGCACATACACGACGACCAAAAATTCCACCATTGCAGTTGTTCCCATCGGCTATTACGAGGGAGTACCAAGAGCGCTCAGTAATAGCGGCTTTTTATCTGACGGCAAAAAAACATTTCCGATTCGCGGCCGCGTTTGTATGAATCATTGTATGATCGACATCTCCGGAGAAGATTTTAGGGTTGGTGATACGCTCACCTTCGTATCTAGTGACAAAACAATGCCAACTTCTGTCGAGCAAATATGTCAAAAAAATAAGTTGTTTAACTACTCTTTTGTCACTGGTTTTTCCGAGAGCCTCAGAAGAATTATTGTTTAGCTCCGTTAAATGCTGCAATATCTGTCAATAATTTTTCTGCACTATTGGTTGCAATTTCAATCATATCTTCTAAATGAGCCAACTTTGCATAGAGTAGAAAATCGAGATGTTCTAGATTTTTTAGATTATCACTAAATTGTTCCATCGTCTTCCGTCCGTATGAATTGTCCACCCCAATAATATCCACCGTTATAATGCGTTAAAGCACCTTTTCTACGCTCTTTAGGAATAGTTTCATAAAACGACAACTTTTGCTGCAAGTCTTCATCATATTCATCGCCCTGCTCGACGCCTGCAAACAGTTGCAGTATATTTTTAGAAAATCCCCTGATTATAAATTCATGATCCCGGAGACTAGCCACTGTGTATTTGGCTTTATTTAGTGCCGTATCCATTTCTCTTTGTGATGCATCGTGCTCTAAGCCATCAATTGCTTTCTTTTTCATATCATGAGCAACTAATGGATACCATTCGACATTGATTGTTTCGTCAGCTGCACCGCTCTCGATAACGGAGAGATACTGCTGGTATTCTTCTTCAAGATGATGAAAATCATATTGTTTCATTCTAGTAATTATAGAAGTAAAGTTAAAACCTGCAAGCATGAGCACTGCTAGATTGGTTAAAATAGTGTATAAATAGTATATGGAAAAAGACGACATTCTTCAGGACAAGACTCAGATTGATAAAATTATAGATAACGAGTGGGAAGATTTTTCCGACGTACAATTACCGGAAATTCCACCCAATATTATCCTTGGGGAAAACTAGTTTTATTTAATTTGAGCTTGCGCTGTTCCAGTTTTGGCCAAGTATTACTACGAAATCTGCATTAGGATAATTTTGCGCTTCTTTTGCTTGCATCGATTTATCCGAAGGCTGCACAACTGAACCAGGGAAATAGCCTTTGAGTCCAGCAAGGGTTGCTGACTTTTTACCATTTGACATATCAACTATCATTGTACCGCTATATTTGCTTCCCGCACTTGCAACGGCCGTAATATTGTATCCGGCTGCGGTTAATTTATCACCCTGGGTTGAAGCTATACCAGTTTTATCACTTCCGTTTAGTATCACAACATTAGCGCCTTCCCGGACCACTGGGTTTGTCGAAGTTAATTGTTGGTAATACTGCGTAAGCGCCGTGAAATTATCGAGCCCAGACGTTGGAATAAGTGCATCCTCGCCTGATCCTGGGTCGACATACCCTTTGAGTAATGGATTTGCACCTACGTAGCTAAAACTTTGTGATTGAATACTATTGAGATCTATAGTCTTAGTTACTTGGGCAAGTCGAAGAACGTTATTAAGGGTCATGTCAGTATGCACGTTGTTACTGAAGGCACTAAAGAGCGCGGATATCTTAAGTGGATTGGTTACTACGCCAGTAGTTTTTGCTTTTTGAGCGAGAGAAACCAGCATCAACCGCTGATTCTGGGTGCGTTCGAAATCACTGAGCTCATATCCGTATGATCCGTATGTATCACCTCTGGCTCTCGCTAGATCCAGCGCCTGCTCACCATTAAGTGTATGCCAACCGTTAGATAATTTTACGAGTGGACCTTTAGTGACAAAATCTTCACTCGGATCATATAGTCCTCGTGGATCAGAACTTTGAATATCCACTGGAATCCCACCAACCGCATTGGCCGCATCTCTTAGCGCAGCATAATCAATTAATACATAGTAATCGAGGGGAATACCGAGTTGTGTCTGAATAATTTGCTCAAGTTGCCCCATGCCATTTGATGGATAACCGGGAGCGCTGAAGTCAGAAACCGTGATGGCAGCATTAATTTTTTGGTGCCCAAGTGTTGGGATATCTACCCAAAGATCACGAGGAATACTCAGCATGAATGCGTTATGAGTAGTGGTATCAATACTAATGACCATAATCGAATCTGTTAAATCAGCACCATCATGACCCACATCGTCAGCCGAATTACCAGCTAGAAGTATATTAACGCGTCCCGACGACTCTCCTTTGAGCGGCTGGGTATTTAAAAACGCTGACGCATCCGAAAAAATGTTACCATGGAGTACTTTATCGAGTTTCGACAGAAGACTAGCACCGAAAACAGCCACCACTACGCCAATGATCAAAAGAATTGAAAGAAAAGTTGTTACTATCTTTTTCTTTTTAGACCATTTCTTTTTTTCTTTCTTTTCTTTTCTTTCTTTTCTTTTGTTTTTTACGGGCAAAATAGAGGACTTTTTGTCACCATCACTGTCATTTAGATACGCCGGAAGTGGCCGATTTACCAACGAGGGCTCGTTCAAATTAATCTTTCCCATTGGTTTTTTTTCTATCGCAAGGGGTTTAGGGAGCTCTTTAATAGGCTTTGGAGTTGGCACTTGAGCAGGGCGAGCATGCTGAGGTTTGACAGGTCCAGCGCCTCTGTAACGCGAACGGATATCTTCTATATTTCTACGGGGTTTTTGGTTACGATCCATGGATTACTTATTATACTAAATTTTAGCTTCTAAGACATTTCAAAATTTATTCAAATCATTGCCTGATGAGTTTATAATAACCCTTTTATCAGTAATAAGCATTGTCTATGCTTAAGAGCGTAGCTTGAGTTAGCAATTTGCTATACTACAACTATATGAGTTGGTTTCGCCCCGCTTCAACACTAGATAAAATTTTTGAAGTTGGACTTTTACTTAAGGGTATTGATGGACTACTCGAGCTACTAGGCGGATTCCTTCTTTTATTTCTCACCCCTGCTCGACTACAACATTATCTACATCTCATTACACAAGAAACAGTTTCTGGAGAAAAACCTTCTAAAATCCTTGGGCTTCTCTTTCACTCCATAGACAGCTTAAGCACGGGGAGCCGAGTTTTTCTCATCGCTTATCTGTGGGTACACGCTGCCATAAAATTAGTTGCTGTAATTGGTATTTTGAAAAATCTGCTATGGGCCTACCCTTTTTCACTTATTACGCTTGGCCTTCTAACTCTTTTTCAAGTCATTAGTATTATTCATAAAGCGAGTATTGGTATGATTGCCCTCACCTTGTTTGATATCTTTATTTTGTGGCTTATTTGGCGAGAGTACCAAAAAGTTAAAAGCAAGTTGAGCCCCAAAATACAAAAAGAAGAAGACTAATTACATCTGTTGTAGTATAATCATTAAGTATTTTTAAAGGGAATACCTACGCACCCGTAGCTCAGCGGATTAGAGCATCTGTCTTCGGAACAGAGGGTCGGCGGTTCGAATCCGTCCGGGTGTACCACTTTTGAAAAAATTTGACGCCTCTCTTAGGCGTCTTTTTTGTTATTATAAAGCTATGCATAGTGAGTTGCTTGATTTAGTCAATAAGAACGACGAGGTGATCGGAACAATCGATCGACTCGATTACGAGCGGATGCTGGCAGATAACCTTGGCTACATACGCGCCTCTGATCTCTTTTTGCTTAATAGCGAAGGAAAAATCTTTGTTCCAATTCGTACAGCAGATAAACATCATGCTCCGAATGGATTCGATTATAGCGTTGGTGGTCATGTATCGGCTGGAGAAGATTATCTCACTGCCATAATCCGCGAAGCCGAAGAAGAGTTAAATATATCACTTGCACCTGACGATATTGAATGTATTGGAAAAGATATTTCAGATACAAGTAGATACATACGAAGTATTTACCTCGTTCGCAGTAACGAGACGCCGCAGTACAATCCTGATGACTTTAAGAGTGCTCAGTGGATGTATCCATCAGATCTTGTTACCTCTATCGATAAGGGCCATCCCACAAAGAGTAGTCTTAAATATACTGTTGAAATGCTAGAAAACTATTTAAAAAATTAGTTGTCATACGTTATGAAAATTACTAAATACGTTCACTCTTGCCTACTTGTCGAAACTGATGAGCGAGTTGGTATTTTCGATCCTGGAAATTATTCCTACAATTCAGGACTACTGAATATAGCCTCCCTACCACGTCTCGACGATATCCTTATAACCCATGAACACGAGGATCACTTTTATCTTCCTTTCGTAAAGGAATTAGTGGCCACATTCCCAGATGTTCGTATTCACACAAATGATTCAATAAAGAAAATCCTAGAAGCAAATAATATCCATAATTATATTACGGCTAATGATATAGCTACTGTTTGCTATTTTAGGGCTCCACATGAGTCCATGGCTCCGCTTTTAAGTACAATGTGCGAAAATGTTGGCATTCATTATCTAAGCTCCATATCTCATCCTGGGGATAGCCACCACTTTAATGAAACAAAAGCTATTTTAGCCCTCCCTATCGCTGCTCCCTGGGGAACGCTTGCCATGGCCGCAGAAGTAGGAACTCAACTTAAACCAAAGTATATAATTCCTATTCATGACTTTCAGCTCAGTGAAACTGCACGCAACGGGACTTATCAACGGCTTGAAGGGTATTTTAAACAACTTGGTATAACCTTTCTATCTCCAGTTGACGGCACTGCGCAAGTAATTAATCTTTAACTTTTTTATTATAAAAATTAAAAGCGCCCTATACGGGCGCTTTTTTAAGAAGAAACTTCTATGAATTATCTTGAGAGTTTAAAGCCATTCTTCTTTGTGTAGCGTGCTGCTGCAAGAAGGCCTAAGCTTCCGACAGTAGTTATAGCTAGCGCAAGTGCAGGGTGATTCACCAGTTGCGCAAATCCAGTATCTGGGGTCTTTGCAGTAGTAGTTGAGGAACTGCTTGAACCGGTGCCAGAACTTGAGCCGCTTCCGGTGCTTGAGCCGCTTCCAGATCCTGAGCCTGTTCCGGACGTAGGATAGTTTCCATTATTTCCAGGGACTGTAGCTACCAAACTGAATGATCCAGGTGTGAATGCAGTTGCTGCGAGTGTGTTAGTTCCGTCAGGAATTAACACATATGAGTTTGCGAGCAAAGAGAGTGAAGAAAGCGTTGCTGTTGAGTTTGAAACATCACTCTTAACTTGGAATTGTCCACCGTTACCAATATATGATTGAACATAGTTAGTGCCTTTTGAAAAATTAGTACTATTAGGTACGGATCCTGCGAGTTTCACTATCGAACCCGTGTCAGCCTGAATGGTCCATCCAAGTTGAATGTATGTACTAGCTCCGGTACCTGCCATGTCGATTCCATAGCTTGGGCCAAATTCAACAGTAGTATAGCCCGTAGGAATTAATTTATTAATATTTGCAGGAGTCAAAATAGTTTGCGATGAGGGCTGATTAGCACCAGTGTATTCAATTGTTATGGGACCAGTTAAGTTAGGTGAAGTAGCAAGTGTAGTCATAACATCTGGAACGTTTAAGGTAACGGAACCTGCGTCAGTTAATCCTCCTATCACAAGAGAAGCTGATGCCGTGTCTGACTTAACAATTGCTCCTGGGGCCATATTAAATGAAGAGGCGCCCGTTTCGTTAATAGTTACAGTTCCAGATTTTAGTTCTATTCCAGCCGGGACATCTGTTCCAGTGAATGTGCCAGTAGTTGTAATTGATCCTGTAACGTTAAAAACAAGATATGAACCATCCTGAAATCCTGTGTTTATATTGGAATTGTCATAAGTAGTTGCGCTATTTGACCAGTTTGATGCTGCAGTTAAATCTAGGCTTGGTGAAGCATTGAGTCCGGTTCCAGTCCCAGCTAAGCTAGAACTATTTCCTGCCCAATAATACGTTGTGCCAGCCGCGTGCACTGATGATGCGAATCCAATTAAAGAAAGGCCTAGTGAGCTAATAGCTAAAGAAGCTATCTCAATAGACCGCTTAATATTTACTTTTTTCATTTTTTTACCCTTTTTTATTTGTTTACTTTGTTTAGTTTTAGTAATCCTGAATTGAACTATGCGCTATACAACCAGCTTCGTCAATAGTTTATCCACAGCTTTTTTGCTACTACTTTTTTTCAGTTTTTGCGCTTGAATGTTTCAGTGTTTTTTTAAGTACTTCCATAAGACTCTCGGCGTGCTCGCGACTCATTCCGATTCTTGAAACTGCCATCGGTTGGTTATTAGACCCGAGTCCCTGTAGGAAGTTAATAACAACACCGTATTTATTGGCATTAATATGAATCATATCGCTATAGAGGATTCGTGCATCATTTTGAGAAATATAGGCAGTTTGCTGTATACCATTCTCGTCTGACACTAAACTACTGACGCCAGTTCTTTCTTGATCAAACCCAGCAAGCTCCCACATCTTGAGCGCTTCATCTTCTTTTAAGGCAAAGTGAGAAATAAGAAGGAGCACTATATCTTCACTTGGTTGGTTTTTGCCTGCTTCAATGGCGACAAGTTCACTTGTATCAACCTCAACCGCACCCGAAACATCGGCAATGGTTTCTTTTGCTTTTTGACGCATATTCTTTAGTTGTTTTCCGAAATCGGAAAATGGTGCCTTGTCCATAGCGTCTCCTTTTAACTATCTGTATATATAATACGTAGAAGCAGTAGGCGGGGCAAGTAAAAACATCGTATAATACAGCTAATTATGAATATTCTTAATGATCTTTCGCTTGCTCGCCACACCACCATGCACATAGGTGGACCGGCCCATGAGATTATAGAAGTTTTTAATGAGTCAGATGTAGCAGAAGCCGTTAGCTACGCTCGTAACAAAAATTATCCTTTGCTCGTCATTGGCCAGGGATCAAATCTTATCTTCAGCGATAAAGGATTCGATGGTTGTGTCGTCATAAATAAGATAAGTGGGCTGAGTATTAATAAAATTAGCGGCCAAGTAAAAGTTGGCGGCGGCGTTTCATGGCATGAGCTGGTTGTAAAAACAGTTGAAGCAGGCCTCATTGGCATCGAGGCGATGGCTATGATACCTGGCACCTGTGGCGCGACACCGGTCAATAATATTGGTGCCTACGGTCAAGAGCTCAAAGATGTTTTTCTGTCACTGCGCGCCTATGACACACACACGAATCAGTACGTCATTATGAAAAAGATTGAATGTCAGTTTGGCTATCGCAGTAGCCGCTTTAAAGACAAAGAGCACGGTAGATACATTATTACTGAACTTACCCTGCAATTACAGCAAACGCCGGCTCGCTACACGGCTCCAGATTACCCTTCGCTCATAAAGCGCTTGGCCGCTAAAGGAATAAACGAAACAACCCCTCAACAAGTAATGGAAACGGTTATGGAAATTAGGTCTGAGAAATTACCTGATCCGTCAAAACTCGCCAGTGTTGGATCATTTTTCAAAAACCCAATCCTAGCAAATAGCAAAGTCGAACAACTACTACGACACTATCCAGATATGCCACATTTTCCTCAAAACAATACGCAAACAACCAAACTTTCAGGTGGCTGGCTCATTGAAAAAGCAGGCCTCAAAGGAATGCATAAAAATGGCATCTGGGTCTATGAAGGATCCGCTCTTGTTCTTGTTAATGAACATGGCGCAAGTTTTAAAGATTTATGGAGTATGGTTTCGCTTATTCAATCAACTGTCAGTACTATGTTTGGCGTCATGCTCGAACCGGAGCCAGAACTTTTCGTATGAGTGAGCAAGACACAAAAACCAAAGAAACATTTTTACGTAAGGTTCAAAAAACATTACCAGAAAGTTCAGCAACAGACCTTTCCCTAATTTCTCGTGCTTACGATTTTGCCAAATCTGCGCACGAGGGACAGATGCGGGCGAGTGGTACCGCCTACTTTGAAGACCATTGTTTGCATGTCGCCGATCATATTATTGATCTTGGCATGGATACGCCACTCATTTGTGCAGCGCTCCTTCATGACACCATCGAGGATACAAAAACAACCGCAAAGGATTTGCAAAAAGAATTTGGCCTTGAGATAACTCGCCTTGTTGAAGGAGTTAGTAAGCTTGGAAAGATTAAATACCACGGCAATGAGCGACACGTAGAAAGTCTTAGAAAATTTTTCGTATCGGTTGCTCAAGATGCTCGCGTGGTTATATTAAAACTTGCTGATCGTTGGCACAATCTTGAGACCCTGCAGTATTTACCAATAGAAAAACAACAGCGTATTGCGCTTGAAAGTATCATGATCCATGCACCACTAGCATCACGCATGGGTATGGGTAAACTCGTAAGCACTATAAACGATTTATCGTTTCCTTATGCTTATCCTGATGAATACAAAAAAACAAAGAAAATCATGGATGGCATGATTAGTAATGCTGATGTATCAATTCAAAAAATGCATCGAAGCCTGAGTGCAGACTTACACAATACTCTCCATTATTTACCGCAAATTGATGAACGCATTAAAGGAACGTATAGCTTGTACAAAAAACTGGTCAGGAAAAAATGGAATACGGAATCTATCTATGACCTGGTCGCAATCCGCGCAATTGTAAACAACGTATCTGAGTGCTACCAAGCGCTTGGTGCCATCCATAGCCACTGGCGACCAGTACCAGGCCGCGTTAAAGACTATATTGCTGTTCCGAAGCCAAACGGCTATCAAAGCCTTCATACCGCCGTGTTTAGTGGCGATGGCCCCATTGTTGAAATACAGATTCGCACACAAGCCATGCATGACTATAACGAATATGGAATCGCCTCACATCACAGCTATAAAAATAATCGGGTACAAAAAGGCTCAGACAAAGAAAGTTTTGCCTGGATTGAGCAACTAAGGGAATTACAAAAAACAAATCTTACTACCAACGACTATTTAACCCAGCTTAAGACTGATTTTTTTCAAGATAGAATATTTGTCTTTACGCCAAAGGGAGACGTCATAGATTTACCTGCTGGCGCTACCATTTTAGACTTTGCCTATGCAGTCCATGGAAAAATTGGTGAACATGCTGGCGGGGGAAGAATTAATGGAAAATTCATGGCGCTGAAGACTCCACTCGTCAGTGAGCAGATTGTTGAGATCGTTACCAACCCTAAAGCACGCCCTTCAGATAAATGGCTAGAGATGTGTATTACTTCAAGTGCTCTGACTAGTATCCGACGACAGCTAAAGAAACAACGCCAGACGATCTAGTTTTTTGTAGGGAGTGGAAAGTTGCGAGCATACTCGGCAACTACATGCTTAATTTGAGCTAATTTTTCTTCATTATTCACATTTTGCAAGACAGTTATTATCCAACCGGCGAGATGCTCCATATCCGCCTCTTTAAATCCACGGGTGGTAATAGCTGGTGTGCCAATGCGAATACCGCTTGGTTTGAACGGTGGCAACGTGTCATTTGGGATAACATTCTTGTTGGTCGTAAGTCCAGCTTTATCTAGTGCTTTTTCCGCTACGTCGCCATCAATGCCAAAAGAGGTATACACATCTATTAGTACAAGGTGGTTGTCGGTACCATTAGTAATGAGTTTGGCATTTTGCGCCATCAAATGCTCTCCAAGTTTTTTTGCATTACTAACTGTTTGACGAGCATAGGCTTTAAACTCATCAGTCTGAGCTTCCTTAAAGGCAACCGCCTTTGCAAGAATAGTATTCATATGCGGACCACCCTGAAGGCCAGGAAAAACCGTACGATCAATAAGCGTTGGAAGATTTTCGATTGTCTGGTCAACCGCGCGCAGGGGATTACCAACAATTCCCTTCGTCAAAATTAACCCACCGCGTGGGCCACGAAGTGTCTTATGTGTGGTTGAAGTCATCACATGAAAGCCAGCATCGAATGGATTTTTCATCACACCTGCCGCAATAAGTCCGGCAATGTGCGCTACGTCTGCCATGAGTACTGCACCAACTTCTCTACCGATTGCGGCAAAAGCTTCGTAGTCTAATTCTCTTGGGAATGAGGAATACCCCGCCAGAATAATTTTTGGTTTGTGCTTAAGCGCGAGCTCACGCATCTGCACAAAATCTATTTCACCGGTTTCAATATCTTTTAGCTTATAGCGAATAAAATTAAACTGTTTGGATAATACGGTAACTGGGTGGCCATGCGTCAAATGCCCGCCGTGACTTAAGTCCATCGCAAGCACGGTGTCTCCAGGTTGAAGCCAAGAATAGTAGACGGCTTCATTGGCTTGTGCACCAGAATGTGGTTGCACATTAGCATGGTCTGCACCAAATAATTGTTTGGCGGTTTCAATTGCAATAGTTTCAACTTTATCGGTATTCTCCTGTCCGCCATAGTAGCGACGACCGGGATAACCTTCGGAGTACTTATTAGTATAGATACTGCCAAGCGCCGTCAACACATCTTCAGATACATAGTTTTCTGAAGGAATAAGTTCAAGGCCATCTCGCTGGCGTTGTTCTTCAGCAGTAATTAAATCTTCAAGTTGTTTATCGTGTAACATATGTGTTCTAGTATAGCGTACAAACTATAATTTGACATTTATTACCTCGATTGATATATTTCTTACGCATATGTCTACCAACAATACGAAAATTGGACAGTTAATATCTAAAATAAGACAAGAACGAGGCCTTACCCAAGCTGAGTTTGCCAAGCGACTCAAAACCAGCCAGTCGGCAATTAATCGTATTGAACAGGGAAAACAAAACTTAAGTATTGAAACTATCTCACGTATCTCCACGGCACTTGGCCGAGATATCGTGACGATCAATCCACAATCACTCAGCTTTGAAATTACCGGTGGTAAAGAACTGCATGGTGAGCTCACCATGAAAACATCAAAGAACGCATCGGTTGCGCTTCTGGCTGCAGCACTCTTAAACAAAGGCACAACAACGCTCGAAAATGTACCAAAGATTGAGGAAATTGCCCGTCTTATTGAAGTGCTCGTAAGTATTGGAGTACAGGTCAAATGGATTAAGGGCAAAGATCTTGAAATAAAGCCACCTGCTCGACTGAAACTAGAAGACATGAACAGTGTATCTGCCAAAAAAACTCGTAGTATTATCATGTTCATGGGCCCGCTCATGCACCGCTATAAAGAATTTAATTTGCCCTACGCCGGTGGTTGTCATCTCGGCAAGCGAACCATCGCTGCCCATCAATTTGCACTTGAACAATTCGGTCTTTCCATTCAAACAGTAACTGGTAAATACAAAGTATCGGTAAATAGAAAAAAACCTGGAACCGTTACGATGTATGAAATGGGTGATACGGCAACCGAAAATGTTCTTTTTGCCGCAGCACTAACGGAAGGAAAAACCGTTATAAAATTTGCTTCTTCAAATTATATGGTGCAGGATATATGCCTCTTTCTTCGAAAGCTTGGCGTCAAAGTTGAAGGTATTGGCACGAGTACGCTGACTGTTCATGGAGTTGCTGAGATCAATAAAAAAGTTCGCTATTCACCCGCTGAGGACCCACTCGAGGCAATGCTTTTTATGACCGTAGCAACGCTCACCAATTCAGTTATAACCCTTCGACGTTGTCCGATAGATTTTTTGGAACTCGAAATGCTGAAACTAGAGAAAATGGGACTGACCTTTTCTATTAGCGACGTTTATCTTGCAAAAAATGGTCACACCAAGCTCGTTGACATCACCACACATCACTATGAAAGCCTCACTGCGCTTGCCGATAAGATTCACCCACTCCCTTATCCTGGCATAAACATAGATAACCTTCCCTTCTTTGTGCCGATTGCCGCGCTCGCTAAAGGTGAAACACTCATTCATGATTGGGTATTTGAAGATCGGGCAATCTATTTTACTGAACTTAATAAGTTAAATGCTCGCGTTCGCTTACTTGATCCACATCGCATCATGGTAGACGGGCCGACTAAATTTAAGCCCGCTGAAATTATTTGTCCACCAGCACTTCGTCCTGCCACCATAATTTTAGCTGCGATGCTGGCAGCACCGGGTAAATCGGTGCTTAGAAATATCTATTCAATAAATCGGGGGTACGAATCTTTAGCAGAACGTCTGCGTGAACTTGGTGCAGAAATAAATACTCTGCATGACTTATAATTTTTTTATGATATAATTACCCCTGTTGTGCGCGGGATTCGTATATCGGCTAATATGTCAGTTTTCCAAACTGAAGAGACCAGTTCGACTCTGGTATCCCGCACCAATATATGCCCTGGTAGCTCAGTTGGATAGAGCAGAGGACTTCTAAGCCTAAGGTCACTGGTTCGAATCCAGTCCGGGGCACCAAAATCTGGTAAAAACAGATGGGTTTAGATACTATGGCGAATGTAGCTCAGTTGGTTAGAGCGTCGGGTTGTGGTTCCGAAGGTCGAGGGTTCGATCCCCTTCATTCGCCCCAAATAGAAAAATATGAGTTCCTTCGCGTAGGAACTCTTTTTTATTTGGTGTACACTACTATCCATGTACGTGACATCTAAAGTTTTAAAATTAAAAGATAAGCGGGTTGCCCACCGCGAACGACATATTCTGACCAGAGGATTTGTTTTTCTCATCGGAGTCATGCTACTTATTTGTGGACTGCTTGCGCTAGTCGTGTTTCCAGAGGCGGGAATTGTATTTCTTCTTGCGGGTCTCGCTTTTCTATCGCTTGAGTTTGAATGGGCTTTTATTGCACTGCATTTTTGTGCGCAAAAAACCGACCAGCTCATTCACTGGTTCAAGCATTTACCCAGATCAGTTCGTTTGGCTATAGAAGGTTTCTTCTTGCTGCTGCTTATAGCAACCGTTTGGTACTTAGCTAAATAAAACCGTCGATCCAAAAAGCGCGAAGGGTAGCCAGAGTGCTATACCTGACGCCATCGGAACTAAGATATTATCACTTCCCTTTGGTGAGATGATCTCAAGAATCGTGAGAAACACTGCTGTTAATAACGAGTAGAGCGGTATCAGAAACATGAGCCGTGAATTAAACGTATGAGGGCTGAATCCCCCAACCCAGTAGGTAGCATTTAAAAAGAACGATATAAGCAAAAAAGTAAGACTTCCTTCGACACTTTTCGTGGAACCATTAAAAGTAAAACGGCTCGCTCGATGCGACATTGTAATCCCAATTATTGCGGCAAAGCCATCTGCGAGCGCAATATGCAGCACCGCAATCGCATACATCCCTTTAACGGTGAAAAATATTGCGCACAGCCCAATGGCGAGCGCATAGAGTAGCTCACCATATGAAGTCCTTCGAACTCCGCGAATAGCATTAAAAATCTGCAGTTTTTTTGCGACTACAAGCACCACCATAAACAGTATGCTTAGGAGCACAATATAATTTCGTGACATAAGCATAGGCCAAAAGGCGGCAAAACTTGCCGTTAAAATATGCACAAATTTTCTTGCATATTCCCCTTTTAGGATTTTCTTTTTCCAAAGCAATTCACCGACTAATAGAATCAGACCAGTGCCTGCAATGGCGATTAAAGTGCCATACATATAACTACCATTATACGCTCAAAATATAGTTGGTATAGATAATTTGAATTCGATGAAAACACCCTCCAACACTGGAGGGTGTAGTTTTTTCTAATTGGTCGGGGATAAAGGACTCGAACCTTCGACCTCGCGGTCCCAAACCGCGCGCGCTAGCCAACTGCGCCAATCCCCGATAGTGTCAAATCCGCCCTATCATAACAGATAGAGCGGTGTTTGACTAGTCGGCTCTATTTAGCAAACTCAATTGCTCGAGTTTCTCGAATAACATTTATTTTAATCGTACCCGGGTATTGCATGGTAGATTCGATCTTCGTCGCAATATCTCGTGCTAGTTTTATAGCACTCAGGTCATCGATATCTCCAGGACGAACGAATACTCGTACTTCACGACCCGCACTGATTGCATACGATTTTTCAATACCACTGAAGCTATTAGCAACATTTTCAAGTTCGCGCATTCGCTCTGCAAAGTTTTCAGCACTAATGTTACGGGCACCAGGTCGTGAAGCACTTATAGCGTCAACAACGCGAACAATGAGTGCTTCAGTTGTTGTTGCTTCCATGTCATCATGATGCGCTTCTGCAGCATGCGCTACCGGTTCAGGAACACCATACTTTCGAGCCATTTCCCCTGAAATATGGTGATGCTTACCTTCCATCTTATGCGTTAAGGCTTTACCAAGATCATGGATAAGCGCAGCATATTTAGTCACTCGAACATCTGCCCCAACTTCCTCAGCAATAACACCTGCAAGATGAGCCATTTCAGTTGAATGCTTTAATACATTTTGACCATAACTGGTTCGGTACTTGAGTTCACCCAAATATTGCAGGATTTCACGAGGTATACCAACGACACCAACTTCACGTGCAGCATCTTCTGCTGCTCGTACCACTTCTTTTTGCACTTGCTTTGCTGCCTTGTCTACCACTTCTTCTATGCGTCCTGGATGCACTCGACCATCCTTAAGCAGCATCTCAAGTGCAACACGCGCCACTTCTCGCCGGACTGGATCAAAGCTGGAAAGAATAATCATACCAGGGGTGTCATCAACCATAATGTCAACTCCAGTAGCACGTTGCAAGGCTTGGATATTTCGCCCTTCCTTTCCAATGATACGACCCTTCATCTCTTCATCTTCAAGCCGAACGGCAGTTACGGTGCGTTCTGCAGTAACTTCACTGGCCATTCGTTCCATTGCACTGACAATGATCGTTCCTGCAGTTTCCTCGGCAAGATCCTTCGCATCAGCCTGAAGTTTCGCCACAAGACCCATGAGATCGTTCTTAATGTCTCGTTCAGTCATCTGCATCAGTTTATCGGCTGCTTCAGTTTTAGTCAGCTTAGCTATCTTTTCTAGCTTTTCTTGTTGCTTTGTCCGAAGTGCTCTAATCTCATTTTTAAGACCTTCTACTTCATCTTCGCTCTTACGAAGTTTGTCGCCTCTTTTATCGAGCTCATCAAGCTTTCGGTCCAATGAAGTTTCGCGATCAAGAAGTCTGTTTTCAGTTTCCTTGAGTTCTCTTCGTCTTTGCTGCTCTTCTTTACGAGCAAGCTCAGCTGCAGCTGCAGCATCTTCTTGCGCTTTTTTAAGTACGCTTGCCGCTTCTTTATTGGCTTTTGCGAGTGCCTTCTCTGCTTCGCTCGCTGCTTTTCCAAGTCGTTTTTTTGTTACTACTTGGCTCGCACCAAATCCAGCTCCTATACCTATAACGGCAAGAACCAATGTTATTGGAGTCATATTCACCCTTTCTGTCGGTGCAGGTATAGGCTCAAGACATCACTATCACTTCATTAGCCTTGATCTATATCTGATTTACGAAATATTTAATGCTTATAATCAGGACTAACAAATCTCTCAATTAAATCCTAGATATATAATAGCGCTAATTTATGAACAATTAAACTATATTCTAACTACAGGAGCGGCGGTGCTGAATAAAGTGACTGGAATTGTGTCTGTGATCCACTGTTGCCGGTTGAGCTTGTGAAGTATAAATAGTTCGGTAGGTTGAATACTTCTGCAGCCATGGTGATTGAGCAAACAGATCCTCGATCAAGTAGTCCAGGTAGTGTT
>CAIOMD010000008.1 GCA_903859365.1 uncultured Candidatus Saccharibacteria bacterium | reverse complement strand
TATTTTTGAAGATGTATTTACAACAAAACAACCTATTCAAAGTGTTAGTGGTTATGCTTCACTTGTCTCATGTCCGTAATTGCACCAAGAAACCGTTGTAAATACAAAACACCCCTCTTTTTTGAGGGGTGTTTATCCACAAGCTTGACTGATTACGCTTAGGCTATTTTTACAATCTTTATTTGCGTATGTTGCTGACGATGCCCACGTACTTTATGTACGCGTTTTTTTGCCTTATATCTAATTGCCATTACTTTATCCGCTTTGACATTTTGATTTACGATCTCCGCTTTAACTTTAACGTCTTTAACTAACGGAGTACCTATCTTGATAGTTTCTCCATCAATTAGTAGCATTACATCAAATTTAGTAACTTTCTCGTCCTGGATAAGTTCAATGTCTAGAAGATCTCCTTCAGACACTATGTATTGTTTTCCACCAGTTGCTATAACAGCTTTTTTCACTTCATATCCTTATGATTTATAAAATTGTCAAACTGTATAATAACAGATTAGAGCCGATCAGTAAAGAGTTATATTACGCTTTTCGTAAACTGATCTTAACCTTAGATCCATCTATTTTTTCCTCTATCACTTTCTCGTCATCGAATGAATCGTCAGTGTAGCTGGCAAGTGTTTCAGTTTCAATTATATCTTTGAAATTATTTACCGCTTTTTCTATCAGTTCATTTTCTGTGGAAATACGTAAAACAATTCTGTCTTCTACATTCAAACCGTTATTTTTTCTTGCATTTTGAACTGCCCGAACAAGATCTCTCGCAATTCCTTCTATTTTCAATTCTGGTGTAACCTTTGTATCTATCAGAACACTAAACTCTGCATTTTTATTCCACTTGATAGTCTTTATATTTAATTCTTCGAGAATCATCCATTCATATTCATGAGAATTGTTAAGTAGGTCTTCACTTGCACCTCCGATTTCCACGCTATTCAATGGCTGTCGGACTTTAAGGCTCTGCTTAGCACGCTGAGATAACCCTTCATTTACTACCGCCAAAACAAAGTCCATGGATTCGATCACCTTCTGGTCAATTTTTTGCTTATTGGGCCAATCTAGCAAATGTACTGATTCACCGCCTGTTAAGTTTCTGTAAAGCTCTTCAGACAAGAAGGGTGTGAACGGTGCCATTATGATACTTAACTGAATCAATACATAGTGCAGCGTTCTATATGCATCCTCTTTATCTCCGTCATTGTCTGTCTTCCAGAAACGCTTTCTGCTTCTTCGCACATACCAATTACTTGCATTATCTAAAAATGGCATTAACTGCCTTAATGCAGCAGACAAATTATAGGCTTCTGTGCCCTCTTTGACTGTTTCGGCTAAAGCATGCACTTTAGATACTATCCATATATCTAATTTATTAGTTAGCTTGTCGATTGGATCATCAAGCTTGCCGTTCCATTCCCAACCATCCACCTCAGCATAAAGTGTAAAGAAATCATACATATTCCAAATCATCCCAAGTTTGCGAGCTGTATCTGCAACTTCCCTATCAGAGAGTGCGAAATCTTCTCCATTGAGGAGTGGGGATTGCAGTAGTAGTAATCTAAAGCTATCTGCACTATATTTATCCATTAGCTCAATTGGATCAGTATAATTCTTAAGTTTTTTACTCATTTTTTTGCCATCGGCTGCATTAATAAAGCCAGTGCAAATAAGATTCTTAAAGGGAGCTTTCCCAAAAAGACCCACATTTACTGCCATCATCGAATAGAACCAACCCCTCGTTTGATCAATTGCCTCAACGATAAAATCAGCTGGGAAACTATTTTCAAACTTTTTTATATCACTAAATGGATAATGGAATTGCGCAAATGGCATGCTACCACTCTCAAACCAGCAATCTATAACCTTTCCGATATGTTTCATCTCTACGCCATCTAGCTCAAAAGTTACATTCATAACGTTAGGGAGATGGTAATCATCAAGACGTGATCCCATTAGTTCAAAAAATTCTTCATACGAACCAATAGCCTTTACTACTTCAGTTCCGTCAGGCCGCTTACCCTTCCACACCGGAATAGGCGTAGCCCAATAACGGTCTCGCGATAAATTCCAATCTGGAGCAGATTCTATAATATTCTTAAACCGACCTTCCTTTAAGGCTTTTGGAGTCCAGCTAGTTGTTTCAGTTTCATCAAGCATTTGCTGTTTCTGACCTTGGATATCCATAAACCAGCTTGGGTGAGCCCTGTACATCAACTTAGATCCACATCGGTGACAATGAGGATAGTCATGAGTTATATATTCAACCTTAAATGCCTTGCCTTCAGCAACTAGAGTTTTTGCAATTTCTTTATTTACTTCCCATATATTTTTTCCGAGCCATCTACCGGAAGTATAATTTCCGTTTTCATCAACTATAGGAATAATTGGCACCCCGTTTTTTGTACAAAGTTCATAATCTTCTTCTCCGTAGGCTGGGGCCTCATGAACAATTCCCGTACCCTCAGTATCAAGTACAAAGTCAGCAGCAAGAATTTTATGGGCATTTGGACCATGATTCTCAAACATGGGTACATACTTTTTGTTTACGAGAGATGCACCCGTTACTTTTTTAAGTAGTTTATGCGGTAATATATTATGCTTTTCATCGGTTAGTACTCTTTTTACCGCCTTATCTGCGATATAAATCTTTTTTCCCTCAAATTCCACGAGTGCATATTCAATTTCTTTGTTAACAGCAATCGCGATATTTGCAGGTAGCGTCCACGGAGTTGTTGTCCATGCTAATACGTATTCATCTGAGTCTTCAAGCTTAAAATACACATAAACACTTGGGTCAGTATCAACTTGGTAACTATTTTCCATTGCAACTTCACTCTTAGAAATAGGAGTTGCGTCTTGCGTACAATAAACAAGAATTTTTTCTCCTTCGTATATTTTCCCCTTTTCGTATAGAGTTTTAAAAGCCCACCATACGCTTTCCATATATTCTTTATCCATCGTTTTATAGGCATCTTTAAATTCAACCCAGCGACCTATTCGATTTATTGTGTCCTCCCATTCTGTACCCGTCTTAACCATTGCTGCCCTACATGCAGCCACATAGTCTTCGATTGAAATTTTTACGCCAATTTCTTGTTTATTTTTAATTCCCAGACTCTTTTCGACGAATACTTCAGCTGGTAAACCATGGCAATCCCAGCCCCATCTCCTCTCTACGCGCTTCCCTTGCATGGTTTGAAATCGAGCGACCGCATCTTTGATGGTCGAGATTAGCAAATGACCATGATGAGGTGTTCCCGTTAGAAATGGCGGGCCATCATAAAAAACCCAGGTTTCGTCTTCGGATCGCTGTGAAATTGATTTATGAAACGTATCATTTTTTTCCCAATATTGAACAAGATCCTTTTCATATTCTGCCGCTCTTCGTCTTGTTCCTTTTTGATACTTCATAATGAACCTTTCTTTAATAAATAAAACCACTGGGATTTATCGGATCCCGTATTGGGAGGTGCCATCCGATTTACCAGTGGTAGTGGTCACTTTTTTTCAGCCCTAACATGTGCTTCTAACGTCGCGTTCTACTGAGCCCTAAGACCGTTCTTCGCAATACATTCGTAGTTGATAGCTACTATTCTCTTAAAGGAGATGTATCTCACTAAATTGTATCTTTACTATACATTTTTTAAGTAAAAAATACAACTAGATCGACCGTTCCATATAGAGTACTTCACTCAGCTGTGGTAAATCTGTGTTCCATAGTTGAATCAACGTGCCATCATCTCTAGTTATAAAAAGAGATGGAAAGCTGAGTATATCGTAGAGGGCTGCAATTGCAGCTCCTTCTACAGTATCCTTGTCGTATTTAAGAATTTCTTTACCTGTTTCCTGAAGATAGCGCCTTTCAAACTCTGCAACCGCTGCTTGATTATCAGAATTTGTTGAATATAAAAGGGTTGTTTTCATCTAGATCTATTATAGCTCATTTAGCTACAACCAGTGGTTGAACCACACGAGCTACAGACATAACAACTTCCTGCTCGCTGCGTTTGATTACCGCAGTTATAGCAGAGTGGCGCAGTTATATCTTTTTTGGGTGTAGCCGTTTTTGATGAAATAGTCGATGATGACTGTTCGATTACTGGCATCACTATATCAACAGAACTCTTTTCAGCCTCTACGTTAAGCATGGTTTGTTCAGCAACTGGCATGTCATCCAAATCTGCAAGTCCAAGCTCGAGTCGATCATCAAACGAAAGGTAGTCTAGCGCTAATCTTCTGAAAATATAGTCAGTAATTGAGCTTGCTGTTCTAATTTCTTTATCATTTGTCACACCTGATGGAGCGAAGCTAGTACCCATAAGAGTTTTTACGTAACTCTTTAATGGGACCCCGTATTGCAACCCGTGACTCACAGAAATCGCAAACGAGTCCATGAGTCCCGACAAGGTTGAACCTTGCTTTGCTACACTTACAAAAAGCTCTCCTGGCGTGCCATCTTCATATTCACTAACTGTGAAATAACCCTTGAGATCACTGATTTGAAATTTATAGGTACAGCTTTGTCTTCTTTGAGGCAATTCTCTTCTCACGGCACCCTTTACGATAAAGGATTCTTGTGTAACTACAGCAGTTGGCTGCTTTTCTTCTGCACCTTCTTTTTTCGCCATTGAAAGTGGTTGCGCAACCTTACAGTTGTCTCGATAGATGGCTACTGCTTTTACACCCATTTTCCAGGCATCTATATGCAGTTGTTCTATGTCTTCAACTGTTGCTTCTTCGGGCATGTTAACAGTTTTACTGATAGCTCCTGAAAGGAATGGCTGAACTGCCGCCATCATTTTTACATGTCCCAAATAGTGGATTGTGTTATCACCCATCGAGCAGGCAAAAACAGGAAGATGTTCTTGCTTAAGATAAGGAGCCCCAATGATGGTTTTTTCTATGTCTATATAGGCAATAATCTCGTCACTTTCAGCCTTCGTGTAGCCTAGCTCTTTAAGTGCTCGGGGAACGGTTTGATTAACAATACTCATTGTTCCACCGCCAACAAGCTTTTTGACTTTCACTAAGCCTAAATCGGGCTCGATTCCAGTTGTGTCACAATCCATCATAAGCCCAATAGTTCCAGTAGGCGCAAGAACGCTTGCTTGACTATTTCTAACTCCATGGATAGCAGCAATCTCGAGTGCTTCATCCCAAGAAGTTGCTGCAGCACTCAAGAGTTCTTCTGCAACCAAGGCTGCATTAATATTATCTACTGCTTCCCTGTGCATTCTAATAACTCTTAGCATCCCTTCTTTGTCTTTATGGTACCCCGCAAAAGGACCCACTCGACGAGCAATTTTAGCACTCGTTGCATATGAATGCCCCGTGAGAAGTGCCGTTATTGCAGCAGCCTGCGATCGGCCCTCATCTGAATCATATGGAAGACCTTGGGCCATTAAAAGTGCACCTAAGTTTGCATACCCTATTCCAAGTTCTCGATATGCTTTTGCATTTTTACCTACTCCTTCGGTTGGATAACTAGAGTAACCGACAAGAATTTCTTGAGCAGTAAAAATAAGTTCCACGGTATGTTTAAAGGCATCGATATCGAAAGTATTATCTTCTTTTAAATATTTAAGCAGGTTAATACTGGCTAGATTACAGGCTGAATTATCTAAATGCATATATTCACTACATGGATTAGAACCGTTAATACGTCCTGCATTTGGTGTTGTGTGCCAGTTATTAATTGTTGTATCAAATTGCATACCTGGATCAGCACATTCCCAAGCAGCTTGTGAGAATTCGCGAAGTAGCTTTCGAGCTTTAAGGGTCTTGACTGGTTCACCAGTTGTTACCGCACGCAAATGCCAGTCTGCATCATCCTCTACAGCTTGCATAAACTCATCAGTCACGCGAACTGAATTATTCGCATTTTGGTATTGAACGCTGAAGTTATCTTTGCCATCTAGACTCATATCAAATCCTGCGGCTTCGAGCGCTCGAGCTTTTTTCTCTTCAATTGCTTTACACCAAATAAATTCTTCAATATCTGGGTGATCTACATTTAAGATCACCATCTTTGCGGCTCGCCGAGTTTTGCCACCACTTTTTATCGTTCCCGCACTCGCGTCAGCTCCACGCATAAAGCTTACGGGACCACTCGCCTTGCCCCCACTTGCGCTTAGTCTTTCAGCACTTGAGCGAATTGGAGATAAATTAATTCCGGAGCCTGAGCCTCCTTTAAAAATAGTTCCTTCTTCAACATACCAATTCAGAATCGCTGGCATGGTATCTTCGATGCCAAGTATAAAGCACGCGCTCGCTTGTTGGGATCGAGTTGGTACGCCAATATTAAACCAAACAGGTGAATTAAATGCTGCCCGTTGGGTTGCAAGAATATATTTTAATTCTTCGCTGAAATTATTCGATTCTTTTTCATCGATAAAATAACCCTCTTCCATTCCGGATCTTGTAATCGTGTCAACAATACGATTAACAAGAGTTTTTAGCGACGCTTCCCTATCAGGTTGCCCCGGTGTACCGGCAAAATACTTTTGAGCAACAATGTTGACAGCATTGAGAGACCAATCCTCAGGAAACTCAACGTTCTTCTGTTCAAAAACAGGTGTGTCTGTCATTGGATTCTTAATAAGAGAATCTCGTTTTGCCCACTTAATGCCATCGTAAGCATTTTTATTTTGTCGCGTAAAGAAGCGACTCATACCCAAGGCAGTTGTTTGTGCCATATTTATACCCTCACTTTTTTAATTAATATTTTTATAGTTTTTGTTAAGCTCGCTGCTGAGCGAAAGTCTCTCGTTTTTCAGTCAGCAAATAAACGTGCTCTGCACAAAAAGCGAGAACAACCTAGCTCTCTTTGCAAAACCCACTTATTTTTTATCAAGAAGCTACTCGGTGCTAATCTTTTTAGCACGAATTTGAGCTAACTCTAATTCAAATCCAGTGATATCAGTAAACCGCCTATATACACTCGCAAAACGCACATAGGCGACTTCTGATAAGTCAGCAAGATGTGCCATCACCATTTCGCCAAGTTCTCTAGAATCTACTTCCGCTTCTCCTCGGCCATATAGCTCATTCTCTAGATGTGCTATAAGGTTTTCTAATTGAAGGGTTGTGACTGAAGTTTTCTCACAAGCTCTGTGAAGGCCTGCAAGAAGCTTAGCTCTATTGAAGAGTTCTCTTGCCCCATCATTTTTGATTACGACTAGCTGCGGGCGCTCTAGGCGCTCATATGTAGTAAAACGAAAATGACAATGTGGGCATTCCCTTCTTCTTCGAATAGATTCACCTTCTGCAACATCTCTCGATTCTATAACCTTTGTGTCGTTAAATTGGCACTGATGGCACTTCATTTGTAATCCTCTCGATTGCTTTCTAATGTGCAATCACTATATATAGTGTATTCATCAACTATGTTATACCCCCCATGTAGTGTTTGCAAGAAAAAAATGTCGTAATTTTATAAACAGCCGTAAAATGCTAGAGCTTATCTTTTTCTTCAGTTTTGTCGTCCTTTTTTCTTCTTTTTAGCCTTCGAAGAAAACTTGGCTTATCGAACTCACTGTCATCGATTTTTTCTTTATCCTCATTAAGCGTCCACATATTAGGTAGAGGTGTATCCTCATGTAAATCACTAGCCATATCTGGCTTACTTTCTTTTAAGTCCATGTTAATATCTTCGATATCTTCACTCTTAAGGTCAGTATTTTTTGTAAAGGTTTCGCTGTCTACATCCGCTGCGAGCTTCGCCGCATCTGGGTCAATTTCTTCATCATCTTGATTAGCTGAAGTTATGGCATTTTTTTGTCTGTGGTTATACGCCTCGTCAAAGCCGGTCGCTACTACTGTAATAATAATTTCTCCATCAATGTCGGGATTGATAGTCGCTCCAAATATAATATTAGCTTCTGGATCTGCGGCTGCCGTAATTGCTTCTGCAGCTGCATTAATTTCATGCATGGTCATATCGAGACCACCAATAACATTAAACAAGATACCCCGAGCACCATCAATTGAAACTTCAAGAAGTGGTGATTCAATAGCTTGGTGTGCTGCCTCAACTGCTCTGTCATCACCACTTGCTCGTCCGATACCCATAAGTGCGGAACCAGCATTATGCATAACAGTCTTTACGTCAGCAAAGTCAAGGTTAATAAGCCCATGGACAGTAATTAGATCTGAGATACCTTGTACCCCTTGCCTAAGTACATCATCCGCAACCTGAAAGGCTTCAAGTAGTGGAGTTTTTCTGTCAATTGTTTGCAGCAGTCTATCATTAGGGATAGTTATTAATGTATCGACGTTGTTTCGTAATTTTTCAATGGCAAATTCAGAATTTTTTCGCCTTTTTTCGCCTTCGAATGCAAACGGGCGAGTAGCAAAACCTACTACGAGCGCCCCTGCTTCCTTGGCAACTTGCGCAACTATATATCCAGCACCGCTACCAGTTCCACCACCGGCTCCAAGTGTCACAAAAACCATATCAGCACCATTAAGTGCTTTTTTAAGATCCTCGAGTGACGATTTCGCCGCATTTTCACCTACTGAAGGATCAGCACCAGCACCAAGCCCCCTCGTTGAGTCACCGCCAATATGAATCTTGCTCTGAGCCTTAGAATAATGGAGTGCTTGAGCATCCGTATTAACAGCAATAAATTCTACTCCTTTAATGCCAGCTTCAATCATACGATTAACCGCTGCACCTCCGGCGCCGCCAACTCCAACGACTTTAATTCTTGCAAAAGTTTCAATTTCTGGGGTAACTTGGGGCATTATCTTAGAACCTTCCTAATTAGCTTACTTGTTCAATTATAACTCATAGAGAATAAAAAGTATTCAATTTAAATTCTATAAAAATCCACAGAAAAAATAGTTATTCGTTAATAAATGCTAGTTCAAAAGATTCTTAATTTTATTGAACAGGCCATTTGTTAAAAGGTTGCGAGATGGCAAAATTTGATTAACGTTTTGTCCTTCGAGAATCATATCAAGCATCATAAGCCCAATTGAAGTTGCATACTCTGGCGCAGCAATGGTATCAGCAAGACCTCCGACGTTAGAAGATTTTCCGATTTTGGCTGAAAGCTGCAAGCGTTCCCTGGCATACAGTGCCAGTCCACTCATATTCGCCATTCCTCCGACAAGCACAACACCGCCAGGTAATTTTCTAGACTTACCAACTTTTTTAAATTCTCGATCAATTTGTTCGAATAATTCTTCCATTCGCGCTTCTACGACAATTCGTATAATCTTTTCTGAGAAATGATGCCGCTTCCCTTCGAACTCAACACTAACTGATTCTGCGGGAGGATTTTTGAAATCCAACGTAGCGTGCGTTTTTTTAACTTTGTCCGCAATCTCAAGTTCTGTTTTGAGTCCAATAGCTAAATCATTGGTAAGATTTTGGCTTCCTATTGGAATTACCGCAACATGCTCTATTTCACCCTCTTCAATAATGACAATATTTGTAGTGCCGGCGCCAATATCTATTAACGCTGTGCCAGACTCTTTCTGTCGTCTATCGAGTACCGCCTCGGCAGCCGCTAAACTAGAAATTGTTTTGTGTCGTATCTGTACATCTGCTTTTTCTAAGGAAAGCTCTAATGTCTTAAGTAATGGTATTCCGGCAGTTACAATTAAAGTGTCGACTTCAAGTCGAACGCCTTTCATTCCTACTGGATCTTTAATTTTATCCTGTCCATCTATTGAGTAACTTTTAGCAAAAATTTGAATAATCTCTCTATTTGCAGGTAAATTGATGACTGCTGCAGCTTCCTCAACTCGGATACGATCATCATCATTAATAATTCGGTCAGGGCTACTTATTGCAACAACTCCCTTGGAGAGTTGACTATTTATGTGTGCTCCATTGACATTAATTGTTGCTCCATCGATCCTAACACCTGTCATGCGTTCAGCTTCAGATATGGCTTCGCTAATAGCGGTAGCAACATCTTCGGCATGCACCACTGAGCCTTTTCGCATTCCGTTGTTTTCTTTTATTCCGACACCAATAACTGAAAGAGTGTTCTCAGTTTCATGATGTTCGAACATACCGACAACACACCTAATTGCTGAGGTTCCTATATCAAGCCCGACGTAGTAAGGAGCTTTTTGCATACCTATCAGTATACTGCTTGTGCTCTTTATAGAGCAAGATATAAATGACTTAAGTTCGAGTTAGTATTTCAAAACCATCTTCTAAAACAAGAATGGTATCTTCAAAATGGGCTGCGGTACTACCATCTCGAGTGAGTATCGTCCAGCCATCCTCTGCTGTATATACTTTATAAGATCCAAGTGTTGCCATAGGCTCGATAGCAATCGTCATACCGGCTTCAATCACTGGGCCAGAACCCGCTTTTCCATAATTTGGAATATTCGGTTCTTCATGAAGTTGATGTCCCACGCCATGCCCAACTAAATCTCTGACGATTCCATATCCATGCTCATCGAGTACAGATTGAATTGCTGATGATATATCTCCAATTCTTGCGCCAGCTCGAACCTGCGCTATCCCTGCATCTAAAGACAAAAACGTAGTAGCTATAAGTGCTGACTTGGCCTTATTAGGGGCGCCAACAAGAATAGTTCGAGCAGCATCAGTAATCATCCCTTCGTAATTAACGCCAAAATCAAAGCTAACGACATCACCATTTTTAATAACTTTTTTTCCTGGGATTCCGTGCACCACTTCATCATTTACGGAGATGCAAATAACTGCAGGATAATCATAGTAGCCCAAAAAAGCAGGGCTTCCACCAAGCTTTTTTAATTTTTTAGCAGCAATCGTATTTATTTCTTCCGTTGTGATCCCAGCTTTCAACTGAGTCTCCACTTCATCAAGAACTGCGGCTAGAATATGGCCACTTTTTCTCATATTTTCAATTTCCTGAAGACTTTTTATTTTAGTCATCATGAGCAATAATTCCTTGATTAATTAGACCTTTTAATAAATCTCTAAAAACTGCATTAGGATTTTGTTGAGCGTTAACTTCTATAACTGGTACATTATTTTCAGAAAAAAGGTTAATTATAGCCGATATTGTGAGATCAAATTCATTGAATCGTTCTTTTATTGCATCTTCTTTGTCATCGGGTCTTGCTCTTTCGAGCAATCGTGCTTTTACGTGTTCTTTTTCTGCCTTTAAAAATAAAATTGCGTTAATTTCATATCTTTTATCATTTCGTTGTTCTAAAAGCCATAACGCTTGCTTTTTGGTTCGCGGAAATCCATCCAAAATAACTTCACCCTCACTCGCTAATCTTTGTAATTCCATATCTACAACTGAAATTACATAGTCGTCATCTAAAAGTGCACCACTGAGCATTTTTTGTTGCTTTTCGCTTGGAGTTGTTTTTCTGAGAAGATCACCGACAGACAATGAAACCATACCTTCTTGGGTAGCTAAAAGATTACTTTGTGTACTTTTTCCTGAACCTGCTACTCCAAGAATTAAAAGCATTATTAATTACCTTCCAAAAAGTACTTCACGCGTTCTGTGACTAGTTTACCGTCTGCATTACCGGCACATTTTTTCATAACCTGCGACATCACCATGCCAAAATTTGCTTCTGAATTTTCTGAAATCACAAGTTTAATAAAAGAGTCGATATCGTCTTGGCTTAATTGCTTTGGAGTATATCTAGAGTAAAGTTCTCTTTCAAATTCTTCTTGGTGGGCCTGTTCGAGTCGTCCGTTCTCAGAAAATAAGTCACGAGCTTCGATGCGAGACTTCATTTCTTTTCGAATGACCGCTATGGCTTCGTCATCTGTTAAATCATGCCCAGCTGCAATTTTGGCATTCATTAAAGCACTTTTTAATAAACGTAGCGCTTCAACTGTGGGTTTTTCACCACTTTTGAGCGCTACGTTTATATCTTGAGAAACTTTATCTTGCATTAGCGTAAACCAAGTTTAGCTCTTTTTGCTTTGACAGCTTTTCTTTCGTTTCTGACAATCGCCTTTATACGACGATCTCTCTTAGAAAGCGGCTTTTCAAAGTATTGCACTAACTTGACTTCAGCTAAAACACCCGACTGTTGAACTTTACGTCCAAAGCGTCGGATTAAACTTTCGGTGGATTCTTTGGAATCTTTTCTTGTTACTTGAATCATACTTGCAGTATTTTAACCTAGATTAGGTGGTTTTACAAGAGTAAGTGTTACTTATTTCTTTAGATTGAGCGTATTTGACCGCTGCGTAGCGTTTGCTCTTTGACTCTTGAGGACTATTCCTTGGAGTTCTTTAAAAATTGGGAAATTCTTATTAGTAGAATAGATTTTAGTATTTCCTTGTTTTTCACTGGTCAGAAAGCCGACCTTTTCCAGACGTTTTAATTCTCTTTGAATATTTCCAGCATCTTCTTTAATGAGCTTAGCTAGACCTCGAACGTGAGTTTTGAAATCAGGAAACTTAGCATAGACAACTATGATTTTTCGTCGCACTCTTGAAGTAATGAAAACATCTAACATATTAAAACACCTGCTGTTAATCGAACAACGTAAATTATAACGACTTACTAGCGCTCTGTAAAGCTTTTATATATTTTAGCGTATAGTTTAAGTAATGAAATATGTGGAAGTAGCGATTGCCAAGCAGCACACTGGGAACAGATTCTTCACCTACGAAGCTGATGATGAAGTAGAATATGGCTCCATTGTCAGAGTTCCTTTTGGAAAAAAATATTGTCTGGCTGTTGTAAGAAAAAAAGTACCGAAGCCTTCATTTGCAACAAAAACAATTTCTCAAGTGCTTCCTTATTCACTACCAGTTACAAGTCAAAAACTACATGATTGGATGATACCTTTTTATCCTGATGATAATGGATTAATTACTCAGCTTTTTATACCAGGTTCTATTGTTAATAATCCAAGTACCCGTCCAGTTCATGCATATGAACCCAAAAATATAGCGCTCCCAACTGCAACCGAAGAACAAAAGAATGCATTAGCTATTTTGAAAAATGCCGACACAAAAAGATCATTATTACACGGTGATACTGGAACTGGTAAAACAAGAGTTTTTATTGAAATAGCTCAGCAGTCGATTGAAGCTGGAAAATCGGTATTAATACTAACCCCAGAAATCGGTTTAACACCTCAACTAGTCGAAGAAGTAGCTCGTCACGCCAACGCAAACGTGGTCCTCTATCATTCAAACCTTACACCCGTCGAAAGAAGAAAGGTATGGGAGTACAGCGCTACAACAAAGAAACCTACAATATTTATCGGCCCACGATCAATCCTTTTTCTTCCATTTCATAAATTGGGACTTATTGTAATTGACGAAGCCCACGACAGCTCATTTAAACAATTACAATCGCCTCACTACCAGAGCATACACATTGCCTCAAAATTGGCACAATTACATGATGCAAAGCTCATATTAAGCACCGCAACTCCAAATACGGAAGATTATTATAAAGCTCAGCAAAATAACTACAAAATAATAAGAATGAAAAAAACTGCTGCGGGAAGCCATGCTGCAGAAAATAAACTTATAGACATGACTGATCGAAGTTTATTTACAAAAAACAGTTTTATTTCAGATGAATTGCTTGCTGCTATAGAAGCTGCACTTAAAAAAAATGAGCAGGTTATGCTTTTTCTTAATCGTAGAGGTAACGCTCGTCTTGTGCAGTGCGCTGATTGTGGCTGGCAACTTGAATGCCCTCATTGCGGGCTCCCACTCACCTATCACAAAGATGATCACGAGATGCGTTGCCATAGTTGCAGTTATAAAAAACCTGCCATTTATCAATGTGAAAGTTGCAAATCAACAGAAATAAAGTTTAAAAATATTGGTACGAAAGCTCTCGTACAAGAAATAGAAAAACTCTTTCCAAGAAAAATAATCATGCGGTTCGATGCTGATTCTTTGACTAATGAAAAACTTGAGGATAATATTTTTAAATTAAAAGCCGGTGAGATAGATATCGTTATAGGGACTCAGCTCATATCTAAAGGCATCGATCTTCCGAATCTTACTGTCGTGGGAGTAGTTAACGCTGATTCTGGCCTCAACCTCCCCGATTATGCATCTGAGGAACTAACCTTTCAGCAGCTCTACCAGGTTACTGGGAGAGTTGGCCGAGGCCACAAATTGAGTAAATCTTTTATTCAAACTCGTGTGCCAGAGCACCCTATTATGCAGGCAATCCTTCATCGATCTTGGGAAAATTTTTACGAATATGAGCTAGCGAAAAGGAATCGATTCGTTTACCCACCATTTTGCTATCTTGCGGTTACTAAGATCAGCAAACCCAAACTAGAAGCAGCCATAGAGGCTTCCGAGAGGCTTTTTAATGATCTTTCTAAAAACAAAAAAATACACGTACTTGGCCCTTCCCCATCGTTCTATGAGAAAAAAGATGGAAAATATGGGTGGCAAATTATTATTAAATCACCAAGCAGAAACGCAATCGTCGATAGCTTAATGAGCATTCCAAATGGGTGGACTATAGATATTGATCCTGTAAGTCTTTTATAGATGCATTACCTCTGTTATACTTAGCGCAATGGCAACCAATAATGAAATAATTACCCTACCGAATAAACACTTGAGAGAGCGTTCTGTAAAAGTTGGAATCGTGAATGAAGCTATAAAAACAATCATCAAGGATATGCAGGATGCGACGATTGATTGGGAAAATTCTCGAAAGCACGAGTTAGGGGTTGCTCTTGCTGCAGTTCAGATGGATAAAATGCTCAGGATTGTTATTATACGTGAGGATTTCGAAGATAAAAAAAACAAAGAATTCACTGTGTTCATAAACCCAACTATTACAAAATATGAAGGAAAAATTAGTGAAGACTACGAGGGATGCTTAAGTATTAAGAACGTTTACGGTCTTGTACCACGGTACGAGAAAGTTAAAGTTAAGGCGATTGATCTTAATGGCAACGAGTTTCGAGTTACGGCCGAAGGATTTTTAGCACGCATTTTTCAGCACGAAATTGATCATACTAATGGCATACTTTTTATTGATCACATCAAAGACGACGCAGATGCATTTTACAATTTGACCCCAAAAGGTCACCTAGAAAGTCTAGACTATGAACATGATGTCCAAAAAAATTCTATTCTTTGGTAGTGGTCCGGTTGCAGCCGCAAGCTTGGAAAAACTTCTTAAGCACACAGAGATTACTCTTGTGATAACCAAGAGAAGAGCTCCAAAATTCAAAGGAATTCCTCCGGTTGAGTTAATCGCCAAGGAGAAAAGACTGAATTTAGCATTCGCAGATAATAAGACGGAGCTTGAGGAACTTGTACTAGGAATGACCGAAAACTATGATCTTGGGATTGTTCTAGATTATGGAGTTATCATTACTGAAAAAACAATAGAATCATTTCCGTTTGGCATTATCAATAGTCACTTCAGTCTTCTGCCTGAATGGCGGGGAGCTGATCCGATTACATTTTCACTACTTTCAGGCCAGGATAGAACTGGAGTCTCACTCATGCAAATCGATAGTGGACTTGATACCGGTGAACTATTCGAAACCACAACTATATCAATTAACACGAACGACACAAACACTTCTCTGACTGAAAAGCTAATCGACCTTAGCGATAGTTTATTGAAAAAAAATATTCCACTCTTAATAGACGGATTAGCGACAAAATATTCACAAGATAAAAATAAAATAGTCACCTTCTCGAAAAAAATAAAAAAGGAGGATGGATTCCTTGATGTAAGCAAGCCAGCTTCAGTGCTCGCTCGTGAAATTCGCGCTTTTAAAGGTTGGCCCCGTAGCTATATGAAACTCGGAGATCTTAACGTGATAGTCGAGGAGGCCACTAATACAGATGAATCTCTTCCGATAGGCAAAATAAAGATTGATGATACAAAATGTATTGTTATCGGTACAGGCAAAGGAAGTCTAAAAATTAAAAAACTTATGCCATTTGGAAAAAATGTCATGAGTTCAAAAGATTTTCTAAACGGATATAAGAATCGATTAAATACTGAAAGCTAGGCTGTTTGTTCTTGGCTTGCGGCTAAAATCATAGGAGCATTAGACTGTACTTCGTTTTTGAGCGTATCCAGCTCTGCCGCTACTACATCTTTATAGTTAGGGACATTAGTCTCTAACCATTTTAGGCCCCCCGCCTCGTCGCCAGCGTTCATAAGCACCTCAAATTCCTCAAGTTGCGATGCAGTCATATTCTGGGCTAGTTTCATGCCAACGCGGAGCTCAAGAGTCTCGTAGATATGACCCAGCATTGTCTTTTTCTCCTCAGAAGGGAGAGCGCTAAGTCCGAGTTCTGCTAAAAAATTATCATCTAATTTAAACATAAGCGTTTCCTTTATTTAAATGTATTATAGACTATTTTAAACTTCTTGCGCGAATTTCTTTTGTGAAAAACTCTACTCTATCACCTTCTTCAAGATCAATCCTATTGGCTGTCAAAACGTTTACGCCACACATTTCACCTTCTAATACTTCTTTTGTGTCCGTAGGGCCATGCTTTAGATTAGTTACCACAAGATTTGACCCAAGTATTTCTTCGTCTCTGTAGACTGTTACTGTTGATGGAACAACTAGTTTACCCTTTGTTACTTCTCCACCAAAAATGAGTTCTGTTTTGGTAGTCTTGAAGACCCCTCTAACAATCAGCCTTCCAACATTAGTTATAATTTCTTCATCAATAAGTAGTTCACTTAATTCCTTCTTGGCATCATCAAGTAGTTCATAAATAATTCTGTATAAGCGCACTTGCACCTTATCTCTAGAAGCTATATGCTTAATGTTTGGGGGCATTGTCGCATTAAAACCGTAAATAATAGCTCCCGTAGTAGCAGCCATTCTAATATCATTATCAGTAATTGTCCCTACTCCTGAACCCACCACTCGAATTGAGACTTCATCTGTATCGAGGGTTTTTAAGCTATCAATTACTGACGTGAGTGAACCCTGAACGTCCGCTTTTACAATAACGTTAAGCTCCTGCATAGTTGTTTTCTTATTAATAAGACGAATCAGTTCTCCACCAGTCATTCCACCATTACTACCTGAAGCATGCGCATTTAGTGCATTTTCTGCAACAGTATCCCTGGCAATTTTTTCTGTTTTAACGACTATGAAAGTATTACCGAATTGAGGTAGTGCTTTAAATCCAGAGACTACAATAGGAGTTGATGGGCCAGCTTCCGAAATGGTCTCCCCAAGTGAATTCTCAAGAGTTCTAACTTTTGCATACGTATCGCCAGCAACAATGAAGTCGCCCCTTTTTACGATTCCGTGCTGGACAAGCGCTACTGCAATAGATCCTCTTCCTTGTTCCATGTGTGACTCAATAACTAGACCCTCGCCAGGTACATCGATGTCAGCCTTAAGTTCTTCTACGTCAGCAACAAGCAGCACCATATCAAGCAGTTTATCAATTCCCACCTTTGTCTTAGAAGATACCGGAACGATAATTGTGTCACCACCCCATTCTTCGGGAATCATTTGCTGCTCGCTAAGTTGCTGCTTAATTCTATCGAGGTTTGCACCTTCTTTATCTATCTTCGTTATTGCAACAATCATCTGGGCGCCAGCTTTTCGAGCGAATCGAATTGCTTCAAGAGTTTGTGGCTTTATTCCATCATCAGCGGCAATTACTATGATCACGACATCAGTTAAAAATGCGCCGTGTTCTCTGAGTGCTGCAAATGCCTCATGCCCTGGTGTATCTAAAAAAGTTATAATTCGGTTACTGTGCTCTACTTGGTAAGCAGAGATATGTTGAGTAATACCCCCGGCTTCGCCTGCGGTAACATTCGCGCTTCGAATAACATCAAGTAAGCTTGTCTTGCCATGATCGACATGTCCCATGACTGCAACTACCGGGGGTCGAACCTGCGCCTTATCGCTTACTTCTCTTTTAACTATCTTGGTAGTTTCTTTTTCGGCTATTTCTTCTTGCTTGCTCACAATTTCAATATCATCAAGCCCGAGTTCCCCAACAAGTATTTGAGCCGTGTCTACGTCAATTTTTTCATTTATCGTAACCATCATCCCATTCTTAAAAAGAACAGAGATGAGTCGAGTTGCGGGTAATGATAACTTTTCAGCCAGGGCTCCGATGGTTATCATGTCACCTATTTCAATTTTTCGTGCCATGGTTGCTACCGAATGCCTTTCTTTTTAGTTATCTGCGCTCCGTCAGATCAATAGATAGTATTTTTCTATTTAAGACTTAATGCTATCTTTCGAGCTTCTTTGTTCACGTCTAAAACTTTAAATTCTTTTTTCTCGTTTAATTTAAAGATTTTTTCAGGATCAACTGCGTCATCTCCACCTTCAGCAATTTCTGATACATGAACAAGCGCTTCGACAGCAGGCGTGAGTTGAACGAATGCACCAAAAGGTGTAATTCTTGTAATAGTTCCTTCAACGGTAGAACCTTTTTTAATCTTCTCGACATCTTTTATCCATGGGTCTTCGGCCATTTGCTTAAGGCTGAGGCTTAACCGATCCTTATCGATTGCGATGATTTTTGCTGTGACTTTATCGCCAGTCTTTACGTATTTACGAGGATCCTCAACACGCTCCCATGAAATCTCAGAAATATGAATTAAGCCTTCAATTCCATCGATATTCACGAATGCGCCAAAATCAATAACGCCAGTTACGACACCCTCTACAGAATCACCAACCTTTAGTTCGCTGAATCTAGACTGCATGTCATCTTTGATAGCTTCTTTTTCGCTGAAAATTAATTTGTTATCTTTTCGACTTGCATCAAGAAGTCGCACACGAATCGGTTTACCAATAAGAGAATTAAGCTTCTGTAAGATTTCGTCTTTATCTGCACCAGAAACGCGTGGATAATGATCAGCGCTTAATTGGCTAACAGGAAGGAACCCTCGGATACCTTCAAGTTCGATCAAAAGACCACCTCTATTGGCATCATAAGGTGTAATTTCAAGAATTTCACCATCATCCATAACTCGCTTAAGTTCATCCCAGCCTCTGTCTTTCGCAGCTTTTTTAAGGCTAAGTAGTGCGTAGCCATCTTCGATTTCAGGGTCAACAACGCTTGCGCTAATTGACTGCCCTACTTCTAATTGTTGGCCGTAGCCAATTTCTCTTCGCATTACCACACCAACACCATACGGGCCCAAGTCGAGCCACATTTCGTGTTTCTTTATAGATGTAATAGTTGCATCTAGTACATCCCCAGCTTTTAGTGTCTTAAGATCACTTTCAGCTAATAGTTCGTCCATTGTTAATTTAGTACTCATTGTGATTAAATCACTCCTTTAAAATATATTTTCTGTATGAAATCAGATGTAGATTACCCGCTGAACTTTAAGCAAGATTCTCTGTTATTGATTTCACCTTCAGATTAATGATTATTATACCCTATTTGTATCTGAGGTACAACAGATAACGAACCTGGGGCTATTGGGATACCCAATAGTTAAACTTATAGGTCTTTGTAGTTTGTGATGCGTTAACGATTCCTACATTAAATCCGTTCAGTGACCCATTTGAATCAGCATAAGGACTGACTGCCGCACTCAGCGAATCCTTTGGACTAACGATCACAACAGGCGCCTTCCCATAAGGCGTATTGAAGGTAATGTTTGCAAGCGTTCCAGTAGTTGTGTTGGCTCCTGTAGTTATGGTGATAGTACCGGCAGTATCATTACCATCAATAGTTACGGTAGGTGCTGCAATGTTATTAGAAGGATCGGCGGTGCCCGCTGCAGTGTCGACGGTTGCAGTTGGGGTATTCCCTGCTGTGATGATGTGGCCATTGATAGTGATGTTCTGTACAGAAATATTTTGAACTGTGAGAGTACCGCTAAAGGTAGCATCACCAGTGACAGTTAGGGTTGATGATATAGCTACAGGGCCTGAGGCGTTGAGGTTGCCACTAATAGTAAGCGTTCCATCTATGGCGGCATCACCACTGATGGCTAGTCCACTACCTTGTATGTGCTGAGCAGGGGTTAATGGATCGGCAGTGTAGTATTGCGGTCGAATAAGTACTTGAATTTGACCACTTCCAGACGATAATGCGCTCTCAGCATAACCAATGATGTACCCCGAATGTGTTGCCTTAGCGCCTTGGCCGGGAATAGACGACATTGTAATAGGATCACCCACATTGATTGACCCATTCGAATCGTTAACATCAACAGGAACTTGACCAGATAAGGCCACCACAACATTATATTTTGCATAATCACTATCACAGTTTTTATCATCTGCATTACATAGTGGTCCATTACCGATAAACCCAGGATTAGAGCTTACGACTCCAACGATTGCCACACTGGTTGATAAGCCATCAGATCGGACAACTGTCTGGTTGTTATTTACATCTTGCATTACCAGTTCACCTGGTTGAGGTAAATCATTAGAATTAGCCTTAAAGTATTCAGAGTAGTCCGCTGCCGTTGTAGTATAGGCTACTGCACTCGCTCCTCCCTGAATTTTACCAGCAACGGTGCCCGGGCTTCCGAGTGAGCCACCAGAAGAAAAAGCAACAAAATAGTTACCAGTTGTTCGTGAAGCTGCAGCTGTGCCTAAATCAATTATTAGTCCGTCCGCACTTGAGCCCGGTGTACCAGCAGATGTTGCGGTGCTTAAGTTTTGGATTTCTGCGACATACCCTGAGCCGTTTGTTCCAGAAACAGATAATTGTTGCCCAGACCCTACTATAGGAGTCCCAATTCCAACTTGACCTGCAGATGTGACTTGAAGACCGGCGTAATTTATTGTCACCAAATTTGAGTAGATTGCATAAGGAGAAATGGGAGATACAGTAACGTTTACAGAATTGGTAAAACCAGTGATATAGCCTTTGTAGGCCGCAATACTCATAGAATAACTAGACGATGTGGCTATTGAATTTGATGCATTCACGGTAGCACTTGTAGGACTTGTAACACTTACTATCGTTTCAGTGACCGACCCAGAAGTAAAAGTTGCCCCTACCATAGCACTTGTCCAGGCTGTACCTGTACCAGAAAGAGTGTAGGCACTTTGGGATATTGTTCCCGTAGAATACGTACCAGCTTGATTAATAATTACTTCGTTTCCAACCTGCGATGCAGTAAATGAACTAACAGCAGCAGTCATTGTGCCGGAACCAGCTGAAATAGCAACATATGAACCACCTGCGACTGCTTGAAAAGGCGAAACACTAAAATTATTTAATGGCGCTGCAGTATTAATACCTACATAATTCTGATCCTGTGTTACATTCGCTCCATCATATTCGTTCACTCCACCAAGAATAATACTATTACCCTCCATTGATATAGAATTAAGACCTATAGTGGTCGTACTACTAAGAGAGGCATTCTGTAAAACATAACCTCCGTAGGTTTGGCTCCCAGAGTTAAAGCCTATTGCAGTGTTGTTAAAGCCGCTGGTGTTGCCGTTGAGGGCGTTGTAACCGATGGCAGTGTTGTAGGCGCCGGTGGTGTTAACGTTGAGAGTACTGCTACCGGTGGCAGTATTGTAGGCGCCGGTGGTGTTGAGGGCGAGAGCATTGTTTCCATTTGCAGTGTTGTAGATTCCAGTAGTGTTAGATTGAAGAGCATTGTAGCCATTGGCCGTATTATTAGTTCCAGTGGTGTTGGCATAGAGGGCGTTGAAACCGGTGGCAGTGTTGTAGGCGCCGGTGGTGTTATTGAAGAGGTCGTAGGTACCATTAGCAGTATTATTAGTTCCAGTGGTGTTGGCATAGAGGGCGTCGTAACCGGTGGCAGTGCTATTGGAGCCAGTAGTGTTATTGAAGAGGTCGTAGGTACCATTAGCAGTGTTATTGTTTCCAGTGGTGTTGTACACTAGCGCGTCGTAACCGATGGCAGTGTTATTGTAGCCAGTAGTGTTGGAGTTAAGAGCGTAGGTGCCGATGGCAATATTTTGGTAACCAGTAGTGTTAGATTGAAGAGCATTGTAGCCATTGGCAGTGTTATTGTAGCCAGTAGTGTTGGATTGGAGAGCTTGAGTACCTAAGGCAGTGTTGTAGGTGCCGCTAATTGTATTGTTTTGTCCACTACTAAGACCGATAAAGGTGTTATTTATTGAGCCCGAGCTAGTGACTTGAAGTGTGGTGGTACCAGAGCTGTTTTGAACAGTGAGAGCTGCGGCTGTTTTAGTAATGACGTTGATACTCACCGCACTGATGGTACCAGCGTAGGTGCTGGCGGGAGTGAAGGTCAAAGATCCTGTGTTATTGGCAGTTATGACGACGTCATTAATACCCACGCATGAAGTAGCTGATTGGACGGTTTGTGATGCGCCTATAGTAATACCAAGGGTGTTGACACTTGAGCAGAGTGTGTAAGTGTAGCTAATTTCATAAGTAGTGCCTGATACGGCTGCCCATGTAGTGGTGAGAAGGGCGGTGTTACCGTTCGTGTGCGCGGAAGTCATTGTTGCACCTGAGCCAGAATTCGTCCAACCGGATACAGTATTAAAGCCAGTGAAGAGGTTACTTCCCTTTGTGGCGTCACTAGAACCTGTATTGCCGACTCGTAGTCCAGTTGTTCCCTTTATATCAAGATTGTAGCTCGGACTAGCAGTACCAATACCAACATAGCCTTGTGTGCCGGAAGCGCTTGATACCTGTAGGCCTATTGATTGAATACGGTACTTTTGTGTGTTAGCTTCGTTGACTGCAGTGTTTAGGGTAATTGCAGTAGTACTGCCGACGCTCGCTATAGTAGCTGATTGACCATCCTGCCAGATCATGAGATCACCTGCGAATACGTTATTAGCACTACTCCAAGATGTGCCAACACCAGTCACTGAAGTGCTGGAAACTCCACCAGTACCAGCAGTACCCGTACTATAGGCTACCGGAGCTACACCAAAGAGGTCATTGCTGTAGCCTATAGTACTACCAACGACTACTTGAGTGGCGGTATCGACTGAACCAAGGGAGATGGTATTGGATTTTTGTACTTGAGAGTAGGCACCGATAGCAGTAGCATTTGAAATATTGGAAGAAGTATAAAAGTTACCTCCCGAGTCCCCGGAGCCAGCATTGTAGCCGAGGAAGATATTGTTGGAGCCGGTAACATTGTTGAAGCCTGAATAAGCACCAAGAGCTGAGTTATTAGCGCCGGTCGTATTGCGTTGAAGAGCTTCGAAACCGTTAGCCGTATTGGCGCTGCCGGTGGTGTTGGAATTGAGAGAAAAGTAACCTTCCGCCGTATTATTTGAACCAGGTTCATTATTCAGGAGCGACGCATATCCCAGCGCGGTATTATAGTTGCCGATCGTGTTATTTTGAAGAGAACTTTCTCCTAATGCACTGTTATAAGATCCAGTTGTATTATTTTGCAAAGCTGCATATCCGACCCCGCTATTTCCAGCTCCTGTAAGATTTGCCGAAAGTGCGTTGGATCCAAGTGATGTATTCCCAGTACCTCCGCTAAGATTTAATTGCCCAGAGCCATATCCTATAAAAAGATTAGACGTGTCTGAGCTAGCTGTAACTTGAATATTTGAAACTCCTGAGCTATTAAGAACGCTTAGTACTGGCGTCATGTTTGCGATAGATTTTACAGACACTGCTGATATTGTACCGTTAAATGTACCATCTGTTGGAGTGAAAGTAAGTGGGGAGGTGCCACTGGTGTTGGAAAGAACTACCGATTCTGTTAAGTTTTGGTCATAGATAACTGATGATGTTGCATTACCCAAACTTACTGTTATACCCCCTCCGTTAGTATTACCACTTATAGTAAACTGGACATTATAGTAACCAGTGGGTGGGGCGCCAATTGGATTAACATTAAACGAAGGGCAGCCAAAAATACCACACGAAAAAGTATTAGATGTATCAACGGTGATAGAAGTATTAGAGGCTCTTGCAGTAATTCTTTCGACGGTAGTACCATTTATTATAATCTGTGATCCTACCATTGCCGCAGTAAAAACTGTGCCTGTTCCTGTGACGGCAGTGCCGCTCTGAGTTACATATACTGTCGCCAGATTTGAAATATCATTGTAGCTTGTGGCAGAAAATGGTGTTGTCTGCCCTGAGGTGTGTGTGGCAGTCGTTGCCGCAGTAGTCCAGCCGGTCGCAGCTGAAGTCCATAAAGTAGAGTTACTGAAATTATCAACAGTTGGAGAATATGGCGCGTAATTTAAGCTGAGCGTTGCGACACTATTTGATGCATTTTGAAAAGTTGTTTGAGTTGTCGAGGAGTTATTTCCAATATTTACAGACCCACCCCATGTCGAATTATAACCGCTACCTCCATAAATATTAACGCTTCCACCCCCCCAGCCGGTACCTCCCTGCAAGACAACGTTACCCCCTACATTGAATCCTGTACCATTATAACCACCCTTGATATTTACTGCTGCTCCGGCGGGAGGATTTCCAGTTCCGCTCGTAGAACCAGGTTGAATAGTAATAGCGTTCGCTGCTATAGAGCCAGTTGTTACTGGTGCTGTGGTAATATCTGCAGTTTGTGCTCCCGCTAATTGTAAGACTCCTGCACTAGAAAGATTTACATTTACACTTTGCATGACGATATTTGAGGAAGTATTACCAATAGAAATGGAGGCAGCATTTCCTGTAGTTGAGCAGCTCGACGTGAGTGGAACACCATTACCTATACATATAGATCCTTTAGTATTTGTGCCAGCACCTGATGCTGCACCACCATCAATGAAAACAAATCCTCCATTTGCGGATCCGTTACCATTTCCTGCTGTTGCAGCTCCACCATATAATAAGATATTTCCGCCCATTGCACCTTGATTTACTGCGCCACCGATTGAAGTACCGGCACCCCCATAAAGATTTAAATTTCCTCCATTACCTGATGGAATTGAATTCAAAGCTCCTGATGCCGTCCCTGCCCCACCCTGCACTGTAATTGCTCCACCAGTAGCAGATGCATAACCGGAGGAACCCAAGCCAATGGTAGTACTATCTCCATAAATAGTGAGCGCACTTCCGGTAGTTGTAGTCGTTCCACCATTTAACGATGCACCACCAATGTTTATAGCTGAGGCATTTGTTGTACCAATCATAATCGTTCCACCTGCGCCGGTCTGCAAAGACAATGCTGAAGCGCCAGCTCCACCCTGTATGAGAGTCGTACTAGTAGTGAGAAGCGAACCGATGGTTACGTTGTTAACGGAAAGTGCGGTGGTATTATTGCCAATTTTAATTGTTTGAGTACTTGCTGTGGTGGTTGATCCTATCTGAATCGTTGTTGCCTTACTCGTCCCAATATTGAGTGTTCCCGCAGACGCTACATCGAAGATAGAAGATGAACCACCAAGTAGTAAGTTGCCATAGACAGTAGTATTAATAGCACTACTTCCTAGGTTAACACCAAGAGTATTGCTAGAACCAATACTAAGATAG
>CAIOMD010000007.1 GCA_903859365.1 uncultured Candidatus Saccharibacteria bacterium | reverse complement strand
CCAGAATTGATAAATATGAAACAGAACTTGCTGCAAGAGATAATCAATTCGAAAAACTACTTGAATGGGCACGAAAAGTATCTGAAAAAACGGGCATACCCCTAGAAAATCTATAAATAAAAAATACTACGACATAATGTTGTAGTATTTGCAATACCTGGCAGGGGAGACAGGACTCGAACCTGCGACACCTGGTTTTGGAGACCAGTGCTCTACCAACTGAGCTACTCCCCTATAAATACATCTTCTATCTTACGAAAAAAACTGAAAAATTGCTACTAAGAGAATATATCCTCACCGAGGTGTTTCTTTAGTCTTTCCCTGACGCTGCCTTTGTGTCGGCCGAGTATTTTACTTAACTGTTCAACCGTCTTCCCTTTCGTAAAAGATAAGACTAGCTTTTTGTCATCCTTATCTTGCCATGGCTTATACGCATTGGGGTATTCTACACGCATCTTATTGACTTTGTCCGCCCAGTTAACTTTAGTTTTTGGGATTGGCTCGATAATTATTTCATCTTTCTTACTGAGAAAAGCCTCGATAACTTCTTTGTTTTCGATTAATGTTTGTTCGCTTTTATCTCTTAGTATCTTGTCTATGTTCTTAGCATCCTTACTTACACGCAGCGCAATTCCGTTGAGACCATCAAGTGATAGGTCTTTAAGTCCTCTAACTCTAGATAATGCAACGTAGCCCATACCCTCAACGAATGCATTTCGAAGGTCAATTCTCGCTGAATCTAGTGTCATACCCTGGCTCTTATGAACCGTTATAGCCCATGCTAAACGAATAGGTAGTTGTGTTATTGCAGCACGCCTTTTATCTCCATCAACGAGTTCCCATGTGTCTGGCTTAAGAACGATTAGTTTGCCAGTTATTAATCGTATTTTTGGATAGTGATTAATTGGTTCGAAGTCTTCAATTACTCCAAGCGAGCCATTAACATATTTGCGATCTAAGCTATTTTTGATACACATTACATGCGCACCTTTTTTAAGTACTAACGTCTGTTGAGCAAGACATGATCTCATTAATTGCTCAACAAATTTTCTGCTGCCAGAAGTGGTCATTTCAAATTCATATTGTTTTCCATCAAGCTGGCTCAAATGCTCTTGGTTAATAACGTCCACATCAACATTCGTTGTTAGTAGTTTTGTTGTTGGTTGCCATGGATCATTGACAAGTGTTTTGCGGTCAGTTAGCAATTTAATTTGTGAAGGTTTCAAATACCCTTCCCTGATACCATTTAAAATATCGCTATAGGATTGGTCATCTTTTTGCCTGTGTTGTTCTTCTAAATAACAAACTTCAAATATATTCTCGTCCCATATCCTTGAAGTAGTAATAAACCCGCCACTTCTTGAGTCAGAACGGTTAACCGGGGGGAGCTGAAAGAAATCACCACATAAGATAACCTGTATGCCCCCAAAAGGAAGATTAACGTCTCTCACTTCACGACAAACCGTATCGACAAGATCAAGTCGAAAATCATGGAGCATGCTTATTTCATCAATAACAAGAATGTCAGTATCTGCGATGATATCTCGCCGCTGCTTTGGCATTCGAAGGATATGCTCTACAGGCAGTTCATCATGAACCCCAATGCCAGACCATGCATGAACGGTTGTGCCATTTAAATGGGTGGCTGCAAGCCCGGTCGTTGCAGTAACAGCAATAGATTTTCCCACTGCACGCGCGTTACGAACAAATTGATTTAATACAAACGTTTTTCCACTCCCAGCCGCTCCTGTAAGAAGGACTGATTTTCCTGACATCATAACTGCGAGCGCCTCTATTTGTTTCATCGTCCCCCCATGGTACCTTACGTCGCAGGTATTTAGCTATATTTTTGGAGCTCTTTTTCGCTTGTTTGGATCTAAAAGTTTTTTTCGTAGACGAAGTGATTCAGGTGTAACTTCAAGCAGTTCATCGTTTTCAATAAAATCAAGACATTCCTCTAGGCTCATATCGATGGGAGGCGTTAACTGAACAGTACCATCACTACTCTTACTTCGCATATTAGTAAGTTGTTTTTCCCTAACAACATTGATTTCCATGTCATCACTTCTTGTATTTAGACCAATGATTTGTCCTGCATATACTTTCGTTCCAGGTCCAACAAAGCTCGTACCTCGTTGTTCAACGTTTTGCAAAGAGTAAGGGGTTGCGGTACCTGTCTCAAAAGCTATAAGTACACCACTTCTTAAACGAGGTAATGGAGTGCCAATTGGTTCATAGCCAAGCATTAGACTATACATCACCACAGTTCCGCGAGTGTTTGTAAGAAGGATATTACGAAGTCCAAGCAAAGCACGTGTAGGAATTCGATAGATAAGTCGCGTAACACCACGGCCTGTTAACTCTTGCTTCACAAGCTCAGCTCGTCGCATACCAAGTTCTTGTTGTACTGGCCCAACATGCTCATCAGGAACTTCAACGGTTAACTCTTCGACAGGCTCCATCATTTTTCCATTAACTTCTTTGGTTACAACTTGTGGTCGGCCAACCTCAAGTTCGAAGCCTTCTCGACGCATAGTTTCAATTAGCACAGACAAGTGTAATTCACCGCGACCAGCAACTAAGAATCCAATACCTTCATCTTCAACATGAAGACCAATATTTGTTTCTAGTTCTTTTTGTAGCCGCTCTCCGATTTGTCTTGATGTAGTGAATTCACCTTCTTGTCCTTTGAATGGAGACGAATTAGGTTGAATCGATATCTTAAGTGTTGGATCCTCAACCTTTAGAACTGGTAGGGCATCTGGATTTGCAGGATCTGCAAGTGTTTCGCCAATTTGCGCAGTACCCACTCCAGTAATGGAAACAATATCTCCTGCAATAGCTTGTTTCATTTCAAGTCGGTTTAGGCCTTGTGAAGCAAAAATCTTATCTGCTTTGATAGTAGTTTTGGTGCCATCTTTTTTGATTAAGGTAATTTGTTGACCAACAGAAACGCTTCCACGGTTAATTCGGCCAATGGCGTATTTACCGAGGAAATTATCCCATGAAAGCGCTGTAATAAGCATTTGGAATGGTTCGTCTTTGTTTCCATTAGGAGCTGGAACTTCAGTAAGAATTGCATCAAGAAGTACTCTTAAGTCAGCTTCTTCTGTAATGTCTTCAGGCCGTGAATCCCATGCTTTGCCTTCCCTACCAATTGCGTAGAAAGTTGGGTAATGCAGTTGTGAATCATCAACGGCAAGATCGAGAAAAAGATCTGCAATTTCATCTTCTACTTCAATGATTCGAGAATCTCTTTTATCTATTTTATTAATAATAACAATCGGTTTTAGGCCTGCTTCAAGTGCTTTTTTCAGTACAAACTTAGTTTGCGGCATAGGCCCTTCTTGAGCATCTACGATCAAAAGACAACCATCAGCCATATTCATAGTTCGTTCTACTTCACCCGAAAAGTCTGCGTGACCTGGCGTGTCGATAATATTAATTCGGTAATCTTGGTAATTGATTGCAGTTTGTTTAGCGCTAATCGTAATACCACGTTCGCGTTCTTGATCACCACTATCCATAATAAGAGTAGCTTGCATTTCAGCCTGGTTTTCGCGAAACGTATTAGATTGCTTTAAAATGGCATCAACAATAGTGGTTTTGCCATGGTCAACGTGTGCAATAATTGCAATGTTTCGTATTTTATTAGTTTCTAACATAAGACATCAGCCCACCGGGTTAAACCCTTAATTCAGCAAAACTACTACTTCTTTGCTTTTACTACGTTACGGCCAAGGTTCTTGGTCGTTTCAGTATGAGTAGTATAGCTACGAGTCGTAGGGCAATACTTACGTAGAGTAATCTTGTCAGGTGTATTTTGAGTATTTTTAACGGTATAGTGGTGTCGTTGACCACAATTCTCACATACAAGTCCTATAATTTTACGCTTTAACGTTTTCTTAGCCATTTATTTACCTTTATTGAAATTCAGAGTAAAGAATAACATTTTTCTGGTATTAATACAAGAGTTATTCATCTTAAAATTAATATATTTGGAGCCGTTGTCGGGATTTGAACCCGAGACCCCTTCCTTACCATGGAAGTGCTCTACCACTGAGCTACAACGGCACAATGCTACTAATTCTACCAATCTGTTGAGGTCTGTGCAATCTTATCTTACAGGTGTTGTAACAAAGGGGTTATTTTGATACCATATCCACTGGCTCTTTATTGAGCAGTTTTTTATTAATGCCGACATAGCTCAGTGGCTAGAGCGGCTGTTTTGTAAACAGCGGGTCGTGGGTTCGAATCCCTCTGTCGGCTCCAAAACAATCAACATTCAGTTGTTGCGCTTGTTAGATACCTTGCGAGAGTATCTAAAACTATCGGAATGCAGTGAGGTGCAGTCCGAGAGGTGTTTCGTAATGAAACAGGACATGTTATGCATGTCCTTATGCAGGGATAGTGAAGTGGTTAAACACGGCAGACTGTAAATCTGTTGGCATTCGCCTTCGGGGGTTCGAATCCCTCTCCCTGCACCACTAATGAAGTATCAGTCTAACTGGTACTTTTTTTATATCACCACACGGGCTGGGCGCTGCAGACGTTTCTTTTTGACGTTTTTACGTGCACCTTGGGCTAACTTATGAATCTTGGATTTAAGCGCTTTTGTTTTATCTTCTAGTCCTTTAACTTCATAGGCATGGAGAAGTAGAGAGTATGTTTCTCGATTTGGTTCAAGTTCAGCAGCTCGTTCAAGCTCTGAGATCATTTTCTTATCATTGCTGAGTTTTTCTTGAACTTTGGCATACGCGATATGCCGTGCCGCCATCCCCTCGTCAAGTGCAATCGCTTCTTCGAATGCTACTGCTGCACGACTGTAATCGCCAGTTTCATAGTAGATTAGGCCAAGATTATGTAGTGAGGATGCACTTTTTTCTATTGATGAAGCTATTTCAAAACAATCAATGGCGTCTTTGAATTCTTTTTGTTTAGCATAAAGAATACCTAGTCGATTATATGCTGCAGCATTTTTCTCATCTATTTTTAAAATTGTTAAGAGCGCTTTTTCAGCTCTCAGAAGTTTATTCTCTCGCATACCCTGGGCCGCAACTTCCCAGAGTTTGCCCAATCTGTTACCTATTTTATCTGAAATTACTTCTATATTGTCAGTAACATTATACGTGGAACGTATTGCAAAAAAAGATAACAGCGCGAGTAGTAATATTTCTGTCATTTAGACTCTTAGTATACCAAATTATTACAATTTGATAAAAAGCTGCGTCAAAACTAGTTTTGGGTTAACGTTTTGACTTAACAGCATTTTTGCTTGCATGACACAATCAAGTCTCTTGTGCCAGGAATATAATGTTTTTGTATTGGCTTTTGCTGCCCCATCCATAGCTGCTTTCGAAATGAGAAGTAGTGCTTCAAGTAGTAAAGATATATCAAGTGTTTTTTTAGCCAAGATATCGATACGTGTCAATCTATCAAATGTGGATTCGCTAAGAATAGTTTTAGCAGTTTCAATCGCAGAAATAAGACTATTTTCTGAATCTTCTGCAAGTAGCGCAGATAGAAGCCCCATTCTCCCTCCAGCTATAGTGATAGCTTTAGATAAATCAACTCGTGGAACTTCAGCATAAAATTCATATATTTGTTGTTCTGTAGGCTCAGGAATCGTCCATGTTTGAGTTCTTGATTGTATCGTTTCTATAACATCAAATTTATTTGAAACACCAAGTAAAAAAACGGTTGAAGGTCGCGGCTCTTCAAGTATTTTCAAAATAGCGTGCTGCGCGTCGATCCCTAGAAGTTGCGCGTCAGGAATCAATACGACCCTGTTCTCTTTATATTTATTCTTAAGTTGTATTTTGAGTTCACGAATTTGATCTACGGATATGGATTTCTTTTTTTCTTCAGGAACTATTGTCACAATTCTGCTCATAACTCCTTTTGTAATGTCGATTGCTAACTGTGACAAAAGAAATTGTTTACCGCTACCAGCTGGAGCAATAAGCAGTAACGCATGTGGTGGATCAGAAACAATCTGATCATAGCGAGCTTTAGCTTTTGGGTGCAGCAGAAGTTTCACGGCTAACTCACTTTTTGATCAAAAATAGCGGGCACTTTACTTTCGAACACTCTTCGATCACCACCCGGGAGGGTTATCTCAAGACTTTGGGCATGCAGAAAGAGCCGCTCTGCTTTCGAATCACCATAGAGTTCATCGCCAAGAATTGGGTGTTTAATATATTGAAGATGAACGCGGAGTTGATGTGTTCTTCCCGTTTTAGGAGTTAGTCGAAGTAAGGCATATTCATCGTTATGTTTTATGACTTCATATTCAGAGCTGGATATTTTACCAGACTTATCAGCACGAAAAGTCTGCGGCTTATTAGGATTTCTACCGAGCGGTACTTCGATAACAGCATGGGACGGTTCAGGTGTTCCCTCGACAACTGCAAAATATATTTTTTTAGTTTTTCGCTGAGAGAACTGTTTTTGCAACATTGATAAAGTTTCTGCGTTTTTAGCACAAATCATAACTCCACTTGTGGCTCTATCAAGGCGATGGACAATACCTGCCCGTTCGCCGTCTATATCTTTTACCTTATCTCGCACAAATGAGGCTACAGATGCTTCATTCCAATATTTTCCCCGAGCGTGGGAAATAACTCCAACTGGTTTATCTATAACGATAACGTTGTCGTCTTCATAGATAATAGGAAGATCGAGTACTTCAGCTGGTTTTTCAAGCTCTTCAAGTTCTACTCGGAAACTTTCATCAGGACGAATTTTAGCACCAGCTTTAATTTTTTCACTCTCTTTCGTAACAAAACCTTTTGTGAATAGCTTCGATAACGCAGCTCTTGAATAATCTGTTAAAGTATTGGCGAGTATAATATCGGCCCGCTGAGTTTGGCCCTCTTGGTTAGTTATCGTCATTGCCATATTATCTTCTTAAGCCAACAGATTTCTGAACCTGAAGTAGAAGGTTTGTGGTTTGATCATTCAAAAACTCTTCATCATCAGCTAGTTTTGCTTCAACAATTTCAGATGAGATCTGAGAAAGTTTTTCTTGATACGATTTAAGGAAATCTGAAACTGATTTGGCAACTGCAGTCTTAAGATCACCATAATTACTTTTACCCTTCCACGACGCAAGTACTTGATCAACCGTTTGATCGGTAAGGAGTGATTCAATTTGTAACAGATTGGATACTCCAGGCCGTTTTTCAAAATCGAAATCAATTTCAGCTAAATCATCAGTCGTAGCAGACATTATTTTCTTTGCAGCTTCTTCAGGTGTGTCAGATAGTAAAATAGTACCTCTTGGATCATCAACTGACTTACTCATTTTCTTAGTTGGATTAGATAAGCTTCTAATCCTGACACCACTATCACGATGGCTAAATGCTAGCTGTTTATTCCATTCATGGGGAACAACAAAAGTATCACCAAATTTATTATTAAAACGAAGTGCTAAATCTCGAGTTAATTCAAGGTGTTGTTTTTGGTCATCACCGAGCGGCACCCATGAAGCGCCGTAGAGCAATATATCTGCAGCCATCAAAACTGGGTAGGTAAACAAACCGCTTGATACCGTATCGGCTTGCTCGCTCTTATCTTTGAATTGCGTCATTCTGCTTAACTCACCCATGTATGCAAAGTTATTTAAGATAGTAAATAGCTCGCTGTGAGCAGGTATAAAGCTTTGTCGGTATATTTTAGTAGACTTGTTATTTAGATCAAACCCAGCGGCTGCAAATGTCCGTATATGGTCAATCGTTTGTGCATACAATGTACTGTGATCAACAGGTGTCGTAAAACTATGTAAATCAGGAATAAAGAAATGAAGATCATAGGATTCATGTTTTTCTTTTTGCAATTGCACCATAGGAAGAACAGCACCAAGATAGTTTCCAAGTGTCAATTCTGCATTACTGCGTATTCCGGTAAGTATTACTTCTTTGGTCATAGTATTAAGTATATCATTAGCAACTGATCGTGGGCATATAAAAAACCCTCCGCATGGGAGGGTTTTTCGTTAGTATTAACGCTTGGTGAATTGCCTTTGTTTTCTGGCACCCTTGAGACCGAACTTTTTACGTTCTTTTTCTCTTGGATCACGAGAAAGTAAGTCTGCTCGTTTTAAAGTGCTCTTGTAATCTTCGTTGAGAACAACAAGAGATTTTGAAATAGCAAGACGAATAGCAAGTGCTTGTCCATTGCTTCCGCCACCTTCCACAACGATACTTACGTCGAATTGTCCTTCTTTTTCAAGAAGAGCAAACGGTTTGTTAATTTCACGAAGTAACTGTTGGCTTCTTGCAAAATATTCTTCTGCTGGTTTACCATTTACAGTAATGTTTCCCTTGCCCTTAAAAAGACGTGCACGTGCACTGGCACTTTTTCTTCGGCCAAGAGCGTAGGTATATTCTGGAGTTTTAACAGCCATTACTTAAGACTCACTTTCTGAGGTTTCTGTGCACCATTGTTGTGCATTTCATCCTTATAAATTTTCAATCGCTTTAGTCTCTCATCCATAAGTTTATTCTTCGGTAACATGCCTTTTACAGCAAGTCGTAGAACTTCAGTTGAATCTTTTGCAATTTTATCACGCAGATTAATTTCCTTAAGACTTCCAGGATACTGACTATGGCGATAATACATCTTATCGTCCATTTTAGTTCCTGTAGCTACGATCTTATCTGTATTGATGACTACAACGAAGTCTCCGCAATCAATGTGATGCGTAAACATAGGTTTACCTTTACCAGTTAGAAGTGTTGCAATCTTTGTTGAGACACGACCAAGAGGTGCTTCGCTTGCATCAATAACATACCAAGCTCGGGTTACTTCTGATGGTTTTGCGCTATAAGTTTTCATTATTTCGTTTCCTTCTTAGCTACTTTTTTAGCTGGTGCCTTTTTTACGGGCGCTTTAGCTTTTGCAGCTGGCTCCTTAACGGCGACTTCAACAGTTTTCTTTACAGGCTTTGCAGCAACTGCAAGATCATCTACGAAACTCACACGAGCCATTTGGGTATTATCTCCACGCCGTGTAGTTGTCCGCTCAATTCGTAAATGACCACTGTTACGACCAGTTAATTTAGGAGCAATTTCATCAACAAGCTTGTGCGCACTATCTACGTTAGCCATCTTGGAGATAACTTGACGCCGATTGTGAAGATCGCCAACCTTAGCTTTTGTTATTAGCTTCTCAAAATAAGGAACTAATTCTTTAGCTTTAAATATGGTTGTTTCAATATTTTCGTGTATAGCGAGATTACTAGCCAGCCCTTTCATAAGAGCGCGACGTTGATCTCTTTCTCGGCCAAATTTGCGACCTTTATATCCGTGACGGTGCATCTTATAACTCCATCTCCGCTAGCTTATCTTTAACTTCATCAAGGGCTTTTTGGCCAAATCCTTTAAGGTCGCGTAGCTCAGCATCGCTAAGGCTAAATAGATCTTTAAGAGTATGAATCTCGTTATTAATAAGCGCATTTGTAGTGCGTGCGGTTAAGTTAAGATCTTCAATTGATACAAGAAGTTCTGACGGATCATCATTTCCCTCTACGTCGCTCACACCTGCTGACTTAAGTACAGGAGCAACTTCAACTCGTGTAGCACCTGCAAGTGCAGTGTATTGGTTAACAAGAATTGCGGCCGCTTCTTCGAAAGCATCTTTAGGTGTGATGCTACTATCAGTATCGATAGAGATCGTAAGTTTATCTAAATCAGTTATTTGACCGACACGCGTGTGCTCTACCTTATAGCGAACTCGCAACACTGGGCTAAAGATAGCATCTAGTGCAATCATGTCGCTTGGCTTTTTTGCAGCACCAACTTCAATAGTTCGGTAGCCACGACCTGTTTCAACAATAAGATCTACGACAAAGTTAGTTTTGCTGTCATCGATTGTTGCAATTACTTGTTCAGGATTCACTACTTCAACGTCTGCATTAACTTTTATGTCTTTTCCAGTAACGATACCTTTACCCTTGAATTCGATACGAACATTTTGAGGTTCATCGCTAAATACTCGGAACTTAAGTCTTTTTAGATTAAGCATGATGTCGACAACGTCTTCTTTTACGCCTGGAACTGTAGAAAATTCGTGGCTTACTCCTTCAATTTTAAAAGCTGTCACAGAAGCACCGGCAATACTTGATAGGAGTACTCTTCGTAGGCTATTGCCAAGGGTCATACCGTAACCTGTGTGTAGTGGTTCTATCACGAAACTAGCACTTACATCAGAATGTTCTTCGATGTTGGCTAGTGATGGGGTGTGAATTATTTTTGACATATATGTTACCTTCTCCTATTAACGTGAGTAATACTCAACAATTAGTTGCTCATTAATTTCTGGTTCCGCTTCAGCTCGTGAAGGTTCGCCCACTACAGTGATCTCAAACTTCTTTCGATTAGCCTTTACCCAGCTAACTGATGGTTCAACGTTTCCAGTAATATCATCAAGTTTCTTGAAATATTCAGTTTGTTTACTTCGATCACGAACGACAAGAAGGTCGCCTGAACTTAAACGAATAGACGGAATATCGATTCGACGTCCATTAAGAGTGAAGTGACCATGGCTTACGAGTTGTCGTGCTGCTCGTCGACTTGTAGCAAAACCGGCTCGGTAGACCACGTTGTCGGCTCTTTTTTCAAGTAGTTGCAATAGAACAGCGCCTGATTGGCCTTCTTTACGATTGGCTTCAGCCATTAAGTTAGAAAACTGACGCTCTAATAGACCATACAGTCGTTTAACTTTTTGCTTTTCTCGAAGTTGAAGTGAGTACTGACTTGTTGTAGTACGTCGATTGTTACGACCATGTTGTCCAGGAATGGTAGATCGCTTTACCATGTGTTTTAGTGCTTTAGGGTGAAGTGCATAGCCTTCACGTCGGCTCATTTTGGTTATAGATTGTGTATCACGTGCCATAAGTTACTCCTAAATTCGTCGTGCTTTCTTAGGACGACATCCACCATGTGGCACTCCAGTTACATCTTTAATAGAATCAACTGCAACATCAGCTGCTGCTACAGCGCGAATTGCAGCATCACGTCCAAGCCCAATGCCTTTAACGTAAACATCTGCTTTTACAATGCCGTACATCTGCTTTGCTGCTGTAATTGCTTTTTCACCAGCTACTTGCGCAGCATAAGCTGTGCCTTTTTTACTGCCGCGGAAACCACATGCTCCAGCACTTGCTGCATTCAATAGTCCCCCGTTCATATCTGTTACAGAGATGATAGTATTATTAAATGTTGCCTGTATATGCACTTGACCGTGCGGTACGCTTCGTTTAGCTTTTTTCTTCTTGGTTGCTACTTTTGCATCTGCCATAGTATATCTCCGGGCTATTTAGCCGCTACCTTCTTAGCTGTTCCACCAACAGTAACTTTTTTACCTCGTCGTGTTCGAGCATTCGTTTTAGTCCGTTGTCCGCGACTAGGAAGGTTCTGACTATGTCGGATACCTCGATACGCTTTAATATCTTTGAGACGCTTGATGTTCGCTACAACTATTCGCTGTAATTCACCTTCAACGTCGTAGTTATCATTAATGACTTCCTGAATACGACCGATTTGGGAATCATCAAGATCTTTAGTTCGAGTAATAGGATCAACCTTAGCCTTGGCTAGGATGTCGTATGAAGTCTTAGGGCCAATACCGTGAACATAGGTAAGAGCAACCCATACTTGTTTTTCATTAGGAATTGTAACTCCACTAATACGAGCCATATTTAACCCTGCCTCTGCTTATGTTTTGGCTTTAATTTATTGATGACATAAAGTCGACCTTTGCGGCGGACAATAATATCGTCAGGACTTATCTTTTTTACGCTAGCACGCACTTTCATGCGGATCAACACTCCTTTTAGCTGTGTGACACACTGCTTTAATTAATAAACTATGATTTGCGGTAGGTTATGCGACCCTTCGTAAGATCGTAAGGCGTCAATTCAACCGTCACGCTGTCACCGGGTACGATGCGGATATAGTGCTTCCGCATTTTTCCAGCAACGTGAGCTATAATCACATGGCCATTTTCAAGCTCAACCTTAAATTGGGTACCCGGAAGGGTTTCCACAATTGTGCCGTTAAGCTCGATTACTTCTTTAGTATTAGCCATATATTACAACAGATTCTTATTTTACTACAGATATCCACTGTTTGTAAAGGGTTTTTAAAGTGAAAACCATATTAAGCGGGACTCTCAGATTTGTTGCGCCTAAAAGCAATACGTTTATGTCTTTTTTCATTGCTGTCATTATCTATATTTATTGTGTAATCGTCATAAGTAATCATGAGTGCACGTGATTCAAGTTGCCGTAACGTATCTAGCGCAACAGATACAAGAATCAAAATACTTGTTCCGCCAATAGCAATTTGATTCGTCTTTAGTAGCCCTTGGGCAATAATTGGAAGAATCGCTAAGAGTGCTAAGGCCAAGGCACCGAACATAGTCAAGCGATTAACGATCTTAACAAGATATTTCTCAGTTTGAGCTCCAGGACGAACGCCATCTATGAATCCACCTTGTTTTTGCAGGTTCTCTGCGATCTCTTTGGCGTTAAATACTACGCTTGTATAGAAGAAGGTAAATACAAATACCAGTAGGAAATACAGAACTGGATAGAGATATGGCTGCCACCCACCAGCTGCCAAAGTTTGGGGAGTTGGATTCTGAAACCAAGTTACTAAGTGAGCACCAAACGTTTGAAGATGCCCATGTGCACTCTTAGAAAGCAATTGACCGACGAATGCGGGCAAAGACAAGAAAGCGAGTGCAAAAATAATTGGAACCACACCAGCCGTAATAAGTCTAACTGGAAGCACTGAAGTCACACCGCCATAAATACGGTTTCCCTGTAATCTCTTAGCATAGCTAATAGTGATTCTTCGCTGCGCTTCATTAATGTATACCACGAACACTGTTACAAGCAGTGAGGCCGCTACAATTCCCAACGTTACCCATAGAGATTTAGAGTTAATAGGAAAGTTGAAATGTCCAAATATTTTAAAATGAGAGCCTTTTTGGATAACTGATGAAATGAGGTTACCAATAATACTTGGCAGTGAAGCTACGATTCCAACGGTGATAACAAGTGAGATACCATTTCCAATACCTTGCTCAGTTATAAGTTCTCCAAACCACATAAGTAGCATCGATCCACCAGTGAGTGTTGCAACCATGAGAGCCCACTGCATTGGAGTAGCAGTTGAAATAAGATTACCTAGTCCACCGAAACTTGCAGCAGACTGACGTACAAGGAAAATTGTTCCGACTGATTGCACCATTGCAAGAGGAAGCGTCAACATACGCGTCCACTGCTGTATTTTCTTACGGCCGTATTCGCCTTCTTTATTTAACGCCTCGAGCTTTGGAATAGCTTTCGTGAGTAACTGCATGATAATACTAGCATTAATAAATGGCCCCATGCCAACGAGCATGATTGAGAAATTAGCAAGTGCTCCACCACTTAACACATTAAGGAAACCAAGCAATTGAGATGATCCAGCTTGATTAAAAACGTTATTTAGAATTTGCTTTAGTGTTGTTGGGTCGGTAAGTGGAATCGGGATATGCGCCAGCATTCTAAAAACAACAAGCATGCCAATAACGGCAAGTATTCTTTTACGCATGTCCGGACTTGAAATAGATCGCAGTATTATCTTCCAGTTCATCAACAAAACCCTCTTCACTTCTTTAAACTTTTAAATATTGTACCATAAAAAAGACTCACCGTCAGTGAGTCTTTCTTTTATTTTTTAAAGTTCTTTATTTCTTAGGTACAGGTTTCTTTTGTCGCTTAACTTGCTCGACAATGGTGACACTTCCACCAGCTTTTACGATGGCTTCAGTTGCACCTTTTGAAGCACCTTGGACAATCGCAGTTACCTTAGAAGTGATTTCACCATTCAGTACAATTTTTACTCGTACGTACGGGCTTGAAATAAGCTTAGCCTCATATAGAGAAGTGTTATCTGCAGTTTTGTTTGCAAAATCATTCAGTGCTGAAGTGTAAACATTTTCCATTTTAGGTCGAATACTTTTAAAACCACGGAGTTTTGGCAATCGCTTCATGAGGGACGTTTGTCCACCTTCAAACCCTGCACGATGGCTGTGACCAGCACGTGCGTTCTGACCTTTAGTACCACGGCCGGCTGTTTTTCCTTGGCCGGCTGAAATACCGCGACCAACACGGTTTGTTTTCTTCTGTTTCGCTACTTGTAGTTCATGGTACTGCATGTTATTTCTCCGCCTTCACTACTTGCTTTTTAGTAATAGGCTTATCTATATTTGTGACCCATTTAGTTGCAGGCACAAGTTGGTTCAGTGCAGCAAACGTTGCATAGGCAGTGTTAACTTTATTGCTTGAGCCGAGTGACTTACTAAGTGCATTACCTACACCAGCAACTTCCAAAATAGTTCGAACAACTCCACCGGCGATGAGACCAGTACCCTGGCTTGCAGGCTTAATTAATATATTGCTGCCACCGATCTTTGCTTGAACTTCGTGAGGAATGGTACCTTTGTAGGTATTTATGTGCACTAGGTTCTTCTTTGCGACATCAACTGATTTTGAAACAGCTGTTGTTACGTCAGCACCTTTAGCAATACCAATTCCAACTCGACCCTTTTTATCTCCAACAACAACAAGTGCTCGGAATCTAAATCGGCGTCCACCTTTTACTACACGAGCAACGCGATCAATATTTAATACTCGTTCGTCAAAAAGTTTTTCTTCTTCAGGTCGATTGTTACGATTATCTCTTCGATTATCTTTATTTGGTTGCATAATTAAAACTCCAGTCCTTCTGCTCGCGCAGCTTCAGCTAGCGCTTTAATACGACCATGGTAAATACGACCGTTTCGGTCAAATACAACTTTAGTAATTTTAGCCTTCTTACCACCTTTAGCTATTTCTTTACCAATAACTGCAGCTTTTTCAGTCATAGTTCCTTCAAGTTTTTTTCCTACAGTTGTAGCAGTTGCAAGGGTTATACCTTTTTCATCATTAATAAGCTGTGCACTGATGTGCAGATTAGAAATGGTTACTGTAAGCCGTGGACGACTTTCAGTTCCGCTAATAGTACTCCGAACTCGGTTTTTTCGGAGCTTTAAATTCTGTACTTTTTTGAGATGTCGATTCATAATTTACTCCTACTTATCCTTTCCAGATTTACCACTCTTGCGGATAATTCTTTCGTCATCATACTTAATCCCTTTACCTTTATAAGGTTCTGGTTTTCTGAATGAACGTATTTCTGCAGCAACCTGTCCAACCTGTTGCTTTGAGATACCACTTACAGTGATGACGTTTTGTTCTACCACTAATTTAATATTTTCCGGCATTGGATAGAAAATGTCGTGGCTATAGCCTAATTGTAGCTTTAGCTTTGCACCTTCCATATTAGCTCGGTATCCAACACCATTAATTTCCAGCTTCTTTTCGAAGCCTGAAGTAACACCAACAACCATGTTGTTGATGAGTGCTCGAATAAGACCATGTTTAGAACGATGCTCGCGAGCATCACTCTCACGGGTAACGATACACTGATTTCCTTCAACGCTGATGTTTACTCCAGGAACAGTAAATTGCTGTAATGTTCCTTTTGGACCTGTTACGGTCACAAAATCTGCGTCGACAGTGATTGTCACACCATTCGGTATTTCGATAGGTAGTTTTCCAACTCGACTCATAATATATTCCTTACTTTTTTAATAAACCTTACAAATTAATTCACCACCAAGGCCTGCAGCCTTAGCTTCTTTGCCAGTCATAATGCCTTTGCTCGTTGAAATAACAACAATACCTCGTCCATTCTTAACGACAGGTATTTCCTTAGCGTTAGAATAAAGACGACGTCCAGGTTTACTTAATCGTACGATTTCAGTAATTGGAGCATTTGTTTCTGCTTCGTTAATAACGATTTTAAGCATTTTGAAGTTACCTTCACCAGCTACTTCAACTTTAGTAACAAAGTGATTTCGTGCCAGCACTTCAGCAACTGTTTGCTTAACTTTACTATAGGGCATACTTACTTCAGTCTTTTGAACTGCAACTGCGTTTCGTACACGAGTAAGCATGTCTGCGATTGGATCTGTTGATAACATATTTCTTACTCCTTCTACCAGCTCGACTTAGTTATGCCAGGAATTTCACCTTTGCTTGCATGTTCACGGAAGCTGATTCGGCTTAAACCAAATCGGCGCATGTATGCACGAGGACGACCTGTCTCGCTGCATCGATTCTTTAATCTTGTTGGGCTACTGTTGCGAGGTAATAGAGCAAGACCATCAGCATCGCCAAGCGCTTTTAGCTCTGCACGCTTTGCAGCATATTTATCATGCATTCGGCGTCGCTTTTCATCACGAACTACAATAGATTTCTTAGCCATACTTTAAGCCTTCCTTTCTTTCTCAAACGGCATTCCGAACTTTTCAAGTAAAGCTCGTCCTTTAGTTGCATCTTTAGCATTGTTAATAACGAAATTAATTTGCATCCCATGAAGGGTAGTTGTTTCTTCAAATGATAGCTCAGGGAATACAGATTGATCCTTAAGACCTAAGCTGTAGTTTCCTTGCTTATCGAAAGCAGATTTAGAAACTCCATGGAAGTCACGAACTCGAGGTAAGACAATAGTAATTAGTCGATCCATGAATTCATACATTTTATCGCCTCGAAGTGTTACCTTCAGGCCAATTTTGTTACCTTCACGTAATTTGAAGGTCGCGATGCTCAAACGAGCTGTTGTTTGGTTCGGTTGTTGTCCAGTAATTTTACGAAGTGTGTTTGTAGCAACTTCCATTACCTTCTTATCATCCTTAGCTTTCCCAAGACCCACGTTTAAAACAATCTTTTCAAGTTTTGGAACTTGATTAGGATTCTTAAGTGCGAGTTCTTTGAGGAGTTCTTGCTTGTAGGTTGCATTGTACGCATCTTTAAAACGAGTAGTCGATACGGCAATAGTCTTTGATGTAGCCATTATTTGATCTCCTTCTTCGTCTTAGCGTTTACACGTACTTTATTGCCTTCTTTATCTAACTTGTAAGCAACTCTCACAGGTTTTTTAGAAGTAGCATCCATAAGTCCAACTTTTGATACCCAGATTGGTTTCGTTAGTTCAACGATGCCGCCTTGCGGGTGCGCTTGTGTTGGCTTCATGTGCTTCTTAACAATATTTATACCTTCAACAGTAACTTTGTTTTCTTGTGGGTGTACTGCAGTGATAACACCACTCTTACCCTTGTACTTGCCTGAGCGAACTACCACTGTATCGCCTTTTTTGAGCCGTATTTTAAATATCTTAGTTGTATTCATATTAGAGTACCTCCGGTGCAAGGCTAATAATCTTTGCATACCCAAGTTCACGTAGTTCTCTTGGAACTGGCCCAAAAATACGTGTAGCCTTAGGAAGCTTATCGTCTCCGATAATTACTGCTGCGTTATCATCGAAACGAATGGTTGAGCCGTCTTTACGTCGAATAACATTACGAGTTCGAACGACAACAGCTTTTACCACCTGTTTCTTCTTTACTGTTCCGGCTGGGTTAGCTTGCTTCACGGTTGCAACGATAACATCACCAACGTGTGCATATCGTCTTCGTGTGCCACCAAGAACACGGATGCAAAGAATTTCTTTAGCACCGCTGTTATCACACACTAGAAGCCGGGATTCTTGTTGGATCATTACTTATCCTCTCCATCTTCTTTGGTTTCGACGTGCTTAACTTGCGCTGTATCGACAATCTTAGTAAGCGTCCAACGTTTACGAGCGCTCAAAGGACGGCTTTCAGTAATCTGAACTTTGTCGCCTTCACGAGCTTCATTCTTTTCATCATGAGCCATAAACTTCTTACTTACTGAGTACTGCTTCTTATAGATAGGATGAGTTTTTCTTGTTTGCACAGAAACAACAATCGTCTTATCTGGTTTAGCTGAAGTTACTACTCCACTTAATATTCGTGCCATACTACTTTTCCTCTCCTAATGCCTTCTTGGCGTTTAAGGCAGTTAACACTCGAGCAACTTCTTTACGTTTCACGCTGTAAGCATGTACATTCTGAACATCACCAACCTTAGTTCCGCGCTTGAGCTCAACTGCTTCATTTTGAAGGGTTATAGCCGCTGCTTGTAATTCCTTGATCGTCATGTCTTTGAACGATACGCTCTTAACTTCGGTTTTCTTAGTTACTGGTTTCTTGGTAGCCATTAGATGCTCTCCTTATCTGTAATAAATCGAGTTCGAACAGGCAACTTATGTGCTGCGAGTCGCATTGCTTCTCGGGCTTGCACTTCAGTAACGTCAGCCATTTCAAAAAGAATTGTTCCCGGTTTAACCTTAGCTACGAAGAACTCAGGATTACCTTTACCGCTACCCATTTTAACGTCTTGTGGTTTACGAGTAACAGGCGTATGTGGAAAAATACGAATCCAAATACGGCCACCACGCTTAATATATCGTGTCATAGCCTGACGAGCTGATTCAATTTGGCGGCTCGTGATACGTTCATTACCAAGTGACTGCAATGCATAACTTCCGTAAGCAATGTAGTTACCAGCGCTTGCTGTACCACGAATTTTACCCTTGAACACCTTTCGGTGCTTCATTTTATTTGGGAGTAACATATTAGTTTACCTCTCCTTTATAGATCCAAACCTTAACACCGATAATTCCGGTGATAGTCTTAGCTCTAATATATCCATAATCTATATCAGCACGAAGGGTATGAAGCGGAACTGAACCTTCAATCATCTTTTCTCTTCGTGACATTTCAGCACCATTAAGTCGTCCAGCAACTTCAATACGGATACCCTTAGCGCCAGCACGCATCGTTGCACCAGCAGAACTCTTAATAGCTCGTCTAAAAGCTATGCGCCGTTCAAGTTGGTTGGCAATATTTTCAGCAACTAATTTTGCATGCAATTCAGGCTTTTTAACTTCTTCGATGTTGACTCGAACTTGGATGCCATAAATTTTTTCAATAGCAGCCTTTAGTTCTTGTGCACCCGCACCACCGCGGCCGATAACAACACCAGCTTTAGCAGTATGGATAGTAACTGATACCATATTTGGAGATCGTTCAATATCTACTGTATTAATAGCACCACGAGAACCAATTTTCTTATCGATCATTCGTCGAACAGCAAGATCCTGTGTTAGGAAAACGGTGTAATCCTTTTTAGGAGCGAACCATTTACTACGCCAGTTCTTATTTAGCTGTAGTCGAAAACTAATTGGATTTACTTTTTGACCCATTATTTGGTCTCCTTCTTAGCCTTAACTGAGTCAGCTTTTGGAGCCTTTTCAGCAACTTTTTTAGATACACGTGCTTCACCATCAACAACAACTCGAATGTGACTTGTTCGACGTTGGAATGGATTTGCTCGTCCACGAGCAGCAGGTCGATATCTCTTCAGACGTTGACCTGGAGAAACACTTATTTCTACAATTCGTAGCGTAGCAGGCTTCAAGTTATGGTTGTGCTCTGCGTTAGCCCGAGCACTTGCGATAACCTTCGCGACTGGTTCAGCACTTCTTCGTGGAGTGTGTTCTAGGATTACGAGTGCATCAGCAACAGTGCGGCCTCTTACGAGAGCAGCAACTACCCCAACTTTTCGTGGGCTCATTCTTACACCTTTAGCAATTGCGAGTACAGACATAGTTTTAACTCCTACTTCTTAGCCAATTTACCGCCGTGCGAGCGGAACTTACGGGTTGGCGAAAATTCACCTAATTTATGTCCAACCATGTTTTCTGTAACAAATACGGGTACATGCACACGACCGTTGTGTACCGCTATCGTCTTACCAACAAATTCAGGGGTGATTGTAGAAGCACGAGCCCATGTTTTAATAATGGTTCGATCTTCATTACCAAGTTTCGCAATTTTCTTTGCAAGTTTTGGATCAATAAATGGTCCTTTTTTCAGTGAACGACTCATGGTTTAACCTCTCCTCTTAGTCTGATGACGAGTTTTAACAATAAATGAATTAGTAAGCTTACGTCGTCGAGTTTTGTATCCAAGCGTTTTCTGACCCCATGGAGTACGTGGCGCTTTAGCCATTCGGTGACGTCCACCGTCTCCACCACCGTGCGGATGATCAACAGCATTCATAACCACACCACGAACACTTGGTCGCTTGCCGAGCTTACGGTTTCGGCCAGCTTTACCAATCTTAACGTTTTGGTGTTGAGCATTACCGACTGTTCCAATTTGGGCAGTACAATCAACATGTATAAGACGTACTTCACCTGAAGGTAGTTTTACTTGTGCGTAATCGCCTTCTTTGGCAACCAGCTGTGCATTGTTACCGGCACTTCGTACAAGTTGCGCACCACGACCAATTTGAAGTTCGATAGCATAAATAGCACTACCCGTTGGGATACTCTTAATAGGAAGCCTGTTACCAGTTTCAATAGGAGCATCTTCTGCAGAAACAATCTTTTGTCCAACAGTCATGCCATTTGCTGCAAGAATATAGTGATAAACACCGTTTTGATCCTTGATACGAGCAATACGTGCAGATCGATTTGGATCATATTCAATAGCTTCGATAACAGCTTGTGTGCCAGCTTCTAACTTGAAATTAACATTTCGGTAGTATCGTCGAACGCCACCACCACGATGTCGAGTAGTAATACGTCCTTGGTTATTTCGCCCAACAGAACCTTTTTTGATAGTAATCAGGCTTTTAACTGGCTTATTCTTCTTTGCAGTTATATCAGAGAAGTCCTGCGTGGTCATGCCACGTCGGCCAGGAGTAGTTGGATTTAATACTTTAATAGCCATTATTTCTTCTCCTCTTCTTCAGCTGATGCAAAGACAGGAATTGATTGACCTTCTTTAACAAGCACATACGCTTTCTTGAAATCAATTCGTTTTCCTCTTGTTCGAGTTCCACGATTATTAATTGCTCGATTAACTTGTTTGCCTTTCATGCGAACGATGTTAACAGTTTCTACAGTAACTTCGTATTTTGCTTCAACAGCTTTCTTAATTTCAATCTTATTAGTAGTGAGTGGTACGTTGAAAACATAGCAGTTAAGTGTAGTTGCACTACCATATGCTTTTTCACTCACTCGTGGGTATAAAACAAAATCCATTATTTTGTACCTCCAAGCCATTTTTCGATAGCGCTTAGTGAATCTTTAGTTACAACAATAACCCCTGCATCAAGAATGTCACAGACATTAAGGCGAGTTGCCTGTACTGCTGCAACGTAGGGCAGGTTATTTGTTGATCGCTTGACGAGATCAGTTAGTTCAGTAACTACGAGTAGTACATTTCGATCTGCACCAATCTTATTCATAAATTTAGCTGTATCACTCACTTTGCCAGTAGTCTTAAAGTCATCAATGATGATCACTTTCTTGGCTTCACTAGCAAGCGTTAACGCTTGAGTAATAGCAAGGCGCTTAGCCTTAACATTAATCTTTCGGCTGTAGTTCTCGTTGCCAGATGGCCCAAAGATAACTCCACCCTTACGCCAGATTGGGCTTCTTGAAGAACCGACTCGGGCACGTCCTGTGCCTTTTTGCTGCCATGGTTTTTTACCACCGCCACTTACTTCACCTCTTTTAAGAGTTTTTGCTAAGTTTGGGCGTGTATTTGCTCGGTGAGCAAGATATGCATCCTTAAGAAGCTGGTGTGATGTTACTTCAATAGAGAATACTGATTTTGGTAGTGACACGGCTGTAGTAGCTTTAGTGCCAGTTGCTGTAAACGTTGGAGTAGCCATTATTTTGCTCCTTTCACAAGGATAATACCTTTACGTGGGCCAGGTACGGCGCCAACAAGACCGATTAGTTGGTTTTCAAGGTCGACTAAAGCAACACGCAAGTTTTGAACAGTAACCTGTTCGTTACCCATTTGTCCTGCCATTTTCATACCTTTGAAAACTTTTTGAGGGAACATAGATCCAATTGAACCTGGGCGTCGATAGCTTCGGCCACCATGTGTCTTACGACCTCTTTTGAAATTGTGTCGCTTAATGGTTCCGGCAAAGCCTTTACCTTTACTTGTTCCGGTTACATGAACGGTGTCACCAACTTCAAAAACGTCAGCAGCAAAAGTAGCTCCTGTTTTTACATCTTCTTCAATTTCAGTGACCCTAAATTCACGTACAATCTTTGGATTTGCGCCAGACTTTTTGAAATGTCCAACTTGAGGCTTAGCAGTGTGCTTACCTTCTTCAAAACCGAGTTGTACCGCAGTATAACCATCGTTTTCTGCTGTTTTGACCTGTGTAACAACACAGGGACTAGCGGAAAGCAAAGTGACAGGAGTGAGGGCACCATCTTCAGAGATGATACTCGTCATGCCAACTTTCCTCGTAATGAGAGCTTTCATAGTTCTCCGTTCTTTATTTAGGTGTTCCCATACCAGGGGCGTTCGACGCGCCCTTCAGAGCATAAAAATGCTTGGTGGAACGGCAGTATCTTTAAAGACTTACCGACTCACCAAGGAACAAAAATCTTGATATACCAAAGAATTTTAACAAATTATCCCTGTTACGTCAAGGGACAATATGATGAAACAATAGAGACAGCTAAATTGATTGAATAAGTCCTAAAAATAGTGGATTCGGACGCATTGGACGAGAAGTAAATTCAGGATGGTATTGACTAGCAAGAAAGTATTTTTTAGCTGGTGCTTCTACAACTTCAGCAAGACCAGTTAGAGGGTTCCTGCCGACTATGAAAAGCCCCTGTGCCTCCATAATATCTTCATACTCATTAGAAAATTCAAAGCGGTGTCGATGGCGCTCTTCAATTTTGGTTGTTCCGTAAAGCTTTGCTGCTTTGGATTTTTTCTCGAGTAGACATTCATAATTACCGAGTCGCATAGTACCCCCAATAACAGTAAGTGTCTTTTGGTCATCCATTAACCCAATTACTGGGTGAGCAGTCTTTGGGTCAAATTCAGTTGAGTTAGCGTCATGAAGACCAGCAATCCGCGCGACTGCAATGCAGGCGACTTGCATACCTAAACATAAACCTAAATAAGGGATATCTCGCTTATAGGCATAGGTTGCTGCAACAATTTTTCCTTCAACCCCTCTTGAACCAAAACCGCCGGGTACAACAATGCCCTCAAGACCTTTTAATTTCGATGCAACATTTTTAAACGTTAGTGCTTCGGCATCAATCCATTTAATTTCTGCTTTTTTATCCTCAGACCAACAAGCAGCCTTAATAGCTTCGATCACCGAAGCGTATGTATCTTGATGATCAAGGTATTTGGCAATCAAACCAATTTTTACGGTTTTATAGTCTTTGGAAAGCACTCGTCGCTCAAGGTCTTGCCAATTTTTCAAATTTGGTTTCTTTTTATTAAATCCGAAGTGTTCAGCGATAATTTTACCCACACCTGCTGATTCTAGAAGCGATGGAACACTATAGACTGTTTTAACAGTGGCGAGTGGAATAACTGCTTCACGAGCTACATCACTAAAAAGACTTAATTTACTCAAAACTCCCTCTGGTATAGCATGATCAGTTCTGGCTATTAAAATATCCGGCTGAATCCCTGCTTCTCTTAAATCTCTCACTGCATTTTGAGCTGGTTTAGATTTAACTTCAGCAGAAGCTGTCAAATAAGGGAGAAAAACTACGTGGACTGAAAGTGTATTTTTAGCGCCAACGTGGTGCCGAAATTGCCTAATTGCTTCAATGAATGCGGTACTTTCATAATCTCCAACTGTGCCACCTACTTCTACTATATGTACGTCGAAACCTCTGCCGGCCTCGGCAATTGCTTCCTGCATCGCGTTGGTTACATGAGGGATAATTTGCACTGTTTTACCTAAATATTTACCAGCTCTCTCATCTTCGATAACCTGCCTAAATATACGACCACTCATGGTAGAGCTGGACTGTGTAAGCTCTATGTCAAGAAATCTTTCATAGTGCCCAAGGTCGAGATCTGTTTCTGCGCCATCCTTTGTTACGAACACTTCACCATGCTCAGCAGGATTGAGTGTTCCAGCGTCAAAATTAAAATAAGGATCGCATTTTTGTATATTTACTTTATAGCCACGAGCTTTAAGAAGTGCACCTATACTGGCAGCTGTTATTCCTTTTCCGACCCCGCTTAAAACTCCACCAGTTACAAAAATATATTTAGTCGACATACGCTGTACCCCTTGTTACCCCAATTATTTTAGTTATGTGTTTTTAAGTTCAAACAATTTGAACGTGTTTTATTTTAGTATGAAACAAATCTAAACTAATGCAAGCTTTAATTGTAAAGTTTAAGCCAACTCATCTATACTTATAGATAATGAACGTAAGAAAAATAAATACCATAAATATCAGTGCGTGGCTGGTTCGATTTGCGGGAGTAATTGCGCTTATTAGCGCACCTCTGAGTATCGTACCGACAAAAATTGAACAATATCTCCCGTATGATCCAGACTCAATATCTCGGGTATTAGGAATCTTTATAGGCATCATACTTCTTTACATATCTGCTCAATTATTCAATCGAAAAAGAACTGCATATATTTTAGCGGTGTGCGGAATGTCTCTTCTCATTATTTTTGATTTACTCCATCGAAGTTACCATGTTCCATTACTCTTATATATTGGTATTTTAATTTTGCTGCTGCAGTCCAAAAAACAATATTTAGTGAGAAGTGATTATAGGAGTGCCAGCAAAATATTTTCAACCACTATTGTTGTAGTAAGTGTTCTTCTGCTAATTACAGCGCTGTCCTTCGTTATTATAGATAACAAAGAATTCGGTGTGCACATTACGACCTCAGAAGACATACACCTAACGTGGAATGCAATTCTCGGTAAACCCATTCCTCAAAATTTATATGAATCGCCTAAAGCACATTTCCTAATTAATCTTATGCGCGTTAGTTTGCTTTTCGCCATTGCTGCTCTGTTATTTGCTATGTTTAGGCCACGAAAATTAAGAATGGCGGCTCCAAGTTTTCAATTCTCTCAAGCTTACAAGATTCTGGAAAAATATTCAGCTTCAAGTGAAGATTATTTCAAAATATGGCCAACACGTAATAAGCACTTTTTCTTTTATGGCAACTCCTTCATTTGTTATGGACTCAAGAATGGAATTGCATATATTCTCGATGGCTGTACGGGAGATCAATCTCTATTTACAGATTTACGCCAAGCTTTTAGCGAAGAATGTTACTCAAATGGATGGGAGTTCGTTGTGCTGCATGCTGATGAAATAGAAGCAAAAGGATGGGAAATACTAAACGTACAGAAACTATATATTGGCTCTGAAGCACGGGTAGATATAGCGCACTTCGAATCTATCGAAAATAACAAACACTTTAGATATGTAAAAAATAAGGCAACTACTGAAAAGCTGAGTGTTGAATTCTGGCAAGCTCCTCTCTCAATTGATAGGATTGCGAAATTAAAAAGTATATCAAACGAATGGCTAAACAATGATCGACGAGAGTACGAATTTGTAATGGGATATTTCAATGGCAGCTATATAAGTGATTGTAATGTTTCAGTACTATACAAAGAACAGGAGCCTATAGCATTTGTAAATATGATACCCACTTTTGATGATCTGCATGCTAGTGTAGATTTAATGCGCTTTAGAAAAAACATTCCTAGCATTTCCATGCATTATCTTTTTCTTAAAACTATCGAGGAACTGCGAAGACATAATTTTGCTACTTTAAATTTGGGTCTAGCACCTTTATCTAAGTTAGATGAAAATGCATCAGGTTTATCTGATAAGTTGTTGATCGTGATTAAGAAACTAGGAAGAAGGTACTATTCATTTGAAGGTCTAGAACAGTTTAAAAACAAGTTTGAACCTTCGTGGGAACCGAGATATATTCTGTACAGGGGCACCCCTGCTTCACTACCGCAGATCGTACTAGGACTTAATGCATTACTTAGTTTTAAAGGTAAAAAATAAAGCCCGAAGGGGCTTTATTTGAAGAGTTCTTCTCGGCAATTAAATAATTGCTCACGCAGTATATCACAAAAAAAATTCTTATGTTTAATTGACTTAAGTATATTATTGTTATAAAATAATACTGCTAGTCCTACTAGTCCCACTACAAGGAGGTATATTCTATGGCCGAACGGCCGAGGAATCGAACCAGCAAACTAAAGCTGGGGATAGTAATACCCAGATCAAAAGCAGATCTGAATAAACTTGGAAGAACTCTTAACAGAGTAAGAAGCAGGAAAGCTTCATTTGAATCAGTAATGGCCAGCCTTAATCCGGCGATCGCAGCGCGATACACGGCTACAATTAATGAGTTGAATGAAGTTGAGGACATCATAATTTCGCTCATTTTCGCCTATGCGATTGATCACAAGTATGATCTTATCAAAGATAAGAGCGACACATTTAAGATGCCCTACCTGGAAATCCAGTGGCGACGAGATGGCCGTGGCGCAATCAACTACGAAACAAATTCTCACGTACTGTATAATCGCTTGCATCGTCTCATCGACGGAAAAGCATTCAGTGCAAAATCAACAGTTCCGAGGCATGTACCTCAAAAAGACACAGTTGCGAGAAAGTTTCATCGATTCTTTAGAATTGGTCACAGTGCAGTTCGAATTACCGTGCTGCCCCGTCCCTATGAAAAAGAATTAGGCAGAACAGCCTATAGTTTTGATTGTGCCCTTCCAAAAAGGCGCTAGCATAAAGCTCTACTTCACTGTGTTAACAGTTTTGTAGGGCTTTTTGCTTATTGATTATTCTAATCTATTATTGTATAGTAGTATCGCTCTGACAAGTTGTTAGAGCATTTTACCCGAAGGGGGTGGTCTGGTTGGCTCGAGGCCCCAGCACCATTTACCGGGTCTCGCATGTGCGTGGTTGGGTAGTTGAACGGCTTCGGCTGAACGACAACACCTACGCAAAAGCAAGAGCTGGTAGCGTGAATTATCGCCAGAATGTTGCGATGCAATTCCGAAAGCGTGTCCTCAAGGACACAGGCCATGATCCAGGTTGGATAGATTTTGAGCACTTGGTATTCGTACCACTTACCTAAATTTCACCACCCGCATCACTCACATTCACCTGGGAGAGTTCTTGGGCAGTAACACGCCCTTGAACTCTCCCCTTATCTTTGCAATAAAAAAACACCCCATATTTCAGGGGTGTATTTTTTTAAGAAAATTCTCTTTACATCTTAATTTCAGCGTCACAACCAGCTGGCAAAGATAAATTCATTAAACTATCGATTGTCTTAGGGGTTGGGTTTGAAATATCAATAAGACGCTTGTGCACTCTCATTTCAAATTGTTCACGTCCTTTTTTGTAGACGTGAGGGCTTTTAACCACTGTATACACTGTTTTTCGTGTTGGAAGTGGGATTGGCCCGGCAATTGTTGCTCCGGTACGTAGCGCAGTATCTACGATTTGCTTTGCTGACTGATCAATAACTTTATGATCATATGCTTTTAAACGAATACGAATTCGTTGTTGCTTTGGTTGTTCGGCTGTTGCCATATTGCGCTCCTAGTGCGTAATGTAACCTCTTCTCGATTTGTGACCAAAGGTGCACATCTGGATGAGTTGTCATTACAATTATTTTACAAGTTTCATTATACCTGTTATAGCTTGTTTATTCAAATTAAAAAAGAAGCTGGTGTTTTAAGGCCAGCTTCTTTATTTAGGTGTAATCAGATTATTTAGTAATCTTAGTTACAACACCAGCACCTACAGTTCGGCCACCTTCACGGATAGCAAAACGTAGACCTTGTTCCATAGCAATTGGATTAAGAAGGGTTACCTTGAATGTGATTGTGTCACCAGGCATAACCATTTCTTTATCTGCTGGAAGTTCAACTTCACCAGTTACGTCCGTAGTACGGAAGTAGAACTGAGGCTTGTATCCCTTGAAGAAAGGAGTGTGTCGACCACCTTCTTCTTTAGTAAGGATATACACTTCGGCATCAAACTCAGTATGAGGAGTGATAGAACCAGGCTTAGCAAGCACTTGACCGCGTTCAATATCATCACGCTCTACACCACGAAGCAAGATTCCAACGTTGTCTCCAGCTTGTCCTTGATCAAGTTGTTTCTTGAACATTTCAACACCAGTTACGACAACTTTACGTGTGTCACTAAGACCAACGATTTCAACTTCTTCGTTAACCTTTACGATTCCAGTTTCAACACGTCCTGTAGCAACGGTACCACGACCCTTGATACTAAATACGTCTTCAATAGGCATAAGGAAAGGCTTGTCGAGGTCTCTCTTTGGTTCTGGAATGAAATCATCCATTGCAGCAACGAGTTCCATGATAGCGTCTTCAGCTTCTTTATCACCTTCGATAGCTTTAGTTGCTGAACCCTTAATGATTGGGCAGTTTTCATCGTAATCGTACTTAGCAAGTAGTTCACGAACGTCCATTTCTACAAGTTCTACTAGCTCAGGATCTGCAAGGTCCATCTTGTTTAGGAAAACAAGAATCTTTGGAACACCAACTTGCTTAGCAAGAAGCACGTGTTCGCGAGTCTGAGGCATAGGACCATCAGCTGCAGATACTACTAGGATAGCGCCGTCAATTTGAGCTGCTCCAGTAATCATGTTCTTTACATAGTCTGCGTGACCTGGCATGTCAACGTGAGCGTAGTGACGCTTTTCGCTTTCATATTCCTGGTGAGAAGTAGCAATGGTTATACCACGGGCTTTTTCTTCAGGTGCATTGTCAATTTGGTCATAATTAACAGCTTTGTTAACAGCACTTGGTAAGCGCTTTGCTAATGTCATAGTTATTGCAGCAGTAAGTGAAGTTTTACCATGGTCAACGTGACCCATAGTTCCTACGTTCACGTGGGGTTTGCTGCGATCAAATGTTTCTGCCATTTGTTCTCCTTGGGATTAATATTTTTTTGCGTAAAACAGCAATGCCTTTTCACGCATAACTCATAGATTGTAACTAATTTTATATCTGTTTGTAAAGAGTATTATTTTTAGGCACTCTTTGCATTTTTTGCGACGATGGCATCAGCTACATGTCCTGGTACATCAGCATAGTGATCGAGCTCCATAGAACTACTTGCACGACCTTTTGTCATGCTGCGAAGGTTGGTTGTATAGCCAAACATTTCACCAAGAGGGACGAAGGCTGTAATTTCCTTAACGTTAGCCTGTAAATCTTCCATTGATTCAATACGTCCTCGTTTTGAGTTAAGGTCACCAATTACTTCACCCATGTTTTCTTCTGGGGTTACTGCAACTACTTTCATAACTGGTTCTAGTAGAACAGGACTTGCCTTTCGGACACCTTCTTGTAGAGCCATAGATCCAGCGATTTTGAAGGCCATTTCTGATGAGTCAACATCGTGGTAGCTTCCATAATAAAGTTCTGCCTTAATATCGACAACTGGATAGCCAGCGAGCACACCATTAGACATAGCTTCTTCGATTCCAGCTTTAACGGCCGGGATATATTCAGTTGGAATAACTCCACCTTTGATGCTATTGATGAATTCAAAACCTTTTCCAGCTTCATTCTGAGATAGTCGAAGCCATACGTCACCGTATTGACCACGTCCACCAGATTGTCGGATGAACTTACCTTGGATTTCAACTGCATCTTTTCGAATTGTTTCACGATAAGCCACTTGTGGTGCACCGATATTAGCAACAACATTGAATTCTCGTTTCATTCGATCAACGATAATTTCAAGATGTAATTCACCCATTCCATTAATAATGGTCTGGCCGGTTTCATGATCAACTCTCACTCGGAATGTAGGATCTTCTTCAGCGAGACGCTGCAATGCAATACCCATTTTTTCCTGGTCAGCTTTTGTAGCAGGTTCAATGGCGATACTTACGGGTGGTTCAGGGAACGTAATACTCTCAAGAATAATAGGTTTAGCAATATCACAAAGCGTATTTCCGGTAGTTGTGCCTTTGAGACCTACGATTGCTGCAATATCTCCAGCAGTAACTTCTGTCACGTCTTCACGCTTGTCAGCTTGCATACGAACAATTCGTCCAACCCGTTCTTTCTCACCCGTAGAGCTATTTAGGATATAGCTACCTGCAGTGACTTTACCGCTATATACACGGAAATAAGCAAGCTTACCAACAAATGGGTCAGTTGCAATTTTAAACGCAAGTGCTGCAAATGGTTCATTATCAGCTGGCTTACGTTCTATTTCTTCATCCGTTTTAGGATGTGTGCCCCAGGTGCTACCACGATCAAGTGGACTTGGTAGCACGTCAACCACTAGGTCAAGTACCTTCTCAACGATAACACCACGGCCATCTCCACCAGTTACTGGGAAGAATCGTCCACTAAGTGTAGCGGTGCGGATTGCTTGTTTAATCTCTTCAGTTGATAGACCTTCTTCGCCAACCTCAAAATATTTTTCTAAGATTTTCTCGTCTTCAGCAACTGCATTTTCAACAAGCAGACTTCGAGCTTTAGTCGCTTGATCTAGCATATCCGCAGGAATATCCCCTTCAATAAGCTCATGATCAGTAAATTCTTTATAGGTATATGACTTCATTGTTACGAGGTCGATAACACCATTGATAGCTTGTTCAAACCCTATAGGAAGATGGATCGGGAAAGCACGCTTGTTGAGTCGATTGTGGATAGAATCAAGAGATTTATAGAAGTCTCCGCCAGTTTGATTAATCTTATTGATGAAACACATTCTCGGTACGTTATATTTATCAGCTTGACGCCATACCGTTTCAGATTGTGATTCAACACCCATTTTACCGTCAAATACAACAACTGCACCATCGAGCACTCGGAGCGATCGCTCTACTTCAACAGTAAAGTCGATGTGTCCTGGTGTATCGATAATGTTAATCTGGTGATCTTTCCAATAACTAGTAACGGCAGCAGAAACAATCGTGATACCACGTTCTCTTTCTTGTGCCATCCAGTCAGTAGTTGTTTCACCTTCGTGCACAGCACCAATTTTGTGCTTTAGACCAGTTCGGTACAAAATACCTTCAGTAGTCGTTGTTTTACCAGCGTCAATATGTGCAATAATTCCAATATTGCGCATCTTATCCATAGGGGTTGCTTTAGCGGCCATAAATTCCTCGTTTTATTAAAATGTTAAAAGTAATGCGTTTCTTATCGTGCGAAGTGAGCAAATGCTCTGTTAGATTCAGCCATTTTGTGGGTGTCTTCACGCTTCTTAACTGCAGATCCGGTACCATTAAATGCATCCATGATTTCTGCTGCAACACGGTCAGCCATTGGCATACCTTTACGAGATCGAGCGGCTGCTACGAACCACATAAGTGTAAGATGACTCTGTCTTTGTCCGCGAACTTCAAATGGAATCTGATAGTTAGCGCCACCAACACGACGTGAACGAGTTTCTACGTTAGGCTTAACGTTATCTAATGCTTGGTTTAATACTTCAAGCGGATTTTCCTGCTTCAATTTCTTGGCAGCTGTTTCCATACCGTCATAGATAATTTTCTCAGCAAGTTGCTTTTTACCGTTTAGCATTACACGGTTGATTAACCGAGCAACACGAACGTCATTGTATTTACGATCTGCTGGTATATCTCGTACCAGGCTCTTGGTTTTCTTTCGTGGCATTTCTGTACTCCTTTATATATACTTCTGTTCGCTCTTCAACCTACTGTAGTAGGAGAAGCGGTCACTGAAGCCACTAAAATTATTTACTATCTCGTTTAGCTCCGTATTTGCTACGGCCACTCTTACGATTGCTAACACCTTGAAGGTCTAAGCTACCACGTACAACGTGATAACGTACACCAGGTAAGTCAGGAACACGACCACCTCTAATCAGAACAACAGCGTGCTCTTGGAGGTTATGACCTTCACCACCAATGTATGCCCATACTTCATACCCATTTGTAAGGCGCACACGTGCAACCTTACGAAGAGCTGAGTTAGGCTTCTTTGGAGTTTTAGTCGTTACCTTAACACATACACCACGTTTAAACGGCGCAGGCTTTTCGTAAGCTTTGGTTTTTAGGTTGTTAGTCACACGTAAAAGAGCTGGTGATTTACTTTTGTAAACACTTGTCTTTCGTGATTTTCTAACTAATTGATTAATTGTTGGCATAACTTCCTTTATTTAAACAGATTTAAGCTTCTTCGTCAATGGTTTCATCTTCGTCGGTCTCTGGAATATATCCAGTACCAACAGGAATCTTGCGACCCAAGATAACATTTTCTTTAAGACCATAGAGTTGATCAACCTTACCGCTTGTAGCAGCACTGATGAGTACTCTCGTAGTATCCTGGAAGCTTGCTGCAGAGAGGAAGCTATCAGCCCAGGTAGAAACCTTTGTAATTCCTAGCAATAGTTGGCTAAATTGCGCAGGTTTCTTCTTATTTGCTACAAGTCCTATGTTCGCTTCGATAACCGCAGCTTTACTTGCAATATCTCCAGTAACATACTCGCTGTCACCTGGTTCTTCAATAGTGACACGACTAAACATTTGTCGTACAACAATTTCTAAATGCTTGTCGGCAATGTTTTGACCTTGTGAAGCAAAGATCTTACTGATTTCGTTCATGATATAGCGTTGTGTGGATTCAACACCTTTCAGTCGCATAAGATCATGAAGGTTAACGGAACCGCTAGTAAGTCGATCACCGGCTTTGACGGCATCCTTATCCTTAACAAGAAGTTGTTTGAAACCAGGTATTTCATAACGGACGATTGCCTGATCTTTTGGAACAATTGTTACTTCAGTTTCAGTAAGCGTAACTTTGCCAGCCATGCTCGCAATAAGTGGCTCACTCGCCTTATCCTTAGCGGCTAATACATCACCAATAGCAACTTCTTGCCCTTCAGCTACGGACGCCTTGCGGCCCTGCAGTGGCAATACTAGTGACTGTTGGTCTTGACCAACTACTTGGATAATGTAATGGTCACCTTCTTCCCATACATTGGCAGTACCATCAACATCTGAAAGATACGCTTGACCCTTTGGAGTTCGAACTTCGAAAAGTTCTTCAACGCGGTTGAGGCCTTGTGCGGTTTCGTCAGCAATAGTAGCGCCGGCACGGTGCTTAGAGTCTAGTGATAACTGCGTACCAGGTTCACCGATACTTTGTGCAGCAATAACACCAACTGGATGACGATTTTCAACGAGTTGACCAGTTGCAGGATCAATTCCATAACTCTTTCGGCTAATACCACGAACGGTACCAGTCGTGAGTGCACTCATGATCTTTACTTCTGCAAGGTCGCTCTTATCGATCTCAGCAGCTAGCGCGCGAGTGATAAGCTCACCTTTTTTAACAATTGTTGTTCCGTTAGCTCCAATCTTTTCAGCCGCAAAACGACCTTCGAGTTTAAGTGCAAACGTAACACCAATTTCTTCGGCATCGCTTCGGTAGATAGTGAAACCTGGATCTTCAACATCTTCATCCACAATAAACACATCTTGCGATACGTCTACGAGTCGTCGAGTGAGATAACCAGAGTCAGCAGTCTTAAGGGCAATATCGATGAGGGCTTTTCGTGTACCACGAGTACCAGTAAAGTATTCAAGCGGAGTTAGACCGCTCTTATAGCTCGACTTAATAGGAAGTTCAATCGCCCGGCCGCTCGTATCTGAAACGACGCCAAGCATACCAACGCTGTTCTTCATTTGGCCGATGTTACCACGAGCACCAGAAACAACTGCGATTGACATAGAGTTATCCTGTGTTGCGAGTTGTTCGGCAAGCATTGACTGTACTTCATTGTCTACTTTGAGCCAGTTATCGATCGTTAATCGGTACCGTTCGTCATCAGTGGTGAAGCCTGCTTCGTATTGATTGCTAATATCTGCAGCTTTTACTTCACCGGCATCAATAACCTTTTCAATACCAACGATTGATGGGAAGTCATCCATACCCATTGAGATTCCAGAAACTGTTGCGTATTCAAACGCAAGATCTTTGAGATTGTCTGCAATTTCAGCAGTTTTCTCTTGTCCATAGTTTTCATATACCTCAGCCATAACTTTTTGAATGCGCTTTTTAGGCATTGCTTCATTTTGGAATGGGAAATCTTCTGGGAATAGCTCATTAAAGAGTAATCGTCCAAGTGTAGTTTCTCGAACAACACCTCTAAATGATACAGATATCGGTGATTGCAGTTTCAATTCGCCTTCGTCATATGCCATTAGTGCTTCATTGACATCACTGAAGTTTCGACGTGCATCAGTCGCAAATTTATCGTACGTAAGATAGTAGGCACCGAGCACGATATCCTGCTCAATGTGGAGTACTGGTGAACCATCTGCAGGCTTTAAGATGTTCTTACTAGCAGCCATGATTTCACGAGCTTCTTTTTGAGCAGCGTCAGATAATGGAAGATGAACAGCCATTTGGTCACCGTCAAAGTCAGCATTAAATCCTTTACATACAAGAGGGTGCAGCTGGATAGCTTTTCCTTCAATTAATCGAGGCTGGAATGCTTGAATTGAAAGTCGGTGCAATGATGGTGCACGGTTAAGTAGCACGTACTTGCCAGCGATTACGATATCGAGTGCATCCCACACAACTGTTTCACCCATTTCAATAAGTCGAGTTGCAGAACGAATATTATGAGCGTGTTCATCAGCAATAAGCTGTCCAATAACAAACGGCTTGAATAATTCAAGTGCCATCATCTTTGGAAGACCACATTCATTAATCTTAAGTTCAGGTCCTGCGACAATTACAGAACGTCCAGAGTAGTCGACACGCTTTCCGAGTAAGTTTTGTCGGAACCGACCTTGCTTACCTTTGAGCATGTCACTAAGACTCTTAAGTTTTCGGCGTTGGCCGGTGTTTGATACAGCACGTCCACTACGAGCTGAGCTGTTATCGATAAGTGCATCAACAGCTTCCTGAAGCATACGCATTTCGTTTCGTCGAATTACTTCGGGAGCGTTAAGATCGACAAGTTTCTTTAACCGATTATTGCGGTTAATAACACGTCGGTAAAGATCATTGAGATCTGATGTTGCAAAACGACCACCGGTAAGCTGTACCATTGGACGAAGATCTGGAGGAATAACAGGAAGCACCGTCAGACACATGCTCACAGGTGTAATGCCAGCACGTTGCATGCTCTCTAGGATCCGAAGTCGTTTCATGATCTTTTTCTTACGTTGTCCCTTAGCTTCTTCTACTTCACCAGAAAGTTGCTTAATAAGTGAATCTAGTTCAACTCTTTCAAGCATTCCCTTGACGGCTTCACCACCCATGCCAACCTTAATAAGGTCTTGTAGCTCATCTGGAAGCAGGCGATAGTCTGTTTCGCTCATAAGTGCGTTAAGCTGTAGGCTATCAAGTTGTGTTTTAAGGAGCTCATAGTCTTTTGCAGTTTCTTCTAATTCTTTAGTTCGTTCTGCGGCTAGTTGCTTAACGTTGGCGTTTTCTTCAGCAGCCATCTTTTCGTAACGCGCTTCAATTGCAACCTTAGCGGCTGCGGCTTCAGCTTCTTTATCTGCTTTGATCTGATCTCGCTTTTCTTCCTTTACATCAAGTACAACGTAACTTGCGAAGTAAGCAATTCTTTCAAGATTCTTGACCGTCATGTTAAGAACAAGACCGATAGAACTTGGAGTTCCACGAAGGAACCAGATGTGCGTTACTGGGCACGCAAGTGCAATATGACCCATTCGTTCACGTCGAACGATAGACTTAGTTACAAGTTCACCATTCTTATCTACTGCAGCTTCACGGCTCCGAAGACCTTTATATTTGGAATCATTTGAGTTGATATCCTTAACCGGTCCGAAAATCTTTTCGCAAAAGAGCCCATCGCGTTCAGGTTTCTGTGTCCGATAGTTAATTGTTTCAGGCTTGGTTACTTCACCATAGCTCCATTCCATAATGTCACTTGGGCTTGCGACAGCAAGTCGAACTGCATCAAAATCGGCAATATTGGTACCATATGTGTATTTACGCATTGGTCACCTCCTCTTCATTAACTTCAACGGGTAATTCGGCTGTTTCAACCTCTTCACCATTTTCATCTACTACTAGAAAATCTTCGCCAACTACGTCAGCTGAAAGATCAAGGTCATTAATTTCTGATTGTGGCGCTTCAACAGCTGACAAATGTGAAGCCTCATCCTTGATGTTCACTTCAAGTAGTTCCTCTGCATCTACAACCTGTCCCATGTTTTGATCAATAAGATCAACCTTAAGTCCAAGTCCCTGTAGTTCTTTAACAAGCACGTTAAAGCTTTCTGGAACCTTAGGCCCAACAATTTCAGTCTGCTTAATGATACTTTCGTACGCTTTTGCTCGTCCGTATACATCGTCAGATTTAATGGTTAGCATTTCCTGTAAAGTACTCGCGGCACCATAGGCTTCAAGCGCCCATACTTCCATTTCACCAAATCGCTGTCCACCATTTTGCGCTTTACCGCCAAGTGGTTGCTGAGTAACCATAGTGTATGGTCCAGTTGAACGAGCATGAATCTTGTCCGCAATCATGTGATTGAGCTTAATCATGTACATAGAACCAACCGTTGTTCGTTCCTTGAATGCTTCACCAGTTCGTCCGTCAAACAATTGTTGCTTTCCGTCTTCTGGAAGTCCTGCTTCTTTAAGGAGGCTTCGGATTTTGTCTATTGGCACACCGTTGAATGGAGGGGTCGCAACATGAAGTCCAAGTGCACGCGCTGCCATACCAAGGTGCGTTTCGAATAGCTGACCGAGGTTTGAACGGCTTGGGATACCAAGCGGGTTAAGAATGATGTCCATCGGGGTACCATCTTCAGTAAATGGCATATCTTCTTGTGGAAGTATTCGGGCGATAACACCCTTGTTACCGTGACGTCCACCGAGCTTATCTCCAACTGCTACTTTTCGCATTTGAGCGACGAAGACCTGAATCTGCATGATAACGCCAGCCTTAAGTTCATGACCGTTTGCACGGCTGAATACCTTAACGCCAACAACCTTACCATGTTTACCATTACTCATTCTCTGAGAAGTATCACGGACTTCTTTAGCTTTTTCACCAAAGATAGCACGTAAAAGTCGTTCTTCGCTTGAAAGCTCTTGTTCACCCTTTGGAGTAATCTTACCGACAAGGATATCGCCAGGATGCACTTCTGCACCAATTCGTACGATACCTTCTTCATCAAGGTGGCGAAGTGCTTCTTCTGAAACGTTTGGAATATCCATGGTTACAATTTCAGGTCCGAGTTTTGTTTCACGAACTTCAGTCATGTAATCAACGATATGAATACTTGTGAATTCATCATCTTTAACTAATCGATCACTGATGATGATGGCGTCTTCGAAGTTGTAACCTGCCCATGGCATGAATGCAACTAGCAGATCTTTACCAAGTGCGAGTTCGCCATTGTCGACGCTCATACCTTCGATAAGAACATCGCCTGCTTTAACTACATCACCACTGCTAACAACAACTTTTTGATTGATACTAGAACCTTCGTTACTTCGTTGGAATCGCAAAGGAACATATGTTTTCTTAACTTTTTCGTATTGAACAACAACACCATCGCCAGCCGCTTTGATAACGGTACCGTTATCTTCAGCAAGCACGATTTGTCCGGTATTTCGAGCAGCATTTGCTTCCATGCCAGTTCCAACGATAGGAGCGGTAGGATTAATAAGTGGTACTGCTTGACGCTGTTGATTACTACCCATGAGTGAGCGGTACACATAATTCTTTTCAATAAACGGAATAAGCGAAGCAGAGGAACCTACAATTTGCTTGAGCGCTGCGTCCATATAGGTAACATCATTTGAATCAACTTCACCTGCAACGAGATGACTTCGAGCGGAAACACGGTCATTTACAAAATAGCCATCAGCATCAATGTCATTTCCAGCTCCGGCAATAACAGCCTTTTCTTCTTCAAAAGCGTCTAGATAGATGACTTCAGAAGTAACTTTGGCTTTAATTGGCCATGTGGCTTTCGTTTTAATAGCGTCAAGTTTCTTTACGTCAGCAGCAGAGATGGTTGCGCCCTTTTTAACGATCACTTTACCTTTTTCATCTTCAAGATCCACAGCAGCAATATGACCAGCTAAATCTTTAGCAGGAAGTGCACTAAGCACTTTTCGGTAAGGAGTTTCAAGGAAACCGTAATCGTTGATACGTGCATAGCTCGCCATATTAAGGACAAGTCCGATGTTTGCACCTTCAGGAGTTTCTACTGCACAAATACGTCCGTAGTGTGTCGCGTGCGCATCACGTACTTCAAATCCTGCACGTTCTCGGCTAAGACCACCAGGTCCCATAGAGCTCAAGCGTCGCTTATGAGCAAGTTCAGATAATGGATTAATTTGGTCCATAAACTGGCTAAGTTGTGAGCTTGCGAAGAATTCACGAACAGCAGCAACAACTGGACGAGCATTAATGAGCTGACCAGGTGTAACTGTCTCGATTTCACTCATAGACATTCGGTCCATAGCGTTTCGTTGCATTCTTAGAAGTCCAATTCGGAATTGTCGTTGTACAAGTTCACCAACTAATTTAACACGTCGGTTCGCAAGGCTATCGATATCGTCAGCAGGTTCTTGTGTGTTATTAAGACGAATAATTTCAGCAACAATCGCTAAAAGGTCTTCAAGACGCATTACTCGGTTTTCAGTCGTATTTTGAACATCAAGATCAAGTCGTTTGTTTATTTTGTATCGTCCAACGCGGCTAAAATCAAATCGCTTGAAATTATAGAACATATTTTCAAGTAATGAACGAGCATTATCATGCGTTGCAAGGTCACCTGGTCGAAGTCGTCGATATACTTCAATTAATGCTTCGTTTGTTCCTTTTGAGGGATCTTTTTCAAGTGTCGCATCAACGTAGCTAAGTTTACCTTGGTCGACATGCTTCATCGCTTCTTTTATTGATGTTTCGCTCATTCCAAGTGCTTTGAATAGAGTTGTTACTGCAATTTTTCGGCGTCGATCTATTTTTACATACATCGCACCGTTTACTGCTGTTTCAAATTCTAACCAAGCACCACGGTTAGGGATTACCTTCGCACCGTATAGCCGTGAATTACCGTGGTTTTCCGCAATAAAGAAAACACCTGGACTTCTAATCAATTGGCTAACGACAACACGCTCTGCACCGTTAATAACGAATGTTCCCCGCTGAGTCATCCATGGATAATCACCGAGATAGATCTCAGATTCCTTAACTTCACCAGTAACTTTGTTTGTTAGTTCAACCACTGCCTTAAGGGGCGCGTCATAACTAACGTTATTTTCTCGGGCTAAGGCCTCTGAAATCTTTGGTTCTTCGAAATGGTAACTCTTAAAAGAAAGAGATAATTTCGTTCCAGTATAGTCGTCAATTGGGCTTACTTCAGCAAGTAATTCACCTAATCCTTCGTCTACAAACCATTGGAAACTCTTATTTTGATGATCTACAAGATTCGGAAGATTAATATCTTCGTTTTTAGTGTAGTAAATACGGGATGCTGATGCATCACTCTTCATAGCTGCTGTCTTGGCCATAAAAAAGCAGACTCCTGTTTAAATTTAACTGATTGTTACCTTGTTTTTGCGCGCGAAGGATAACTAAGCGGGGGTGTTTGGTACTCGTTTTTTGAGACAAACGAGCACAGCCCGATTACACTACTTCTTGCAAGAAGTTTGCACCACTGTTAGTTAATTGTCAATACTTTAGTACTTTTTATTTGCGATTGGTTATAATTTCGTCAATAAGGCCATACTTTTTAGATTCTTCAGCCGTCATCCAATAATCACGTTCAACATCTTGCTCAATCTTAGAAAGTTTTTGGCCCGTATTATTAGCAAGTATTTGGTTCAACTGTTTTTTGAGTCGCAAACCCTCTTTAAGGTCAATTTCCATATCAGTTACTTTACCTCTAGTACCACTACTTGGTTGATGGATCATAGTTGTAGCGTGCGGCAACATATATCGTTTGCCCTTGGTGCCACTACTGAGCAAAAAGGCACCCATACTAGCCTGTACACCAAGTCCAACAGTCTGAATATCACATTTAACAAATTGCATAGTGTCATAGATTGCCATCCCATCGTAAACACTTCCACCGGGACTATTAATATAGAAAATAATGTCCTTCTTAGGATCTTGAGACTCCAAAAAAAGCATTTGGGCCACAACAAGATTTGCAGTATGTTCGTTTACGTCTTCACCCAAAAATATAATACGATCCTTGAGTAGCCGGCTGTAGATATCATAGGCACGTTCAATACGGCCGTCGTTTTCTATAACTGTTGGTATGAGCATATTTTTCATACTATAAATATAATACACAAAGTTGGCACTCGTCAATAGAGAGTGCTAATTACTGTGCGTATTTTACTAATGTTGCTACTGTTTTCTCAGTCAGCATTCGAGAAGCAACATCTCGCTTTGCTTCAGGTTTTTCAAGCTCAGACTGCATCTGCGCGTCTGTATACTGGCCTTTCATAATCTGCATCCGAACTTCCAGCTCCTCAGGAGTAATGGTTAGATTTTCAACTGCGGCTATTTCACTAAGTATGAGACCTGCCTTCAAACGCTCTTCAGCAGCGGGCTTAAGTTCTTTTTCTTTGTAAGTTTCTTCTGTAAGTTTTGCGTTTGCAAGATATTCTTTAAACGTTTGCCCTCGGTATGCGAGATTTTGCTTAAATTCGCGGTCAACACTTTCCATTTGCTCTTCAAGTAATGACTCTGGGAGTTTAATAGCAGTTTGCTGAACGAGATCCTTAATAAGGGTATTCTCGAATTCAGCTTTTGCTTGTCGATCTTTTTCTTCCTTGAGCTGCTTCTTGATGTCTGCCTTAAGCTCTGCAACTGTTTTAAAAGGGCCTACAGTCGATGCAAAAGTGTCATCAAGCACAGCTTTAGACGTTTCTTCCACCTTTTTCACTGTAATCTTAAATGTTACTTTCTTGCCTTGTAATGCTTTGACTCCGTAGTCTTTAGGGAATGGAATAGTGAACGTTTTTTCTTCACCCTTTTTTAAACCAACGACATTATCTTCAAACCCAGGAATAAAAGTATTACTGCCAAGTGCGAGTGGATAATCCTTACCACTTGCTCCACTCACTAGTTCACCCTTAGCATCACTTCCTTCAAAATCTATATTGACGCGATCTTCGTTTTTAGCAGCTCTATCAACTTCCTTGTAGGTAGCTCCTTGCAATGCCAAGCGTTCCATAACTTCTGCCACGTCTTTAGCTGTTACTTCTTCAATTTTAGGCATTGTTCGCTTTTTCTTGTAGTTCGGGAGCGTAATAATTGGTAACACCTCAACCTCTGCACTGAATTCTAGTTCTGTGAATGGTACAAATTTTAAAATATCTACTTTCGGTTGAGAAACAACTCTAATACCTTCCTTTGCAATTGCATCAGAATAAAAATGATTAATTGCTTCGTCGATTACTTCTGCCTGAAGTTGATTTGGATCAACTTGTTTTTCGACTAGATTAAGTGGGGCCTTACCAGTTCTAAACCCAGCCATTTTTACTTTTGGTGCCATCTTTTCAAGTACATGGGTTTTCATCGTACCTAAATCTGATGCATCTGCCGAAATGACAATTTTAGTAATATTATTCTCTTGGGGTGTAGTTGTTATTTTCATATAAGAGTTAACTGTACCACAAATAACTGAGGCTTTAAAGAGTTAATTGGCTCGGACTAGAGTTTAATTCTAGAACTATGGTAGTTGCGCGATTGAAGGGAAAGTAGAGCGAAATATTGCAACATCAGCTCCTACTTGCGATTGTTTATTGTCGTCCATAGGTTGTATAGGAGAAATTTAAATCTGTTAAACACAAGAGATGATAAGATCGGTAGATATACGATAAATTTGTCGAAACTACTGAGCCAGTGATGTTATTGAGCCATTTGGATTCTGAACCAAATCACCTGCGCTGTCGAGGCATTGCTTAACAAATTCTTCGTAAACAAGACCGCCATTCTTGCTTTTACAAACAATACCATCCAGGCTTTCTTCGTCCCATGTGCCTGCTGGTGTTAGTACCCAAATTGTAGGGGTACTACCGAAATAGCCATTTACAGCTTTATCGACTGGTGCCGCACTCGCACTACCAGAAATATTTACTTGGCTTATTTTACTAATTCCATATTGCATTGTTAGTAAGGGTCCTTCATCCGCTTGTCCGGGGAATGCTGCAAAAGGCGTGTTATTCTTTAATAAATTCAGCATGTAGGCCTTAAAGCTACTTGGCGTATAATCGGGTAATTTGCTGATGTCTGCTTCTGTTTGTATCGTAATACCAACCTCATGAACTGTTGTGTCCAGCTTGGTTGTAGTAGCAACGTTCTCTTTGGTATTTTGCATCGCACTCTTTTGTGTAGTAGTTGTAGTACTAGTCTTAGACTTCTTGTTTACTTGTTTAAAGCCTAGGTAGCCTAGTCCTCCTACGAGAATGAGTACTACTATTAGTAATAGGACTTCAAAGAGTGTGAAGCCTTTGTTCTTATTAGTGTTGTTAGATATCTTGCCCATTGTAGATATGTACTTTCTATTTATATTGTTAGTTAGTTCTAAGCATAAGTATATTGAAATAAATTGAAAAGAAAAGACCATCTATTTGCATAGAAAAATTACTGGACTTTCCTCTACGAAAAAAGCTTATCTGCAATGTTTGCAAAAGAAACTGAAGTTTCTTGGCCTGTTTCGAGATCTTTTAAGACAACTCGCTTGATCTTTAGTTCGTTATCCCCAATAATCAGTACTTTTTTGTAGCCAGATTTATCTGCAGATTTTATTTTTTTATCAAGCTTTCGGTCAGTTGCATCAACCGCCACATGGATTCCTTCAGATCGTAAGTCTGAAATAAGCTCAACAAGTGCTTCGTAATGATTACCTACTATAAGGACCGCGACATCAACTGTTGTACCGAATTCAGGAAGAAGTTTATGGGTTTCCAGAAAATCACGAATTGACACATCGCCCATGCCGAAACCAACAGTCGGTAAGGGCTCTACTCCAAAAAGACCGACAAGTCCGTCGTAGCGACCGCCGCCGAATAATGATCGATTATTTTCTGGTGCTGTATCAAACATTTCAAAAACAATATCTGTGTAATAATCAAACCCCCTCATGAGACTGGTGTCGAAGGTGACATTGGTGATGCCTACGCGACCTAAGAGCATCTGAAGATTATGGATCTGTTGGGCGGATGGCAACGCCCTCACGTCATCGGGTAGGCTGCTGAAATCGTTTGCATCTAAGATTCCAGTAAGTTCTTCAATGTGATCTGAGTGCACTAATTTTTGAAGCCCATCATTAAATACTTCCTTAGTCATCTTATTCTTCTTATCGATAAGTCTTATAACTGCAAGGGCATTTTCTTCATCCATTGAGTAGCGTGTTTTAAGCAGGTGATCAATAAGCTTACGGCTATTTATCCGTATAGAATAGCTATCCCTATTAGCCCCAAAGCGTTGCATAATACTATCAGCTAGAATGATCATTTCATGATCAGCAGCAAGTTCAGAAACGCCAAAAAGATCAACGTTTAGCTGCCAGTGTTCTCTCAGCCTTCCTCTTTGTGGACGCTCATATCTCCAAACATTCGGAATACTAAATAATCTAAGTGGGTAGGCAAGTTCTTGCCGTCGAGCTGCGACCATACGGCTTACAGTTGGGGTCATTTCTGGACGTAAAGTTACCTTTCTTCCGCCACGATCCTCAAAAGAGTAGGTTTGCTCATTGACGATTTCTTGGCTCGTTTTTGAAAGATAAAGTTCTTCGGATTCAATGATTGAAGCGTTATATTCCTCGTAGCCGAACTTAAGAGCAACTTCTCTCCACACAAAGAAAATATACATTTCAATTCGTTGGTCTTCAGGATAAAAATCTCGAGCTCCTTTGTATGGTGCAGTGGAAAGTGCCATCTTACGCTCCTAGCTTTATTATTACTTGTGCGTTCTTACCTCTACGAAGTACCACAAAACCATTAATTGCATCATCACTATCAATAGTTATCTTGCTAAGAGGAATTTGAGAACCGTTAATATATACCGCGTTACTGTCAAGGAAGCGACGTGCTTCTCCCTTTGAAGTTGCAAGCCCAGCTTCAACGAGTGAACCAGCAAGATCTACTCCTTCATTTGCTTCAAACATGCCAAGTTCTTCTCCTAGTTCAATAAAATCTTCTTTTTTGAGCTCCCGATATTCGCCGTTTCCAAAAAGTACTTCACTAATTTTTTGAACCCTTTGGGCTCGTGCCTCACCATGGACAATCTTAGTCACTTCGTAAGCAAGAACTTTTTGAGCTTTTCGAGCACTTTTGTCTTCTTCGAATTCTTGAATGAGCTGAACATACTCATCTTTGGAAAGCATCGTATACAGTTTTAGATAATCTTTAACACTTTCATCATCTGCATTGAGCCAAAACTGATAAAACTTGTAGGGAGACGTAAGCGCTGGATCGAGCCATACTGCGCCTTCCTCACTTTTACCAAACTTAACACCTGTTGCTTTATTAATAACAAGGGGGGCTGAGAATATATGGGCTTCACCTCCGCTTATACGCCGAATAAGTTCAACGCCTGCAATGCAATTACCCCATTGGTCAGCGCCACAAACCTGCAAAGTTGCTCCGTGTTCTTTAAATAGATGTAGAAAATCGTAACCCTGGATTAATGAATAGCTGAATTCAGCATAGCTAATGCCTGCCCCATCTTCACCAAGACGTGATTGCACAAATTCGCGTCCAAGCATTTGTCGCATTGGGACGTGTTTGCCTATTTCGCGAAGAAAGCTAAGATACCCAAAATTCTTAAACCAATCATAGTTATTGACAAGTTTAAGGTCTTGTCCGGAAAATACTTGCTCGTATTGCTTTTTAATACACTGCACATTTTTATCAATTTCTTCATTGGTTTTGAGATCTCTTTCCTGTGTTTTGCCATCAGGGTCTCCAATAAGACCCGTCGCTCCACCAACAAGAAGAATCGGTTTGTGACCAGCACTGATAAAATGCCGAATCATCATAGCTACTGCAAGGTGACCAACGGTCATGCTAGCTGCGCTTGGATCTACACCCCAATAAAAAGTAATAGGCGCTCCATCAAGCGCTGCAATATCTGGATAGGTTGTTTGATTTACAAATCCACGCCATGTTAATTCTTCGGATAGTGTTTGTGTCATATCTGTTTATTAGAATACCATAAGATAAGAATCTTGATGAGCATTTTTAAGCTGTTAAAATGAAAAATCCCACATAGAATGGGGGATTTTGTTACCTTCATTTGGTACCGCGGAAAGGACTTGAACCTTCACGCCCGGAGGCACTAGCTCCTAAGGCTAGCGTGTCTACCAATTCCACCACCGCGGCATAAAAATGTAGTACCGATTTAATTTATCAGATTTTTCGCTGAAAGACTAGAGTGGCATCACCATATTTTTTTTGCTGTATGAGTTCGAAGCCGTCAAGTACATAACTTTTATATTCTGGAGGCAACGATAATACAAGTAGGCCGTCTTTCTCAACGCTAGATCCAAGCTGAAGTATTTGATTATGTACAATGTCATCATACGGTGGGTCACAAATAACTATGGAGAACTTATTTAAAGGATTCTTAACGCTATACGATGCAGCATTCGCCCGCACTAAAGTAACGCTCTCCTCAACCCCTAGTTTTTTAATATTATCGCTGATTATTTTTGTAGCAAGATAATCTATTTCAGTAATGAGCACTTTGGAAGCACCTCTACTGAATGCCTCAAGTCCTATAGCACCGCTCCCTCCATACGCATCAAAAACAGTAAGTCCGCTAATATCACCAAGACTATTAAATAACGCTCCTCGCATTTTCTCACTCATTGGATGAGTCTTGTGACTACGTGGACTCTCGAAGGTTAAACCACCAAGTGAACCGGCAATTATACGCATGACTTAAACCTCAGCAGTTGTTAGTTCTGCTTCTTTAGCTGCCATATACCAGGCGAGTGTAATAGTTTTAGCCATTCTTGGCGCTAATTCCTTGCGAATCTTATTAGCAAGGCGTGGTGTCCAGCCTTTTTCATAGAAATTCTCATATAGATTAAGCATGGCAATTTCTCGAGCAATTCTTTTAAAATACTCACCCACGCCTAAATGCTCTATTGTCTTAATATCGTAACGCGATGGTACAGCAATAGATGACGACATAGGTGCAATAATCATAGCTGCTCCCCATTCAAATAATGCGTGAGTAGTAAAAAGTCCTTTGGCTCCCCACATTTCCCAGTTCTTTGCGACAAGCTCTTTTTTGGTAGTCGCTGGAATAATAAGTTTTTTAAGCACTGTGGTCCTTGTTTCCTTGCCTTCACCTCGAAGTTTTTCTAACTCTTCTTCAAAAGGATAATGGTGGGCTGGGGTTAAGCCGTCAACAATTGCATGAGCCATCCAACTTGCTTCAAACGCTGCACGCTCAAGGTTGTTGGCTTTGAGGCTTTTAACAAGATTTTTTTTGTGGTCAGTTATGAGCTTGATGAGGGCACTGTCATCGGTATCAAAAGGATCAAAGAAGTGCCATGGTGCATGTTCTCCGTCAAGTTTAATCTTTGCACTATCTGGGCCATTTTTGCCTTCGAAATGAAGTATTAGTTTAGTTGCAGGAAAATTTGTATTTTGCTTCAACAAATCCGCCAATGACTTTCGTGCGATACGGTCAAGTTTTTGATGAGCCCCGGCTAAATTGCCGGAACGATTAGTTAAGGTTGATCCAGAATACATATAAAAATTTTGCTGCTCTTAGTTCAAGTAGGTCAGCTTACTTGCGCGCCGTACTTGTTGGGCGATTTGCTTATATTTTAACAGATTTTCTTCTTTTTCCATAAATTGAGATACGACATTCCGTGCTCGAAGAATGAGCTTGGTGTCCGCTAGGGAGGCTATTCTGAGATCAAGGCCACCGTGCTGACGCAACCCATAAATTGCGCCAGGTCCACGTATTTCAAGATCAAGTTCCGCAAGTTCAAACCCATCTGTAGTTTGGGCAATAGCACGCATACGTTTCGAAGGAGCCTTCGAATCACTCAACACGAGACAACAATAGCCTTTGTGGATATATCTGCCAACTCGTCCTCTTAGTTGATGAAGTTGCGCAAGACCAAATCTATCTGCTGATAAAATAACCATAAAGGTTGCGTTGGCTACATCTACCCCTACTTCAATCACCGTTGTTGAAACAAGTACATCTATTTCCTTAGAAATAAACTTTCGCATTATTGCATCTTTTTCTTCAGCTTTGAGCTTTCCGTGTAGTAGACCAACTTTCCAATCTTTTAGTACTCCTTTGGATAGTTCTGTATATACTTTCTGGGCACTATCTACCTGCAACGAAATACTTTCTTCTATGAGCGGACAAACAATATATGCTTGATGTCCAATTCGTAATTGCTCAATCATTTTTTCATACATTTGCTTCACTGAATTAGGTGAAACTATTTCTGTAATTACGCCAGCTCGATTGCTTGGGGCTTGATCAAGAATAGACAAGGAAAGTTCCCCATATACCGTCAACGCTAAGCTTCTTGGGATAGGTGTAGCCGTTAAACACAGAACGTGTGGCATATAGCCAGATTTAAGATGAAGTTTCTGTCGTTGTTGTACGCCAAAACGATGTTGTTCATCAATGATAACTAATCCTAAATTATGCCAATTAACACTTTCTTGTAAAAGAGCATGCGTACCTATCACAATACTTATTTTATTGCTCTCAATCTTTTCCTTGAGAGCTTTTTTCTCACCAGCCTTCAAACTTCCGGTGAGTAAGCCAATTCTCTTGCCAAATTTGCTGTGACTAAATACTTTTTCAAATGTTAAGGCGTGTTGCTGAGCTAGTAGCTCTGTTGGTGCAAGTAAGGCTACCTGAAGCCCGCCTTCTGCCACCATCAGAGAAGCCATAGCTGCTACGACTGTTTTTCCTGAGCCTACATCTCCCTCAACGAGACGATTCATTGGTTCATCGCGTTCCATGTCTAAATAAATTTGCCATACCGTTTTTCTTTGAGCATCGGTTAAGGTGAAGGGTAAATTACTCACGAAATCGATTGCAGATTTTTGCAAAAAAGGAATTTTAGGAGATGGCACTTTTGTTGCTTCTATTTTATTTGCCTGGGCGGCGCACATAATAATGAATAGCTCCTCAAAGCCTAGCCGTTCTTTAGCTTTAGTAAGATTCTCAGTTGACTTTGGAAGGTGGATTGAAAAAATTGCCTCTTTATATGAAATAACCTTAGCTTTTTTGACGACCCATTCCGGGAGTGTTTCAGGAATCGAAAGGTTTAGCTGTTCTATTTGTGCAATTAATTTACGAATGAGGACTGAAGTGAGTTCTTTCGATTCTCGATAGGTCGGCAGGATTCTTGCAGTCTGACTATGTAGAGCTAATTCTGCTTTTTCAATACTAGGATTAGTAATCTGGAGTTGTTGATTACTTAAATCGAAATTGCCACTAAGATAATATGAAACGTTTAGATCAATAGCTTTTGCGCGATATGGCTGATTAAACCACACGACCTTAACCTTACCAGATGCATCACTCGCAACAGCTTCTGTAATGTGTAGCCCCCGCCGAACCCGTCGTGTTTTTATATTAGAAAAGGTGACTATAATTGTGACGAGACCTGGGCGCATTGATGAAATTGCCAGAACATCAGAGTAATCATCATATTTTCTAGGAAAATAAAGCAACAAATCTCCAATTGTTTTTAGCTCATTGTTTTGTAATATACTATACAGTCGATCACCCACTCCTTTGAGTTCTTTAAGATTTGTTTCAAGATTCATTACTGTTAGTGTATCAGTCTCATAAGCTTCAAAGAAAAATCATATTTTCTATTGCTCTTTGATGATTAGTAAATCATAAGAATTACTACAACTATTTACTACATTTGGTATACTAAATGAAGAAAAGGGTTAAGAATTTGAGGTTTATAGGATATAGCAAACTAAAGGCATTTAGCCAGAGTAGAAAATGAGTAAAAAATCGAAAACTAGTAGCAGGAATGTTCGTATTAACAGAAACGTTAAAAGAAACAGTTCAAGTGTTCATAACGACGAGCGGGCCCGCAAAAGAGCTGAGTTTTTAGCTGCAATGCCCAAAACCAGACTTAAAAGGATCCTTTATAAATTAAAACCAGCTAATCTGTACCACTATTGGTTTAGTCGTGAAGGTGGCATTATGGCGCTGAAGCTATTCGGCGTCGGGGTTATAAGTTTTATGATTTTGATTCTTGCTCTTTTTGCATTTTTTGGAAAAGATCTACCGAAAAATATCAACCTCAATTCTTGCACTCAAGGTGAAAGTTCAAATATTTTAGCAAGCGATAAATCGCTCCTGTATGCAATATCAGGCAACTCAATCTGTACGCCTGTTACATTAGATAATATATCCCCCTATCTTCGTCAGTCGGTGGTTGCTTCAGAGGATAAAAACTTTTATAACGAAGGTGCATTTAGCGTAAGAGGCCTTGGGCGTGCTTTTGTGAATGATATAACTGGAGGTTCCACGCAAGGCGGCTCAACAATAACTCAACAGTATGTAAAGAATTCTTTACTTAAAACGCAAGCAAGAACAATTTCTAGAAAGATTGTAGAACTTGTCGTCTCAATTGATGTTGAAAGAAAATATTCAAAAGATGCTATTTTAAATGCCTATCTTAATGAAGTTCCCTTTGGCTCGATTTATAATGGCGCAGAAGCAGCATCGAGAGGTTATTTTAATAAACAGGCGAAAGATCTAACAATCGATGAAGCAGCGATGCTTACTGCTATTATTCCCGCACCAACCTATTACTCACCTTATGGCAGTCACACTCAAGATTTAACCACCAGACAACACCATGTGATTGATCTTATGGTCCAACAAGGTATGATCACGAAGGCACAAGGTGATGCAGCTAAAAAGGTCAATACACTTGCTAAGGTTACAAATTCTGGAAATAGTGCTGTTGGAAAAAATGCTCCTTTCTTTGTAGATGAAGCTGAGACGCAAGCTGCTTGTATCTATTCTGGTCTTGACACCAGTGAATGCGCTTACTGTGAATCAATTAATTTCGATTCATCAATTGATAGCAAATGTAAGCTAGAAAACATTGCAAGCGCCGGCTTAACGATTATTACCACGCTTAATCCTAAACTACAGTCACTAGCGGAAAAGAATATAGCTGAATTGAAGATCGAGGAAAATAGATGGAACACGAAGGATGATCTCGCATCAGTTGCACTTGATGCCAAAACAGGTCAAGTACTTGCAGAAGTTGGAGGAAGCAACTATGAAACGAGCCAAGTTAATAATGCAACCTCTCCACATGAACCCGGATCATCATACAAGATATATGATTATAGTGCCCTTATGGCTACCAGCAAAAGCTGGGGGGCTGGTTCAACTTTATATGACATGAATACTGATTTTGGAGGAGGCTTCATCCCTCATGACTTTGACAATGGAAGCCAGGGTGCGGAATCAATGCGTCTGGCGTTTGGTAATTCAAGAAACGTGCCAGCTATTAAAGCAATGTACATAGCAGGCACTCAAAATACTATTAATCTTTCCGAGAAAATGGGTCTTGTAAGTGGATATAAATGCGGTGGGAGTTGTGGCCTTGACTCAGCAATTGGATCTGGCAGCTTACGGCTAGATGAACATGCAAATAGCTACGCTACCGCATCGCGAGGCGGGGTATACAAGCCGGAAGCATATATTTTAAGTATTACAGATTCAAACAATAAATCCCTATACCAGTGGAAAGACAGTAGTGGCCAGCAAGTTCTTGATCCTCAAATCGCCTACTCCATAAACAGCATGCTTAATACAAGTGAAGCATCAAATTATGAAGGCGGAAATCTACCAGGTAATGTAATGGTTGCTTCTAAGACTGGTACAACGGATTCTCAAGATAATAACCTTTTCATGGGATACACCAATGATATTGTTTACGGAATGTGGGCAGGAGGAGTTGATGGAAATGGAGAGCCATTCTCTTTGCATACTTATTTTGCAGAAAATAATCTAGCAGGCAAATGGCGATCATTCATGACTCAAGCGGATGAGGAACTTCATATAAGCAACACCGCATGGACAAAACCTTCTAATATGAAAACTGTCTGTATTGACACAAACTCGGGCTATGCAACAAATTCAGGTGGAAAGTGTGACGTTTTCCCTAGCTGGTACAATCCACAATATCCCTCTACTTCACAAACAACAGCAATAGATTCAGTATCTGGACTTCTTGCAACTGACTGTACACCAGCGCTTGCCCGTAAAACACAATCAGGCGGCGGCTTTCTGCCCGAGCTTCCTACGTCAGATCCAAATTTCGGTGCATGGGTCGGACCAATCATCGCTCGATACGGTCCTGTTGGTGGCTCTGCACCAACAGCGACAGATAATGTTCATGGCGATGGCAATAGCTGCTTTACGCAAGATCAGCCAAGTGTGCAGCTGAGCGCTCATCAAAATAATGACGGAAGTTATGCAGTATCTGCAACCGTTACGCAAGGAAAAGCTGCGCTTACCACGCTTAACTTCAAGCTAAATGGCGATATAATAAACGGCGGCTCACTTGCGGTAACCTCTTCAGGCACCTATCCAAACCCACCACTAACCTTCACCCTTCCTGCTGGATCTGGCTCAGGCACCCTTACTGCTGAGGTAATAGACGCAAACCTCTACGACATTACATCTGATTCAATTACGCTAAAAGAAGCCCCTGCAACTCCATCAAACTTACCTTAAAAACCAAACCTTTAAAAAACACCTAAGACTTAGCTCTTATCGATTGCATCAATTAGAGCAGACTCATGCTTATTGGCATAGTGTCGAACTAGGGTAATTTTTGTTTGTCGTTTCTTGGCAATCGTAACTTTAGTCGCAAAAACCATTTTTCCTGCGACAGTTTGATGTGTCCTTGTTGTTTTTACGGTAACCATTTTTCCAATATCTTTTCGCGCTCCATCAACTACTATCATAGTCCCATCTTCCATATAGCCGACCCCTTGATCACGGTTACTGCCAGGTTGTACTATCTTTATTTCAAGGTTTTCACCAGGTAATGATACGGGTCGTAGCGCATGAGACAACTCATTAATGTTCAAGACTCTTACCCCTTTAATGCTTGCAACCTGATTGAGGTTAAAGTCAGTTGTGAATAAATCTGCGCCTAATTTAAGCGCCAATGAAACTAGTTTGTCGTCATTCATTCGATCTTCAATTACAGTCTTATCTACTTCAACTTCAGCAGAAGGTTCTCTTTGTAATTGCTGAACTACTTCAAGCCCAAATCGTGCTCGCTCTCGTTTATGTGAGTCATTTCCATCTGCTAGCAACTGAAGCTCTGATAAAATAAACTCAGGTACTACGAGTGTATATGGAATAAAGCCGGCACGCACAAGGTCAACAATTCTTCCATCAATAAGTGCACAACTATCTAAAATGACAGTCTTTTGCTTTTCTCTTTTTTTTGCCAATTGAGGGAACTCTTTTGTTACAACAATTATACCTATAATGACTATTGCCATCGTTTGTATTAGTTCAAACATGATTTTTTCCTTTTCATCATTTCTCTAAAAATGTATTAAGTGCCGATCGAACATCATTCATTTGATGCAGTAGTGCTGGTGGTTTCGCTCCTCTTACTTTTGGACCAATGACATCACCAAAACCTAATTTCTTTGCCTCTGCTATGCGCTTGTCTATCCAAGGCACATGCCTAACTTCACCGCTTAATCCGACTTCGCCAAAGACTACTGCATCTTTTTTTAATTTCATACCTTTTGTAGCAGAAGCGATTGCCATACAAATTGCAAGATCGGCAGCGGGTTCAGTTATCTTCATCCCTCCGACTATATTTATATATATATCTTTATCTGAAAGCTTCAGTTTCGTACGTTTTTCAAGCATTGCAACCAGCAAGTTTAAACGGTTTAGGTCAATACCAGTCGCTGCGCGCTTTGGATAGCCATAGCTTGTTGTATGCACAAGCGCCTGCACTTCAACAAGTAACGGCCTTGTGCCTTCAAGCGTAGCTAACACTACTGAGCCGTCACTGAGCTGACGTTCGGCAAGAAGGGCTGCCGAAGGATTATCTACAATTTCAAGCCCGCTATCCAGCATCTCAAGGATTGCAGCTTCATTAGTGGATCCAAATCTATTTTTAATAGCTCTAAGAATTCTAAAACCGCCATACCTATCACCTTCAAGTTGCAACACAACGTCTACTGCGTGTTCGAGTACCTTGGGCCCTGCAATACTACCTTCTTTCGTAACATGTCCGACTAAAATAAGGGCAGTATTGGTTTTTTTAGCAGCAATAGTGAGAAACTGGGTACTATTAGTTACCTGACTCACGCTTCCTGGCATTCCAGTTATTTCTTCTGCTGCTACAGTTTGAATAGAATCCACAATAACTAAATCGTATTCATTAGCTGCTATCGTTGCTGCTATATCATTAGTGCTGGTTGAGCTCACAAGTTTTAAATTGCTATGAGCCGCCCTGAGCCGCTCTCCTCGAATTTGAACTTGTTCTGGAGACTCTTCACCACTTACGTACAAAACATTTGAAGTCTGTGCGGCATTATACGCGAGTTGCAGTAACAGCGTACTTTTTCCAATACCTGGCTGCCCCGCTATAAGGCAAACACTTCCGGCAACAATACCCCCTCCAAAAACTTGGTCTATGTCTGGCACTCCGAGACTAATACGTTTCGTCTGAAAAACTTTTTTGCTATCAATTACTGCAGGCTTTAAAACTGAGCCACTAGAAAGTGCTGCTGCAGTTTTAGAAGTTGAGCGAACATCTATTTGCTCCTCAAGAGTATTCCACGCACCGCACGCACCACATTTACCTGCCCAGCTACTGGTTTGAGTTGCGCAAGCACTACATACATACGCAACTTTAGTTTTTGCCATATAGATTAGTGTAACAGATTAGTTAGTGGTGACGGTAGGTGTGTTTGAATTAAGGCTATTAGCAAGGCCTTGTTGCTGTACTGCGAGTGCATTACGTTGCTCCACTAAAGTGTTATAGGCAGCTATATATGATTTAAGCGTTGCCACCTGGGCGTTATATTGATCCACCCTGCTATTGTAGTCAGCGACTTGAGCATTATACTCATAAGCTGGAAGGGTTTTTATTGCATTCTGAAGGTTGATTTTCTGTGACTGAAGGTCGCTATACTCAGCTGACAATGTGGCTTCTAGATTCGTTATCTTAGTTTTCTCAATTGCAAGTTCTGCGTCATCATTTGCCACTTGATTTTTAATGTTTTGAAACACTTCTTTATATTGGTTCGCATAAGCAACAACTTGTGCTCGATTGGCAAAATACTGCCTATAATAAGTTTCCAGGTCAGTGCCTAGATTTTCATACTCAGTAGCTAAAATAGAATGAAGCTCATTATCTTGCTCGCCAGGCTCAGTTTTTTGATAACTGGCCATTGTCTGATTTAATTCTGGATTATTAATTTTTTTAAATGCTTCTTCCAATAAAACATCTATTCGTTTTTTCTCTGAGGAAGAAAGTCTTGCGTATGCTGCATGAAGCATTTCGTGTGCTGCAGTAACCTGCTCAACTCCATTAAGTTCAGGAGTATCCACATTAAACAAGAATATGCTACCCGAAGTATAGCAACCAAGTACAATTGTTTGCTCTTTAACCTGACAATTGGAGTTAAATTCTGTTTTTCCTTGAATTTGAGGATAGGTTGCGTAGAAAATTTCTCTCGCTTTCGATGTCATTGTTGTTTGGTCTGCGAGAAGTGCTATATTCTGGGGTGCATGATAATTGTGCAATCGCTCCCAATCATAAATTGAATAACGATTAAAAAAGATAATCGCAAGAGCAATTGCTAAAACCGTAACTCCTGAAATAATTTTTACTAATTTTTTAACCATTAGTATCAATTATACGCGGTAAGTTATTCTTTAACGATTGAAAAATCTAGTTTTTTCTTTACGATACCTACCCTAATAACTTGGCCTTCATCATATTCACCACTTAGAATACCTTCAGCAATTTGATCCTCAATGGTATCTTGGATAAGCCGACGCATTGGACGAACCCCATTCTTTGGATCATATCCTTTTTCAAGGAGCCAATCTTTGGCATTATTAGCTACACTTAAGCCAAGTTTTTTTCGCTGCATTCTTGTTTGCAGTTCTGCCAATTGCACATCGATAATCTTTTTTACATTTTCTTTAGTTAGCGCTCTAAATACAATGATTTTATCTATTCGATTAATAAGCTCGGGGCGCATATGTTTCTTGAGTTCATCCAGTACTTGATACTTATTTTGATCATGTAATTGATCAAGATCTTTTTCGGCATTTGGGTTTACTCTAAATCCAAGGTTTGCTTCCTTTTGTAGTAGATGCGCACCGATGTTACTGGTCATAATTATGATCGTATTTCTAAAATCTACCTTTCGTCCTTTTGCATCAGTTAGTTCACCGTCTTCAAAAATTTGCAGCAACATATTAAAGACTTCTGGATGAGCTTTTTCAATTTCATCGAATAACACCAGGCTATACGGTTGGCGGCGAATTTTATCTGTCAATTGACCACCTTCTTCGTAGCCTACGTAGCCAGCAGGTGCGCCAACAAGACGAGCTACGGTATGTCGTTCAGCGAATTCGCTCATGTCAATCTTGATGAGGGCGCCTTCACGACCATAAAATTCCTTAGCAAGAACGCGTGCAAGCTCAGTCTTGCCAACTCCTGTTGGACCCATAAATATAAATGAACCCACCGGTCGCTTGTCGCTGCCGATGCCAGATCGATTTCTACGTATGGCTTTAGAGATTGCTTCAACGGCTTCGCTTTGTCCGATTACATGCTTAGCCAGTTGTTTTTCAAGCTTAAGGAGATTTTTTGCTTCCTGCCGTACTAATTTCTTTACGGGGACACCTGTAGCCTGACTTACAACTGAAGCAATATCGTCACTACTTAGTGTCAATCTTTTATCATGTGAGGTTTTTTCCTTTAGATCATCTAGCTTTTGCTGGGCGGCACTAATTTTTTGCTTGTATCGGGCGGCTTGTTCGTAATCTTCTTGCTCGACCGCATCGTCGCGACGTGTGGATAATAACTTTATTTCTTTTAGAAGGTTGCGATATTCAGTAGGAGTCTTTCCTTTGTCTACTCTAAGGAGAGCTGCAGCTTCATCAAGCAAATCAATTGCTTTATCTGGCATAAAACGGTCTTGGATGTATCGATCTGCAAAATACACTGCATCTTCTAATACTTCTTCACTAATAAGAACGCCATGAAACTGCTCATAGTGTGGCTTGAGCCCTTTAAGAATTGCGAGCGTTTCTGCTGTACTTGTTTCAGGTACTACAACCGGCTGGAAACGTCGCTCGAGCGCCGCATCTTTCTCGATATGCTTGTGATATTCACTGGTTGTAGTGGCACCAATTACTTGGATGATACCTCGAGCAAGCGCGGGTTTTAAGATATTGCCAGCATCAATAGCACCTTCAGCAGCACCAGCGCCAACTAATAAGTGCATTTCGTCAATGAATACGATAGTTTTAGTATCGCTTATAAGCTCTTCCATGACTTTTTTGAGTCGTTCTTCAAACTCACCTCTATATTTCGTACCAGCAATCATTGCAGCAAGATCAAGCATAACAATTCGTTTATCAAGAAGACTATCAGGAACATCTTCGGCAACGATGCGCTGGGCAAGCCCTTCCACTACTGCAGTTTTACCAACTCCAGGTTCACCAATTAAAACAGGATTATTCTTGTTTCTTCTGTTCAAGATAGTAATCATACGTCGTATGACAGCTTCTCTTCCGACGACGGGATCAAGTTTACCGCTGGCGGCAAGCGCTGTTAAATCAGTTCCGAAATAATCGAGTGCACTCCTGGAATTTTTCTTTTTAGTTCTTATAGCAGTTTGCGGTTTTGCTTCTCCTTCGCCTTCATATTGCTGCTTGGATAAAAACTGTTCTACATCTTCAAGCAGACGATCGACATCAATATTCATATCTCGCAGTAATACCGTAGCTCTCGCGTTCTTTTGCATAATCATGCTGTATACGACATGCTCGGTTCCACACATATCTTGATTGAAATCTTGAGCATAGTCCCAACTTAGTTTAAGTGCTAATTTGGCAGTCTCACTAAGACCCTTAGCTCCAAGACTAATAGCAAGATTTTTTGGAGTAAGATTCAGTGCTAGCTGGGCATTTTGGAAATTAACTCCAGCACTATTAAGCAGGCGCGCGCCCATAGATGTCTTCTGGCTTAACACACCAAGTAATAGATGTTCGGTACCGACATATGCGCTACCTTGAGAATGGGCAAAAAGTTCTGCTTGCTTGATACTCATAAGAGCATTTTCAGTTAGATGATTTAAAAACTCTTGAAAATCAGCTGAATCAGGCATTAGTTTGAACCCTTTCTTATGTTAGCGTTGCTCATAGAAGTAGTATATAAAATTGGCACTCTCAATGCAAGAGTGCCAATATACCTAATCTTAAATCCTTATTTTTCTTCGCCGTGTTCTTCGACAGCCTCAAGAAGACTGCTCTCCAAATCTGATTTCTTTTTTAATTTTGGAGCTTCTGACATTGGAACAACCTTTGCTTTCTCTTTTTTAATTACTACTTCTTCTACGGGTTCTTTAATTTCTGGCTTTTGCACTTCACTTTCAATATCAAGCTCATATCCAGTAAGCTTACTAGCAAGGCGAACATTTTGCCCACTTTTACCAATTGCTACTGATAACTGATTTTCAGGAACAATAACGCGAGCTTTTTTATGTCCTTCATCTATGATGACATTAGTGACTTCAGTTGGGCTCAAAGCATTAGTAATATACTGCTTGCTTTCATCTGCCCACACTACGATATCTATTTTTTCCTGTTCGCCAATCTCACTCATTACAGCTTGAACTCGTGTACCGTGGCCGCCAACAAATGTACCGACAGGATCTACGCCCTGAACATTACTAGCTACAGCTATTTTACTTCGGACACCGGCCTCACGGGCTATACCCTTGATAGCGACCGCACCGTTTTCCATTTCAGGTACTTCAGCGCTAAAGAGACTCTCTATAAATTCTGGGCAGCCTCGGCTCACCACTAATTGAGCACCCCTGTAGCCCCTTTCAACGTCCTTTAGATATACCTTCAGGCGTTGTCCAGGGTAGTATCGTTCGTTTTGAATCTGTTCACTGGCAGGCATAATTCCCTGTGCTTTGTTAAGTTCAAGGCGAATCAAGCGTCCCTCTACTCGAGTTACTGTTCCACTAATTACGGTATTAATCTTGTCTTCAAATTCTGCCATAACAATTTCTCGTTCCGCTTCTCGAAGTCTTTGAAGGATTACTTGCTTTGCGGTTTGAGCAGCAACACGACCAAATGATTCAACTTTTTCTTTCTTTTCAACTGTTCCACCAATAGCGGCATCTTTGTCTATCTTTTTAGCATCAGTGAGATTCATTTCAAAATCTTCATCCTCAACAGTTTCTACAACTTCTTTTGTAACGAAGACGACTACTTCGCCAGTATTGACATTGATTTGTGATCGTACTTCTTGATCGCGATCACCAAAATCTCGTCTCCAGGCTGCAGCTAAAGCTTGCTCTACTGCCTCTTGAACAACAGACTCAGGAAGATTTTTTTCTTCTGCGATTGCCTTTACGGCCATGACTAATTGTTTTGTTTCTAATTCCACTGGGGCTCCTTTATGAAAAAACCGACCTTTTGGTCGGATTCAGTAACATTTAAATGATATCATATGGTATAACTATTTTCAATATCCTAAACATGAAAGTGAAGTAATAATGGTAAAAGTAGACAGGTTATACGAAACATTCCAGCCTTCACGCTATGAGCTCTCAATCGACCCAAACAAAAACACGATGCGGTTCAAGGGAAATGTTACGATTCATGGCACACTAAAAACTGATGCAACTAGTGTCCGACTACATGCAAAAAAGCTTGATATCTCGTCAGTTACTGTTAATGATGTTTCTCAAAATTTTAAAATTATACCTGAAAAAGATGAACTTAAGATTGACCTTAAGGGCATCACTAAAACCCAACTTACTATCATTCTTCACTTCAAAGGATCGATTACAAAGCCTATGCACGGACTCTATCCTTGCTTCACGCAGGATGGATCGATAATTTTAGCTACTCAGTTTGAAAGTCATCATGCTCGCGAAGTCTTTCCCTGCATTGATGAGCCAGAAGCAAAGGCAATTTTTTCTCTTTCACTATCGTCACCTAAAAATGAAGTCGTACTGAGCAATACAGAACCTTCTTCAGTTACTCATAAAGGCGAGATAACACATACGACGTTCCACGACACGCCACTTATGAGTACCTATTTACTAGCATTCGTAATTGGTGATTTGCACGCGACAAATGGCACTACGAAAAACGGAACGAAGGTGAGTGTTTGGTCAAGCAAGGATCATTCGAAGAAAAACTTAGCATTTGCACTCGATACAGCAGTGAAAGTTACAGAATTTTTCAACGAATATTTCGACACTCCATACCCTTTAACGAAATGCGATCACGTAGCATTGCCTGACTTTAGCAGTGGGGCAATGGAAAACTGGGGATTAATCACCTATAGAGAAGTTTGTTTGCTCGTTGACGAAGCGACTACTTCTGCCTCAACAAAGGAGTACGTTGCAACAGTGATAGCTCATGAACTATCACATCAGTGGTTTGGAAATCTGGTCACCATGAAATGGTGGGATGACTTATGGCTTAACGAAAGTTTCGCAACCCTTATGGAATATATTGCCGTAGACGCACTCTATCCAGAATGGGACATTATGTTAAGTTTTGCATCCCAAGAAGCATTAAGCGCATTTTGGCGTGATTGCTTACCTGGTGTACAAGCGGTTAAATCCGAAGTTAATCATCCCGATGAAATTAGTACACTGTTTGATCCTTCAATTGTTTATGCAAAAGGAGCACGTCTGCTACTTATGGCACATGATTACGTCGGTAAAGCTAATTTCAAGAAGGGGTTGCGCCATTATTTTGAGCAGCATGCCTACGGGAATACTACTGGAGATGATCTATGGAGCTCTCTTGAAATAGTTTCAGGTAAAAAAGTAAAAAGCTTTATGAATAAATGGATTGAACAGGCAGGCTTTCCCCTTCTGATGGTGAATCAAAAAGACTTAAAGCTTTCTTTGAAACAGAACAGATTTTCAGATACATCTAAAAAAGATACACCTGAAATTTGGCCAATACCACTAGGAATAAAACCTAAAAACAAAAGCATCGAACTCTTCAATAAACCAAGTGGGTCAATAAAGCTGGAAAAACCAGAGTTTCTTCGGCTTAATAGCGGCGGTCTGCATTATTCGGTACGTTATGAAAACCCAGAGCATCGTGCTTTTCTAAAATCTTTAATCAAATCAGGTAAACTCAACCCATCTGAACGACTTTTCTTGTTGAATGACACACTCATGCAAGCGCGTACTGGGCATGGCTCAATAATCGAGACGCTTGATTTACTTGATGCACTGTCTATGGAGCGCCAGGAGCCTGTTTGGGGCGTGATGAGTCTTTGTATGAGCGATGCACGTACACTCGCCGAGGAAGACGATATTGCAGAAAAAAAGATGAAATCATTTGCTTGGAAACTAGCAAAATATAACTATGAAATATTAGGTTGGCAAAAAAATGAGAACGAAAGCCTAAATGATACTAAGCTTAGGGGAATTATTCTGGGAATGGCCACATATAGTGAAGAGCCTACTGTAATTAAGGCTGCGCTACGGGAATATAATCGTTATAAGAAAATAGAAAATATACCGGCCGATACTAGGCACATTATTCTAAGCGCAGCCGTTCGTCATGGCGACAAAAAAATATTTGACGATCTTGTTGCACTATATCCAACCATAACAAGCGCAGATCTACGTCAAGATGTTTGTAACGCCATCACAGGAACCCGTAACACTCTACAAGCAAAAGAATCATTCAAGTTACTCAAGAAATCTGACTTTGTAAGGCTGCAAGATTTTGACCGCTGGGTTATATTCTATTTACGAAATCGTAAAACAAGAAAACTTATGTGGTCATGGTTAACATCGAACTGGGGATGGATAACGAAGAATTTTGGCGAAGATAAATCGTATGACCTTTATCCTCGGCATGCAGGAAGAATCTTTGCAACAAATGAATGGCTAGACAAGTATAATGATTTCTTCTTACCTATGAAGAAAGAAATATCTTTAAAGAGAAATATTGAAATTGGAGTACAAGAAATTGCCAGCAGAATCAAATGGAGAAAACGTGACACCAAAAAGCTGGAAACTTGGAATATTACAGATTAGTATTTATGTAATGATTATTTACTTTTGTCAAAAAATACTGTATAATACCGCTTATGATAAACGCCAATAGGTTTATTGTTGTATCAAGCTCTAATGCAACAAAACTCCAGAAGGATAATTCCAGGGAAGCGATGCAGAAGAAAATATATGATCCACTCATGAAATATGAGCGGCCCATTATTGATTTGCTACAACCAACAGAAGGTGAATTAAGCGATACGCTTGAGCCTGATGATGTCGTAATAAGCTGCGGTGGCGATGGAACACTCAACTGGCTTACAAATAGTGCGATACGTCTTTCAATGCATGATAAAATTCATCTTCTTCCTCAGCCCTTTGGTGGAATGAATGATATATCTTCAACAATTTATGGCCATAGTGCTATTGATACCATTATTGATCGTGGATCTGTAGCGACTGCCTACACTATTGAAGCGACGCATCATATGGATGATAGAACCCAGGAGACGATTAATGCCCTTGGATATATCGGTCTTGGGGCTAGTGCTATTGCTGCATTAGCAGTCAATTATAATCTAGAAAGCTCTCGACAAAAATTAAGTGATGTAGCTTCAGCGGCACGAGCAGTATCGGGAACTAGAAAAGCATTTAAATATAAGGACCAGGACGGAGACATTTCTAAATCCTACGAAATCTTAGCAATGAAAACAAGAATGGCCGGATTTGTGAAACCCCCTTATCCACTACTTTTTGAAGAAGCTTTCTATTTGCTCAAACCTAAATCTAGAGCTTCAGCACTTGGCCAACTCAGTCTCGGACTTATTTCAATGGCAGGAAACGGCTCTGTTCAAACACGAGATAGTATTTTAACGGTCACACCAGAACAACATATTTTTCTTCAAGCTGACGGAGAGCATAGGCTAATAAAAGAAAATGAGACGGTTGTCATTAAGAATGGTCACCCGATCTCAATAATTCGCGCCGGTAAATAAAATAGGTCCCGAGCGGGACCTATTTAATTTTTTTCTGGAGCTGTTTCATGAGCTACTTCGGCGGCTTCGTGAAGTTTAACTTCTTCAGCTTCAGCAGCAACATCATGAACATCGTTAACAGCTTTTTTATCGAAATCGACACCACTAAGACGTGATGCTTTACCAGTCAGCTTTCGCATATAGCTAAGATAGTTACGTCGCACTTTGCTTCTTTTCGTTACTTCAATTTTGAGTACATTTGGTCCATGGAGTAGAAAACTTTTTTCAACACCAATACCACTGGAAATACGTCGGACCGTAATCGAACTTGTTAGGCTCTTTTTTCGATCAGTTCTAATTACTAACCCTTCAAAGATTTGAACGCGCTCTTTAGCGCCTTCTTTAATTTTTTGGTGAACACGAACAGTATCACCAGTATGTACATCAACAACTTGTTTCTTGAGATGTTTAGCTTCAATTTTCTGAATTAGGCTTTGCATAGTTTCCTTTTTATCCAAGTCTTATTAATAAAAGATTCAAGGTATAATATAACACATCTATTTATATTTGAAAAGAGTTACAACTTGTTTTGTACATTACCAAATATCGTAATGCCTTTTAATTATTTCAAAAATAATAAAACCTACAGCTAGCACTATAGCCCATTGTAGAAAAAGAAGTGGTGCGTGCGTAGTTCTGTCTTCTGTTCGAATAGCGGGGGGTGACCCGATTTTGCTATATCCCTTCTTCTTTGTTCGCCAATTATTATATCCATAATAATAGCCGACTGTCATAATCATACTATGCCAAAATCCTTGATTTACCCTTCTGCTGGAAGTTTCTACAGGATTTTTCATCGTTACATAGACTCTTCCCTTTTTCATAATTTCAAGCAGTACACCCCGCTCATCAGCACCTTGGTAAAAACGAGTGTCATACCCCGGAAATGCGTCTTTTCGGAAACTCAAATTTGCACCAGAGACATACACGGGTCGATGAATAACAAGTGATAGCCCCCAAATTAAATAGCCAAGTACGGCGGGCATAATTCTCGACCATAGCGGACCTTTATAGAAATGATAGCTACCCGCAAGTCCTGAAGCTTCAGGATGTTCTAAAAAAAATGAATGAATGTTATAAATCCATTTTTCAGGAAAGAAGCTATCTGCATCAGTTGATACAATAATCCGGCCCCGGGCTGCTTCAAGTCCAGCTTGACGGGCGTGGACTACTCCTTTTTCGGATTCATGAATAACTCTAACTCCATATCTTTTCGCCACTTCAGCAGTTTCATCAGTGCTTGCATTATTCACTACTATAATTTCGAAATTTGGAGCATTTTTTTGGACCATTAGTGTATCAAGACAACGTGGAAGGAAATCTGCTTCATTGTAAGCTGGTATTACTACAGAAATCTTAACATCGTTTTTCTGAATCATTTTAGTACTACTAATTGTTCTTGCCATGTTTGGATAAGGGTCTCATTAACGTATAAAAAAGAGCTCAACGCTCAAATAATAGTTAAATTTTTGCATATATAAGTACTTTAAGCAAGAATACGCATAATTTCTTCTAGGCTCGTATTGCCTTGAATAACCTGGATAACACCGTTTTGAATCATGGTGAGCATCCCATCCGAAATCGCGGTTTTTTCTAATTCCTGAGCAGAAATATCCCTCGACGCTTTCTTCAATTCATTGAGAATTGCTGGAGTCATCAGCATCAATTCTCGCACTGCAAGTTGCCCGCTATATCCAAATGGGTTTTCCGGTGAACTTCCTGCTTTATAGAGTTTTATACCGTCCAAGTTTGGTTTGGGAACATGTTCTGGAAAAGTAGCAATGACACCGCTTAGCCATCCTAGCGTCTTGGGGTCAGGGTCATAGGCAACTTTAGAATGATCATCAAGCCTACGAATCAAACGCTGTGCTGTTATGAGGCGAATTGCTGATGAGAAGAGTGGGTTATCCCCAATTGCATCAAGCATGCGAGTTAACGCTGCTGCTGCAGATCCTGCATGGTAGGTTGACAATACAAGGTGTCCCGTAAGCGCTGACTGAAGCGCAGTTTTAGCAGTATCTAAATCTCTAATTTCTCCAACCATAATGACGTCTGGGTCAAGACGAAGCACCGCCCTAAATTTATCTGCAAAACCATTCGCCTCTTTTGTGGAGTCAATTGGTATTTGTGTAATACCTTTGATGTTATATTCTACGGGATCTTCAAGTGTAATAATTTTGCGTTCTGGGTTGTTTAGTTGATTTAGGATGCTGTAAAGAGTCGTTGTCTTACCGGAACCAGTAGGCCCTACCATAAGAACGAGCCCGTTAGGATGGCTAATAATATCATCTATTATTGCTTTTTCATCCTTCGTCAAACCGAGACTATCGAGTTTCATAAGTTCGGGTTTTAAGTTAAAAAGCCTGAGCACTGCATCCATTCCATGGACCGTAGGTACTGTTTCCAGTCGAAGATTTACAGTAACAGACGAGCCATTTGCTAATTGGTAACTTCTATTGATATGGCCTGTTTGTGGTTGATCTGAATTTGTTGAAACGTTAGCAGCTACGGCAAGACTTGATAAAAATTGTCGGTACTTATCATTCGTAAATTCAGCAATGGGATGAAGCACGCCATCTACCCTTAGTCGAATCCTAACACCGTCCTCGTCAGTTTCAAGGTGAATATCCGAGGCTTTGAGTAGATATGCCTGCTGAACCACATACGCTAACATATCGTCGGCTCGTACACTATTGAGTGTTTCAGAAACTACTTTAAATTGCTCGTCGGCATCATGCGATATAAGTGAAATATCTTTATAGATTACTTCCTTTGGTGGATCATAACGACGCATTAGATCTTTATAACCAGTATCTGAAATAATAGAGAAAGTAGTCTGTTGATCAGGGAAACGCATTTTTAAATTCGCCATCGTCGATTGCGAAGTCGTATTAGTAACTCCAAAGCGAAGGTTATTGGCATCTGCATAGAGGGGGATTGCTCTGAGACTGTACAGCTCGGGGACCGGCAATACTTCTGGATAGAGCGGTATTTCTCTTGCAGATGTATCTTCATACGCCATATTCAGCAAATGCGCTCGTCGCTGTGTGCTTCTTTCTTCTAAAATTCTTGCGTCTTCTGCCATATACTGTAGATAGTATAGCAATTAAGCATAAGCAGTTGGAGTCAATTTTGTTATTATGTTTGTAATGAATGAAATAATAGTGGTGCTCGATAACGTTCGAAGCACACATAATGTCGGAAGTATTCTCAGAACCGCTGACGGTTTAGGGGTAAGTAAAGTAGTTCTTACCGGATACACCCCCTATCCAAAAGTAATGAATGACGAGCGCCTCCCACATGAGATTACCAAACAAACAAATGCTATCAAGAAGACTTCTCTTGGCGCAGAAGCTACGATGGATATCGAACGACATGAAGACATCAGCGATGTTATTGATTCGTTAAAAAAAACGCAGTACACAATTGTTAGTCTTGAGCAAAATAAATTGAGCACCCCTATCAATAAATTAAGGATACCAAACAAGGTAGCGCTTATTGTAGGGAATGAAATCAATGGGGTAAATGAACAGTCCCTTGAAAGCTCAGACTTCATTGTCGAAATACCGATGAAGGGGAAAAAAGAATCCTTTAATGTTTCAGTGGCTACAGGAATTGCATTATATCAATTGTCAGTACGAGGAAACCATGAAATTTAATAATCCTAAAACTCTCCGATTAGGCCATAGCCTTTTTATTGTTAGTGCACTTTTTATATTTTTATTAACTGGTTTTTTCATTCCTTACAAAAATACTCTCACCTCACCCCCTAGCATCAATCAAGTTACTGAAAATATAGAGAAACAAAGAAGTTTACTTTCACTTTCCCCACTAACGTCCAATGCTTCGCTTATGAATGCTGCACAATCCCAAGCAGAGGATATGGCACGATCTACTACGTTTTCATACAGTATGCCTGACGGTAGGACAAGTTGGGATTATATTAAAAAAGCAGGAGTCATTTATAGCTCTGCAAGCATGATTGAAGCCGTCAGCGACGAATCAACAGATAGAATTATTAACGGCTGGAGCAAGAACCCAATTCAATATGATGCATATACAAGCAGTTCTTTTACGGATATAGGTGTTGGAATTGCAAATGTGTCAAAATATCCTGGCCACCCCAAGACAAGAGTTATTGTTGTAATGCTTACTAATCAACAGCAGAACAACCACATGTATAGCGAAATACCTGCAGGAGGCATCACACTCTTGAGCCCCTGGTATTTTAAGGTAAATACCACGCTAGCTCTCATAGTCGGCTTCATAATCCTCGCTGTTGGTGTTATTCTTGAAATTCTTTATATAAAAAAATTACATAAGCAGGCGTAGAGCTGGCTTATTGAAATTTTATATCTTCTTTACCTACTAATTTTTTAAGCGAAAGAAGAAGCTCATTGTTAGCATCAATTTTTTGCGGAAGTTTTATAATTTGTTTCTTATCTGAGCCAAGTACGAGTACTGCCTCAATTGTACCGGCATTTGCGTCAAGTAGTGTTTTTAATTTTTCAAGCAGTAATTGGTCTTTTGTATCAGGCAAGCGAATATATAATCTTTTAACAGTACGATCTTCTGTTTGTTCAGATTTTGGTTTAGTTGCAGCTTTTTTTGCACCAGACATTTTTTTTGAGCGTCCCTTAGCTTTGTATGCCTTCGCGGTTTCTAATGAAATATCTGAGACAGATGACACGAGGAATTTAGCTTCTTTAAGCAGTGCTCCGTTTTTATCTGACCCATCCACTCTACCTTTTATAAGTAAGACTTTATCTTTATCCCAAAACCCTTCTGTATCGTCAAAAACTCTAGGGAAGATAATCAGCTCTCTCTCATCGCCAAATAAATCTTCAAGTTTAGCAAACGCCATAGCTTGGCCATTTTTTGTAGTTATCTTCCTAAACTCATTGATCGTTCCGCCGATCACTGCAGTTTTTCCATCATTCTCTGGAGTTATTTCAGATAAAGGAACCGCCTGTTCAGTTAAAATTGCCTCGAACGGCTGCAGCGGATGGCTAGATATATAAAGCCCCATAAGCTCACGCTCCCACTGCAAATACTGCTGTTCTGTAAATAATCCTTTACTGGGAGGTACTTCTATTGTAAAAATTGGGGAACTAGTGCTTTGGGTATCATTACCAAATAAATCAGTCTGCCCAATTTTCTGCTCCTTATTCAGCTTTGCAGCTATTGCAAGAATACTTTCAAGATTTTCAATAATTGCCCCTCTGTCGCCAAAACGGTTGAGCGCACCAGATTTTGCCAAACTTTCCCATACTTTCTTATTCACAAGCCTTCCATTTACTCTTGTAATAAAATCGGCTATGGATTTAAAAGGGCCACCATCAGTTCTTGCTCGAATAATTTCATCAACTACTCCATGTCCTACGTTTTTGATTGCATCAAGCCCGAATCGAATCTGCATTTTTTTGGAATCATCACTTGGAACAACGGCAAACTCATGATATGACTCATTGACATCAGGAGGCAGTACTTCAATATTAGATTGTTTACAGGCGCTTATTTCTATCGCTAAGCGATCAATATTATCGTAATCGCTTGTCATGAGTGATGCCATAAATGCTGCTGGATAATAAGCTTTAAGATACGCCGTCCAATATGAAACGAGCGCATAGCAAGCGGCATGACTCTTATTAAAACAATATGCAGCAAAATCCTCTAATTGCTTCCAGAACAACTCCATGACTTCTTTTGAAATACCACTATGCGTCTGCCCACCTTCAATCATTTTTTCACGCATTTTTTGCATCATTTCCATATTCTTTTTACCAATTGCTTTACGGAGCGTATCTGCTTCTCCACCCGTAAAACCACATACTTCTTTTGAGATTTGCATGACCTGTTCCTGATAAACAAGCACTCCATACGTACTCTTAAGAGCATTCTTCATACTTTCATGAGGATATTCTATTTCACGCTCGCCGTGCTTTCTGCCAATATAATCTTCAATGAACTGCATTGGCCCGGGCCGATACAGTGCAACCATGGCTACAATATCTTCAAATTCTGAGGGCTTCAATTCTTGAAGATAGCGTTTCATTCCTGCAGACTCAAGCTGAAAAACTCCTACAGTATCACCACTTCCAAGTAACTTATATGTTTTTTTATCATCAAGTGGAATTGAATCAACGGTTATAGTCTTCCCATATACACGCTTAATTATACGGAGAGCGTTATTTATAGTAGTTAAGTTAGATAATCCGAGAAAATCCATCTTAAGCAGTCCTAATTCTTCAATGGGACCCATTGGATACTGCGTGGCTATTACCCCTTTTTGCGCCATTTCCAGAGGGGCAAACTTAACAATATCATCTGGGGCTATCACCACTCCGGCAGCATGAACACCATGGCTCCGAATCGTACCCTCAAGTTGAATTGCCATATCAAAAACTCGTTTAGCAGTAGGATTATTATCATATTCTGATTTGAGCTCACTATTTTCTACAATTGATTTTTCAAGTGGGATATGACGACCTTGCACTGGCGGTGGAATCATTTTTGCAAGTTTATCTGCTTCAGAATACGGCACTTGCAGCACTCGAGCAACATCTCGAACCGCAGCGCGCGCAGCCATGCGTCCAAAAGTAACAATATTGGCAACCCGATTAGATCCATATTTTTGAACGCAATATTGAATTACTTCATCCCTTCTTGAATCTTGAATATCAATATCGATATCGGGCATGCTAATACGATCAGGATTCAAAAATCTTTCAAAGAGTAAATCATAGGCTAGTGGATCAAGCTCAGTGATTCTTAAAGAATAGGCAATAATAGATCCTGCGGCACTTCCTCGTCCAGGGCCAAAAACAATACCTCGATCCTTACCCCATTTAATAAAATCCCAAATAATTAAAAAATATCCACAAAAACCCATTTCTTCAATTACTTTGAGCTCAAATTCAGTTCGCTCTTCAATTTTCTTTGGTAGCGTTTTCCTGGCTTGGGAAACCGTTAATTGAGCTGCGTCAGATTCTTTAACACCACCATATCGAAATGCTAAGCCCCGATACACTAGTTTTTCTAAATATGATTTTTCGGTTTCCTTTTCAGGTACATCAAATTTAGGAATTAAAATCTTACCAAGTTCTATTTCCACGTTGCATCTATTAGCGATAGCAATAGTATTGGTAATAAGTTCTGGATAATCTTCACCCCATCTACTAATCATTTCTTCAGGCTCTGTAACGTGTAGCGGAAAATCTTTAAGTGACATTCTTTTCTCATCACTCAAATACGAACCCGTACCGACACATAATAAAATTTCATGCGCCTCTTGATCTTCATGTTTAAGATAATGTCCGTCTGCTGTAACGACTGCAGGGATAGAAAGTTTTTTGGAAAGTTCTAAAATTTTATTATTTATCATTTCCTGTTCCTTATTGGGAATAGGATTTTTTGGATGACCATGATCTTGTACTTCTAAATAGTAACGGTCTCCGAATATTTTCTTATACCAGGATGCAATTTCTACCGCTTTTGTATCTTGACCTTCCTTGAATGCATTGGCGACTTCTCCACCCATGCAGGCGCTCAGAACAATAAGTCCTTCATTATATTTTTCTAAAAGCTCATGGTCGATACGCGGAAAGTAATAAAAACCATCTAAATTAGCAGTTGTCGATAAACGCATTAAATTCTGGTAGCCTACATTATTCATGGCAAGCAAAATAAGGTGATAGCGATTTTTATCTTTTTGTGGATCTTTATCCGTATGGCCTCGTGCAGCAACGTAGGTCTCAAGGCCTATGATTGGTTTAATGTCTCGAGCTTTTGCTTCTTTATAAAATTCAATTGCACCAGAAAGAGTACCGTGATCAGTCATAGCAACCGCCTGCATGCCAGATTTCTTTACAAAATCTAAAAGCGGGCCAATCTTAGTTAGCCCATCGAGTAAACTATACTGCGTATGATTATGTAAATGCACATAATCGTTAGCTGCCACTTTGGGCGTTGATCCCTGCATGTACCCTCTCTTTTTCTATACATCTATTATAGAAAAAATGTCAGCTAACAGAAAATTATTATTAGTGTAAAATATACCTTTAGCGCAATTAAAAAAGCTATTGATTAAGCCGTTTTAACAAATATTCTCTGAAATTTGGGCCAAGCTTTGGATCTGCTAATGCATGATCAACAACAGCACGCAAATATCGCGCTTTATCTCCGGCATCATGATAAACTCCATCAATAAATTTCCCGACTACTCGCCCTGTTTCTGCTAGTTCGCTAACACTATGCGACAAACCAATTTCTCCCCCGTGTCCTATTTTTTCTAATAAAACTATTGGCAAAACATCCGGAGTTAGTAGATAGCCTCCTACTGATGCTATATTCGATGGAGCCATTTCAGGGCCAGGTTTCTCTACAAGTTCAGCTATCTCAAATACCTTATCACTTAACTTATTTGAAATTTTAACGATACCGTATTTAGAAGTATCCTTTGGCTCTACTTCAAGAAGTGAGATGACTGATTTTCCTGTTTCGTTGTAGACATCTAATAATTGCTTTGCGTGGGGAACTTCTGAGCGGAAAAAATCGTCTGCAAAAAACATGAAAAATGGTTCATCTTCAGCTAGTAAATGTGATGCATTAATGAGTGGTCGAGCGTTTCCTTTTGGAGTTCCTTTTTGGCGAATATAAATAAAGTTAGCAAGTTCAGATATTTTTCTGATTTCATCTGCTAAATCATCTTTACCTTTTTGGCGTAATTCATATTCGAGCTCATCGCTTCTATCAAAATGATCTTCAATCGCTCGCTTTGTACTTCCAGTAACGATTATGATGTCAGTAACGCCGCTTGCAACAAGTTGTTCGACAATAATTTGTATTACCGGTTTATCAATAATAGGAAGCATTTCTTTGGGCATGGCTTTGGTTTGCGGTAAAAAACGAGTTCCGAGTCCAGCAGCTGCAATAATGGCTTTAGTTGGTTGTTTCATAGTTACTACTTCTCCAATTGTTTTTTTATTAATGCTTGAACAACAGCAGGATTCGCTCTTCCGGCAGATGCTTTCATAACCTGGCCTACTAAGTAGCCGATTGCTTTGAGCTCTCCACTACGAACATCATCCGCTGCCTTAACGTTATCATTTAATACCTGCTCAACAATCATTACAAGTGCCCCATCATCAGAAATCTGAATTAAATTCTTATCCTCTGCAAGCTTAAGAGGATCTTTCTTATCGGTAACAATTTCCTCAAGTAATTCTTTGGCTGCGGTTGAACTTAAGCGGTTGTCGTCAACCATTGAAGCAAGTGTGACAAGTTGTGGAACTGCGCTCATAACTGCTTGCCAGGTCAATTTATTGTCAGCTACTTGCCGCATTATTTCACCTAAGCACCAATTGGCAATTGTTCGAGCTGTTTTTTCATCATGCTCTTCAGTAATAAATCGGATAATAGCAGCTAGTTCTCTATCCTCAAGAATAATACTTATTTGTGGGCTAGATAAACCAAATGTTCCGAAACGCTCGCGGAGTGCAGCTGGCAATAGGGGCATAGTTTGCGCGGTAGCCTCAATTGCCTCCTTTGTAACAACTATTGGTGGAACATCTGGTTCTGGGAAATAACGATAATCATGTGCGTCCTCTTTAGATCGTTGACTAAATGTTTTTTGCTTAGCATCATCCCAGCCTCTCGTTTCCTGTACGATGGGTTGTCCTTTTTCCAGTAAATCGATTTGACGTAGTATTTCAAATTCAACTGCCTTTTCAACGCTCTTAAAACTGTTGAGATTCTTAGTCTCACTTCTTGTTCCTAGCTTTTCAGGATCTTTACTTACGCTAACGTTTACATCAAAACGCATATTACCTTGAAAAAGATCAGCTTCAGAAACTTCTGCATATTTCATAAGTAAGTTTAGTTCATGGGCGTAGGCGCGAGCTTCTTCACCGCTATGTATTTCGGGTTCAGAAACAATTTCCAATAGTGGCGTACCAGCACGATTAAGATCAACTAGCGAGTAGTCTTCGCCTGCAGGATGAGTACTTTTGCCGGCGTCCTCTTCAAGATGTGCTCTTGTGATATTAACTGCAAATAGTGTGCCATCATCAAGATGCGCTTCTACAATACCCTTACCGACAATTGGCTGTGCAAATTGAGTAATCTGATAACCTTTTGGTAAGTCAGGGTAAAAATAATGTTTTCGATCAAAAACACTTTCTTCGGCAATTTCAGCGCGAAGTGCGAGTCCAGCACGAATTGCAAGTGCGACTGCTTGTTCATTTAAAATCGGTAGTGTTCCTGGGAGCCCAACACACAAAGGACTGATGAGTGTATTAGGGGCAGCATCACGAGCATCATTATTTATGCCCGAAAAGAGCTTAGTCTTTGTCTTCAACTGAACGTGACACTCAATACCAATAGTCGGATAATATCCTTTGATTATATATTTCTCCATCATAGCACTCCCAAATCTTTAAAGGTTTTGTAATAACCCCTTAAGGCAACCTTGATATCACCAGCAGTAGGATGGTAGGTACTTTCGTGCACAATTTTATTTCTAAGCTTATGAGCGTTCCATACCTCGTCTCGATGCTTAAGCTTATGTTTTGCGCCGATTAATCTTTGACTCAAACTGGTACCTGTAAATCCTAGACACTTCAACGCTTCATCCAACAATTTATCAGCTTGGATAATACTCAATTCTTTGGTTTTATCATCCTTAAAAACAAGTAGGATATCGTTCCATTCATTTTTGAAATGTAGCCTGTCAATTCCCTTAGGATTTGAACGTGATGCGAGACTTATAATACTAAGGACTGCGACTGCACAGACAATGATAGCTATGATTGCTGATATGCTCATTCTATTTCCTTTTCAATTGCTGCTGCGAGTGCTAATAAATTCCGGTCACTTTTCTGTGGCGCCATAAGCTGCAAACCTACTGGCATGCTATTCGCGTTTCCTGCTGGAATACTAATAGAAGGAATTCCGACCAGGTTAGCGGATACCGTCATAATATCTGCGAGATACATTTGCAATTGATCATCTACATTTTTACCTATTTCAAAAGCAGTCATTGGAGCGGTCGGCCCTATCAAATAATCTACTTTTTCAAAAACTGTATTGAATTCATTTATAAGTTTTGTTCTGACAATTTGAGCCTTCTTATAATATGCGTCGTAGTAACCGCTGCTGAGTACGTAAGTTCCAATCATTATTCTTCGCTTATTTTCAGCCTCAAATCCAGCAGCACGACTCTTCTCAAAACTTTCATCTAGATTTTTAGCTGTAGTATCACTTAGACCATAACGTTGACCATCGTATCTACTTAAATTACTACTGACTTCTGCAGGTACAAGCACGTAATAGCATGCTAGTGAAAGTGAAATTGAAGGGATACTTACTTCAACTATTTCTGCTCCTTGGGCTTTAATTTTTTCAACAGTATCAAGAACAACCTTCTTCACGCCCTCATCAATACCACTTGAAAGATATTCTTTGAGGAGTCCTATCTTTTTGCCCTTAAGGCTAAATGGCTTTCCATCGTATATGTCTAAGTCACGATCAATAGTTGTACCATCAAATCGATCTTTGCCGCTCATAACATCAAGAACAACTGCAGCATCTTCCACTGAAGTGGTTATGGGCCCAATAACATCAGTTGAACTGGCCATTGCAACAACTCCATAACGCGATACGAGTCCATAGGTAGGCTTATATCCAACGACACCACAAAAACTAGCTGGTAAACGTATGGAGCCACCTGTATCGGTGCCGAGTGCAAATGGAGCTATTTTAAGTGCGACGGCAGCTGCGGATCCACCAGACGATCCTCCGGGAACTTTACTTTTATCAAGTGGATTAAGTGTTGGGCCAAACGCACTATTTTCGGTGCTACTTCCATGGGCGAATGAATCAAGATTTGATTTAGCAACCATAATTGCTCCCGCTGCTTCAAGACGCTCAATTGCAGTCGCTTGATAAGGCGCATGGAAATTTTCTAGCATATGACTAGACGCAGTAGTTGTAGTATCAAAAGTTAAAAAATTATCCTTTGCAATAAAAGGAACTCCGGCGAGTTTGCCAATATTTTCTCCATTTTTCACTTTTTGGTCGATTTCTCGAGCCCGCTCAAGTGCTCGGATTTTAGACACGGCAAGAATTGCGTTATATTCTTTTGTTTCTTCTATCGCTCCCAAAGAGCGTTCGACCAATGATTCGGCCGTTACTTTTCCGCTTGAAACATCATGGGCTATTTTTTCTATTGAGTCCCAATTCACACAATCATCCTTTTTACTTTAAACTGATTATCTTTTTTAGCTGGAGCATTTTTAAGTAAATCTGACGGGCTAACACCATAATCTATCAATGCATCTGCTCTTGTTACATTTTTAAGTCCGGTTACCTGCGAAGTAGGTGCGAGCCCATTAACGTCAGCTTCTGAAAGATGCTCTATATAGGCGACAATGGAAGTTAGTTCTTTTTGATACAGCTTCACTTCCTCATCACTAAGTTTCAATTTACTCAGTGATGCAAGCTTTCTAATATCTTGCTCGCTAATTTTACTCATTTCATAAGTATAAAAGGAAGTTGCGCCAAGAACTAGAGGAAAATCAATTTTTAGAGTTTATTTTTAATTTGTGTAATTAGATCACGTAAATCAGCTGCTTTTTCAAACTCAAGATTAGCGGCAGCAATATCCATTTGTGCCGTTAGGTCGCTAACAAGCATATGATATTCATCCTTTGGTATCTTATCTAAATTGATCTTTGCCGTCTTGGCCTCTTTGCTTTCTGCCCCAACTATTGATCGTAAGCTTTCATCAATACTCTTTATAATCCCAACGGCAGTAATTCCATTGTCTGTATTATATTTTTCCTGAATCGCACGACGACGATTTGTTTCATCTATTGCCCGCTTCATGCTGCCTGTAATATGGTCTGCGTACATGATTACTTTGCCTTCAACATGACGAGCTGCTCGTCCTATAGTTTGAATAAGCGCTGACTCGCTTCTCAGGAAACCTTCTTTGTCTGCATCTAAAATTGCGACGAGACTTACTTCAGGAAGATCAAGCCCTTCTCTTAGCAAGTTAATCCCTATGAGTACATCATAAATTCCCAGACGCAAGTCTCTCAAAATGTCCGTCCTCTCTAAAGTATCGACATCACTATGCAAATATTGAACTTTAATCGCAAGACCTTCGAGATATTCTTTTAGGTCCTCAGCCATTCGTTTTGTTAAAGTTGTAACAAGTACGCGTTGTCTCTTTTTAATTCTGTCTCTAATCTCTGCAATCAAATCATCGATTTGTCCTTCGACGGGTCTAATAAAAATTTCAGGATCTAATAATCCCGTTGGACGAATAACCTGCTGAATTGGAGCAGGCGATCTGCTGAGTTCGTAATCTGCAGGAGTTGCCGATACGTAAATTACCTGATTAATATGTCGTTCGAACTCTGTGAATGTTAATGGCCTATTATCGAGTGCACTTGGTAATCGAAAGCCATGCTCTACCAATACTTCTTTACGAGCTCGGTCGCCGTTATACATTCCACGAACCTGCGGAAGTGTCATATGACTCTCATCTATTAAGATTAAATGATCATCGGGGAAATAGTCCATGAGAGTTGCCGGCTGTTCTCCGGGTTCACGATTAGTTAGATATCTGGAATAATTTTCAATTCCCTTTACGAAGCCCGTTTCTTCCATCATCTCAATATCAAATCTTGTTCTTTGTTCAAGTCGTTGTGCTTCAAGTAGAAGATTATTCTTATTAAAATAGGCTAATCTTTCTTCGAGTTCTTTTTCAATATGTCCAAGTGCGTGTTTCATTTTTTCATGAGGCGTCACATAGTGACTACCTGGAAAAATAGTGTGCGATTCAAGCTTTTTTTCCACTTCACCGGTGAGAGGGTTAATTTGAGTAATTTTTTCAATTTCATCACCAAAAAATTCAATTCGATATGCCACTTCCTCTCCCGTTGGAAAAACGTCAATCACATCACCTCTCACACGAAACGTACTACGACCCAATGCAACATCATTTCGTTTATACTGGATATCAGTGAGTTGGCGCATAAATTTGTCTCGAACTCGTTTTTCGCCTACCCTCACCTTTATTGCCATAGCACCATAATCATCAACTGAACCGATACCATATATACAACTCACGCTGGCAACGATAATAACGTCTTTTCGGCTCAAGAGTGCACTTGTTGCTGCATGCCGTAATCTATCGATTTCTTCGTTAATCTGACTATCTTTTTCGATGTAGGTGTCACTGCGTGCGATATACGCTTCAGGCTGATAGTAATCAAAATAGCTAACAAAATAATGGACTTCATTATCGGGGAAAAAATTTTTAAATTCGTTGTACAGTTGCGCAGCAAGTGTTTTGTTGTGGGCTAGTACCAACGTTGGTTTCTGAAGCTGCTGAATAACATTTGCCATGGTAAACGTTTTGCCTGATCCGGTTACCCCTAGCAACACCTGTTCTTTTTCGTTATTAGAAAAATTATTTACCAATGCTTTTATAGCAGCAGGTTGATCTCCTGTTGGTTGATATTCTGTTACTAAATTAAAAGACTCATTCACTCAATAAGTATAACTGAGTATTAACAGATGAGAAATAGAAAATTAAAGATAATAAAGCTGTGTATAAAAAGCGTAGTAATTCAGAATAAGTGCTATACTATTACCATAAGTTTTATAGGGTGAGAATATAAAAATAGACGTCTATGTCAATAATTAATCTGTTAACATTTACAATTGCGTTAGTAACATTGTTGGTCCTGGCGATATTGATTGCATCTCGTAACGTTAAATCTCGTCAAACATCAAGTTTTGTCTTTTTTGACATGTCAATTTTTGCATATATTGCATGTGCATTTGTTTCCGAATTACCAAACACCAGTTTTGCGCTCGTTTTTACAAGAGCAGCAGCATCCGCTGCCATTTTTATACCTATCGCATTTCTGATGTTTAGCACAAGCTACGCTAAAATCGTTATTACTCCGATGCAAAACATCATTGTATGGATAGCAGCCCTCACGCTAGCAGTTATTGGCTTTACGCCGTATGTTATTAAATCAATTGAACGAACTGCTGCTGGTAATGTAACCTCTGGACCTGGACCACTTTTATGGCTTACCCTCCTCTACTTCCTAGTCATGTTTGCCATATCGTTTTCTGTATTATTTAGATATCAGAAAAATGCAGAAAAACTTGTCAAACAACAAATTAGAGTAATGGTTGCAGGTATAACTGTCTCAGTAACCATTAATCTCGTTACACAAATAGTTTTACCAGAATTTCATATAAGCCAATACGGTGTACTAATTGGGACGCCGACACTTCTTATCCTTGTTGGTTCTGTCGCGTATGCAATTTTTTGGCATAGAATGTTTGATATAAAAACTATAGCGCTCAAAACTTTTGGCTACTTATTGACCCTATTTATCGTTGTAAGTTTATTCGGAATAGTGGCAATTAAACTCAGCAATATAATATTCCCACATCTAATTCTTTCGGTTTTGCAACAAATATATTTTGTAATTGCTGCTGCGGTACTTGCCTTTCTTTTTTATCCACTGCAAAAAATTACTGCACGCTTCACTGATAAATTATTTCAACAAGACAAATATAATCCTGCGCGATTAATTGAAGAAGCTTCGCAAATCATTTCATCTGATATAAATTTAGTAGCATTATCAAAAGAAATAGTGGATCTTATAAATTCCAGAATGAAGGTCAATAGAACCTCAATTATTGTGCTTGATCAAAAGGAAATATATTACATAGGTGGCTACGATATAAAATATAACCTTAAGGATTTAAAGAAATATCTTGATTACCTTGGTGAGGATTTGTTGGTAGAAGATGAGGTGAGCAACGGCAACGTGAAGAAAATTCTAAGAAGTTTTCAATTTTCAATTTTCTTGCCACTCAAACTGCAAAATCAAATAATTGGATATCTTGTTATTGGGCCAAAAAGAAATGAATCTTTTTTTGATAACTCGGACATAAAAGGTATCACTACCTTAGCTAATGAATTAGCATTGGCGATTCAAAACTCAAAAGCATTTTCTTTAATTCAAAATTTCAATGTTAGTTTACAAAATAAAGTCAATGATGCAACGAAAGAACTCATAGCGGCAAACGAAAAACTGCGTGATGCCGATGTTGCAAAAGATGACTTTATCTCGATGGCGTCACATCAACTTACTACACCTCTCGCTGCAATTGATGGCTATGTGACTATGGCAGCACAAGGCTATTACGGGGAAATGAATGATAAATTAAAATCCAAACTTAATGCTTCAGTGGAGAGAATTAATGTCATGAAGGCACTGATAAATGATTTGTTAAATATAAGCAGAATGTCCGCCGGAAAATTTCATCTTGATATGAATGTCGGTGATTTACAACAGTTAATAACAACAGAAGTGGAGCAACATAAAGATAGCGCTAGCGAAAAGAAAGTACTATTAGACTACCACTTACCTAGTACATTTATTCCTAAATTTACATTTGATAAAGTAAAAATGCAGCAAGTTATTTCCAATTTTATAAATAATGCTATCGATTATTCTCCAGAGGGTAAAATAAATATATACCTAAAATATGACAACGATTGCGTTACCTTTAAAGTAGTAGATACTGGGATTGGTGTACCAAAAGATCAAAAAGATAAGTTATTTTCGAAATTTTTCCGAGCAGATAATGCTAAAAAAATTCGGCCAGATGGTTCGGGCATTGGTCTTTATTTAGCAAAACGAGTAATTGAAGATCATGGTGGAAGTATTATTTTCGAATCAGAACCAGGTAATGGCTCTACCTTCGGCTTTACGATGCCGGTTCCAAAATAATACGTTAGCCTTTATTCGAAGTGTGTTGGCTTTCTTCGCCACTCAAGAACCATTTATTAGCAAGTGCTGCTGTGTCTAGGCCGTGATTTAATTCGTCCAATTTGGCTATAACCTTTTTAACCAATTGTTCAGGATCCTCATCAAAAATAATCATATTCTTGTGAGGCACTTCAAGTTTCTCCATTAAATCAGGAATTAAATCTGCTGCACCACCACTGCCAACAAGAAAACCACAGGGCATGTTTGATTCAAGTGCAGAGGTAAACTCATGTAGACTGCCAAAACGCCCACCAACCGTTATAACAGCATCGCTCGATTGGACTAAATATACATCCCTCCCAACGTAATGCATACCCGTGTAATTTATATAGCTAAATACACCAATCGGAAGCCGATATTTAAAAACGTGTTCTTGTAGAGATCCAGCTGGAGAAAACCCGATACTCATACCCCCTTCTTTAAACGCTGCGCGAGCTGCGTAAAAAGGCAATCCTAACGTAGCTCCGGTTGTTACGATATGACCCGCTTTAGCAACGCTAGAGCCAAGTTGTTCCGCAAGCGTTCGAGACGAAGCTACCGTTTCACCACTTGAAGCTCCAGATATACAAATGGAATAATTCATCTAGCCTCTGCCTATCAAACTTTTATGTATTGTCTCTGGTGCTATAAGATTATTATCTAATTGCTTAAGTACTTGGTCTTGTAGTACTTTGTGGCCCATATATCGTTCAAACAGCTCATTCCACAAACTTTCCCTAAAATGATAGACTGCTCGTTCTTTGTAGGGTGTTTGCGTACTATAGGATACGGCAAGATCTAGTAGGTTAAGTGAGACGGGACGGCCTTGATGCATCACTCCAACGTAATCTAAATCACGCCACCACGCGAGCTCAGGATCAATTTCATAGAGAATATGTTCTGCTTTTCTCCAGTGCAAATCTTCTGGCTGCACGTGAGGTTCAAAAATCTCTGGATGATATTCATTCTCAAGTTTTCCAAAATAGCGTTGAATAACTCTCCAATGAATTTTTTGCCCTACCATGATTGCAGCCTCGCCTGGATCAGCAATAAGAGTGTCGATAACTATCTGAGCAAAATCTGGCTTTACTTGCTGCAACTTAAAGAATGCACTATATAGTCTTATTTCGTTTAAATAATGAAAGAGGAGCGGCATCACGGTTATTGTTATACCTGGCATAGAATCAAGCGAAATCGGAAGCATTAAAATTACACCCAACTCCTTGAGATGGGTTATGTTATGTCTTTTTTTATGAATAAATGGCTTAGTAATTTCACCCCACCTATCAGCTGGCATTTGGACAATCTCAATATCTCTTTGTTCGAAATCTGAAGGGCTAATTGTTTTATATTGAGCATCGAAATTGTTGAGCCATTCTGGTCCTTCGGCAAATCGTAAAGCGCCATAAATTTCAAATATATTTTCTTTTTTGAGCATACTATCAATACTTTTATAGCCAAGTAATTTCATAATGGTAGGAGGTGGTGTTTTTTTCAGAAATTCCTTTGCAACACTCTTTTTGAGAACCCAACATTTGCGATTTAGCTTAACCGCTTCAGCAGCTTTTTTCATTAATGGCATTAACTGGCTTGGGCTGTCTCGGTCTTTGCCTCCAATAGCATGCATTAGATGAAGATCGTTTTTCCGTACATGTTCCATTAATGCGTAATACAGTTCTTTACCTGTCGTATCATGAGGATCAAGCCCAAGTTGTTTTGTTTTCAGTTGCACTTGTCCTATAATTTCTGCACTTAAGCGAATATCGGCACCGTTATTATCACTCAACTCTTCTAGTTGACGAATAGCAAGGCTAAACATTGGTTCGGTAGCACCTAATAAATCTGATATAAGTCGTGACATTGGTTAAATATTCTCTTGCTTACATAATAGCATTAGCATTAAAAATCCTTTATTGAGAATTCCATCTTATGAAGTTTAGCTGAGTCATAAAGAATACCCACTTTTGCACCAATTGAACCAACTACACTTGTGGAATTTGCGCTTGCAAGTGTTACTGCTTTTTCTAAACTTTCGTTTGCCGCAATCATAGCCGTAAAACCTGAGCTAAAGGCATCACCTGCCCCAGTTCTATCAACAACTGGTACATCCTCATACATGCCTGCGGAAATGATATGATGCATATCTGCGGCAACTGCTCCATGCGGACCATCAGTAACAATGACGTACGGAACATCTTTTTTTGCAGCCCTAACTAACTCTTCCATGGTTTTGCCTTCATAAATTTGTTGCATCTCGTCTTTATTCATTGAGAGCAAGGTCATTTGTGGGATAAGTCTTCTTAAATTTGTTTTATCGGCAAGTTCCTTAGCGCCTGGATTCATAGCAATTTTTATTCCTTTTTTCTTGGCAAATGCGAACACTTCATCTAATACTTCGAAATTACCATCGAGCGACGTAACATAAAACCAGTCAGCTTCAAGGTTGTGAAAATCTGATTCTTGCAAGTCATAATGAGCGCTAGCACCACGATAAGACATAATTGTTCGTTCTCCATTGGGTGCGAGTAAGACTGCTGAATAACCGCTTCCCATATCTTTAGAGTAACCGACTAATGATGTATCAACACCGTTACTATGAAGATCATCCAAAATGGCTTTACCCGCAATATCGTGCCCTATTTTGCCCATGTACATCGAATGAAAACCTTGTCTTGCGAAAGTCACGCTTGCATTTGTGGCACCACCTCCAGTAGAGAAAATGACCCCATCCAATTGGTTTTTGGAACCCATAACAAATTCTTCAACAGTTTCATGATGTTCATGTTTTGGGGCAAAAATTTTACCAATTAAAAAAACATCTTGTACTGCCCCGCCAATAGATAGAATCTTTATTTCATGTCGTACTTTTTGCCCACTCATATTTACCACCAGTATACCACTTATGGTTAGTCTAAAGCACTGCTTTTCCGATGGAATTGTAGCTATGCAATTTACTCTCAACAACCTTTTGGACAGCTTCGTAAACCGTTGGCATAAGTTTTACTACTGCATATTCGTCAGGATTATCTCTTAAGACTTTTTCAAGTGTTTCTCTGAAGGCTCTACGCATATCACTATTTATATTTATTTTGGTCACACCAATTTTGACCGCCTCTTCAAAGTAATGGCCGGGTGTGTCACTACCACCATGTAAACTAATATTACAATCAAGTGCTTTTCTAATTTTAGTAAGGAGATGCAGATCGAGCATTTTAGGAACAGGATAATTGCCGTGTAGATTTCCTACTGCCGCTGCAAAGGTATCGATGCCTGTTTTTTCTGCAAACTGCTTAGCAGTCTTTGGGTTACTAAATGTCTTCTTGATTTCATTATAGTCAAAAGCTTCTTTAAATACATTGCTACCTCCGCCGAAATAGTGAGGTTCGCTCTCGACGAGTGCACCAGTAAATTTAGCATAGGCGACTATTTCTTTTGTAGCATCTATAATCTTCTTGTCTGATGCGCTGTGGTCGGCTTGGCTCACATCAATGTGAATAAACTCAAAGCCTGCTTCAATACCTAGCTTAGCAGCTTCGACGCTAGGGCTATGATCGAGATTTATATACATTTCGATGCCGTACTCAGCTTTATAATTATCTACCATGTCACGAATGTTATCGAGCCCCATAGCTTTCACTTCACCATCACTAACCTCAACCATTACAGGAGCTTTGAGCTTCTGAGCTGCTCGTGAGACAGCGATAAGTGTTTCTTGATTATCTATGTTAAAGGCACCGATTGCGTAATGCCCCTTACGAGCACGTTCCATGGCAGCGCGAGCATTTTCGCAATTCTTTTTTATTTGTTGCATCGATATAGCCATTCTTTTCTCCTCTATTGTTTTTTAAGTTCACTGAGTACGGCGTGTGCTTTGAATACGATATGTTTAATGGATAGACCGAAATGATCAAATAATTCGTCAGGGGTGCCGCTTTCTCCAAAATGGTCTTGCATCCCCATGCGATAAACATAAGTTGGCTTATGTTCAGATAGAAGCTCACTAACTGCACCACCGAGGCCACCGTTTATCTGAGCTTCTTCGATCGTTATAACGACGCCTGTTTTTGAAGCAGATTTAATAATGGCGATAGCGTCGAGTGGTTTTATTGTAGGGACATGCAAAACATCAACTTCTATTCCATCATTTGCAAGCTGTCTTGCAGCCATAAGTGCCTTGTACGTCATTGTGCCAGTAGAGATAAGAGACAAGGCTCCACCTTCTCTCATCAGATATGCTTTTCCAATTTCGAACGGCGTTTTATCTGTTGTAACAATTGGTGTAGCTTCTCTTGCCAGTCTTAAATATGCTGGACGGCTATCTTTAGCAAGGGCAAGTGTCGCCTTTTCAGCCTCCACGGCATCACCTGGAACAATTACCACCATGTTAGGCAACACTCGCATAAGTGCAATATCTTCCAACATTTGATGTGTGGCGCCATCAGCTCCGGTATACAGACCAGCATGCGAACCAACTATTTTTACTGGACGGTCATTGAGTGAAATTGTTGTTCGTATTTGCTCCCAGTTTCTTCCTGGAGAAAAAGCAGCATAACTTGAAACAAAAGGAATTTTACCCATAGCAGCTAGCCCAGATCCGACGGTTACTAGATTTTGTTCTGCTACTCCAACTTCGAAAAATCTATCCGGAAATGCTTCTTTAAAAAGATGCATTTGCGTGCTTTCGGTAAGATCAGCACATAACGCCACCACATCGTCATTTATTTCGCCGGCTTTTTTGAGTCCTTCCCCATAGCCTTTTCGAGTGGGAGCCTTTTCGACCGCTTCATTGGCATAATCATTAAGATACAGATCACTCATGCTCACTCCTAATTTTCCCACCTAGAGTTCGAAGCTCTTTCAAGGCTTTCATCGCCTCATCATGATTAGGCGCTTTTCCGTGCCAGTGAAAATCATATTCCATAAAATCTACACCTTTTCCAGGAATTGTATGCGCAATGATCATCACTGGTTTTTCGACAATTGCCTTTGCCATTGCGTTGGCGTCAATAAATGTCTCAATGTTATTCCCATCAATTTCAATCACATGCCAACCAAAGGCTTCCCATTTATCTTTGAGGTTCTCTAGCGGCACAACGGATTCTGTCGGACCATCGATTTGAATATTGTTTCTATCTATAATGGCAATCAAATTATTGAGCTTATACTTAGGAGCTAGCATAGCTGCCTCCCATACATTACCCTCATCAAGTTCACCATCACCAAGTACGACATAAACATAGCGATGTGGCATTTTATTTAGTCGAAGTCCAAGGGCCATGCCGATAGCTTGGCTAAGTCCACTCCCAAGTGGCCCGCTCGTGTTCTCTAGCCCCGGTAGGCGCAACCTTTCTGGGTGCCCTTGCAATCTTGAACCAAATTTACGAAGTGTAAGTAACTCTTTTTTGTCGAAAAAACCTGCTTCTGCCATGGTCGCATACTGAACAGGGATACAGTGTCCGTTACTAAGCAGTACAATATCTCGTTCATTCCAATTTGGTTTTTTAGGATCATAACGCAGAATATCAAAATAAAGTGCCGTAAAAATATCAGCTAGGCCAAGTGGACCTGCCGAATGACCGCTTCCAGCATGCTCGAGCATCGTAATTATATCTTTTCGAATAGAATTTGCGAGTTGTTCTAGTTCAATAAGTGAATATTTTTTAAGCATTATTTATAGAAGTTATTAATACTTCCATTGTAGCATAAGCATCTTGAGGGTTTTCACTGTTTTGGATTGCTCCTCCGACGTTAATTACCTGGACGCCAGCCTTTGCAATTTGTAGACAATTATCGATATTCGCTCCACCATCCCAGCCAATTTCAATTCTTTTGTCAAGTTTTCTAATTTCCGCAACTTTTTCAAGCACCTCGAGCCTTGCGTGACCCCCAAATGATCCGAAATTACCGGCAAAAAGAAGAATATGCTGAACATGAGGCAAAAGATACGCCACGTCTTCAACTCGTGTTTCAGGAAGGAGTGCAATACCGGTTTTAATTCCATTTTCTCGTAATTTTGATGCAAAAAGAGGTATATCCGTACTACTTTCGACGTGGATTATCACCATTGAAGGATTTAATTCGATGAGCATCCCTAGGACAGTCTCTGGTTCTTTATACATTAAATGAATATCTGTCTCAATCTCTTCAGGAATCCAAATGTTCTTTAATCCAACTGTTTTGTTGGTAGTAAAAATACCGTCTGTTAAATCTATCTGAATTCGTTTTGCAAATTTCGCCACGCGCTCGATCTGATCACGAAGATCATGGCTATTACTTGCAAGAACAGTGGGGCATATTATACTCATTACTCTAGAGTATAACGTATTTTTTTAGGATAGCTCATCAAGTTCTTGAAGTCGTCTTCTGTAACGTGGTGCATTTGCGAAGGGAGTATTCAGCCAAGTTTCAATAATTACATGCAGTTTATCTTTATCAGTAGAAAAAACATCCGCTGGTATGACAAGCACATTGCTGTCTTCATCATTACGTATTCCTTTAGCGGCTTCCACACTCCATCCAAGGCCGGCGCGAATCCCTTTAAACCGATTTGCCGCCATTACCATTCCCTGCCCGCTTCCACAAAATAAAATACCTTTCGCAGTCTTATTATCTGCTAAAAGTATCTTTCGAACTGCTTTGGTCGCAAACAAAGGGTAATCGTCGTTTGGGTTTAATTTTTTATCTCCAATATCGACAACTTCATACCCTTTTGATTCAAGATAATTTTTGACATAATTCTTGAGATCGAACCCTCGATGATCGGATGCAATAAAAAGCTGCATTATTTTGTTTATATTAAGTGAGCCTCTTCAGGACCGGGGAAGTTCTGCTGTAACTTTGGATCACCTCCCTGCAATATCTTTCCAGCATCTGCAACAAGTTCAACTAATCGGTTACTGTAACCCCATTCGTTATCATACCAAGCAACTACTTTGAGCATATTCTCACCCACGACTGCGGTTAGTGGCAAATCTATGATGGCACTATGACTATTACCTATAAAGTCACTACTGACTAATTCTTCGTCTGTTACAGCTAAAATTCCTTGGTAATACGGTTCTGCAGCAGCTTTTCTAAAGGCCTCTTTTACTTCTTCAACAGTTACATTCTTTTTTGTGATAATCACAAAGTCGCTGAGGGATACCACTGGGGTTGGGACACGCACACTAAGTCCCCCAAATACACCCGCAATCGCCGGAAGCGCAATGCCGGCCGCAATTGACGCACCGGTAGTTGTAGGAACTATATTTTCTGCCGCTGCTCGAGCTTCCCTTAAATCTTTAGCAGGCGCGTCCTGAAGTTTCTGACTAGCGGTGTAACTATGAACAGTTGTCATCATTGCCTTTTCGATTCCAAAATTTTGATGGATTACATCCATTACGGGAGTGATGCAGTTGGTGGTACAACTGGCGTTGCTAATAATAGGTTCTGCATTCGCTAATGTATCCTCGTTAACCCCAATGACGATCGTAGAGGCACCCTCACCTTTAGCAGGGGCACTTATAACTACACGCTTAGCTCCGGCTTGGTCAATATGTGCTTTCGCTTTAGCAGGATCAACAAAAAAACCAGTTGATTCTATTACGACATCAACTCCTATGTCTCCCCACGGAAGCAGGGCTGGATCAGTTTGCTTATATACTTTTATTGCCTTACCGTTGATGATGAGATTATCTTCATCATAGCCAACCTCATGGTGATATGCGCCATAGGTAGTATCGTGTTTGAGTAGATGAGCAAGCGTTTTAGTGTCCGTTAAATCATTAAGGGCAACGATTTCTAAATCGTCTCTCTCAAAAGCAACTTTAAAAGCGTTTCGGCCAATTCTACCGAACCCGTTGATTGCTACTTTTGTTTTCAAATAAAGCCCCCCAAGGAATTAACAAATATATTCATATTGTATATGCTTACTTCAAATTGCTCAATAGCTAACTTTATTTATTTTGTAGCTATAAAGATTGCCGCTATTAGTATCGGTAGACCACTGGCAAGGCCAACTTTTCGCATTACGTTCATATAATTTCCTTTGATTTTTTTGTTTTTGTCGAACTAAACCTACTTAATCATAAGCAAGCTCGACCGGTCAAGCATAATTTAGCTAAGTTATGAACAGTTATTCAGCTACTGGGTAAAGTCTTTTATACGCTGCAGCATATGGGGCGTGTTTCATGTAATCAAGAAATTCTTTATGTGTCACCCAAATATAGGTGTCATGCTCATAGCTCAGTTTTACTACTGAGCCTACGACGCTAGCTTGTACGTAAAAACGCTGAAGAACTCCATGTTCAATATTTTCTGTAGTTTCTTCAACTATGTTTATAGTCTTTGCGGTGATGCCTGTTTCTTCGATTAACTCTCTTTTGCATGCTTCTAGTGGCTCTTCATCTTCTTCAACCCAGCCACCAGGGAGATCCCACTTTAAAGCTCGATGCGGTGCAGTTTTACTTCTTCGAAGTAAAAGTATTTCCTTATTTTCGTTTTCCAAAAAAACTTTGCTAACACGAAATTGTTTTGTCGTTACGTCAACCGCTTCTTTGATTGGCTTATTATTTTCCAAAACGTTCAATACATTCTGCAATTATTTTCTTTGCATCATCAGTCGTACCCCAACCTAGAACTTTAGTACTACCAGACTTCTTAAGATCCTTGTAGTGGGTGAAGTGGTGGACAATTTGTTGCTGCCATCGTTCACCTAAATCATCTAGATTGTTAATGCTATCACCAGTATTTCGATCATCAGCTGGCACACAAACAACTTTATAATCCATTTCTCCGTCATCTTCAAAATTAAGAATTCCCACGATTCGTGCCTTAAGCCATACACCTGTTGGAATTGGTTCATCGGTAACGACAAGAGTATCAAGCTCATCACCATCTTCATCTATTGTTCCTGGAATGAATCCATAGTTAACGGGTTTTGCAAATATAGCCGGTTCTACTCTATCAAGCATGAAAGCAGCGCGCTTTCTATCCCACTCTACTTTTAAGCTAGATCCTTTTGGAATCTCTATAACTGTATTAATTTCACCCTTTAAATAATCACCCGGTTCAAGTACTTTATTGAAATCTGCCATTGTTGCTCCTTTAATCCTTTATATCTAGTATACAATAGATAGTATGAAATCATGGCTTGTTGCGCATCGCGGTGCTTCTTATTTTGAAAAAGAAAATACGCTAGCGGCAATTAAAAGGGCTGTTCAATTTGATGCTGGCTATATAGAAATCGATATTCGAGTAACCAAAGATAATGTGGCAGTACTTTTCCATGATGCATCATTGGAGAACCAAAAAATATCCAAGACAAATTATGGTGATTTAAAAAAATTAGATAATGATCTATTAACTCTTCGAGAATTGGATGAAGCAATAACAAATGAGAAATTTTTTGTTGAATTAAAATCAAAAAAGAGTGCTGACTTTGTGGCACCCTTTTTACTTAAACATACTGAAAGTTTTGCATGTAGCTTCTTGCCAGGTGCTCTTCTTGAGCTGTCAAAGAATGGAGTAGATACATCTAGACTCTACCTGGCTCAGCATGGTTATCCAATAAAGATTATAGAAAATGCTCAAAAATATGGCTTTGGCGGCATTTCAATGAGCAAATGGTTTCTGGCACCATGGAGCTACTATCGAATCAAAAAGAGGGGTATTAATCTTTTTGTGTATACTGTAAATAATAAGACGTGGGCACGCCTGCTCCACAGTTTATCTAAAGAAATTAAAATCTGTAGTGATAGAATCGATATTTTAAGGGAATTAAAATAGTGAAAAAGAAATTTATTTTTGCTGTAAGTCTCGTGGTACTGATCGCAGTTTCATTTGGAATATATCAAATTTTTAAAAATTCAGAAAATTCAATAACCCAAAACAATGGAACAGCCCAAGAAATTACTATCCATGAATTGATGCGCCATAATTCAGTCAATGATTGTTGGATTTTAGTCACTTCATCCGTTTACGATATAACTCCATTTCTGCAGAATAAATCTAATCCAGACTATTCATCCGATTGCGGCACTGACGCTACGAAAAAAATAATTCCTACTACCCCGAATAATGAATCTCAAAAAAGACTTAATGCGATTAATCAATATAACATTGGTATCATCGTCCCCGGTAACTAACTATTGCGGCAATAACACTTTACTCATTATATGAAGCACACCATTTTTAGCTCGGATATTAGATTTTAAAATAAGTACTCTATTTCCTTTTGCGTCCAAAAGAGAAAAATTATTACCTTCAACAGTTTCAATTGCTTCTTGGCCATTTAAAGTCATTAGATGACCCCTGTTTGCCATGAGATTTGTCGTAACACTGCCTTGCGCAATCTGATACTCTAAAAATTGCTTAAATATAAGGGTATTCTGAGCTTGTTGTAAATAATTAAATGATCCTGGCGGTAATAAACTGAACGCTTCATTGGTGGGAGCTAAAACAGTATAGGGCCCAGGGCCAGTCAATAATTTATCTAGATTTGTTTGCTTTAACGAGTTTGTAAAAATAGACAAGTCACTATAACTTGAAAGTAAAGCTCCCACTGTTTGATCGCTCGCAGGATTTTGTGCAGCATTTTGTGTTGTGGTTACTTTACTCAAATTAAGAGATTTATGCGTATTAAAATAATTAAAGGTAAGATAACTACCACCTACTAATATGCATATAAGGAAGAATAGGAAAAAATTCTTCTTCATTTCTACTTTTCTTGCTGAGAATGCCCTTCCAGATATTCTCTAATTCGAAGTGCTGCTGTAGCACCTTCACCACATGCACTTGCAACCTGCATCGTAGCACCACTCCTAACATCACCAGCTGCAAACACGCCCTTGATCGAAGTTCGTAAATTTTCGTCAGTCTTAATAAAACCAATTGAATCAAAATCAATTCCTGTTGATCGCAAAAATTCCGCCGTAGGCTTAAGACCAATAAAAACAAAAACTCCATCTGTATCAAATTCAATTAGTTTATTTGTTTTCGTATCAGAACCTAAAACTTTAGTAACCCTTGTTTCATCACCAATAATTTGATCAGTCGCAACTCCGAGATGGACAGTGATCTTATCATTTCGCTCAAGTTCATGCAGTAATACATCACTTGCCTTAAGTGTACTTCGAACTAATAAATCAATATGCGTTGCAAATTTAGTAAGAAATAAAGCCTCTTGTACGGCAGAGTTGCCGCCGCCAACAACAACAAGTCTCTTACCTCGATAAAAAGCACCATCACAAGTCGCACAGTAATGCACACCACGAGCGTAGTAGGTATCCTCCCCGGGAATTCCTAGTTTTTTGTAATCACTACCAGTGGCAATTAGTACCGCCTTTGCGAGTCGTTCTCCGCTAGTTGTAGAAACGGAAATAAGTTTATCAACCGGCTTAATACCAAGTACTTCATCAAGCTCTATCACTGCCCCAAATCGTTCAGCTTGCTTTTGGAATCTATCAGCCATATCAAGGCCTGAAATACCCTCAACAAATCCTGGATAATTATCTACCCAATCAGTTGTTGCTATTAAACCTCCAATTGCACCTTTCTCGATAAGAACGGTATCAATATCTTCGCGAGTAGTATAAATGGCTGCGGTGAGCGCAGTAGGGCCAGCACCGATAATAACTAAATCATTTTGTTTCACCGATTTTCTCAGTTCTTTCTTATGCTACAGCTGGAGCTAGCTTAGCAAGGTTATAACCAACGATAACTTCTTTAGAATCATCAGCTTTTGTAACAACTGTAACTGGTACCGCTAGTTGACCTGTTAAATCAACTGGTTCTTGTGCTCGCTCAGGATTAACATCAAGATTTACTTCGTTATAGGAAATATTTTTAGATCCAAGCCACTTCTTTACCATAACGCAATAAACGCAGGTATTAGTTGTATAAATTGTGATGTCTTTTACCATGGTATTTTTTCCTTTAATAACTTTACTTTGTATAGTCTTATAGTACCATTAGCGTGTTGATAACGCTATATGTGGTTATTTTCCAACTTTAATAAGCACTACATCGAAGATAAGTGATGCGTTAGCAGGAATATCTGGACTAGGGCTATTCGCACCATATGCCTGAGCGGCAGGAATATACAGACGTCTTGTTCCACCAACTTTCATACCCGGAATTCCGTCTGCCCAACCTTGAATAACCTGATTAAGGCTTAATTGTGCTGGAGCTCCACTATCATATGAGCTTTGAAATATTTTTCCTGTCGCTGCAACAGCTCCAGTGTATTGAACGGTAACAGTATCACCTTTTTGTGCGGTAGCTCCTGTGCCTACGACAGTATCTTCAGTCTTTAGTGTCGTGATATTTCCGTCTGGTGTAAAGTTTTGTAATTGTGTTCCTTGCAATTTAGGCCCCTTTGCTTGATTAGTTTGCTTATTTATTGCTGCATTTATTGCTGCTTGCTGCGAATTCGAACTACTATTGGACATTATGTAATATGCTGCTATTCCGAACGATGAAGCCAAGAATCCGATTGCTAATAAAAATGTAATTACCCTCTGATAGCGAGGAGTTGTTGATGCCATGTTTTCTCCTTTTAGACCATTTAATTATAGCAGTGATTTAAACAGCTATGCTTAATAATATGTCGCATTATCAACTACGACTTTTTGGAAAATTTCTTTTTAAAATATCTAGCTGTACGAATTCTCAAAAATTCTGCACCGAGATAGTAATACGGAAACGCAACAAGTACCAAAATTGTGCTTGAAAGGAGACCGCCCATAAGCGTAACTGCAAGACTCTGCCAAAATGGATTAGTGAGTGCTAGGGGTGTAAGAGAAATAATCGCGATGATACTGGTAGCAATAAGTGGTCTGAAACGCTGCTCAAGTGCTTGAGCCATTGACTCTACAGGCTGAAAACCTTGCCGGCGAGCTTGATTAGCGTAATCTGTCAGTAGAATAGTATTTTTGATGCTCAGCCCAAGTAGAGCAAAGAACCCAAGAAGACTAAAGAAGCTGAACGCATTATTTGAAAGATATAGCCCAAGTGTTATTCCAAAAAGACTAAAAGGAATTGCAATAAAAATAAGGAGTGGCTGGAGAAGTGATTTGAACTGGATAATTAATAACAAGTAAATAAATAATAATACTAATGGAAAAGCGTACAGTAATACTTTGAATGAATTCTGGTTTTGTCCTTCAAACCCTAAATAATAATTAACTTGCGAGCGGCTTAAGCCATATTTTGCAAGATCTGCATTAGAGTAATGATTGCTCACCGCAGTTTCGGACAGGTTATCTAGAGTTGTTGTATCGGAGTCCTTGAATAATCCTGTTACTGCTATGTAACTAATACCGTTCGCCCGGTAATAGACACCTGGGTCACTAATTGTAACGGATTTAAATTGAGCGGTAACTCCACTCGTACGCTTAAGCGTGACTTTTGAAAGAAAGCCTTTTAGATTATTAGCAAACGCTAATCCTTGTGCCCTATTGTCAGTTTCAATTCTTACTGAAAATGTCCCCGGTGGCCCTGCGACATCCTGTAATTCAACATCACTCGTTGCTTCTCTGAATCGTCTGTCGAGTTGCTGTTGGAGTTGCGCTTTTAGAGCTGGCGCCGTAATAGACCTTTGATCATAGGGGATAAGATTGATCCGCAGAGTACTGCTAGTAGAAGATCCAGTATTGAAGTAGGCTGCATCCTGAAAATTCTTTCCGAGCGTTGCCGTTATGATTGTGTCAGCCTTATCAGCGAGCTGTTGAGCTCTTTGAATGGTAGTTCCTGGTGGGTAAACAAATGAAACAGTGAGTCCGTTAGTGTCTTTACTCGGAGGAAAAATATTAAAAGTTACTTTTTGAAAAACAATCCCTGCTGCAACAATAAATCCAAGGCCTATGAATAACGATATGGTTCCCAAGGTTACTAAACGTCGGCGACTGTGATTTGCCCAACGAAGTGGTTGTGCGAGTGCTCGCGCAGCAAACACTTCCATGTGATGAGCCTTTGACTCGCCTTCAGTATTTTTACCAAGTTGTTTCTTTCGAAGCAGTAATCCTTTTGCCATAAAAGGAATCAAGGTTAAGGCAATGAGTAAACTAACGACAAGGCTCGTGATGATGGTGACAGGGATTGCCCTAATGAATTGGCCAAGAATTCCATTCACAAAAATTAGCGGCGAAAAAGCAAAAACTGCTACTGATGTAGCTGCGAGCATTGCACGACTTATTTTTTTTGTAGCAACAATAACCACTTCTCTTGCGTCTACACTTTTACGTCGTTGTGCATCAATCGCCTCTACCATAATAATTGTGTCATCGACTATTAGGGTAAGAGCCAGAATGAGTGAGAACAAGGTTATCGTATTTAGTGAATACCCCCATGCATAGAGCACACCCAGAGTAGTCAAAATTACGAAAGCCATTGCTCCGACCGTGATGAATGACGCTCTGAAAGCTATAATCAATGCACTTAAAACAAACACTGCTGCAAGACCCTCGAGAAGGGATTTTTGCAGTTGAGAAATTTGTGTTTTTATCCCCGGAGCTGGAGAAAAACTGACGGTTGCGCCATAACCTTTAAAGGCAGACTGTATTAGAAGATACTGTATAGAAGTTCGGAGTTGCGTATCCAATTTTAACGCATCAAAATTTGCAATTCCCTTAACGCCAATTATTGCAGCATTATATGAGTTAACTACACCGTTACTTGAGGAAACATAACGATCAAAGTTTTTTTGCGCACCTATCACGCTTCCAGGCGCATAGACAAAAACATCGTCAGCAGCAAAACTCTGCGCCATTGGGGCGTGCCCAGCTTTTTGCATATATTTTGCAGCCGCTTGGGCTACCTTTGTGAGTTGTGCAGTTGAATCAGAATTATCTAGTTTATAAAAAGAGATTAAAATGTCTTCTGTTTTGCCATTAGGACTTCCAATACCGAGTGGCTGAAATGCTGCCGAGGCAGTCGCTGGCAATATATGTGCTGCCGTAACCGCTGCTTTAATATCATTACTACCTTTCGTGGAATCATAGCCTTCTTTATATTGAACAACGATTGAGTAAAAATTTGGGTTAGCAGTTGCTGATACGGTACTTACGCCAGAAACTTTGCTAATAATTTGACTAATTGGACCCGTGATATCATGATCAACTTTTGCAGAATTGTTAACTAAATATGCACCGGCTACCGTACTATATGGAGTGCTGATCTGAGGAAAGCCTTCACGTCTTAAGAGAATGGTATAGCTTAAGATTCCAAAAATTCCGATCAACAACCAAAGAGTAGCTGAAAAAATAGGTCTATCAAAGAAAAATAAACTTAGTTTGCTTAACCAATTGGGTTTTTCTTGTTTATTATTTTTCTTTTTTAGAAGTGACATACTTATAATTCTATCAATTAAGAAGCAATCTCGTAAGCTTTTAATTTATTTTTAGCAATCTCGCCCTGCTTAGAACTGATTGCAAGTAATTGAGCGTAAATACCATTCGTTTTTGCAAGTTCAGACGGTGTTCCTATTTCATCTACTCGCCCGTTTTTAAGTGTAATAATTTTATCAACATGCGCAATTGTTGTTAATCGATGAGCGATTATCACTGTTGTTCTTCCGTGCATCAATCTATCGAGTGCCTCTTGAACCAACCCTTCGCTACGGCTATCAAGACTTGATGTAGCTTCATCTAAAATAAGTATCGGCGCATTCTTAAGTAATGCCCGAGCTATTGCAATTCGCTGTTTTTGGCCGCCGCTTAGCTTCAAACCTTTTTCACCAATTTGTGTCTGATATTGTTTATCGAATTTCTCGATAAACTCGTGTGCATTTGCAGCTTTAGCAGCAGCAATAACTTCTTTTTCTGTTGCTTTCTCATTTGCATATGAGATATTTTCATAAATTGTGCCGCTAAACAGTGCAGGATCTTGAAATACAACACCAATATTTTCGCGTAAACTTTTTTGAGTAACGTTAAGGATATTTTGACCGTCAATAGTTATCGTACCTGATTGCGGTTCATACAATCGAATAAGCAAATTCGTAAGAGTTGTTTTTCCTTCGCCGCTTTCACCGACTAACGCTATTTTGGTATCAGGAGTAATGTCAAACGAAATATTTTTGAGTACATCCTTTTTATCATACGCAAAGGAAACGTTATTAAAATTAATTTCACCTTTTTTAACATTTAACTCAGTTGCATGTTCTTTATCAGTAATCCGTGGCTCAAGTGACATAATTTCGAAATAATCTTTCGAATCTGCTATAGCGCGTTGAGTGTTATCAACGAGGAAACTTATAGTAAATATGGGGATTCTAATTTGCATGGCATACAGAATAAGCGCTACAGCTTCTCCGGGACTAAATTTTCCCTTGACGGCTTGGGTAAAAATAAAAGCATAAACAGCAAAGAAAATAATATTAAGGATGATTCTTCGTTGCGTATCACGTTTATGCCAATATTTTGACTGCGGCTTATTGATTGAAACAATCTCGTTCATCTGCTTCTTATAAAATAGAATTTCTCGGGCCTCTTGAATAAAACTCTTAACAACTTTTACTTGTGAGATTGATTCACCAAATCTTCCCGTTGCAATATCCGATCGATGATTTTTCTTATGCTGGAATCCTTGCCAAATATTACTCGTCTTGAAGGTTAAAAATAGGTAAATCGGATACAGCGAGAAGAGCATCAAAGCTACAGGCCAACTGTAATAAGCGACTATCACAAGCGCAAAAATAGTGCTGAAGATGAATTGCAGAAAATTATTACTAAGCATATTCATAAAATTAGTAATCTGCACAATTGACCTATTTTGAACGTTGATTATCTTACCTGAGAGTTCAGTGTCAAAATACTCTTGGGGTAGCGTTAGAAGATGTTCGTAATATTTAACGCCGAGTAATCTATACAGCTTAGTGCTCATTTGATCACCAAAATAACCGCTAACATTACTAAATACAGTACTCAATAAATCAAGCACAAAGATACCAAGTGCTACCCAAAGTACGTACGAAATATGCGCTTTGGTGCCTTTAGCAATTTCATCAATAGCCCAACCCGAAAGCAGTGGTTGCGAAAGATTAACAATACTTAAGAAAATAGTTAAAACACTAATCCCGGCATAATACCGCCATAGTGACTTGCTAAATACGATTATTTTCCAAATTGCGCTCATGCTCGATATTAAGCATACGCAAGGATGAAGTTTTTAGCAAAAAAACTGTTCTCACAATTCACAATTTACATTATGAACTCTGAGAACAAACAGGTGATGTAACCTGATTGAGCAGTATTTCCGCCCAAATCAATCCCAAAAGATTGTCTATTCAAACCTCCATTATCGGAGGTCGCGCAGTTGCTTCGGAATTTGACCGGCTCGGCGCATGGAAGCACAGTAAGCGTCGTACGCTGCCTTCTCTTCCTTTGAACCGATGCCGGCATCTCTCGATGCTCTACGCACAGCTTCTTCCTGGTTGGAAGCCACTATAATCACCCCCTTCAAGGTTCGATTGTGGAACTGCAGATTGGCGGGATAGAGAAACATAGCTAATGAGGTAAAAACCAAAAAAACTAAGCTTCTCTATCCCTGGTACTCTAAATTTCGACTGTCGGAATCTAGTTTAGAGCACGTCTTGGGGCATACTTGTTCGTATAAACGACACTGAGTATGCCTCGCGCACCATATAGGAGTCGAACCTACATCTCTGGAAACAAATTCACGTTCCAGCGCTTTTCCTTTAAGCTAATGGCGCTTGGGATTACATCACCTGTTAAAGTACCAATATTTCAGTAAACTGAAAAACTAGCTTCGCTAATATACCATTAAATCAACTATTTTGCAATAATAATTACTAAATTCTTATTGCACCGAGCTTCTTCGTTAACTGTTCGTCAATGCGGTCTAAGAATCCTGACACTTCCTCGGTGGTGAGTGTTCTTTGAAGGCTACTAAAAATTAAGCGAAAAGTGGTATGTTTGTCACCTTCTTCATTCATAAATATATCAAGTGGTTGAACGGTAGTTTGCGTCTTCGTATCTTGATTGATAGACGCAACCGTTTCATCAATTACTGAAGCAATCATTTGATACGTTGTAGCACCGGTCACTTTTAGGGAAATATCCTGAGATATCTTTGGGTACTTGGAAAGAACCTCGTAGTTAACATTTTGTTGAGCATGTTTTAAAAGAACTTGAAGATCTAGCTCAAATCCTGCAGTTAATTTAGAGAGCTTCAATCCCTTAAGAGTCTTAAGAGTATATTCTCCAATAGTCCCTATTACTTGACCAGTTTTCTTTTCCAAAATTGTAGCACTTCTTTTAGGATCAAAAGGTGCTTCAGTATTCTTAACTGCTTCAAGCGCGTAATTAATACGGAGGTTTGTGAGTAATGCCTGCAGGAAATAGCTTGCTTTAAAATAAGCTTCTCCACTATTTTTTGAAACAGCTTTGGTTTGAGCGCTATACACAAAGGCTAATTTTTCAAACTCTTCAGGAACACCCGACCCATCGTCACTATTTTCTAGTGAATGTCCTTTTCCGAGCTCAAATATAGCAAATTCATCATAGCCTGCCTTTGCGTTTGAATGAATTTTTTCAAGTAAACTTGGGGTTAAAGTCAATCGGTAATACTGCAAATTCGGGCTTAAGGCATTTGACAGACTAAATGCTTTTGTCGGATCTTGACCAACTTGTTGCATGAGTGCGCCATGCACAAAGCTATAACTTAGTATTTCGTTGGCACCAAAACGGCATAGGCTATCGCGAATAGTAGATTTGATATTCAGCATGCTATTAGGGATGGTCGGAAGAATAGATTTTTCTGGCAAAGTAAGTGGAAGTTTATCGAAACCATGAAGTCTTCCGATTTCTTCAACAACATCTTCCTTCATTGCTATATCAGTTCTCCAAAACGGAGCTGTTACGTGAAGTTGGCCCTTATCTTTAGAGACAATAAATTCTACATTACCCAGTAGCTTCTCCATAGCATCAATGCCCAAGTCAATGCCAAGTCTTTCATTTACAAATTCTGGGGTAAGAATAATTTTTGGATTTGGTTTTAGATCATTTTTTACATCAACGACTGAACTTGCTAGAGTACCGTTAGCGAAAATCATCATTTGAGCAATTGCATAGCTAAGAACTCGATCGTTTTGGTGCACTGACTGCCCTTTGCTGAATCGTGTAACAGCATCAGTGAATAGGCCGTGATGCATCGATGTTTTTCGAATGTTATACATATCAAAACTAGCAACTTCAATAATTATGCGGGTCGTATTTTTGTCCACTTCAGTGGTGCCTCCACCCATAACTCCACCAAGTCCGATACTCTCATTTGAGCTAGCAATCACCACGGCATCAGTCCGAGGTACAATTGTTTTTCCATTAAGCAGTTGCAATTTTTCATTAGCGCGAGGATGGCGAACTATAATCTCGGCGCCCTTCGAAGATAATTTTGCAACCTTATCGTAATCATACGCATGAAGTGGCTGGCCGGTGATATACATAACGTAATTTGTTACATCGACGACATTATTAATTGACCGTATACCTATCCGTCGTAGTTGTGCTTGCATCCAAAGTGGGCTGTCCGCCATTTGCACATTATCCATTACGACTGCCATAAAACGAGGTACCAGTCCAGGAGTTTCAACACTTACAGAAAGCGGTAGCTTTTGTATTTTTTCAAACGAAGGTGTTTCAAGATACCACGAAGGACTCTCGAACGCTTTACCCATAATGCCACTAATTTCTCTGGCTACTCCAAGAATCCCAAAACAATCTGGGCGATGGGTAAACATTTTATTTTCAATATCTATAATTATTTCATCCATTCCTATAGCTTTGGCGAAATAATCACCCGGCTTAGGAGTAGTTCCGTTTATATCTTCGTCAAATTCAAGTAGACCACTATGGTCATCACTTAAATAAAGCTCAGATGGACTCGCAAGCATTCCGTTACTCATAACTCCGCGAAGCTCTTTTGCGCCGATTACAAAAACATCTTCAGAGCCAAAAGTGTTTGGAACAGACACTCCAGGTGGTATCCAAGCAACGAGTATCCCTTCCCGCACATTTGGCGCGCCGCACACTACCTGAACATATCCTTCTGGATTTCTCTCTACGTTCTTTGCAATTCCACCATCATCAACAAGACAAACATTAAGATTGTCGGCATTTTCATGTTTTACACAAGAAATAACTCGCACTATAACAACTCCCTCGTAACGCTCGCCCCAATCTATAACTTCATCAACTGCTCCTAGCTGTGAACCAATTTTTTCGACTAAGTTATCTATATCAGTCTTATTGAATCGAAGACTACTGTTTCCTTCAATTGCTTTTATACCAACTTTCATGAAAATTGCCTCAAAAATTCTAATTTTCCAGATTCAAAATGGCGAATGTCTTCAATATCGTATTTCATCATCACTAGTCGATCGATTCCACCACCCCAAGCAAAGCCGGTGTAAATGGTCGGGTCTATCCCCGCTTCTTTTAGAACATTTGGGTGAATCATGCCACACCCAAGAAGCTCAATCCATCCAGTTTGGCTACACACATTGCATCCTTGCTTTTTACAAAATGGACAGCTTAAGGCAAATTCAAAACTAGGTTCTGTAAAGGGAAAGTAAAACGGCTGAGTTTTTACTTCAAGCTCTTGTTGATAGTATTCCTGTAAAAAAACTTTAAGCGTTGCTATAAGATTACCTGCCGTAACCGCTTTTCCGACGTATACTCCCTCAAGTTGGTAAAAGGTGTGCTCATGCCGTGCATCAAGATCTTCGTTTCGAAATACTCGTCCTGGAATAACTACTGCAATTGGTTCGTCATTTACAAGGTTTGAAGCAAATTGCCTAAGTACTCTATTTTGCATCGTAGAAGTATGAGCAGGAGCAATAAATTGTTTACCTTTTTTATCCTTTTGCGTCGTCATAAAAGTGTCATAATCGTCTCGTGCTGGGTGACCTTCTGGGAAATTGAGAGCGCCGAACATATGATAATCATCATCAATTTCTCTTGATTCGATAGTAGCAAATCCCATACGTGCGAAAATGCCAAGTACGGTTTCAAGTTCTTTCATGAGAGGATGGATGCTTCCTTTTTGCGTCGGTAAAAGACTGAATCGTGTAGTTGGATTACTATTTGTGGGAAAGGGTGCAGTTACATCGATAGGAGCCCTATCATCATTGTCAGACTCGAGCTCGCTTAGCCATGCCTCAACTTCGTTTTTGAGCTTGTTAACTTCCGCTCCAAATTGAGCGCGCTTATCAGGTTCTGCAGTTTTAATTTTTGAGAAGAGTTCTCTAAAAGTAGGTGAGCGACGAATTGCCTTTTTATCTTCAAGAGTTTCAAACTGTTTTTTTAGTTCCTCAGCTGCAACTGCAATGTCTTTAATGGTATAGCTCATGTTGCAAATAGTATACTTGTTTCAGAGCATTTGTTCCACACTTTAATCTGTTAATATCTTAACTTTTAGCCAGCCCATGGTACTATAGAGCCATGCCAACATTTTCATTCGATATAGTTTCAGAATATGACAAAAGTGAACTTAATAACGTTCTCGATCAATCTCAGCGCGAGATTGCTAATCGCTATGATTTCAAAGGAACGAGCGCCGATTTAGATTGGCAAGATGGTGAAAAAAAATCCATCAAAATTACCGCAGATAGCGAATTTCACGTTGACGCAATTATCGATATACTTCGTAAAAAACTTGCCACGAGAAATCAGAGCCAAAAAATTTTAGATGTATCTCAAGAGCCAACGACTACAAATCTCAAGGTGACTAAAATTATCCCGCTCAAAAAAGGACTGGATCAGGAAAAAGCTAAAAAAATTACTTCTTTGATTCGTCAAGAATTACCTAAAATTAAAACTCAAATTCAAGGAGAAGAAGTGCGCGTCATGAGTCCTAAAAAGGACGAATTACAACAGGCTATGCAACTGCTAAATGCGCAAGACTTCGACTTTGCTCTGCAATTTAATAATTTCAGATAAACACATCCATTTCAGTGCAAAAAACGTATACAATATAGGTATATGCAAATTCTCTCGGATCAATGTAAAGAAGTACTCAAAAAAAATGATCAAGGTACCTATACTATTCCCTCTTCACTTGGTTTGTACCCTCATCAATGGCTTTGGGATAGTTGTTTCGCAGCCATTGGTTGGTCTCATATCGATTCACTAAGAGCGCAGTCTGAAATTGATAATCTTTTAATTAACGGTCAGTGGGAAAATGGTATGGTGCCGCACATGGTGTTTAACATGAGCCCAGAATATGCTCGTGATCGCGACGCTTGGGCTAGTAAATTATCTCCCTTGTCTCCGAGGTCAACTGCTACCAGTGGGATCACCCAGCCTCCCCTTCTTGCTGAAGCGATTCAGCGCATAGGCAAACAATTACATATCGATAATAGAAAAACATATTTTAAATCTGTATTGCCGCGACTCATTAAATACCACGAATGGTTCTATGCCGAACGCGACCCGAGGGAATCAGGCCTTGTAGTACAAGTTCACCCTTATGAAACGGGGCTGGACAATACACCCCCTTGGATGAATAAAATTCGTAAATACCGTCATCCACTCTGGATTAGAATTATCGAAAAATTACATATGGAAAAAATTGTTAACTTTGCACGTCGAGATACGCGAGAATTACCACCCGAACAGAGGATGAATAACATTGACGCGCTCCTTATTTGGGACAACGTACGGTTACTTAAAAAAGCCCACTATGATATAGATAAAATCCTGCATCTTCCCCTCTTTTTTATTAATGACGTATCTTTTAATAGCATACTTGTAAGAAACAACACAGTCCTTCGAGAAATCGCCAAAGAAGCAAGAATACGTTTACCCGAAAAATTAATCGAAAATATGAGGCGTAGCGAAAAAGCATTAGAGACATTATGGAGTGAAAGTTTTGATGTTTATTTAAGCCACGATTTTATGACCGAAAAGCCCCTGCAGGAGCCCACTATTGCATCATTAATGCCACTATACGCAGGAACAATAGAAAAAGAACGTGCAGATAAAGTCGTCGCAATTATGATGAATTCCAAAACTTTTTGGCTTAAACACCCCTTGCCATCTTTGCCAAAAAATCTTCGAGATTTTGACGCAGACAGATATTGGCAAGGCCCCACCTGGATTAACATGAATTGGATGCTTATAGATGGACTAAAAAGAATGGGCTACGAAAAAGAAGCCGATGCACTGAGGAGCCATACCCTTGAACTTGTGGAAGATAATGGTATCTGGGAATACTATAATCCTATTACTGGCAAAGGCCTTGGAAGCCCAGATTTTTCTTGGACTGCGGCGCTCACGCTCGATCTTCTAAATAATTAATCTTCTATTTGCGGACGATCGAGTAGAACTGGCACAACACTTTCGTCACCACCAGCAATCTTAACGACATCTTTATCTACTTTTTTAAATTCTTTATGTGCGTTATTGAAATGATTGACCGTTGTCCCGAGACTTCCGCCAAGTTTTTGCATAAAGCCGTCATAGGCAGCAATGTGTTTTCCGAGATCACCAACCCGCTTTTGAATATCTTTCGCCTGTTGCTCGATTTGAAGACTTCGAAGACCCTGTAAGACTGTTTGTAGATACGCGAGTAATGTCGTAGGGCTCACAATAATAACTTTTTTATCTATGAAAGCATATTCAATTAAATCTCTCGACGAAGTACTTGTTGAGCCAACCTTATTTACTAATAAATCATAGTATATGGCCTCACTGGGGATGAACATAAATGCATAATCGAGAGTATTTTCATTAGGTCTAATATATTTTGCTGTCTCATCTATTCGGTTTTTTAGATCATTTTTAAATAGTTTCACAAATTTTTCGCGTTGCGTGGCATCTTTTTCTTCAATAAGGCGGTTATAGTTCTCGAGTGTAAACTTACTGTCTATCGGTAAGATTCTATCTTTATCTAGATGAATAATTGCATCAACAATTTCTCCGTCCTTAAACTTATATTGAGTTTCATACCCACTAGGAGACAAAACGTTTGCTAGTACATTTTCGAGATAATATTCACCTAGTCCACCCCGCTGCTTAGGGTTTTGTAAGATATTCTGAAGCATCTTTAGCTCATCTGCTACATCAACAACCCGCTTATTTGTTTCGTCTAGCTTCGTTAAACGCTGGTTTACTTCAGCAATAATTTTTGAACTCTGTGAAAATTGTTTTTGAATGCTATCTCGCATCATTTCATTATTTTTATCTAAGCGATCATTCACGGTGAGATTGAGACTATCTTTTAATTTTTCCAAATTATCCGAGAGAGACAACAAATCTTTTTTCAAGTACTCAGAGGCCGCATCACCATTCAAACTATTAAATTTCTGATTTAAAAAATATACCAGAAAACCAATTCCAAAAATTAAGAACACCACCAATAAGATCACACTATTCATGAATATTAGTATAGAGCATCTTTAGCTTAAGCAATAATTAAAGCAAACATAAAACCGGGATGTTTCACCCGGTTTAATTGGATGCATATAGCTTCCATTACTATTCTATACCTACTAGTAATTAATTCAATATCCCTATGAGTGTATTTTAGTAACTAGTAGATTCAAAGATTTTCTTAGCTAGTGCTAGATCTGGATTACCCGAATGACTACGTGAGACTAGTCATTGTCGACATCATAATTTTCATCTAAGTGCGCTTAATTTGATGCCTATACCACTCGGGGCTACTCTGTATTGTGTCCTAGAAATTAGTATTTCATCGATTCAAATATGAGCTTCGCTGTGGCAAAATCTACGGAGGCTTTAATGGATTCTGAAGTGTTGGGGCTCAAAGGGGAGAAGCAGAACAATATTCGAGCAGGATCACCAATTTCAGCTCCACCGGCAGCAACACTAGCGGTGATATTTTTAGTTTTAATATCAGGAAGTGCAGTTGTAGGAGTCGTTCCAATGCACTCATCATAAACTAATGCGTTTGGGCCGTCAGCATTCGCTCCATCCCCGCGCGCATTTAGATAGTCCCTGCCACCCAGAAACGTTATGGGTGTGCTGTCTACTACTACAGCTGTGGTGCCGCTTTTGCCACCGGCATCATCCAAATTAATTTGTGATCCGGTTGGACTTATAAGTTTCAAAATATCTATTCCGGGTTGAAATTGATATTGCGAGCCCGTCACAGAGCTGTCTACTAAATTCCAGTTTGAAGGATATTTGAAAGATAACTTTTCGTACTTTAGTGTGCCAGTTTTCCAACCAGCATATGGATCAACTGCAGTAGTCTTAGTGGTTGACGCAGTTGTTGATGAAGTACTAGTCATAGACTTCTTGTTTACTTGTTTGTAGCCTAAGTAACCAAGTCCTCCTACCAGAATGAGTACTACTATTAGTAGTAGGACTTCAACGAGTGTGAAACCTTTATTGTTGTTAGTGTTGTTAGATATCTTGCCCATCGTAGATATGTTCCTTCTATTTATATACTTACTTTGTTAGTTCTAAGCATAAGTATATTCTTTAACAAAAAGAAAAGAAATGACCATCTATTTTCATAGATGGTCTTCTTTATTAATTTTTAATTTAACTTATTTCGATTCAAGCGCTTCTTTTGCCATGAAACCAAGTGCTATTTCCATTGCACCGCTCACGAGTGCAAAGAAACCAACTACCCATACCCATGTTAACGTTGCTGGGCCAGGATACCATGCAACAACAAGGCCAGCTAGAACAGCAAGCCCACCAGTTACGAAATGATACATCCGCACGCTATCAGACACTTTAGCGTCATATGCTAGTACAATCCCGACAACACCTCTTGTTACAAAACTAATTGCAATAAAGAGCGCTAAAGTCGCAACCGCAAGGCCACTGCCAATGTGTCGAAGCAGATATACTGAGACTCCAACTTCTAGTAGCCCAAGCAGGGCTCGAAGCATTCCCGCAAAAGCGCTATGAACCATTTTTCTCATTGATCGAGATAGATCAACTACGCCATTAATACCGATAAATACAGCCAGAAGAAGTGCTAAAACTCCAACTGTTACATGCGGCCAAATAACCGCTACAAATCCAAACACCACCGATACCAATCCAGCCAGTACGAACATCCACCATACATTTTTATCATCTTCTTCGAAGACGTATACTTGTTTGCTTGCCATATCTATACTCCTTTAATTAGTATATTTTCACTGTATGCCCATTTATTTATATGGTCAAGCTCTTTTGATGTTTAGAGATCTGCTGTTATTCTATCTATATGAATAACCAAAAAAGAACTCTACTCCTTACTGTTGTCGCCGCACTACTTTTTGCCACGTATTTTTTACGAAGTTATTTCATTATTATAGCCTTCTCTGCCTTGCTCGCTTTTTTATACAACCCAAGCTACAAATGGTTTCTAAAAAAAACAAAGGGTAATTCTGGATTATCCATAGCACTCACAATTCTTTTTGCTACTGTTACGATACTTTTACCACTTAGTCTTTTACTTTTTATAACCGCCCAAGAAGCTGCCAGTTTTATTACGAGTATTAAGGGTAACACAGCAACGGTTGCCAATCATCAAACAATAGCCAATCTTATTAGTTCTCTCAATGCGACCATTCACCATGTACCTGGAATGAGTAACACCACCATTAGTATAGATTCAGTTTCTTCCTGGGCGAAAACATATGTAGCAACAATAACCAAGGCGGGGCTTAATTATATATTGTCAATTGCAGGTGGATTTACAGCAATTTTTTCACAATTTATTATATTTATATTCATCTTCATTTCATTGCTAAAAAATCAAGCAATAATTATTTCAGTTCTAAAGAAAATTAATCCGCTCGGTACTCGTGCGGCCAATCTTTATCTTTCTAGAATTTCAGCCATGACCAAAGCAATGGTTAAGGGCCAATTCATTATTGCATTCCTGCAAGGACTTGTTGATAGCACCCTTTTATATGTAGCTGGAATTCACTATTTCTTCTTTTGGTTAGTGTTAATTACTTTTCTTTCCATAATTCCCCTAGGTGGAGGAATAATTGTTTTACCGGTCGGCTTTATATTTTTACTATCAGGCCATATCTGGGAAGGTTTACTATTAATTATCGGACACATAATTATTGTTACTAATATAGATAACGTGCTGCGGCCTCAGCTGGTGCCAAAAACTGCACGCTTAGATCCTGCTCTTACTATACTTTCTGTTTTTGCAGGCCTTAAGATGTTCGGATTCCTCGGCATCGTCATTGGCCCCGTTATTATGATAGTCATCATCACGACGATTCAGGAATACCTCGATTACATCACCAAGCAAAAACAGCTTATTGCAGCAATTGAAAAACCTACTTCTTAGTAGCTTTTGTAGATGTGGTTTTTTGGTTGTAATACCATATTCCACAGAAGGCAGTTATTCCTAAAAACGCAACCATCGACATGAAAGGGATAGTCATAAAACCAAACCAATTTATCTGTTTATTTGCACAGGAAACGGCGCCATCAATAGTACAACTAATGAGTGTCTCTTTTATGATTCCAGCTTGCAAAAGTGTGTGGTAAAAAGCAAGCAATGAGCCAAAGACACTGAGGGGCAAGACGTACATAAAAGCCTTTTTGTCTTTTTTAAGAATAGCAACCGACATAATAACTGCAATCGGGTACATACAAATCCGTTGCCACCAGCAAAGTTTACATGGGGCTAAATGCATAATCTCGGAGAAATAAAGACTTCCAAACACTGATAACGTACTTATTGTCCAAATCCCAAATGGAAGATACTCGTCTATTTTTTTACATTGTTGTAGTACTTTTTCTTTCATAAAAATAAGTATAGCAAACTCTAGAAATGTTCCCGAAGATGCGCCATACTAAATTCCCAATTTGCATCAGTTTTTTTATGAGGATTAAAGATATTTTCAGGATCAAAGATGTGTTTTAACTCCTTAAAATGGGCAAACGTCTCAGGGCCATGCATTGCTTCAAGCCAAGGACCACGGATCATGCCGTCATTATGCTCACCACTCAAACTACCGCCATATTTCAATACAATAGATGTAATCTCTTTCATTGCAGGCTCAAGCTTAGCCTTTTCTTTAGGGTCTTCTATTTTCATGAGTGGGATAATATGAAAATTACCATCACCCATATGACCGGCAATTGTAGCAAGTAATTTATATTTATTAATAACTTCCCTAATTTCAGGAAGAAATTCAGGTAAGACCGCTGGTGGCACTATCATATCATCCATAAAAGGAGCAGTATGCTTGTCTTTCACTTTGCTTCTTAGTAATTGAAAACTTTCTCTTCGCATAATCCAGAATTTTTTTGCTTTGGCCTCAGTTTCGTCGTTTTCAAACAGTGCTTCATGTTTGAACTCTTGTAGGTCTTTACGAAGCTGGATTACTTTTTGCTTCGTTTCCTCAGCAGTTGGACTATTGAATTCTACTAGTAACACCATTTTTGGTATTCCTCGAAATAGTTTAAGCGCGTCAGGTATTAGTTGAATGCCAAGTTTTGCCATGCCAAGCCAGCCCAGTGTCTTGTGAAAATAAGGAAAGAGTTTGAAGCTAAGCATCAACGTGTAGTTATCAAAACCCTCAAAGGTTGCGGGCTTATGTTCTAGTACTTTGTTGATTAGCTTGCCGAGATCCTCAGTCTTGCGAAGAAAAATGACTAGTGTTCCAGAATTTTTAGGAGCGGGCACTAAGCGGAAGGTTATTTTAGTCACTAGGCCAAGTGTTCCCTGTGAGCCCACTATAGCCTGCGTTAAATCAAAGATTCCTGTTTGCCTATCCCAAATATTCCATAGATGATACCCCATTGAGTCTTTACTTACATGAGGTTTAGCAGCCTTGATTTGATCATAATTATTTTCTACAAGATCAAATACTTTCTTATAAATAAGTCCCTCGTAGTCATTTTGAGCTATCTTTTTATCAAGTTCAGCTTTGTTTAGCGGCTTCACTTCGTACTCTTTTCCATCAGCAAATATCACTCGTAATACTTTTACGAATTTCTCGGTCTTGCCGAATTCTAGGGATTTTTCTCCTCCGGCATTATTTGCGACCATACCACCGATTGCACACAGATCGCGCGACGCTGGATAACTTGGCATAATTGCGTCATACTCAAGCGTTGCTTTTTCAAAATCCCTATAATACATTCCTGGCTCTGCTGTTGCTTCATCTTTTGAACCATTCAAGAATTTATTCATGTGTTTTGACACATCAAGAATTATTGATTCACCAACAGTGCCACCAGACATACAGGTACCAGCACTTCTCGCAACAATGGACAAGTGAGGATTTTGTTTTTTGTTGTCTGCTACATACCGAACCACTTTTTGGATATCTTCACTATCATTAGGAAACACTACAACATCAGGCTTTAGTTCGAACATACTTGCGTCATGACTATAAAATTCTCGTGTCGCTTCTGAGGTATCAACCTCGCCTTTAACAAGATTCTTTATTTGTGTTTCTAGGTTTTCCATTGCCTATAGAGTAACCTGAAAAAAACACAAGCGCAATATAAAGTTTGTTGTTACAATTATTTGGATATGAAACAAAAACATCTCATTATTGTCGGCAGTGGTTGGGCGGGGATGAAACTGGTTCGTGAATTAAAAAAATATCCTCACGAAACATTAAAAATAACACTCATTTCGGATATAACAACATTTCGCTACAGTGCAGCACTATACCGAGCTGCTACTGGTAATAAAGAACACGAGGCAATCATTCCTTTAAGCGAAATTCTTTCAGACAATCCTCATATTAGTTTCGTTAAAGAAACAATTACGCATATCAACAGAGCCAAGAAAGTTATTAGCACAAAAGATGGCATGAAATTCCATTATGACTACGCCGTGCTTGCGCTCGGTATGGTCACTTCGTATTTCGGTATACCCGGAATTGATCAGTATTCATACAGTATCAAAACAGCTTCAGAGCTGCATCATTTTAGAGCCCACTTACATCGAGAATTGATTGAAGATAAAACACTCGATAAATCATATAACGTTATTGGAGCTGGGCCAACAGGAGTGGAACTGGCTGCAGCACTTACTTCGTATATCAAAATAATCGCAAAAAAACACAAACTTCCATCATCCAAACTAAAAATTAATCTCATAGAAGCCCAGAAAAGAGTATTGCCAATAAGTAACGAGAAAGCTTCTAAAAAAACATTGCAACGACTTCGGAAACTTAAGGTGAAAGTAATGCTCAATCAAAAAGTTGAACTTCAGACACCTGATTATCTTCAAGTGAATGGCGCGCAGATACCTACCTCAACTGTTATTTGGACGGCAGGTGTCACAAATAATCCCTTCTATAAAAAAAATGAAGCCCAATTCTCTTTTAACCCTAGAGGCAAAGTTATCGTCAATCAGCATCTAATGGTTGACGATGCAGTATATGTTATCGGAGATAATGCCGACACCCCCTATAGTGGTCTTGGCTTAACTGCAGTGGATAATGCCGCATTTGTATTTAAGGATCTCAAAAGACAGTTGAGAGGCTCAAAAAGACGCCCACCTTACAAGCCACTCGTACCAGCAACGGCAATACCAGCCGGAAAAAAATGGGCAGTATTTCAATATCGAAACTTTGTTTTTACCGGGCCTATTGCCTCTTTTATAAGATCAATGGCCGATCTCATAGCTTACGCAGACATTATGGGCTACAAAAAAGCTTTGAGAACGTGGCTCACGTCTGAAGAAAAAGAAGAAAAATGCCAGGTCTGTAAAGCATCATTCACCCGTAGCTAAATTATCTATTTTGATGAGCGCGAAGTGCGTTCAATATTACAATAATATCAACAAGTTCCTGCAAAAGCGCACCATAGACGGGCTTAACTGCTCCTGTAATACCACAAAAGATCATAAGCCCAATACTGAGTCCAATTCCTACGAAAATACTTTGTTTCGCAATCTTTACCGCTCGTTTACCAATGTGGATACTGTCAGCAACTTTTGAAAAGTCTTCCAGCATAATAACTACGTCGGCACTTTCGCTTGCGGCAGTTGAACCTTTTGCTCCAAGAGCAATACCAACGTCTGCAGCAGATAAAGAAGGTGCATCATTAATCCCGTCCCCTACGAATGCAAGTGGAGCATAATTCTTTCTAAATAACGCAAGATGATTGAGCTTATCAGCTGGCAGGCATTCTGCTTCAACTTTTAAAATACCAACTTCCTTTGCAATTCGTTCCGCAACAACTTTTCGATCTCCCGTAAGCATCATGGTCTTAAGCTGAAATTCATGTTTTAATCGCTTGATAGTTCCAATCGTTTCAGGTCGAAGCACGTCTAAGAAAGTGACTGCACCAATATACACCCCATCAACCGCAACAAATAGTGCCGTTTCTTCAAGCGCTTTTCCAAGTTCTTTACTAGTCGGTACCTTAACTCCTGCATCCTTAAGAAAATCTAATTTACCTGCAAGAATTTTTTTAGACGAAACTTCAGCTCTAACACCACTTCCAATTGTTTCACTTGCCTTAACAGCTGCGACAACTTTCAAGCTCCTAATTTTTGCTTCGTGCAAAATTGCGCGCGCCAGTGAGTGAGTTGAATGTGATTCTACTGCAGCTGCATACCCAAGTACTTGTTCCTGAGTAACATTTTTGCCATGAGTAATAATGCGATTAACTTCGGGAACTCCTTTGGTGAGAGTACCGGTTTTATCAAACGCAATACCTTTAAGTTTTGCAAGTGCTTCAAGTGCTGCCCCGTTCTTGACGATAATTCCTTGTGAGGCTGCCCGACTCATTCCAGAGACAATAGCAGCGGGTGTCGCTATAAGCAAAGGGCATGGCGTTGCCACGACTAATACTTCAAGTGCTCTTAAGGGATGGCCGCTCACTATCCACGCAATTGCTGAAAGCGTAAAAGCAACAGCAGTAAATTGAACGCTGTAGCGATCCGCTAAACGTACCATTGGGGATCGACTTGATGCTGCTTCTGAAACAAGCTTTATAATCTGTTCATATTGACTGTCGTGAGAAGTATTCAGTGCTCGTACTTCAATTGAAGCTTGTTGGTTGATGGCACCGCTAAGTAGCTTATCGCCAACTTTTTTATCAACGGGAAGACTTTCTCCGGTAAGCGCAGATTCATCAAGCGATGTGACGCCTTTAACAATAATTGCATCTACTGGAATTACTTCGCCCGGCTTGACCAGTAATATATCATTTTTTTTAATTACGTCGACTGCAACAGTTTTAAACGTTGATCCTACTTTTTTGTGCGCTACTTTTGGTGCACGCTTGAGTAGTTCATTCAATTCTTTTTTTGCTTTTTCTTGTGCAAAATCTTCCAGCGCTTCACCACCAGTAATCATCAGAACAACAACTATGGCCGCTAAAAACTCACCCATCAAAAGTGAGGCAACTATTGCCGTAAGCGCCAAAAGATCAAGACCATATTCTTTTTCCTTGATTGATGCGAGCATCTCCTTTGCCATAGGAACAACAACGTAAATACCCATACAAGTAAACGCTATGTCAGCAATCGTTCGAAGTTTAACGGCGTAAAGAATAAGCCCAAGTGCAAGGATTACTACAACAGCACTGAGGGTCTTATATCTTTTTATGAATTCTTTGCCAAACATTTACTCTTAATAATACAGTAAACAGAGCATTTTTAAAAAGTTAAGTGATTACAAAAAACAAATTCTGAGTTACGATTTTTCACACGACAACGAATTTTAAAATAAAGTGATTAGCATATATGCAACTGCCGCGAGCATTACAAGAAAAGCGAGCATAACAAAAATATTGGAAAGGACTCCGTTCTTATGTTCCCCCATTATATCCGGGTTATTACCGACTCGTGCAATAAGAAACAGTAGCGGTACTGCGGCAACTCCATTAAATACTGCTGCAAAAACTAGCGCTTTAATGGGATTGATTCCAATAAAATTAATACCAAGTCCAGCTAATGTTGCGATAATAATAAAAACGTAAAAGCCTTTGGCTTTCTTGTATTTCTTATGCAAACCTTCATTCATTCGAAATGTTTCACTGAGCGCATATCCGGACGAGCCCGCTAGAACTGGTACCGCTAAAAGTCCGAGCCCAATGATTCCGGTTGAAAATATAATTTTAGCTATAAGTCCAGAATGAGGAAAATTTTTAACAAGCGGTTGCAGGGCATTTGCAGCGTCTGCTGCTGAGTTAATCTGAGTTACTCCATGAAAATTAAGTACCGATGCGCACGTTAAAACTATAAACCAAGCTCCAAGTGTAGCTATTAGCATCCCGGTAAAATTATCAACTCTGACACTTCTAAGAAAATGTTTAGTGAGCTTCGGTTCATTAAGACCTTTTTCGCCAAGCCGGTGAGTGATTTTCTCATCCTCAACAATCTCAGATGTATCCCAGAAAAAAAGATAAGGAGAAATTGTAGTGCCAAGAATTCCCACCAATATATACAACATATCTTTATTAAGATGAAGATTCGGATGGACAGTGGCGTGAAACACTTGAGCCCAATTTTGCCCAACTAAAATTGCCGTCAAAGGATATGCAAGCAGCATGAGGGCAAGCCATTTCAAAATTTTGGTATATGTTCTGTACTTAACAAAAATTTCGAGTAAAAGTATTAGTGCAGCAAAAGCAATTGTGAGCACCGCAAAATTAATATGGAAAAAGAGTTGCATCGTCGCTGCCATAGCGCCGAGATCTGCGCCAATATTAATGGTATTTGCAACAAAAACAATCAAAACTGATCCTAGAAGCAGTTTACGACTGTAATTATCACGAATAACTGCAGCGAGTCCTTTTCCGGTGACGGCACCTATCCGAGAACAAGATTCCTGTACTGCAAGAAGAAGTGGAAACATGAATGGCATTGCCCATAGAAGACCAAAGCCATACATGGCGCCCGCCTGTGAATAAGTGGCAATGCCAGATGGATCGTCATCAGCTGCCCCAGTTACTACTCCGGGGCCTAATATTCTCAAGAAACGATTAAAGCGTTTGTAATTAAAATAGCTTTTGGTAAGAATACGTGCTTTTTTCTCAGTCTTAACAATACGTTTCTCGGTCTGGTTTATCGTTTTTCTTGTTCTGGATTGTTTCATCATAGTATTTAAAATCTCAATAAAATTGTAACATTCTAATGCTTATTTCAATACTTTATATGCTTGACCAATTCTCATAATTATGCTACTATTTAGTTAATTGTTTCTAATGAATCCGGGTTAGGTCGCTTGGTACTCGATTTCATTGACTGCAATCAAGTATCAAACTAACTACAAAAAGGATTCTTTTTTTATGTATTCAAATAACTCACGTTTTTCAAGACCACGAAGTGGCTCATCTCGCTCATCTGGCGGATCAGCATCATTTGGTGGCACACGATATGGTGGTGGACGCTCAAATAGTCGAAAAGGTTTAAAGCAAAACATTCACCATTCAAAATTTATTAAAGCAGCTAAGCCCGTAGAAGCTGAACAGTATGTTCCAACACACACTTTTAGCGATTTCAATCTTCATGCACTTTTGAAGAAGAACATCGATGAAAAAGGCTACGTTACCCCTTCTTCAATTCAGGATCAAGCGATTCCTCCTGCTCTTGAAGGTAAAGACATAGTTGGCATTGCAAATACAGGTACTGGTAAAACAGCTGCTTTTGCCCTCCCTATGCTCAACACCATGCTAAACGACAAGTCTAAAAGAGCGATTGTAATAGCACCAACACGGGAACTTGCTGAGCAGATTGAACAAGAATGTCGCTCATTTGCAAAAACCAGTGGACTCAGCGGCGCCCTCCTTATTGGTGGAGCAGCTATGGGCCCGCAACTTCGAGATCTTAGAGATCGTCCAAATGTTGTCATTGGTACGCCTGGCCGAATCAAAGATCACGTTGAACGTGGTTCATTAAATCTTGCTCAATTTAGTATCGTCGTTCTTGATGAAGTCGATCGAATGCTCGATATGGGATTCATTAACGATATTCGTTTCATTCTTGCGGAAACAAATGAAGAGAGACAATGTCTGTTCTTCTCTGCAACGCTTGATCCTAAGATTCAACAACTTATTGGTTCTTTTTTAAGAAACCCAGTGACAATCTCTGTTCGAACTAGTGAAAACAGTGATAATGTTCACCAAGACGTTGTCTTCTATGGTCACTCATCCGAAAAATTAGACAAATTACACGACGTGCTTATAACAGCTGGCGTTGAAAAAGCGATTATCTTTGATGAAACCAAGCGCGGAGTTGAAAAACTTGGCATGGAATTACAAAGCCGTGGCTTCAAAGTTGACGCACTTCATGGTGATAAATCACAAGGACAACGAGCGAAAGCGTTACGACGCTTCAAAAGCAATGAAATTAATTTCCTTGTTGCGACTGATGTTGCGGCGCGTGGAATTGACGTTGCCGATATTACGCACGTAATTAATTACTCGACTCCAAACACGTATGATGACTACACACACCGCATCGGTCGTGCTGGTCGTGCTGGGCGAGTTGGCTATGCACTTACTTTTGTAAGTAAGTAACAATCCTCTTATACAAAAACATCTTCGAGCAACTTGGGCTTTATCTGTGGAAAAAGCTCGGTTGCTCTTTTTGTGGTTACGACCATTGGATTAACAAGAGACTCAACCATAACCCTCCCTACCTTGGCATGTTTTTTCGGAGTAAATAAATTAAGCCACCAGGCAGAAATGCCAACTGGAATAATAGGCAAATAGATAAATACTGCCTTTTTGTGTTCCCATTTCGCATACCGTTCCATTAAATTACGATAGCTCATTTGCTCTGGCCCACCAATTTCGACAATTTCAGAATGATCTAGTGGCACACTTTTCGCGGCTAGTAGATAGTCTAAGGTATCAGAAAGTCCAATGGGCTGCGTCATAGTCTTAGACCATTTGGGAATCGTCAAGATTGGCAGTTTATGCACGAGTCTTTTGATGATGTCATAAGAAATACTTCCATCCCCTATTACCATTGAAGCTCTAAATTCAATAACCTGTGCACTGCCTGAACGTAAGATTTCCCCTGTGTGGTGACGACTCGCTAAATGTCGAGATAAATGATCTTGATCGTTTCCGAGTCCTCCTAGATAGATAATTCTTTTTACTTGCGCCGCATTCGCTGCTTGTACAAAATGGCGCGCAGCTATTGCTTCAGCTTTGACGAAATCCATCTTATTTTGTGCCATCATATGAATTAAATAATAAACGACATCACACCCCTGGAGTATTTTTTGAATATCTGTACTTGTTAAAATATCGCAATCAACTTTTTCTAACCTGTCGTCTTCAAGAGCCATGCCCGTTGCATGTGTTGATACTGCTACAATCTTATCCCTTGAGTTATCGATCAATAATCGTTTGATTAGATTAGACCCGATATACCCACTTGCCCCAATAATTGCTATTTTCATTTTTATCCAATCTATATAGTTCTAGTATAACCCAAAAAGTAAGGAGCCCTCATCTGGGCTCCTTTTTGTACCTAAAATTAATTATTTAAATTACTTTGACGCTGCTTCAACAGTGCTTTCGCCAGCTTTTGGCTTAGCAGACGCGGCTAGTCGGCTTACTGATACAAGTACCACTATTCCAAACCCAACCTTTGCGAGTAAATCAAGAACAGCATAGGCATAGTTTTCAGATGCAAAACTAATTTTATTTACACCAACGCCTGATAGATACCATACAACTGGGTAAGCAGCCCAGAGGACTGATAGGTAAAGCGCTACATACGTATAGAGCTGTGATATTTTCTTACCAGCAACCTTTTTGGATTCATTCATGATAGTTCCATACAGCATGTAAACAACACCAAGCAGTGCTACGCAGCTAAATGCGTACCAGTACCAGCGAGTGTCGTTATTAACGAGTGATGCGATCACACCAGTGATAATCATGTATACATCAAGTCCAACCACTGCCCAAATCAAGCTCATTTTATTTTTTGATTTACCCGAAGGCAATGCAATAGAAATTAAGCTTATAAGTAGAAGTGGTGTTGTTACAACCCAGTCGACATAACGAGCTAACTGCACTGTTACTCCGCCCACCATAATATCTCCTACATTATTTAGCATTGCATAATATGCTGTTGCTGCTATAAGGGTAATCGCCATTGCAAGATAGACATGGTGTCGATCTTCTTTACGCATGGTTACGCCAATTAAAGCAAGGATAACACTTCCTGCAGTCATTCCGACTGTACCGAGTGCTAACCAATCATTTACTGAACTCATATTTTCTCCTTTTAATATTTAGGGTACACTTTTGACTTTACACTTTTTAAATTAAAAAAATATAGTAAATTTAGCAACAGGCTTATGCTTTAATACACCTCCGGCTACTTGTTTGTGTATTAATTAGGTATACTAAGACTACAGATGCAAGCTACTAAAAAAAATAAAAGTAACGGTTTTCGTCCTGATTTTATTGCAACCTCAGTTATGGATATTAACTACAAACTGTTGGCAGAAATGGGCATTAAAGCTATGGCTTTTGATGTAGATGGAACGCTAATTGATCATGGTCATATGGATATTGACGCCACGTATGCAGATGCATTAACGAAAAAGATTCACGAAGCGGGAATCTCCACCATTATCCTTGCTTCAAATACGAAACGTTCCCTTAATGTCATAGGCAAAAAGCTGCGCGTAAATGGAATTGTGACGGTACAGGAAGGCATTAAGAAACCACAAAAAGCGTTCTATAAAAAAATACTTGCACATGCCAAGCTAAAGCCTGAAAATATAGCAATGGTAGGAGATCGACCACTCCAGGATATATGGGGAGCAAATAAATCGGGTCTTTATTCCATTGCAATTCAAGCAAATAAATTTAATTCAAAAGTTGAAACTATGATTGGCAGAAATTATTGGCAACCAAAAATAGTCTCACTACTAAGGCATCTCCCATGATAAACGAAATAATTGACCCCATACGAAAACAAGTACGTAGCGTAATGAAAAAAATAGCTCGCGCTACCCACCTTATTTCAAGAGGAAAAGTTACGCCGAATATGGTGACAATTGTAGGACTTTTAATGCATTTGTTGATTGCCTACTTCATCCTTCAGAGTCAACTTACTGCTGCCGCTGTTACGCTCATCATTTTTGGTCTCTTTGATACGCTTGATGGTGAACTTGCCAGGCTGCAGGAGAAAGAAAGTTTAGCGGGGATGGTACTGGATGCTTCAACTGATCGGATGAAAGAAGTGATACTTTATGCCTCACTTGCTTATTGGTGTATTCACCATAACTATAGTGGTTATGCAGTCTGGGCGGTTATCGCTGTTGGGAGTTCGCTTTGCATCAGCTATATCAAAGCAAAAGGTGAATCTGCCCTAAATGACACAAACATTTCAGCTCAAATAAAGAACAAAATGTTTGCTGATGGACTTATGAGATTTGAAATAAGAATGTTTATTCTTGTTCTTGGATTACTGTTTAATGTACCAGCACAAACTATTGCTATAATAGCTATCATAAGTACACTTACTGCTATTCAGCGGTTGGTTAAAGTAGTAATAACCGTTGCGCAACATGAAAAATAATTTCACTTCAAATTAAATGAAAGATATTCTTTTTGCTTTATGGTTCTTTTTACCCGCCGGTCTCGCTAATGCTGCACCCGTCTTTGCAAATAAAATTCCTGGGAGCGATTGGCTCGCGATACCGATTGACGGTGGCAAGCATTTTCGAGGCAAAAGAATAACCGGGAATCATAAAACTGTTCGCGGCTTTATCGCAGGTATTGTGATGGGCATACTTGTATTTTGGCTTCAGGTGATAGGGTTTCACCATAGTGCTTGGATTCACAGCATTTCCGGATCAATTCCCTATAACTCCATTAATCCGATTGTTGCAGGAGCTGCTCTTGGTGGAGGGGCGCTCATTGGTGATGCAATAAAGAGTTTCTTTAAAAGACAATTTAATATTAAGTCAGGTAAAACATGGTTTCCGTTTGATCAAATTGACTACATTATCGGGGGCCTTTTAGCGTGTCAAATCTTTGTTGAATTATCCTTTGGGCAAATAGTCATGATAGGTATTGTTTGGTTTATTCTTCATCCTATTTCAACCTTTATTGGCTGGCTCATAGGACTCAAAGAACAGCCATTTTAAAAAAATATGTTAGAATAGGCATAATTACTATGGTAAATAAATCACCAAATAAAAAGATTAAAATCGCTGTTATCGGAGTTGGAAACTGTTTCTCTGCACTCTATCAAGGTTTTGCATATTATAAGGCAAATAAAAACAATTCCGTGTCAGGAATAATGTTTGAAGATATTGGTGGGTACGCACCAACCGACATTGAGGTTGTCGCAGCATTTGATGTCGATATACGTAAAGTTGGCAAACCAATCGGTGATGCTATATTTGCCCTACCCAATTGTGCTCGAGTTTTTTATAAAGATGTACCCGCGGGACCCATCGTTCAAATGGGTCACACCCTTGATGGGGTATCCGACTACATGCTTAGCCAACCCGAAGAACTTGGTTTCCGTCTTGCCAATAAAAAACCCGTTGACGTTGTGAAAGTACTTAAAGAATCAGGCGCAGATATACTCGTCAATTATTTACCGGTTGGCTCTCAGGAGGCAACAGAATTTTACGCGCAGGCTGCAATTGATGCAAAGGTTGCCTTCTTGAATTGTATCCCTGTTTTTATTGCCAGTGATCCGAAGTGGGAAAAGAAATTTATTGATGCAAAATTACCAATCGTGGGAGATGATATGCGAAGCGCGCTTGGCGCAAGTATCCTTTCCCAGGTGCTACAAGAATTGGCTTTCGATAGAGGATTTGTTGTCGATTTTCACCAACAACTTAATATTGGCGGAAACACCGACTTTAATAATATGATGGTGCAGTCCCGTCTTGCTTCAAAGAAGAAATCAAAAGAGAATGTCATCCGCGCACAAAATGATATTCGTGGCATTCCCGTGCCTGAGCATAGCCTTTTTGCTGGGCCAAGCACTCATCTTCCCTATCTAAAAGATAATAAAGTTGCCTATTTTAATCTTCGTCTTCGTGGTTTTGGAGATGCACCTGTAGATATTGATATAAAACTATCTGTTCAAGACTCAGAAAATAGTGCTGGAGTCGTTATTGATGCCATACGCTATCTTCAGGTAGCAAAAGAACTTGGTATTGTTGGAGCGCTTCGTGGACCAAGTGCGTGGACACAAAAAACTCCCCCAGAGCAAATGATGTACGCTGATGCTAAAGCAGCCTGTGAAGCATTTGCTAAAAGAACAATTACAGATACTCTGAGAAAACAACAAGTTATATTGCCTCAAAAACATTGACAAGTAACCAAATCAGGCATAGATTTAAACTTGTAGAAAAGAGGGTTTATGAAATTTCTAAATACCGTCATGCCTCCGTATGACCTGACCTATAGTGATGTCTTCATGGTCCCCCAGGAAACATCCGTACAGTCGCGATTTGATGTAGACTTGTCAACTCCTGATGGAGTAGGCACGATTCCCATAGTTGTAGCTAACATGACTGCAGTTGCCGGAAAAAGAATGGCGGAAACTATCGCAAGAAGAGGTGGGATTGCAATCATCCCCCAGGATGTGCCACTTAAGATAGTTAAAGCAATTGTCGGTTCAGTTGGAGATGCCCATCCCATTTTTGAAACTCCAATCACCCTCAATCCAGAAAGCACTATTGCTGAAGCGCTTAATCTCATTCATAAACGTGCTCACGGTGTCATTATAGTGATAGATAATAACAAAAAGCCTGTCGGAATATTTACCGAAAAAGATGCCGATCAGTATGATCGTTTTGCAGCACTAGAACTTGTAATGAGCAAAAATATATTGAGTATTCGTGAAGGTAAAAGTATAGAAGAAATGCATTCTTTCTTAGTGCAAAATAGATTATCTGCAGCGCCAGTGATAAATAAAAAAGGAGAACTCATAGGTCTCGTCACCGCTAAGGGATGTCTTCGAAGCGAAATATATACACCAAATGTAGATACAAGAAATCGTATGCGGGTCGGGGCGGCAATTAGTATCAACGGCGATGTGGCAGCGAAGGCAAAGAAAATGTTAGACCTCGGTATCGAAATTTTAGTACTTGATACGGCGCATGGTCACCAACAAAAAATGATTGAGGCCGTCAAAGCATGTCGTAAAGTAGCGCCAAAAACTACAATAGTAGCAGGTAACGTTGTAACTCGTGAAGCAACACGTGATCTAATAAATGCCGGTGCTTCGATTGTTAAAGTCGGGGTTGGACCTGGTGCAATGTGTACAACTCGTATGATGACAGGAGTCGGAAGACCTCAGTTTTCAGCTGTATATGAATGTTCCGATGAGGCAAAAAAATTAGGAGGGCATGTGTGGGCCGACGGAGGCATACGCTATCCACGTGACGTTGCACTTGCACTTGCTGCAGGTGCGAGTAACGTCATGTTTGCTTCATGGCTTGCGGGAACTTTTGAAAGCGCAGCAGATGTTATGAAGGATGAATCAGGGCGACTATTTAAAGAAAGTTTTGGAATGGCCTCCCAACGTGCGGTAAGAAATAGAAATCACACGGAGCTTGAACTTGAAAGAGCTAAAAAAGAACTATTCGAAGAAGGTATTAGCACTTCTAAATTCTTTATTGATGCCAAGCGCCCCGGGGTTGAGGATATAGTAGACCAGATTGTTGCTGGCCTTCGAAGTGCCTGTACGTATGCAGGTGCGCATTCCATAACAGATTTTCAAAATAAGGCTGTTGTCGGAGTACAGTCAGCTTCAGGCTATCAAGAAGGTATGCCGGTCGCTTCAAATTGGTAATTAATATTTAATTAAGAGGAATTATGTCAGAACAGCTAGCAGAACAAAATATTAAGGAACCTGTTGATATTCAATATGAACAATATTTACATCAAATGAAAAAAATATCTATAATCGGCTTTGCGGCTCTCGATACGGCAGCATTTATATCGCTAGAAATCATCAAAAGACCTATAACTCAAGAAATAGGAAAAATGGCACTTGCGACTACTGCACTTGCTTTTGCGCCGCTCGCCTTTGCGAAAGTTTCTGATTCAGTTAAAGATTTTGTAAAAAAACAAAAAACCTAAAATCAGCTGCAGTCGAAAGCCAAGAGTCATAGTGGTATACTGAGTTTATGAATATAGCATTTTATTTTGACCCAAGTTGCCCATTTTGTTGGATTACAAGCCGTTGGTTATTACAGGTATCAAATAAAAGGGATATCACCATAGAGTGGGTTCCATTCAGCCTTACACTTAAAAATAACGAACTTGAGCCGGAAGCGAAGCACACACCCTACGCAGAGGAACATTATGCTGCACATAGAGTAATTCGAGTTATCGAAGCCGCCACCGAACATAGTGGATCTTTAATAGATCTCTACACGCGCTTTGGAATTTCCTACCACTTGGGGGAAGAAAAATTTACTGATTCACTTATTGAAGAAATTCTAAATGAACAAAAACTTCCTGCGTCATTACTAAAGGAAGCCGATAACAAGAAATGGGACCCGATCTTACAAAAAAAGATTGATCAGGCTGTTGCAGTTGTAGGAAACGATATTGGTGTTCCAACCATAATCTTCCAAAATAGCAAAGGCCAAAAACAGGGATTTTTCGGTCCAGTTCTACAGGATTTGCCTGAAATTGATGAATCAGTAAAATTATGGGACGCTATAAGCGCACTTGCGCAAAGCTCACACTTTTATGAACTGAAACGGGCACGCCCCAGTGGCATGCCCGATGTTGTTTCAACTGCGCATTGCTAATTTGTGATAGTGGAGCTTGATGAATTATACATTGATGAATAACCGCTATTCAAAATAGAAATTAAGTAACAATAATGACCGGATGGATGAGCATAGGTATCCGGATATGTCATGTAATTAGATGAGTTGTCGGCATTCTGGTTTTTCCCTATCGAGGAAGTGTAACCTGGGGATGCATATATAAAATCTGCGCATAGTTCGTAGTAGTAATTATTTTGGTCCGAGTTCTGCAAGCTATTAGGTATATAGGTAACTAAATTATTAGTAACTATTTTCAAGGCATCACCGCTCAATTTTAGAGAGCTTAATGAATTAGGGAGAGCACCGTCAGTAGTAGTTTTAGTTTCAATTTCTGACACAATACTCCCAATGTTATTTTCTATAAGCTGGTCATTTTTGCTCTTAAAACTTCTCGTTGCAGGACCGATGATTGCAAGTACAGAAAGCAAAATCGCTACCCCAATCATTCCCCACATATAGGTTTTATTAATCCATTTTAAATTTGGAGGGTTTATTGTTCGTACAAAGGTTGCAGAATAAAAAATAAATACTACTATTCCTGAAATAACCCCTGCCCACACTGCACTTGATTCTCCATTACTACTCAGGGAATATGCTACAATAACAAAAATAGCTTCAATGAGTGCACCGATTGCAAAAAGTGCAAAAATAACTGCATGAATAATCATTATTACAGCAGCAGGACCCTTTTTAGCTCGAGGTTCATTCTTTTGATAGAACAAATTACACGCCACGGCAATCCCAAGCAAGATGACCACCGCTACAACTGCATAAAGCGCTAGTGATCCATAACTTTGTGAGTCTTTGCCATTCAGGTAATAATATACTGTGGAAGAAGTCAAATAGATAAAAGCAACCAACGCCCAACCATAGAAAGCATACATAAGCCATTGCAATAAGAGATTAATTGCAGATACAGGAGAATCAGGTAAGACCACTGGCTGGCTTTGTGGAGTTGGAATCGTTAAGGGGGCTACAGGAGCTTGCACTTCTTCAGAATGCGGTGCTTCAGTAACTGTTTTTGGTATTTGGGCAGAAAGCACGTTTCCTATTTCTTCTTTTTTCACTTGTATTTCATTCGGCGTATTGTTGTCATCCATGATAACTAATTTCCTTTAAAGCTCGAGAGCATTGTATTATATACATTTTGATTTAAGTCCCAAGACTGTTTGAATGCTGCTAATGAGAGTAAGTCCACATTATTTTCGGTAAAACCAACTTCCAAAGCAATGTGAATTTGTGGAGTACCATAATTTTTGGCATCAGTTGCACTCAGGATACAATCTCCATTTAACGTTAATAGTATTTCAAAATTAGTAGGAGTGCTGAAAATAGAGCTAGAATTAAAATTGCTTACCTGTGTACAGATACTACCAGCAAAAGATTTTAAAGTGTCGGCACTAAATTGGCTACTTAGTGTCTGTTGGAATGTTTCTTTTAATTTAGGACTGCTCAGAATCGTACTCTGAAATTCTGAAACACTGTAAGATGTGCCCTGATTACTAGAGCCTGAAAATAAATATGCATATTTTGGATTATATTTTCCGTCAGATGTTTTACGAAGGCTGTCAGCATATATTGTTATACTATCTGCCAAACCTGAAGAGCTGATGTTATTTTTCAGCACAGATAGTTTGTCTGTCGCGTTCACCCATGTCTTAGGAACGGAATAAGAAAAACCGTTTTGTTGTACCGTATGGAGGTCAGACGTACTTAATTTTGTAGGCCCAGTACTTAAATGACTAATAAAGTAGAAGGCGCCGAAACCAATTCCCGCTAAAAATATCAGCCCTACTAGCACAATTAATAGTCGTTTAATCAAGCCAGAGCTATTACCTTTTTTCATATCTAACGGCTCAGGAATGCTGACTTTATCGAAGCTTGACGCTATGGGCGCCATTGGAGTAATTGGAGTTTGGGCTACCATCGTTTCTTGCGCTACATTTCCTTGATCTTGACTCATGACCGGCGGCGACTGTGACGGTATTGTTGTTACTGGTTGGGAATACATAGTCGCTGGCTGAACTACAGGAGTAGGCTCTACGGGAACACTAAGACTAGGTTGAAAAAAGTCTTGAGCGTTTATTGGTTGGGGTGGTGTTGGCACAGGGGCGGCTGTTTCTTGATAATAAGGTGATTGCGCAGGGACTGTGGGTGGAGAAGAGGGTGGTGTTGGTTGCTGGGCTTGAGGAACAGGAGAATAAGGCCTTGGTGGCTGTATATCATCAATGCGTCTCGCAGCTGGCAACGGCGATCCGTTTGACTGCAAAGGTGAACTAGGTTCCATTTTTACCCTCCCTTTTTTTCATCTTTGAATTACTTATATTCTTATGCTTTTGAAGAAAAAAAGCAACCATAATATTTTTTAAGAGGCCATGAGGTCAATGATATAGTCTGGCATTGCAACCCTATTTTGTTTTGGTTTCCTTGTTCGTTGATCATCAGTAAAATAACCGATTACTATCCCTTCCGCCTTAAATGCTTGGATTGCTGCTACTGTTTTTTCGAGTTTTCGCATAAAAGCACTTCGGGCGATACTATCTCCATCCATTTCAGACTTTATGTATCCTCCAAATTGCGTGGTAGTTACGATATCTGGCATCATATGCTTAAAGCTCACGAGCATTCCATAAAGTAACTTGCAGGCCAAATATGGATCATCCTTGGCCATATGATCGAGTCCAACCCCGTACTCATTCATGGGATAGTTAGTAATTATTTTGTGCTCGTGGTGTTCGAATGTGAGTATATCAATTCGTTTGTCCGAATACTTTTCTAGCATTACTAGCTAGTATAGCGAAAAATGATTCCTGTTTCGAGACTACTGAACCCAATTTTCAAGAAGCTCAGTATGAAGTCCAGCAGCATTTTGGGCATCAATGAAGGCCTGCATATCAGCTTGAAATTCTGGACGAAAGTGCATCAGTACGATGTCTCCAGGATGAAGACTATTTCCTACCTGATACTGCATTGAGCCACCATTTGCCTTTGCTATCCATAGCACTACAGCTTTCATACCACACGTTGCGGCGGCACGTTGGGTGTCTATATTATAAGCCCCACCTGGTGGTCGAAATAATGTCGGTCGTTTTCCAAATTCTTGCTGCTCAAGATCTGCTTGTCCACATATTTCACTAACTTGCTGAGAGTAGCTTAGTTGATTAAAGGGTATTGGATGATTCACAGTGTGATCTTCAATCACTGATCCCTCAGCCTGGAATTGAGTAAAGAACTGAGGATTATCTTTAATAAAAATATTAGCAAGAAAAAGAGACGCCTTAATGTTATTTTGTTGCATCATGCTCAAGTCAGACTGCTGCTTAATGGCGCCGTCATCAATTCCAAGAAAGACTACATGCTCACTTGTTGGAATGGTGCTAATAACTGGTGCTAATCCGTCAATAATTGGGGGAATAGAATTATCCTTTTCTATACTTTTTGAGGGTGAAGATACGGTTGATCTAGTCGCTTGAATGTGGAAAGCTTTAGTATGATTAGCATGGTTGATTTGCTTGGTGATATGTCTATGATCAAACTGGTATGACGGACGAAGTATTAAAAACCCTAATGCAAAAACAAAAAAAATTACTAATAGTTCATTGATTGTTGGTAGATTGTATTTATTAAATTGTTGCAATATTTTTAACATTATTGCATTATAACATAAATGAAGATGTACTGTGGTTTATTTTTCTTTAAGATCTTCAATATCTTTTATGCTTATAGTGTTCAATTGATCAATTAAAGCTTCTGCCAAAGCTTCTCTATTTAATGTTTCATTTCCCAGTTGTTCTATTGTTATTCCGGATGCCAAAATAGCTGAAAGCCCTAGCATTCCCAGTAATTCATCTCTTGAGACTACTTTATAATTAGGATTTTCTGGCACCGTTTCGAGTGTCTCAAGAATAAAATCAAGAAGGAGTTTGGTATTTTTACGTATTTCTTCAGGAATAGATGAGCCGCGTTTCTCAAGTTCAATTTGAATCGCTTGGGCGGTTGTTTCATCAATTGCATTTTGGCGACTCGAAGAAAGTGGTAAAGCTCCGATGAGCTTAGACACGCCTTTGTTGTCATATCGCTCCGCCATACTTTTATTATACAGGTTTTTTTAAAAACCCCTTGTAATACATCTGATTGAGGGATAGTATCAAATGTGGAAATTAAGAAAAGGATACTCGATGACTGAAAAGAAATTAAATTACTCTATTGATCAAGGAAACACTATGCATGAGAAAGATTTCGTAATAACAAAATTAGTAGACGGACTTGGCATCGGGAAAAACCCCAATGCTGCCTATGAAAAAATAGTGGCGGAGGCAGGCCCTGATGCGCTTGCGGCCGCAGAACTTGCCATTAATTCAGAAGCTATATTGACCAGCATCGATATGCATCCCATGACCGGCAAACCAGTAGATGACGATGGATGTCCCGATGGACGAGGTGTTAAAAAAATATATCACGGTCAAATCGAAAAGGAGCGATCACTTAAGCGCCCGAAAGTTTTCGGAGGTGGCGCTACTATGGCTATGGCAACATTAGTTGGCGTAGGAGTTGAAAAAGATACATCACTGCATGAGGCATTTGAGGATAGTATTCGCTTTCTAAATGAACATATGATCAATTTTGGAGCACACAGTGCCGAAGGGGCCAATCATGGTGGTTCAGGGTGTGGTGCCATTGATAAAGCCCCGGAGGTTATCGCAACTGTAATTGAATATAAAAAAGAAATTAAAGAAATTTTAGATAGCATCGGCGTGGATACACAAAATATTTCTACTATTTTTGAAAATTTTGAAAACTTTGAAACTTCAATGAATAAAGAAAACTATTCTGGTTCGGCTGTTGTTACTTCGATTATAGAAAATGCAAAGATTATAAAAGAACTTACCGGAACCCATAAAGAGATGGCAATTATTATGAATAATTTCAAAGGTCACACTGTTGATCAAAGCCTTGTGCGCCAAGCAACGGGTGATAGCTTACAAGTCTTTGCTTTCGATGTTTGGAGGGTCGAAGAAATCGCTCAAAAAATGTATCCTGATGATGCCGAGAAACAACATCTTTCTGTTCTCAGCCAACTTGTTTATTCTATGGGTGTGGCTGCAGTTTTAACAAACGGCGACTTACCCCTCTACAGTATCAGTGAACGCGCTTAACTATGTAGTGAAAGGATAGTTGTAACAAACTCCGCATGGCTCCACACAAGCGGGGTAACCGAGAGAGCATCTTTTGAAACCGCATCAACCTGTTCTGAAAATACTCCGCTCGGTAGTGCCGTTGCAAGACACCAGTCAATATAGTGCTCTGCCTTTTTTCTATCACCTTTCTTTATATAAAACTGTGCCATCCAAAGAGTCGTAACGATCCATGGGTTACCCATTAAATCTTTTTTATTTAAGAAATAATCATCATGCTCATAGCGCGGCATACCCCCTGACGGGGATGCGTCCAGTAATCTTTCTTCTAAAACTTTTGCGGTATGAAAAATCCGATCGTATTCATCATTATTGAAATAACCGAATTGCACGACACCGTATAAGCTTGATACATCGAGAGTTGTATCTGGCTCAATAACTCCGGTTGTTTTATTTTGTAAAAAACCCTTGATGAATGTTTTTGATGAAGTATCAAAAAAAGTAGCACTCTTTGCTTTAAATCCATCTAGAGCTTTTTGCCAAGGAGTTGATTCATTTTTTCCGAATTGGTTACAGAGTACAATAGCACAGTCAAGCGCTTTTGCGGTTACGGCCGTTGTATAGGTTGAAGTCAGGAATTTTTGCTCCCAAAGGTCGTAACTCGCATGAGGTAATTGCGTTTCTGTATCAACAAAATTAGCTAAGAAATTGGCAGCAGGAACTACAAATTTTTCGTACATATCCTTGGTAAAAATAGCATCTTTCGTATATCGAAAATACTCACTTATCATATATATGATAATGGCAGTCTCATCTTCTTGAATTGCAAGTTCGCTCACACCATCGTGTATGAGGGGATGCCACGTACTGCCAATTGCTTTATCTGGAAGATATTTATGCATTAAATATCCCTCATCAGTGAGAACATCTTTACAGAAGGTCAGAAATTTCTTTGCTTCATCAGTAAAACCAAGCCGCAGAAGAGGCCATATAGCAAATGCACCATCTCTTGGCCACACATAACTGTAATAGTCTCTGCCATAGTTATAAATGGAAGAATCTATGGAGGCGATGATCCCACCATCTTTATCTATATGTGCCTTTATTATCATTAAAGATTTCTTTATCTGATTCTTATATTTATTTGGACTTGCATTAATAGCAATACTGGCGGGTTTCATCCAGTTCAACCAATACTGTTTAGTTGTTTTTAATTTTTCTTCAATTCCACCTTTTTTTGCACTCTCATGTAGGCCTTCAGCATCTTTACGATTTTTCTCAGCAGCCACCCAGTATCGAACTTCAGATTTTGCGCCAGCCGCAATTGATAAATTAAATCCCAAGACTGAATCTACTCCCCCATGTTCGACAGGATTACTGGATAGCACACCATCTTCTGCGTCCTTATAAACACCTTCCTTGCCTTCAACTCTATAATTACCTACGGCAAATTGATCAAATGATTTTCCACTTTCCGTTTCGCCAGAAATGACTAAATTACAGTTTCCTTGATAATCCAAGATGTACTGATTATCAGGATGATACAGTGCTGTATCAGCTCTCCCGTTATTTGATATTTCAAATACCTGGTGAGTGAAAAGTTTTATCGAACGTGCGTGATTTGCGAGATTATGCACAACAATAATTCGGGAAAAAATATTCATCTCAGAATCTACAAAATCTGTCGTCGAAAGCTTAATAGCCAATGTTTCGTTCGTCATCTCGCAGTGGCCAATTAATGCGTCAACTTCAAAATCCACTGATATCTTCCAGGATCCATCATTCACCCATGAAAAAGTATTATCTAACCACACTCCGAGAAGATGGCTCTGACTTCGAGAGGTAGTGAGGTTATCCATCCCCACATGAGGAAAATAAAAATCATCAACTAGTCCAAATTCATTAATCCCTACAGTAAGCGCACCATTACCGAGAATTACCGGTCTTGCCATTTAGGTATCCAACCCTTTCTCGGTTAATCTATAACGAAGATCATGCCAAGTGTTCATAAAGTTCATAAAAGCGATATAGGGGCTGTCATAGGGACTAAAGTACGCATGAATATCACCATCATTAAACCACTTCGTACACATATAATAAAAATGATCCGACGTTTGAAGTTTACGCCAGTCTTCGATGAGCGCCCAGTCATTGCTTGAAAGTATTTTTTCAGATAATCCATAGAGGGCTTCTATTGCTTGTTGCTGCATTGGGTTACCGAGCCATGCACTAAGATCGCGTTCAGTGTCGGCCCAGGTTGTAGTATAGGGCGTATCGATCGTATCAACCGCATCGTAACTATCAACTGCTTCAGACGCTGTCATAAAAGTATTATTTTCATTTTTAAGCCACTCGCCAGGGAAATGTGAGAGAAAATCAAAAATTCCACTCTCCTTCCATTGATGTTCACCAAATGTTTCATAGTCCATAAAAAGATTTATGTTTGTACCATTATCTATTGCATTAAGCCAGTGAGCATACTTATCTGCAGTTAGCGGCCAAGACTCCCAATTCTGATCACCAAAGCGAAAAGCAATATCATCACTCAATTTATAATTTTTGAGCAGCAACTTGAGCGTTTGTGTTCCGACAGGCCGATAAACATAATTAGGGCTTCTCCACTGCAGAATTGGATCCCATCCCTCCGCAAGTACTGCTTTATATCCTGCACGATCTGCCCAAACGGCGAGATCATTGTTATAACTAAGTTCTGTATTTCTAAATACTGTCGGTTTTTTTCCAAATACTTCCCAGATTTTATCTCGATGCATTTGTACTTGATTATTGAATTCAGCGAGTGAATAAAAGAAAGCGAGTGAATGATGATAGGTCTCACCAACTATTTCAACTTTATCCGTTGCAACAAGCTCCTTAAAGCTTTCCAATGTATGCGGTGACCATTTCTCGAGTTGTTCAATAAGGGTACCAGTGATGGATAAACTAATTTTGAACTCAGGGTGCTGTTGAATCAGTTCTAAGAGTTTTCGATTCGTCGGAATGTAAGATTTTTGAATCACTTTGTCTAATACTGCGCGGTTATTAGCACGCATGTCATTAGGTTCATCAAAATAATTCTTATTTTCACCGATGTCAAAAGTAGAAAAATGACCTATTCGAAACGGCTGGTGCGCGTGTAAGTACAGTACTATGGCACGCTTAGTCACCCGCTTACTCCTCGAACTGCTTTTGCGTAAATTTCTTCTAGTTGATTGGCAGCTTTGGACCAATTCATTGACTCATATTCTTTACTTCCATTTACTATGAGCTCGTTTTTAAGGCTTTGGTTCTGTAGTACTGCAAGCATCTGATTGGCCATTTCATTAACATCCCAAAAATCTACCTTAAGTGCATTTTTCAAAACTTCGGAAACACCCGATTGTTTTGATATGAGAACTGGGACACCGAGCGCGACTGCTTCAAGTGGAGTTAAGCCAAATGGCTCTGATACGGATGGCATCACAAAAAGATCAGCGATGGTATATGCATCACGCCAACGTTTTCCCCTTTGAAACCCAGCAAACATAACATTTCTTGAAATGCCAAGTTCAGCCGCAAGCAGTAGAAGCTCCGTCTCTTGTTCGCCATTCCCTACAAAAAGTAAAATAGCTTTTGGTTCTTTATTAGTAACGAGTTTAAACGCATGCAAAAGGTTAATCAGATTTTTTTGAATAGTCAGTCGACCGATACTAGATATGACCTTATACCCATGATTTTTGAGCGCTGCAAGGTATTTGTAAGAATTAGGTTCGCTCAGATTCACTTCATCTATTTTGCCAATACTATTATGAATCACTTCTATTTTATCTGCTGGAATTGCATAGTCGGCTATGATGATGTTTTTAGTATGCTGACTGACTGCAACTATTTTATCTGCCATAAGCATAGATTCTTGTTCTATTTCTCGTGCCAAGGGATTGCCGTAATTTCCACCCGATCGATCACTTTCAACAGAGTGTACGTGTAGAATAAGCGGCTTTCCTGTTTTTTGCTTGAGGAGTACCCCCGCTTTAAAGGTTAACCAGTCATGAGCATGAATAATATCAAATGATTCATAGCCGGTAAGCTGTGCCGCTGCTTGCTCGTAAAGTTTTTGTTGGTCGAATATCGAAAGCCACTGCTCATTACCTTGCGTATCAGTATACTTAAAACTATCGTAAGCAATACCACTTATCCGAAGACTCCCAGCAGAGTGCGAAAGCGCAGCCCGCACCTTCATAAAGTCAATGGAGTGAACCTCGTTATATGGAAGCACGAATTCAATATCTATATCTTTAACAGACAATGCTTCACAAAGCTGATAGCAAGCAACACCCAAACCCCCACTATTGTGAGGTGGTAGCTCCCAGCCCAGCATTAAAATTTTCATTGTATTTTTTTGGTGCCCTTTACTCTTTATTTACGCTTATGATTATAGCCTCAAAGATAGGTTGTCGCAACCTTTTTTAGCAACTAAATCTCAATATTTTGGTAGATTATTTTACGAGCTGCGCGAAAACAATGACACGTTTATCGTACTGGTAAGTTCCCTTATTTACTGAGCCGGAACAAGTGATCAAATTCAATCCTGGAATTTTACTATTCACCGGGTTTAAGAGCGCATTCATATCAACATTAGCAAGTGGATAGGTTTTGACGCTTACGACGGAATAATTTAATTTCGTGCCATCACCTCTTTGTATTTGTACAATCGTACCTGGCTTAAGGCCACTGATACCTGAAAAAATTCCCTTTGTCTGCCATGTACCAAAGTGGCCATCAATAACCGTTGCGCCGGCTTGACCTGGCTTACTACTTTGGTTAAACCATCCTGTATTATAGATTGAATTTGGCGTATCAATTTGATTGTTCTTTGTCAGCCCAACTGATTGCACAATCGCCTTAACATTAATCGATGGTATAAAAATATAACGTGGCAGTGATGCAGCGACTGTATATTTTTGAAATTCACTTTCGGTTATTTTTTTAGTAGTTGGCAAGGTAACGCCATCGGCTGAGGCTATTTTTATAATTTTTTCATTTTGTTTTTGCTGAGTGAATGCAACCACAACCCCAGTAATAATAAGTCCAAAGCCAATAGCTATCATCGCATAGGGAACGTACTTTTTAACTCTCATTACTACCTAGTATATCTGCGAATCACTTCAGCAACAACAAGAAGTGCGAATGCTGCCGTGACATATTCTGCTATCGTTTCAGCGCTATTGTTTTTGAGCACACCGAAACCGGTATTTGGAGCTATCACTTGCGTCGAAAGGCCTCGTGGCTGACCTGACCAATTCTCTTGCGATCCAATGCTTCCGATAGAAGCCCCTTCATTAATGTTATAAGTTATTTTAGTTTTAGCGATGCCACCTATTGTTACCGTACTAAAGACTGGTTGTGAACCACTTGAAAATGAGTGGTATGCATTTAGCGTACCATCATAAAGTCGCATAATAGGATTAGTGTAGACCTTATCAAATATCATTGTAACTGGGAACGTATCACCCGTTGAAATACAACTTAGCGTGAAAGCATCAAGCTGTGTGAGTGGTGTAAAGCCAGTATCGATAGGGAGGGTCGAACGATCGATAGAAGCTAAAACACGAATTACACACCCGGAATCAGCCGGTACAACCATAGTTGACCAAGTGCCGTCACTGGCCTGAACATTTGCAACATTAGCTTGGTATGAGTCAGGAATCCCGTCATTGTTGGCATCCCCATTGTTTGGTGCTGCTGGATCAACAAAGTCAGCTTCATTTCTAAGAATTGGATATGACGAGGTTTGTTGCCATATCGCATTGAAGTCCCAGCTCGAAAATGGGCCATTCGATGTATTATTTTTGAAATACCCTGGATCTGAGTTACCGTTGTTTACGACAGTACATTCACCTGAATTATTGCCACAATTTGTGGTGTTATTACTTTCCGCATCGATGAAGTTATTACTATAGGTTCCGCTTGTATCAATGCCTACAAGTCCATTAGCGTAACCGCCTTGGTTATTGATTGTTGTTGCTGAAAATGAGTTATTAATTGTGCCCTGACTGTCACCTACTAGGCCTGCGTCATAATAATTTTCACCAGCATCAAGGGTTGCTGAGCTAAAAGTGTTATTTATTGTTCCATTAAAGAACCCACCGACGATAGTGCCAACGTAGGACTGTACCGCATGATAGGACTGTACCGTATGAATAGTTCCGGTAACAAAGCTATCGTTAACTGAAGTGCCAGCGTCCCACATTGCTCCGACCAGACCAGCTGAGTAAGCATCGCCACTAAATACACCACTGAATGACGACTGCGACAAAGAAGTAGAGCCCCTCATAGAACCTACCAATCCTCCAGAATAAATCCCGCCCCCAGATACCGTCATTGAGGAGTGCAGATTCGATAACGTTGAATCTGTTACGTCACCAACCATACCTCCGCAGTAGGATACGCAGGTTGAAGTGCCTCCTTTGAGGTTGATATTTTTGATCGTTGCACCATTGACTCTCGCTATCATTGAGCCGTAAGTCACAACGTCAAGATTTAATATGGTATGATTTTGGCCATCTAGAGTTCCTGAGAAAGATGAAACTGTAGCGATTGAGGTGAAGCCGATACCCGTGCAATCTATATTCGAGACTAATATATAATAACCCGCGAGGTCTTGATCCATTTCTTGCAGCTGTTGGCATGATGAAATGAGGTATGGATTATGCGAAGTCCCCAATCCATAGCCCGAATAGGCGAAAGCGAGTGACGGAAAAAAGAGAGAAGATATCAACCCGAGACTAGTTACTATTGTTAATAACAATTTACCTGGTCTAATTTTTTTCATTTTTTCTCCCAAAAAAAGTTCTTATAAAAATAATAGCATAAGCGTAGCAGAATAGTCACTAATGCCTTTGGCTCACCTATGCTAGAATTGCAATTATAAGTTTTTCTTAAATTTACAAACTAGTGACTTTAATAGTAAGGAGTGATCAAATTCATGAAATTATCGCCTGGAGTGGTGCACGAAATCCCTGCTGATATGCTTAGTGCTCTCTCATCGGATGAGTCGGCAATTGAGCGATGGGAAGACTTAACCCCGCTTGCTCGCAATGAATGGATATGTTGGGTAGTCTCAACAAAAAAACAAGAGACAAGAAATAATCACATCGAACGAACGCAGACAGAACTTATGATGGGTAAGCGTCGCCCTTGCTGCTGGGCTGGTTGCCCGCATAGATCTAAGTAGCCATCGATATCAGAACGAGCGAATAAAATCTATTTCAGTATTTCCATTTAGACGTAGATTTAATTTTAGTTTCGTCTATTCTATCTTTATATTTCGCTGCAATTTCTTTCACCTCTTCAAGTAAACCTTTCGACAAACTAGCCAACTCCATCCAGGCGCAGATAGAGCGCCTCTCGCGCATGGACGACAATCTCTATGACGATAAACTGGCCGGTGAGATTACAACAGACCGCTACGCCCAAAAGCACGGTGCACTGGTTGTCGAGAAGACCATTCTAGAAGAACGCTTAGGCAAAATCGACTACCTCGGTGCCAAACAGCTAGAGCAGAAGTTGGTACTCCTAGAGTTATCCCAAAAGGCTGCCCAAGTCTACTCTCAGAAGCTGCCCGAACAGAAGCGGACGATCATAACCAAACTGTTCGGTAAATTGGTCTACAGCAACGGAGCTGTATCTGTTACCTATACGAATTTTAGCCGGGCTATTGCCCAGAACGTTAAATTAACGCATCAAATCATAGGAGGTGCAAAATGACGAACCAAACTTTACCAAATGACGCTAACAACAGATATAAAAAGGATGTAAAAGCTCTTGAAAACAAGCTGCGTTCTATATGGCTGGGGATGAAGGTTTCGAACTAACATAAGCCACTTGACATTCGTACGATTAAAACGTACAATCTAAACGCAATAAACTAACAGAAAGGCTTCAAGATGGGCAACAAGACCTTGACCGTTTCAGAACTAAGAACTAACCTAGCTGATTCACTCGATTCTATTAAGAAT
>CAIOMD010000006.1 GCA_903859365.1 uncultured Candidatus Saccharibacteria bacterium | reverse complement strand
ATTCTTAATAGAATCGAGTGAATCAGCTAGGTTAGTTCTTAGTTCTGAAACGGTCAAGGTCTTGTTGCCCATCTTGAAGCCTTTCTGTTAGTTTATTGCGTTTAGATTGTACGTTTTAATCGTACGAATGTCAAGTGGCTTCTGTTCATTCGAATCCCTCATCCCCAGCCAAGTAAATGTGATTATTATGATTGCTCAAAGAGTGTAAGATATAATTTGTTTAATTCTTTAAAGTTATTTATGCTGGCTATAGTTTGGCCATTGTTTATAGAATGGCTATTATCATGGTGACGATAATAGTAAAGTGGTTCATCAATAATTCCAACTTTACAATTTAGTATTGTTCTAAGTGCAAATTCATAATCATTGTGAGGGAAGAATTTAGCCGTAGTTGCTGGATATCCTATCCTTTCAAAAACTTCCCTACTGTACATAAATGTAGCATTATTAATACCTCGTGATTTGCTACTATTTTTAAGAAATTCTTTAAGCTGTAATCGGTCGTTAGTGTTGATCGGAGCTATGTATTTTTCTTTTCCGTCTCGAGTTATAATGATGCCGCCATGGACTGCTTCAACGTGGTGTTTTTCTAAATAATCAACTCTCAGAAACAAACTATTTTCAGGTAGAACATCGTCACAATCTAATTGACAAAGGTACTCACCACTCGCTATTTTGAATCCTTTATTTAAAGTTGCATATACACCAAGGTTCACTTCGTTTTTAACATATATAGTCTTTTCATCAATTAAGGTCTGGGCAATATCATGAGTATTATCACTGCTCGCATCGTTTACGATTACTATTTCAACATCTTTTATTGATTGAGATCGAATTGAATTTACAGCGCTCACAAGCTCCGAGCCATAATTAAATGCTGGAATGATGACACTAATTTTAGGTGTACGCATTGTTAGATAATAGCATTATCCTTGTATTTGGAGTTTCGTATAATTAGTAGTAGTGTCGTTTATTTGTACTCTAGGGATTACTCAGTTAATTCGAAGTAGCACTTGGTGCTGCAGAACTACTACCGGGGTTTATTACGATTCGAGAAGCTTGAGTAGCGTCTGTACTGCTTGCTATAACAACGGCCGTATCACCAACAGCAATATCATTTGTAGTAGCGGCCTGTCCATTAGTTGTGATTGTTGTTGCACTGGTTATGACATATGTTTTAGCGGTACCGCTTACTTGATCATTAATGCTAATATTGGTAGCACTTACGGCTGTTACAGCACCAGTAGTTGGTCGCTGACCATTAAAGCCACCTCTTCGCCCATAATAACTCCCCATACTTGCTACTCCATTAGGAAGTGTAGCCTGATGTCCTTTCTGGTATTGGACGCCACTTAAAAAGCTAAGCACAACGAGTACTACTGCCGCTAGGGAAATTAAGATAGGTTTCGCCATTTTTTTATTAATTTTTACTTGGTATTGTTCATCACCGAGCTGTGAATTTTCTTTCATATTCTTTCCTCTCTAGATTATTTCTTAACAAGCTTTCCATCTCTTAACGTGAATGTTACATCGGTTTTACCTGAGATAGAAAGATCGTGGGTCACTACTACGATTGTCGTATTTTCAGTTCTAGATAGTTCGTGGAGTAATTTGAATATCATTGTACCAGTTTGACTATCAAGGTTACCCGTTGGTTCATCAGCCAGTATAAGGCTTGGCTTGTTAGCAAGCGCTCTTGCTATGGCAACACGTTGCTGCTGACCTCCACTTAATTTACCTGGTTTTCTAGAGTGCTGGTCGGCGCTTAATCCTACTTGGTCGAGAAGATGCGTAGCTCTTTTTATTCGCTCGCTTTTTGCTAATTTTGCGTATTCCATTGGCAACATAACATTTTCAAGTGCCGTAAGATTTGGAACTAAATTATAACTTTGGAACACAAAGCCGATTTTGCGGCCACGATACTGTATAAGTGCTCGGTCATGCATTTTTGTAATATCTTTATCCCCAACTATAATGTGTCCACTGGTTGGCTTATCAAGGGCACCCAGAAGACTTAGCAATGTACTCTTGCCGCTTCCGCTTTTACCTATGATTGATGCGAATTGTCCATCGGCGACACTAAGGCTGACATCATTAACTGCTACTACGTCGTCGCCGGCTGTTTTAAATACTTTCTTTAGATTTGTAATTTGTAACATATTATTCTGCCCTCATGACTTCTGCTGGTCTTACTTTTGCTATGAAATACGATGCGAGTGCACTGCCTAGAATGGCGATTACTAAAGCTCCGCCTAAACCATACAGGATAATGCTCCATCCAACTGTTCCGTGAACACTAGTGATACTATTTGTGATTCCACCAAATGCTCTACCAAATCTACCTGCACCAGTTGGTGCCGAGCTATTAGCGCTATTGGTGACTAATAATTTGGTTATTGGGTTTCCAGCAACCACGCCGAGGCCTATTCCTATGATTGATCCTAAGAATGTTAGCGTAATTGCTTCGGTCATGAACTGAACCATAATATTTATGTTTGAAGCGCCAATGGCTTTTATGACGCCAATTTCTCGACGCCGTTCACGAACAATCATTATCATGGTCAGCAGAATGATGACCGCACCAGCTATGACCGCACCTATCAGGCTATACAAAGAGATGGTCTGAATATTCTTGAGTGGTGCGATGGTATTTTGAGCTTGCGTAGCTGCATTTGTAACGTCTGCGGCCGATCCGAGCTGATTTTTAATTGCCGTAGTAACTGAATCAACATTGGTAATTGAATCTACAGTAGCTACTGCGCTGGTGATATCTCCTGCCTGGCCAGAAAGTGTTTGCAAGGTTACCAGCGGCATAATTAATTGGCTGTTTGAAAACGTGTTGCCAGCGTCAAAAATGCCCAGTACCGTTATTGTTGTGCTATATGCAGTAAATGTAGATCCGACTTGTAAGTTATTCTTGGTTGCTAGACTGCTACCTATTACAGCTACGTTATCAGTGCTTGTAGAGGCAAATACTTTACCCGAAGTCAGCTTGAATGTGCCACCACCTTCTGTGTTAGATAGATCTGACGGATTAGTTGTACCGAGCACTATTACTGGAGGCGAAAAGGTGGCTGTAGCGCTACCTTCATTGCCACCGCTAAATCCTCCCGATTGAGCGATATTTTGGCCACCATCATTGCCCGCAAATCTTCGGCCTAGTGAGCCTGCGTCAATTGAAGATTGTAAATTAGTCGTACTCGACGTGAGTCGATCACTTAAGCTTTCATCAACTGAAGTAACGTGAGAAAGTTTTTGTATAGGAGCAATTTGTGTTGCAGTCAACGGATTACCACCGCCTGAAAACCCTCGAACTCCGGCGGGGCTAATGGATACAGTATTACCAACAGAACTTTCGACTGAACTTATTTTTTGACTAACGGCTTGCCGTGCAACAAGCATCGCTAACGATAACCCTATTATTAAGCCTAGTATAAGAACTATTGAAAAAGTTCGAATGCTATTGCGGAACGCATTCCGAATCCCTCTACTAAATACATTCATTGAATTTCCTTTATTTATTTACTACTTTGATATTATAAGCTGAACATTAAAGTTTGCTTAAGGATTACGCGGTGGCTAGTATGATCGTAAACACAGCACCTTTTTTAATAGTAGTTTCGACGGTTATCTCAGCATCAATTTGTTCGGCTAGTTTAGCTGCAATTGAAAGCCCAAGCCCATAGCCATCTCGATGATCTTTTGAACGGGATTGATCAGCCCGATAAAATCGCTTAAATATATGGGGCAGAGCGGCTTCACTTATGCCAATTCCTTGGTCACGGATATGAAGATAAATACTTCTATCTTTTGTTTCACTATTTAGCGTTATGGTGGATTTTGAATCACTATATTTGATTGCGTTATCGAGAAGAATTGTAATAATTTGTACTAATGCTTTTTTATTGCCTAGAACTGTGGCATTGTCCACTTCATCATTAACGGTGATGTCTTTAGCCTGTGCTTGCGCTATAACTTGGTTCATCGCCTTTCCAACTATTTCTTGAAGAGCTATCGGAGACAATACATAGGAATCATCGTTGTTATTGGCTAGACGCAGTAAGTCATCGGTGAGCGACTGTAACTTAATAATATCTTCAATATTTTGTTTGATAACGTTCTTTGCATCTTCAATACTAAGTTTAGCTTTCCGAAGCGCTACTTCGTTAGATGTTCTAATTGCAGTGAGTGGCGTTCGAAGTTCATGAGAAGCATCACTGACAAATTGTGTCTGGGCTTCCATTGCTTCTTCTATTGGTAGTAGTGTGCGCCGAGCCAGTAAGTAACTAACCACAACTCCCCCACCCAACGTCAGTACATTAAGCCACAGTAATTTAATGAGTAGTTCATGGCGCCCTTCACTAATCCGTTTCTTGAAGAAGCCTTGAACATCAGTGCTGAATCCGTTATGAATGATACCGTTATTTATTATCTCACGAGGTGGAAGCTGTCTTCCTAGTTGATGCGTGGAGGTATTGTAAAATACGAAACTAAAGCCAATGCTCATAAGCATAATGATGCTTAAATATGTCAACGCCAATCGATCAGCTGATGAACGAAAAAAACGAAAGTTTTTTTCACTTGTCATGACTTTTCTCCAATTCTGTATCCAAATCCACGAACCGTTTGTATGAGTTCTACACCTTTGAATGGTTTGTCTATTTTTGCTCGAAGATAAGCAATGAATACTTCTACAGTATTTGGAAGAATGTTGGAGTCGAAGTTCCAAACATGGGAAATAATATTGTTCTTACTCAGTACTTGGTTTTTGTTGCGCAACATATATTCAAGCAGTGCATACTCCTTCCTCGATAATGTAATAGGACGACCTGATCGTTTCACTTCGTGGGTGATGGTGTTGAGTGTGAGTGGCCCTACCCCCAGAGTTTCACCTATCGACTCGCTGGGCCGACGAAGTAAGGCTCGTACACGTGCAAGCATAATTTCAAATGAGAAAGGTTTTGGTAAGTAATCATCTGCACCACTGTCAAGACCTTGAACAATATCTCTGTTGTGGTCCTTCGCACTCAACATCAGTATTGGAACATGGTTCTTTTCAGTACGAAGCCTCTTGCAGATTTCGAATCCGTTCATACTGGGAAGCATTACATCCAAAATAAGTAGATCATAGCTTTCAGCACTAGCAGTGTTGTAACCTTCTTCGCCGTCATAACACACATCAACAGCATAACTCTCTTGCTCAAGCCCCTCTTTAAGGGCTTGAGCTATCCTATGTTCATCTTCAACAACGAGTAATCTCATATATATAGTATAAAGGCTAGACTATTAAAATTTGCTTAAATAACGGCATCCATCCCTTTCCCCTTTTGACTATCTTGTTTCAAACAACGAAGGAAGTGATCACGGTCTTTGATCTACATTATTAGCATCAATAGGCTGCTTTATGCCGTTTTTTTCTTTTTACAGCAAAATATCAGTATTTTTCTGTTAGATTAATGATATGCAGTCTACAACTTTAGGGGATAGCAAGAAACGAAGGATTCCTATCTTTCTAAGGATACTGCTTCCTTTCCTTTTACTTATCATCCTTTTTTTTGTTTTTGGCATGAATAATAAGGCGGCGACTGTTGAAAAATATTTACCAGGGTTCGACTCATCAATCCTATCGCAAGCTCAAGCACTAACACAAGTTTTGAAACAAACACAGAATGAAAATAGTGCTTTTGATTCTGATGTTGCTGCTATTGCGAGAAATAATCCAAATGTTCAGATTGGAGTTGCTGTTATGCCTTACCCTGGTGCAGCCATAAAGAGCTTTGGCGTAACGACTTCTTTTATTGCCGCATCAACGACTAAGCTCATATGTGGAGTAGATTATTTACAGCAAGTTGAGGCGGGTAAATTTAATATACATGATTCCTTGGGGGTATATGATGCAAGTTATGAACTTCAATTGATGGTAAATCAAAGTGATGATGATGCCTGGAATCTTTTTATTAATTTGTTAGGACAAAATCAAATTCAGCAATTTGCTTCAAGTATAGGCCTACAATCATTTAATGTGTCCAATAATACTATAGCGCCATCAGATGAAGTAAAGCTTTTATATGGTATCTGGAGTGAAAAACTTTTGAATCACCAAGATACTCAGCTAATTCTGTCATACATGCAAAATACCAATGATGAAAGTTTAATTCCCGCCGCGGTGCCACAGGGAGCAGTTGTGTATCATAAGTATGGAGAGTTAGCACAATATAACGCCGATGGAACCGGCAATGTATTACACGATGTCGGTATAATAACTAATAATGCTAAGACCTTCATGATTGCAATTTATACAAACAGAAATGATCAACTAGATGAAGCAACTCGTACGGCAGTAATTCAAGCAATTACAAAGGATGCTGTAAGTATTTATGCTCCCTAGAGGAGATTCAAAAATTCGACTTACTTCGAGTGCGGTAATAATGAACTATTTTATTGAAAAGTACTAAGTATTTTTAAAGCAAGACTATTTTTTAATATACTGTCTTTCACTGATGGCACAGCTGAAGCCGCGCAGCCAGCGAGTGATTTCTATTTTGAATGTTATTGTAACGTTCGGAACAGTCATCGTTCTTGGATTCTGCAGTTTCAGTATTCTGTCAGTCATGGCTTGGTTGCTGTCATAGCAATTCACTCGGTGCCCCGCATTGGTAGAGGAGAGCCTCGGGCTCGTCCAATACGGGTATAGACCTAAAATCACATTGCGATCGTATGATTGCGACTTTCACCACAAGAGCGATTAAGTGAAAGTAAGGTCTTTTTTCATTCCTAACAACTGTAAAAAATACTAACTATTTTTTGCTAAAATTAGTATATGAAAATTGATGAAAATAAAAAAGAAATTCAAAAAATTATAGATTCGTTTACGGGAAAAATTATAGAAATTGGCGGCCCAACTCCTCAAGGATTTATTGTTGTCAATAATTTGGGTTTTACATTACCTGAAAAAATAGTAGTAACAAATATCTCGAATCCGGTGACCATTAACCCTTTTGGTGATGATCCTACTGTATACAATGTGGATATGATTGCTGACGTGACCGCACTTCCTTTTAAAGATAACGAAATTGATATGATCATTTCATCTTCCCTCCCTTTCAAATTTCTAGTGATGATACAGAATCTGTAGCGATTATTGGAGGTACCGGAGAATATAAATTCGCGCACGGCCAGCTCACCACAACGAAACATCAAAATGGCGACTATACGCAAGTGTTTTCCATGCATTTAAAATAATTTTCTCTTGTTTGTGTGTTTAGATTTGCTGAATCATCTTGTGTATTAAGATCATCGTTAGTTAGAATTGAGTAATGTCTAAATCAATCCAGAAAACTGCACGGAAAGTTCAAGGAAGAATTATGAGACATAAAAACGTTCGGTATCATAATGATGCTGACTTGTTTAAAGAAAGTGATACAAAGCTTTGCATTGTTTGTGGCAGACCCTTTTCGAACAGAAAGAAATGGAGCTCGAGGGGGCAATGGGCCGCAGTTAAGTATTGTTCGAAAAAATGTCAAAAAAGGGCAAGTTAACGTTGTTACAGCGATTATCCAAAAAGCAGCTCATTGATTACATTAAAAGCATAAATGCGAGTGATTATACTGCGCGTCGTAACTATCTGGGAGGCTCTACGCAAATTTCTGAATATATAACGCGTGGAGCTATCAGCCTGCCCCAAGTTCGTGATCTTATCCTAATTAATAATAGCGCTAATGATGCGTTTAAATTGATTAATGAATTGAGTTGGCGTGAATATTGGCAGCTAGTTTGGAGAGTTCGTGGCGATGAAATATTTGAATATATAAAACTTTTACCATTCAAGCCTCGACAAGGCATACCGACTGCAGTGTTAAACGCAAACACGGGCATAACAGTGCTTGATGAAGGCATAAGACAGTTAAAAGATACAGGATACATCGATAATCATATGCGAATGTGGATTGCTGGATTGGTTTGTAACGTTGCACGTTGTGATTGGAAAATTGGGGCGAATTGGATGCATTCGTACTTAATTGACGGAGATTTTGCGAGTAACCATTTAAGTTGGCAGTGGGTGGCCGGTAGCTATACGGGTAAAGCCTACTTGCCGCAACAGGACAATATAAATAAGTATTCTAATACTGAACAGCCCGGATCATATTTGGATAAGCCGTATGAAGTTTTGGAGAAGATGGAGATTCCTCCAGAACTTTTGGAGATAACCGGTACCCTACCAAGTTTTGGTGTTACATTACCCCAAAGTACAATCAATGTGCAGGAACTATCAAATGAACCCGAGATACTCCTCTACAGCCCGTGGACGCTTGATCCTGATTGGCTGCCCAAATCGAAAGCCCCTAGAGTCTTACTCATTGACGAAGATATGTTTAGAAATACCTATAGTCAAAATGTCTTGGATAGTATTATGTGGTTTGCAAATGAAATCAAAGACTTGAAGATACTGTGCGCTGAACCGCAAGTATTATCAGCTCTACATACTCAAATAATCAGAAAAGACTACCCTGGAACTGTTGATTGGCCGGGCCGAGTCGAGAAACCAGAATTGTTGTATTCGGCCATTCCAGAAAAATTCTATCCTTCGTTTTCATCGTACTGGAAACAAGTAGAAAAGCTACAATTATTCCCCAACCATAGGATTTAATTTCGAGTTATATTCTGCTCGACATTATTTTTTAACTTTTTCAAAGACGCATTAAACAGAAAATTCAATAAAGGTTTCACAAGCACTAAACAGATTCGACCGATAATCCCAAATGGAATAGGTGTAATTTCCTGCCAAGTAAAGGATGATATTTCATTTGAAATTTTCTTTATTGTAAAGACTCCTTTGCCAAGCACCATTCGGCCGGTGTGTTCGACAACAATACGCTCAAACGGCTGCCATTCTGTCACCACCATTGTATCTTGAACTTTAATCGGCCCAATTTTAGTTATAGCAAGGAGCAGCGGGTCTTTCTGATTTGGTGAGCCTTCGAGAAGTTTCACTTTAGTAAACAGAATCCATTCTGATTGTTTTTCCCAATCAGAAACATAATGAAATATTGCTTTAGGTTTTGCACAAATTTCAATGTTAAACGATAATGCCACTGTTTTCATTACCCAACCAATATAGCTCATTGCACAACAAAGTCATAGAACACCAATGCTTAACACTTCTTACGTGTACTTGCAGGATTGTATTTTTATTTGCTACAATGCGCTTATGAATAAAGAAAATACACTAGAATACAAAAAACTAAGAAAATGGAATATTAGAGCGGGGAGTCTTCACCTCCTTTCATTAATTGGCGTGGTTGCGCTGGCGAACAACTTTTCACTACCTGTAGTAGCCACCTACATGACAGGCCCTCCGGGATCAAACTTATCGACTGGTCCAATAACCTTGTTTTCAGTTAGAATGGCATATACGATTGGGCTGTTTTTGGCACTATCGGCATTCTTTCATTTTTTTATAGCTTCAAAAAATGTTTTTCCAAGATACATTGAAGGATTGAAGAATAAAAGAAATTATTTTAGATGGGTTGAATACTCACTAAGCTCTACGCTCATGATATTCGCTATTGCTCAGCTCAATGGAATTAGTAATTACGCTACCCTTCTCGCTATCTGTGGAGTAAATGTCTCAATGATACTTTTTGGGTGGTTACAGGAGAAATATGCAAAGCCGGGTGATAAGCAGTGGCTACCCTTTATCTTTGGTTGTATTGCAGGAATAATTCCCTGGATCATCTTCACGATTCAGCTCATTACTCCTATGAACACTTCGAGTGATCGAGCACCAGGATTTGTATATGGAATCGTAATTTCTCTCTTCCTACTCTTTAATTGTTTTGCTATAGTTCAATTCCTACAATATCGAGCTAAAGGAAAATGGGCTAACTACCTTCGTGGTGAAAAGGCATACATTATACTAAGTTTTGTAGCTAAATCTCTTCTCGCTTGGCAAATATTTGCTGGCACACTAGCAGCGAAATAAGCCTTCCCCTTTTAGCAATAATAAAAAAAATACACGCTCCATGATTTAAAGAGCGTGTATATTTATCGGTACTTAGAAAGATTTTAGTACAGCCGACTACAGCTGATACTTTTTTCTCACTAATAATGCTGCACCTATAAAAGTAATGCTGGCAATTGAATAGTTGAGTAGTGTCGTCAGTGGACTATCTAGTGTTACTCCAACACCAGTGTTAGGCGGCTGCACTGCCACTAGAAGATGTAATGTTACGAGAGAACATCGGTATGACGCAAGCGTACTACAAATCTTATAGGTGAGGCTATCTTCCCCGATATATCCACTAGTAGGTGTATAGACGATGCCGCTGGTACTAGCTGTCGCTGAGCCGTGAGTAGGTTGTGTGAGTAGTACGAGTGATGAGGGATCGGGAGTATCAATTGCATTTGAAAGAATTGTAACTGTATTCTTTGTGTTTGCGAGGGCGTTAGCAGATTGACTGAGTACCTTAATATACAGCTGAGCAGAATAGACTGTATTTGAAATAAAAGAAATTCCATCGCTTTCACCTCCTCCAAGTACGTACACGTATCCATTTGCAACTGTTGCAGTAGAAAAGGCAAGTGCTTGTGGTAAGGAATTTGTTTCATTAGTCCACTGGCCTACTTCCCCGTTAGTAAGTGATGCTGAATATACGGTATTTTGACGATTACTACTGTTATCAGCGCCCCCAAGTAGGTAAACTTTTCCATTATAAAGAACAGAAGTGGATGCCCAAAGAGGTGCAGGAAGAGACTGCGTCGTACTCCACGAGCCAACGGTACCATTAGTTATTGGGGCTGAATATACGGCATTTGTAGGGCTTTGGGAATTTTGTCCACCGAAAAGATAGATATAGCCATCATAGACTACTGATGTGCTCAAAAAAGAAGTATCAGGTAGTGAATTTGCTTGCGTTGTCCATTGCCCCAGAGTTCCGTCGCTATTAAGTTGTGCAGAAAATACTACATTTGATGGAGGTGTATTTTGAGCATCTGAAAGGCCACCCATGACATATACATACCCATCTGACTCAACTGCAGTTTGAAAAAGTAGCGAACTTGGAAGACTGCTGTCAAGTTGTGTCCAAGGACCAACTGTTCCACTAGAAATTGGCGCAGAAAAAACAGTCTGTGCCCCACTTAAAGTGTTGTTCGTTGCTCCGCCACCGATGATATAAATATAGCCGTTATAGGCTATGGCTGATGATCCAAAAAGTGGAATCGGTAGCGGTGTATTCCCCATTCCATTCCACTCCCCAACATTTCCATTACTATCCACTTGTGCTGAAAATACTAAATTCACAGGCCCATTTCCGTCATATCCCCCCAAAACATATACATACCCATCATAGGTTACAGAATCCGCAGCCAATAAATTAGTAGGTAAGGAATTGGCTTGTGTTTGCCAAGTACCTATAGTTCCTCCCGAAGCTGCATGTGCTAAAGCTGATGGCACTACTGCTGTAGAGAAAACGCTAGTTATCAAAAAAACAGCAAAAAATAAGTATTTGTTTAGTATTTTATTTATCATTTGAACCTTCTTGTTATTTAGTATAAGTATAACCTTAAACATAATAAGAATAAAAGTCTTTTATCTTTTATTTTTGATTATCGTATAAGCTAGATTCAGCGGCGTATATGATGCGTGTTATAGAATGGATAGCGTTCGATTGCCTCAGATAACTGGCTCCAGAAAGACGATTTGTATAGATTGAAAGCACGAACGATTGTTTTTTTGTTACTATTATTGCGCTGTCGTGCAAAAAGTTGCCCGCCGCATCATTAAGCCATCCATATTTGTGATAAAAGACTGTCCCTAGAGGCAGTGCTGCAGGTATTAGCGACTCATCATTCGTATGTTGCATCCAAGAAAGCAGTAACTTAGTATGGCTACTATTAACAAGCGCCCCCTCATATAGTTTTTCTAACATTTTACTATCATCGTATGCTGAAATTAGATTATTGTTGCAGTTATATGAAGTAAGTCCAATTGCTTTTGCATAATCGATTATACGATTCCATCCAAGAGTATTATTGAGTGCCGCCCAGGAATCGTTATTGCTTAGATTTATCATTTGTTGCAATTGCCATAGGGCAGTTTGTTTTTGGATGATTTGCGAGAGACTGAAGTGGCCAAGCTCAACCTCGTGCAAGTAATCAAGCGCAGTAAGGACCTTAGTAGTTGATGCACCTTCAAAGGTAGAAGTATAGCCAAAAGTTGTTACGGTATTTTGTGGCAATTCTATGAGGCTAACCCCTATCCTTATATCACTGTACGTATGTAGGACGCTATTAATCTGATCTATCAATTGTTGAGACCTTGAAGGTTGGGTTGCCGCGAAGGCAACGTTGCTTACTAAAAACATTGAGCACAAAAAAACAAGGAAAAATCGTTTCATGAGAATGTTATTATAGAATCAGTAACTATTTTTTGCAATTATCGGATATTGGGTATCTTTTCAATTTTTTGATCCCAATCATGCCAAATAAAAAGATCATCATTGCTTGTTCTATTGAGCTGGCTGGCGAGACGGATTCGTTTTCCCCCATTGAGCGATCTTTCGCTTTTGGTAACTCTCATTCCACCACTATATTCTTTTGAAGTAGGTGGTAAAAAATGCGCATGACCCGATAGTACAATTTTGTCGGTCGCGATAACAGGCTTAGCCGCTGTAGCATTTCTAAGGCTAAATATTTGTTTAGGCATTGCTTCGTTTTGAGAATAATCCGGAAATCTATCATTACTAAGCTCTTGTGCCAAGTTTTCAAGTTCTTCTTTTTGTATTTCCCAGGGAACGTCTGGGATAACTCCAGCATGAGTTGCGATAAAATCATCGGTTTCATAATACATAGTAATAGCGTGGAGCACTGCTAGATGACCAGCTCTTCTCAAGGCGCCTTTTAGATTTTCCTTTGTACTTTCAGATTTATCGAAAGGTAAGCCGTAAGCTCGAACGGTATTATTTTCAATCATGTGCCAGTAAGAGGTGTACATGTGATTAACATAAGGATCCTTGGCATAAAGCGCACCCAGTAGAACAAACTCATGATTCGCCATAGTCATTATAGCCTTATTGCCGAGTTCTTTCATCAAGTCCAGTAATCTTGAAACATTATTTTCACTATCTAGATAGCCTTTTTGATCTACGACATCTCCTAGAAAGACAAAGCCAATACTGTCGTTATCATATTTGTCGATAACCTTTTCGAGTAATTTGCTTTCCCCATGTAAATCTGGAATCACAATATGTTTTTCGAAGCGCTGGGGAATTGTAAAATATTTATTCTTCATCTTCTTGTTGAGCTATTTTAACAGCGTATTTTGCAATTTTTTTCGCTACATTTATGCCTGTTATTTTTTCTATGCCAAGGCCAGGATTTGAATTATATTCTATTACGAAATCCCCAGCTTCACTATCTGTCATTATATCAACTCCTACTATCCCCAGACCACTCGCTTGAGCAGTTTTTAAAGCAAGTTCGGCCTGAGCATCGGTTAAAACATACTTTTTTCCACTTCCTTTTTTACTTAGATTTGCTCTAAATTCTTTTTCATCACCCTGACGCTGCATGCTTGCGACTATTCTATTGTCTATAATAAAAACCCTAGTATCAATATTTGATGGAGTTATCATTCTCTGTACCAATGAGGGGTCACTTTTGGATTCCATATGTGAAATTGCACTTCTACGTGATTCTAATATCGTTACCCCATTACCGCACGATCCCCTTCTTGTTTTCGAAATTATTGGTTGAGTCGGATCTTCTTGTATAAGATCTATCACATCACGTTGAATTTTTTTATTCCCTATATCAACCGGTGCAATCGTTCTTGGCGTCGGTATGCCATACTCAGCCATTCGTATGCCAGAGAGCAATTTGTCACCAGCAATATAGATTGCTTCAGGTTCATTCGTGACCGGAACATCCATAGCCACGAATTGCGCAACAACTGCTCGTCCCATTTCAGATCCACTGCCAAGACGAATAATAGCTGAATCAATTTCAACCGGAATAAGCCCAGACGAGGTTTTATGTAAAAGTGAGCTTTCACCTTCGCCAAGTGAAATTAATGTATTCTTGATGGCAATTGCCGCAATACTGTGGCCTAATCGCTCTAATTCATAGGCGATACGCTTATTGCTCGCAGTTTCTTTATATGGATTAGATCGAATTATTCCAATGTTCATTGTTTCTCCAGTAAATAGTAATCATTCAAAAAAAGACAGCCTTCAGTATCGTCTTTAATTCTTGGTCGAACATATTGATCAGAATAGAGTGTAGCGAATTGTGATAAATGATCTTTGATTGGGCTTTCAGCGAAAGAATCGCCAGCCTTTTTTATGTCACTTGCGAGCGCTGTTCTTGCGAGCAAGGCAATCCTGTGGACATACACTAGTAACTCCGAGTACGGATTACCCTCTTTAACTTCTGCTGCCAGACATGCAGAAAATAAATTTTCCTCAGGTGAATTTGGAAATGCTTGGTCTAATGTTGTTGCAATAATATGGGCATTCATTCGTCTAAATTGCGTATGTTGTCCTTCATACATACTTGTTGAAAATATGTCCTTTATTATTCTTGCAACTTTCGCAGCTTCAAGTAGTTCATTTTGATGTAGCGAGAGCGAATCTATAGGTTCTAATGTCAACTGCCTGTTGAGGATGTCGATTGGATGAATCATTTTTTCTAAGCTGCTTTGAAATGCTTTATTGATCTCATTATCTGTGATGAATTCATTTTGATACAAATTCATAAATGCATTTATGCCATTATTAATTGGATATTTAAGCTTGACTCCGTCAAGTACTTCGAGTCTATGATTAAACTTCTTTTCAAATTTATCCGGCATTCCGCAAATATATGGCAAGTGATCATAGTAACTAGCATCTAAAGTGAGTTCTCCGAGTTTTTTAGTAAGCGAACGGGTGTTCTCACCAGGATAGATAGTTTCAAAATTATTTTTTAGTTCACTCATAAGAATTTTATTTTAGTTCACTTATTTTTCCAACGCGTTCAGACGCATCTTTTTGAATACTCAAAACTTTTTTCTGTATTGCGGATTTGGGTGATCTTGGGATATAGATACCATGCCGCACAGGATCGAAGTCTCTATCGGTTGTGTAGCCTTCCGCCTTTAGTTGAGCCTGGGAAAAGCCGCCAGTTTTAATTTTATATTTATTGAGCGCTTCTTGAGAAATAAATTCTACTTGGGGAGGTAAGCCACCCCCAATGTGAAGTAATGTGCCGCCTATGGTAGCGCGCAGCCCTTTTTTCAGCTCATAGTCGCTCACACCGGCAATAGACCCAGTAACAATACCCAGTTTGTTGCCCGTTAGAACATACTGTGGGTGGTGCCAATGACCTTGCATGAGAATATCTATATTTTTTGTTAATTCTCCAGCACCAGTAACGAATGTATCAGTTTGATGCACGGGAAGTCCGCCGGCTCCTCCTCCTTTTTCGAGCAAAAAGTGTTGAATGAGCACCCCGATGTCACCAAAATATTCAACTCCCGTATAGCCCGATGCATATTCTCCTTTAGCGGTTATGACTGCTTCGTGAGATTTTATAATTTTTTTTATTTCTTCATCACTATATCCAGCGCGTGCATACATACGTTCAAATACCGCTCTCATATACGTTGTAAATGAATAGCCATGCCATTTAGTTGTTCCGCTATTCCACTCGTGATTACCAGGTTGCACAAGGACACTTTTGATGGCTTCGAGTTCTTCACCGTTAAGATCTCCTAAGGATTCTCTAAAAATATTCATTGTAAAATCTTCTTGTGAATCCATTGCCATAAGACCGGTTAACTGTGATTCACTCGGAAAATTAGGATAATTTCTTCCGTGAAGCATGTCACCCCCAAAGAAGAGTGCTGTCGCTCGTTCGCCGATTGCTCGAGTACGAATATAATCAAGATATTTCACAAGTAAATCTGGCCTTGCAGTAATAGATCCATGTTGCAAATCGCATAGACCTGCGATTGTCATTCGTTCCGGAAGGCTAAACATCTTCTCATATAGGGCATCATTGAAAAAAGTTATGATGTGATTACCTTCATCGGTTCGTGTATGCATTGATGCGCTAGGTTCTGTAATTTGTTTTTTGGATGTTACCAGTCTTCGAGAGATATCCCCTTTTGCGTCTGCTCTACTGCCCTGCCTATTTAAAAAATTACTTGCTCGAATTAGGCCTCCAATAGAAATAGCAAAGGCTCCTTGATTTGAGACGCCGACTGTTTCTTGGTTATTTTGCGTCACAATCATATCAGGAATAACAGCACCCCGCGAAGCAAGTTGGCCTAGTAATTTTAGTGGCGTTCCAAGATGATTTTTGCTTAATGATTCACCGGAAAATCCAAGGTAATGCCGCACGTAATCTAAATACTCCGCATTCTTAGTTTTTATTTGTAAATTGAAATCATCCGTAATTGTAAGTGGGTAAAGCCCCTCATCAATATTTGCATATTCGTCTTCGATAAGCTGAAGCATATCGCGATGCATCTTTGGTATTTTTTGATTCTTTTTTGTAAGTTCAGCTGCCTCATATAGAAGGAAGTATTCATCAATATCTATTCGGCCGTCCGTTAGAGTTTTTAATTCTTCTCCTGTTCGAAGTCTTCTGCCTAGCTTAAGACAATGTGGAAATATGGTATTTATTTGAAACTGAAGGTGGGCGTTCCATTGGGGGTGTTGTTTCATCTTGTCTAGTTGCGAAACATTCAATCCAAGCTGAGCACCAGCAACATCTTCTTTTGCAGCCAATCTTTTAGATTCTTGATTGGCTAGTTTTTGCATTTTCTTAAAAACTTCCACAGTATATTCTTCAGCTATTCGATGGTCGTCATTTCCCATGTTGTAGATTACGGGAGCTACTTTTCGCGCTGCGCTTATCATATCCTTTGCATAGTGAAATTGCTTGTCCATGGAAGTTAGTTCAGGCACAATTGTTTTTCTACGTGATTTTTGAATGTATTTAAAATCTCCCTGCACTATACCTGAAAGCACTATAGTGTCTGGCTTCATCTCTTCAGGAAGCGCGGCAACCTTCTCTAAAATACCCAAATAGGTGTCTATTGCTGAGTCCTGATTACCTACGAGCAGCTCAGCCATGTGCAATATGCTGTAAGAATCTTTTTTTGTTTTAACCTCAATAGAATCCATGCGCGCTTCATCGTGGTTACGATCATAGAGTTCAGTGAGACTTGGCAGAGATATATCATCAACATAATTCAGCAAACTATACGCCATTTGTGAATTAGGATCCAACGGTTCACTGTCATGTACTTTTGATTTGTTTGTCTTTTTTTCCCCCATTACTCTGCAGTATATGGTGGCGCATTGGCTAAATCTAGTCATTATAGACTGAGTCAAATTGATTTGATTAGGTGAAAACGGTGGAGGCTTGCTATAGTGAAAAATAGAAGAATTTAAATGCATCACATACAGCAGCAAATCCTCATCAAGCTCACTGAGAAATCTCCCCAGCAATTTTCGCAATTACAAATTGATGATGTTCCCAATAATAGCTTCTCCTATCATTTAAAAAAACTTGTAGAAAAAGGTTATTTACATCATTCAAAGAATGGCTATGAACCTACAAGAAAGGCTCTAAAAATATATCATTTTGGTGATAATGTTGTAGAGCGCCGGAATTCACCCCTTCTTATTACATCAATATTTCTAACTAATCCTAAAGGGCAGGTCATGCTTTATAAGAGAATGAAAAGCCCTTTTAAGGGCTGGTATGGAATTCCTTCTGGGGTTGTACATTTCGGAGAATCCCTTGAAGAGGCAGCACAAAGAGAGTTATTTGAAAAGACTGGTTTGAAAATCAGTCGTACACTTATTAAAGAAGGATCAATCGATTTTAGATATCGTCACAAAGAGACAAAAGATATATTTGTTCATGCGGTGAGTTTTGTGTTTAGTTATCTGAAGACTTCCGCAGTTGAGCTACCTAAAAACTGTATCTGGTCGGAATTGAAAGATGAAAAGATTTTGCCCGAAGTATTTTTATCGAGAGATCTTATTGAGAAAAAAGTTTCAATTATTGTCTCGGAAGACTTTATAGAGCCAAATTCTTGATGATTGCGCTTACCGCTTAACCTTGCCTTATTTCTTATCTGTACTATTATTATCTGATGAAAAATGAATCACTTCCGTTTCTATCTAGTTCACTCGATAGAGTTCAACCAGGCTGTGTAGATATCGGCGCACCACTACTCAACAATGTCATTCAAATCCATGCTTCCGAGCAAGACGGTAAAGCAAGATTAGTTGTGAGTCGAGATACTAATGATGTCATCGAGGTATTTCGTCAGGATGAGCAGCTACTACAGGTAGAGATTGTTGAGCTTCTGCAGCCAGAGCAAGGGCAACTTATGGGCGCGCGAAAAAATATATTTCTCGAACCATTAGCCCGGCTATTTTTTATGAATGTTTCAACTGAGCATAGTAAATCTATTTGGGTTGCTACTGCCCCAAGGCTTGAAATACCAAATCTAGCAGCACTTCAAGCTTTTGCAGCTGTTATTGGTGTAAATAGCCGTAATAAACAGAACAGAATTGCATTTGCTCAAAAAAAAGCGCTCGGTCATCTTTCTGTTGCAAATACTAGCCTATAATTGATATAAAATGTTTTTACTATGACACACTACTATACTCAGCTTACCGACGAGACGCTTATGAATGAAATTAAACGTGGTGCAGTCGGTGTGTTGCCCACTGATACGGTGTACGGGCTTGCTGCAAGTGCGATTAATCCCGAAGCGACTAAGAAATTATATACACTTAAAAATAGAGAGCGTAAGCCTGGCACGGTAATAGCTGCGAGCTATGAACAGTTAATTCGGCTCGGAGTAGATAAAAAGTACGTAGATATTGCTAAAGCGTTTTGGCCTAATCCAATAAGTATTATACTTCCTGTCGGTGCGCAGTTAGACTATCTTTCGCAAGGACTTGGCAGTATTGCATTTCGCGTGGTTGCAGACGTTCCTATGCGTAGGCTTCTTGAACAAACCGGTCCACTGCTTACTTCAAGTGCCAATGATCCTGGAGCTCCGCCAGCAACAACCATTCAAATGGCTAAAGACTATTTTAAGGATAAGGTTGCCTACTACCTAGACGGAGGCATTAAATCTAATAATCCCTCTACCATTATTCAGATAAGTAATACTGGAGTTAAAATTATTCGGCAAGGAGTATTCGTCTTGCCACCTGACGCTAAAGTTCTTTAAAGAGTGCTGAAATTGCCGGAACAAGTCGTTCGTCAAAGATACTAGGAACAATGTTGTCTGGAGTCGGCACGTCGACAAGGTTTGCGATTTTTTGTGCTGCTGCAATCTTATGTTCGGTATCGATGCTTCTTATTCGATTATCTAGCGCGCCTTTGAAAATACCGGGAAACGCCAACGCATTGTTTACTTGATTCGGAAAATCGCTTCGACCGGTTGCAATAATGAAAGCTCCGGCTTTCTTTGCTTCATCAGGCATTATTTCCGGAATGGGGTTTGCCATGGCAAATATCACCGGATCTTTCGCCATTATGTGGATTAGTTCACTCGTAAGTAAGCCCGGCTGGGAAACCCCGATGAAGATGTCAGCATCTTCAAGTGCCTGCGATAAGCCACCAGTGACATTACTAGGGTTCGTGAACGTTAGAAGATCAATTTTTGTACTATTTAGGTCTGTTCTGCTCTTATCTATAATTCCCTTACTATCGACCATAACAATTGTTGGTGCTGCATAGGTATGTAGTAGTTTTGCTATCGCAATTCCTGCTGCACCCGCACCTACGATCACTATTTTGCTTTCTTCAATGGGTTTATTTCTAAGCCGCGCTGCATTTATGAGACCTGCAAGTACTACAATTGCAGTGCCGTGTTGATCGTCGTGCATGACGGGTATTGAGAGCTCTTCGATAAGTCTTCTTTCAATTTCAAAACATTGCGGTGCAGCGATATCTTCAAGGTTTATTCCACCAAAACTAGGAGCGATTGCCTTTACGGCTGCGACAATCTCATCAACGCTATGTACATCTAAAACGATAGGAACAGCATCGATGTCTGCAAAATGCTTAAAAAGCATGCTCTTGCCTTCCATGACGGGAAGTGCACCCTGTGGGCCAATATTCCCGAGACCTAAGACTGCCGATCCGTCACTAATAACCGCAACATTATTGTTAGTCCAGGTGTAATTATGTGTTTCTTCTGGATTATTTGCGAGCAAGCTACTGACTGCAGCTACTCCAGGTGTATAGTAAAGCCCTAATTGAGCAGGACTTGTGAGCTGTTCTTTGAGTTCTATTTTTATTTTTCCTCGAAGTTTTTTGTGTGCTTCGAGTGCTCCTTGGGCGTTATTCATTACTAAAGTATACAGCAAAAAAGGGAGCTTTTTTAAATAAAGCGAGTAACAACAAACATGAAAACGACACCAAGTATCGTTAGTCCGACCGTTTTAAATGATGAATGATCTGAGTGTGCTTCAGGCAAAATTTCACTTGCACCAATGTAGAGCAAAAAGCCCGCAAAAAGACAGAGATAATAGACAACAAATTGATTAGGTAGCACGAATAAGAATGTCGAAAGTACGCCAAGTACAGGCGCAAGCGCATCAAGCAGCAGGAATCTAAATGATTTATCCCGGGTGTTCTTATTTACCAGCATAAGTGATACGGTGTTGATACCATCTGAAAAATCATGTGCAATGACCGCTATTGCTATAGCAATTCCAACAGTATTACTCACTTGAAATCCGATTCCGATACCCACTCCATCCAAGAAGCTGTGTCCACACAGTGCAAGTGCTGATGCAACTCCCACCTGAGGGTGCTTATGGACCTCGTATTCACTTTCATTGGAGTGATGTATGAGGATCGTTTTCTCTATGATGTGAAAAAGTAGGAAACCGCTAATAAAAACGATCATCGGTACAGTTGTAGTGAGATGTTGGTTTTGGATATCTTTGAAAATTTCAGGCATAATGTCGAAAACGACAACACCCATGATAACACCAGCAGTGTAGCCTAGGATTCGATGTAATTTGTCTCGATGTTTTAAACTAAAAAGACCACCACAAAGAGTAGACATAAATGCAATGCAGGCTATAAACAATGGTAGGGATTTCATTTCTATTACTAGTCTATACACTGAAACAAAGTTTGGCTACTTTGTTTTATTAATCGTTTTTAGTGTCATACGGTTGCTGGGATGTCCCAAGCACTTCTTTAATCTTATGTATGACGTCATCTGGCGAGGCGGTATCTTTAGTGATATAGGCAACGATTGGTCCAGCGGTAGCAACATCTTGGCCTTTTTCATCCGCTGGCATGACCGTCATAACAACGACAGGTATATTATCGAGTTCTTTATGTTTTCGCATTTCCCCAAGCGTTTCATCGCCAGACAAAACAGGCATCCTCACATCAATTAGGATTACATCTGGTCTATCGAGTAGCATTTTATCAAGGCCAACCTTTCCATTGGCGGCAGTATCAACACTGAACCCTGCGTTTGAAATAGCATCTTCGTAGATTTCCCTAAAGTCAGCAGAATCATCTATGACTAAAACTCTTTTCTTCATTATCTCTACATACTTTCTATTTTGGTTGGTTCAAAACGCTGCTCTGAAGTACCGAGAACTTCCTTAGCTTTGTTTATGATATCGGTAGTTGAGGTCTTGTCCTTTGTAAAGTAGGCAACAATTGGTCCCGCTTTCATAACTTCAGCGCCTTTAACGTCAGCCGCAATGCTCGTTAACATAACAACAGGAATATTTTTGAGTTCTTCATGCTTTTGTTTTTCGGCCAATACTTCTTCGCCAGTCATCACCGGCATCACTAGATCTAGGAAAATGAGATGTGGCGGACTTGCTAGCATTTTATCCATAGCGTCTTGACCGTTTTCAGCGGTCTCAACTTCAAACCCACCTTGCGTTAATGCTGTTTGATAAATTTCTCTAAAAAATTCTGAGTCGTCTACTACGAGTACTTTTGTCATAAGCATATTATAGTATTTTCGTGAGTTCAGTGTCAAATGACTGTTCTGAATTCAGTTGCGCGACTGTAATTGTCACCTTTCCGGTTTCAAGTTCAAAAATAAGACTACGAGCTCTTGTGCCACCAATTTCTTCACCCATGATTGGAATCTTGAGTGTTGTAAGGAGCCGTTTTGTCTCTTCTATATTTCTTTTTCCTATACTGGTTCCATTATCTTCAGTACCACTGAACATCTGCGCACCCCCAGCTATTTTTGCTATTAAATCTGTACGCTGTATATTTTTTGCAAGAAATTGCTCCACTACTTGGTTAACTGCAGTATCAACATTTCTAAGCGAATTAGACAAATCATTTTCTTCTCTTGGTAGCATGCAGTGCAGCAGGGCTCCCATTTTTGAGGTTGGAGCATACAAGCAAATGACGATACACGAACCAATACCCACAGTTGAGAGTGAATCAGGTGCGCTTGCAATAGCGTAGTCAGCTGTTGGTACTTGAATATTTATCGCCATACTACTGGTTCGTCATGTCTTTGCTTTTTGAAATTATTAGATTGGTCGTATCAGTATCGAAAATAAATACCATAGATAAAGGGATGTTTTCTGGCCCAATAGCAACATTGATGAGAGCACAAAGTAGATCAGCATTAGTGAGGCCTACTTCGCTCACGATCTCATTTACGATTGCCCGTGACATGTCAGATGTGGCAACAGGAACTGCTTGCATGAGCTTGAGAGATAGTAGTCGTGCAATCCCGCCGAGGCAAGCACCGGCTACGATGTTAGCTATTTCTCTCAGTGCATCCATACGCATAGCTTTATCTACATCAAGCAGCAGCTTTTGCGAATCTTCTGGTTTAATGAGCAAGACTGCTGCCCCTTTGCCGTCGCCTAAAATTCGTATAAAAACACTGTCGCGAACTTCATCAGCTTGCCCAAGGCTATCAGCAACGAATTCCATTTTTTGCATCATAATTTCAGGTTTACTTATGACAGTCTTTTGTCGAAGAATAGTTTCGATCGGGTGCGCTGTTTTTTGAGCCATAATATTGGCGGTCTCTCTTAATAAGTCTTTTGAAAATGAATCGAGTGTTTCCATTATTGTATGAAGCTCCTTGGATTAATTAGTAAAATACTTCGGCCATCCCCTATTATGGTGACTCCAGAAAAGTACTCGACATCTTTAATTAATTTCGGCAGTGGCTTAATTACCGTTTCAATTGCTGAAACAATTTCATCAACAGCCAGCGCTATTTTATCCCCATCAATATTTAGTATGACAAGGTACGCATTCTTGCTTGCCTCTCCGTGATTTTCAACGTAATTAAATCGTACGACAGGAATTTCTTGATCCTTGTAGCGAAATGCTTCTTGTCCCGCACTGTTTATTATCTCAATATCGGATATCCTTAAAGATATTTCGACGCCTGCTGCAACCAGCGCATAATCTTGAGATCCAATTCTGACTATGAGCGTCCTGACAACAGAAACCATCAGGGGTAGTTTTAGCACAAAACTCGTTCCCGTACCTTTTGCTGTAACGATATCAATTGAGCCGCCAAATTCTTCTATCGTTTTTTTGACGACTTCAAGTCCCACGCCTCGTCCAGAAATTAGGCTCACTTCAGCTGCTGTTGAAATACCAGAAAAAAGAGCCTTACGAAGACCAACTTGATCATTTATGCTAACGCCAGTCTTGCGTGCGACTGCTTCCCAATTAATTCCATTACCGTTGTCTTTCACTTCAACAACAGCAAAATCTCGATCTGCTCGTGCAGCAATGGTGATTATGCCTTTTTCTCCAATTCCATGGTCTGCGGCATTTCGAACGAGATGCGTTAGTGGTTCATCAAGCCGTTCGACAATTGTTCTATCAAGCTCAAGGTCACCCCCTTCAATCTTTAGTTCAATATCTTTATGTAACATTCGGCCAATATCTCGTACCGTTCGAGGAAAATGATCAAACACCATGCTGAGCGGTACAGTACGAATTTTCATAATTTGAAATCGGATGACTTCAATAACTTTGTCTAATTTATCTTGTGCCTGCATAAGGGCAGGATCGTCTAAATGTTTTAGGAGTGTTTGCATAGTAAGCCGATCGACCATTAATTCTTCTAAAGATCCGACGATATTATCGAGTTGTTCAACCTTTACTGGAATCGTTTTGATAGATAGTTTGATGGGATTCGTCTCTTGGTACACAGGCTTGGCTGGTGTGACTGTTGCTTCTGTTTTGGGTGCTTCAGTTGCTTTTGGTTCCTGGCTTACCTCAGCAATAGGAGCGGGTACTTTTTGTGACTCGGAATGATCAGTTTTACCAGCACCAACAGTCGAGACTCCCGCTATCTTTTTTAGTTCCTCAACCAGCTCTTTGTTGCCTTGTTCTGTACCTTCAGATTCAATTTTTTGGATAGATGCGGTTAAGGCATCTAATGATGCAAATAAAAGATCAGCAAGCGCGGCGTCAACTTTTTTACCGTTTTCCTTTATTTCATAAAAGACATCTTCCACAACATGACATAAATAGCCAGTTTCATTAAAGCCCATGGCTGCACTTTGTCCCTTGAGGGAATGGGCAGCGCGAAATATTTCAGTAACTGCATCTTTGTTATCAGGCTCTTTTTCAAGTACAAGCAGTTGAGTATTGAGCGTTTCCAGATATTTCTTAGCTGTTGTAACAAATAGGTCTTTGTACTGAGCTATTTCGTCGCTATTCATTTGCCATGCTCCATAGACGTATTGCATCAGGAATTTCTTTAAGAGTAAGTGATTGATCAGCTAAGTGACCAGCAATAATGGCATGTGGCATACTCGGTATTTCGGCAGTGATTTGATCTTGCGCAATAGTATGACCTCCAAATTGTTTTAGGGCTCGCATACCCTCAAGCCCATCATCCCCCATTCCGGTAAGAATAATTCCAAGCGTTTTCTCGCCAAATATTTTTGCCACAGATTTCATCAGTACATCGATCGAAGGAGTTAGTGAATTGTTAGATTTTAAAAGATGGAGTCGAAGCATCCCTGTTTCATCCTCTACGACCTCCATATCTCCATCCCCTGGAGCGATGTAGATGACTCCCTCCTCAACAACTAGATTTTCTGAACCGAGCTGAATGTTCATGTCGAATTTGGATTTTAGAAGTTTCACAAAATCTGGTAAAAAATTTGCAAGCATATGTTGGGCTATAAAAATAGTTGGCACAGAAGCTTCTTTTAGCTTTTCAAAAATTGCCGTGAGCGCATTCGGTCCTCCAGTAGAAGAACCAATAACAATCGCTTTAGTTGGACGCAGGTCACTTGATTGTCTTGATATGGTGCTAAAGGTTGCCATGTAAGTCGATGGCTCCTACGATAAGGTATCAATCATTGCAATCACTTCAGTCGCATCGTAAGGTTTGACTAGATAGCCGCGAGCCCCAAGTGATTTAGCTTCTTCTATTATTTCTTTTTGATCAACTGATGAAATGATAGCAATCGCTTTTGCGGATGAACCAATTTCTTTTAGTACTTCGATGCCATCTTTCCCAGGCATAATAATATCTAGTAGCATAACATCGGGCTGCATATCGTTAAATTTTTGAATTGCATCGTTTCCGTCTACCGCCTCATCAATTTCTGCACCACTGTATTTACTTTTTAGAATTATATTTTTAAGAATGGTACGCATGAATGCACTGTCGTCGACGATTAAAATCTTCATTGTATTGGCTCCTCTTTAGCTATAGTATCATTTGTTTTTGTTGATGTTACCTGATCAATTTCTTTTTGCACTGACTTAGTAATAATAGCCTCCAAATTAAGGAATAAAAGTACATCATCTTTATCTTCATCGTCTTCTGGAAGAATAACACCTGAAATATACTCAGCATCTACTTTTGATTTAATGAGTTTGGGTGCCGTTTTAAATTCGCTTTCAGCATAAGAAGTGATCTCTTGGATATCCGTCACAAGCATACCGACTATTTCTTCTTCATTTCCGGGGGCATCGATAAGAATAATATAGGGCCTTGGATCATCCTTATTGCCAATACCAAGGATAGCTTCGAGATCAATAATTGGAATAATCTTGCCTCGTATATTTATAATTCCTGAAATATAACTACTGCTATTGGGAACTGGAGTAATGGTTTCAACCTTTACGATTTCTCTAATTGAGTGAATATTAGCCGCAAACGTTTCCGCACCTACCTTAAAGACAACAACTTGGGTCATCTTCACTTGAATTTTAGTTTCGTCTTGCATAGTGTTATTAATCGTTTGGTCCTTTGGTATCAGCCTGATTTTCTTTAGAATTTTCGCTGGATTCAGACGTGTTCATAAGTTCAGGAAGTGGAGGTAAATCAAGCATTTCTTCTTTCTTTTCTTCGTGCTCAGGCTGTATATGTTCAGAGATTTCCTGGTGTCGTTGTTGGAAATCATCAATCGAATCCTCTCTTAGCTTCGACTCTTTACGGCGGTTACTGCTAAGTATTTCTTCAACTCGTTCGCCAGCTAGTTTTTGAAGGCTTGCAGAAAGAGCTGCGAGTTCATTTGCTGATGCCGCCACTTGTTGATTAGACGCCGCCTGTTGCTCGATTGAAGCCGATAATTGCTGAACGCCGGCAGCACTTTGATTAGCAACATTGGATATCGCTCTAACATTGGAGTTAATATTTGTCATAGTAACAACCTGTTTTATTGTCCCTTGAGAAAGTTGTTGAATTTTCATTGAAGTTTCTTGGGCAGCTTGTGCGGCATTGACGCTTGATGTATTTATTTCTTCAACTATTTGCCTAATATTATCTGCGCTTTTAGCTGATCCTTCTGCAAGCTTACGAACTTCATCGGCGACGACTGCAAAGCCACGACCTGCATCACCCGCTCGGGCGGCTTCAATTGCAGCGTTCAGCGCTAATAGATTCGTTTGTTCTGATACATTAGTAATTGCGTCCACTGCAGTACCAATTTTTTCTGATGAGATTCCAGCGTTTTGAGAAATCTTGGATGTCGTAATTGCCGTTGCAGCAGCTTCTTGGGCGGCTGCTGAAACCTGTTCGATAGTTCCTGATAGTTCACTCACCGACTTGGCAGCTTGCTGTGCTTGATTAGATTGTTCTAATGCCCCACTGGCAATTTGCTTGGATACTGTTGCGTTTTGAATTGAAGCACTTGAAGCTTGTTGCGCAGTCGCAGCGAGCGTGTGGCTAATTTCCGTAATTCGATTAATAGCCCCTCTGATTGGGTTGAGGATCATTCCAGATATGCTGCGACTTAGGAAATAGGCAATAACAGCAATAACAACGACAACTCCCGCAAGTATGCTGAGTGCGGTCGTTGTAAGCTTGGTAGCAGGCGCTAGGACTGCCGAAGTGGGTTCGGTTGTAATCATTGTCCAGCCAAGTGCGTTATTAGCACCATATTTTCCTAAATTTGCGTATCCTGAAATAACTTGAACTCCTGTGCTATCTTTGTACTGCGTTATTCCTGACGTGCTTGAGTTGGCGATTGCTGATGATAATACTGAAGAGTTTTTGATTTCTGCGTATGCTGTAAATGCTTTTTCTGAAGATAATTTTGAAAGTAGTACCTGACCGCTTGTGTCTACGATTCGAACATGCTTGTTTCCCAAAAGCTGACTATCTACACCAGTTATTAGATCATCAAAACTAGATGTTTTGACCTCTCCTACGAGCACCCCAGCGACGTTACCATTTAAATCAATAAAAGGAGTTTCAGCGAGAAAGGCAGGTCCTGTGTCACCAGGGTAGGCATTTGAAATATAGACTGCACCATTCGATGCTGTTAATGCTTGTTTGAAGACATTCTCATTTGCATCAGTTTGGCTATAGTAGCTTTGGTATGTTTTACCCCCATCACCTACCGGATCACTATTACCGATCGGCTGACCGTTTTTGTCGTAAACGTTTATTGCATTGAATATATTCGAACTATCTACCGTACTTTTAAGACTTTCATTAATCAAAGGACTTTTCGTTGTGAGTAGCGCATTATCTGCTGTTGCTGCAGTGAGATTGATGACTCCCTGCATATAGGTTTTGGTTTCTGTTACAGCAATCAGTGTGTTTGAGTTGAGGCTACTTTTAGAGTTATTAAGTAGTGTGTTGTTAAACTGAGAGATAAGGTATGCAAAAAGAAGTACCAGCGGAATAAGCGATATCGCCAGCGAAGCGATGATTACTCTTGTTTGAAATTTAGCATTTTTTATTTTTGTTGCCCACGAATTATTTTTCATTGTTTCCTCGTTATTTAGACATATTTAAGTACCACTAAACTATTACCATTAGCAGTATTATACCTTAAGCATATGAAAACAAAAAGAAATTATAAGGGTAAGGAATCACCTATAGCAATTCGTAATCTTTTTGTGTACAAATTGTTGTTAACGGGTACTTGGAGCTGATGTAGTCGATCTCCTTCGAGAAAGCTTATTGCCGAGGTATAGTGAGGTTTTTTCATTGTACCACTATTTGCATAAGGCAGGTCTATATGAGGAGCCGCGATTAAGCTATTTTTTTTCATTAATGTTGATGATTCTAAGGTGTAGAGAGTTTCGAGGTATGCTAGAAACTGTAGGGGGCTTGGCAGCGTTAGGAATGGAATTTCTTGTTGGTAGCGGTCTAAAGCCTTCTTTTGATCCGAAATATCTCCTTCAATCTTGGTGGTCATGTTACTTGGAATAAGAAGGAGCTTTATCTTTTTAGGATTGATTCTATTTCTATCATTTCCACCTAATTGATTTGGAGAATAATCTGCCATATCACTCCGTAGCTCAAGGTTGTGTTTAAGACAAAATGTTTGGGATACTCTATGGAGATCTATTCTATTGATGCTGACATTGGGCGAAGCAACAAGCTGGTATTCAACAGTAGGTTTAAATTCCTGCGCCGACTTAATGAAATCCAGCTTTTCAATAGTAAGCCATTTGTTAAATTCGGTGGCGAGCTCTTCCTCGTTCATCTCGCATTGATTAAATTTGTCACCAGGTAAAAGTGAAAGTAATCTGTTATACCCCTCAAGAGCTGCGGGAACCATGTCAAATAGCTGTTCCCTTAGGAGTAGGATTTTCTCGTAATCAAAACTATCTAATTTATGGTTTTCTGTAACTCCATTTTGTAATGTTTCACTCATAATTCCTCAGTGCATCTGATTTTATTTATTAAAATTAAGCGTATAGCGAGCAGGATTTTTTTTCAATAGGCATTGTTGAGGGCTAAGTTCAGGTATATAGTCAATAGTATGCAGGGGCTTAATGGTACAGAAAAAATATTACTTATATTTTTAAGTAGTGCTCTTTTTGTCTTTTTAGTCCTGGGAATAATTGTTCTTGTTAATTTTATTAAATTACAGCGTTCCATCATGAGAGCAGCCACTAATATCGAAGAATTTACTCATAAGGCATCTCAACTATCGGAACTTATGAAAAAAACTGGGCCGCTTTTCAAGCTATTTTCTGCTTCATCGGATCTTTTACATAAACGTAAAAAGTAATGCACCGCTCGGAGTTTTAAATGTATCACAATAACAAAACTAATTACCGACAGACAACCAGAACTAAACTATTTCTCTTCAGTGGTTTAGTCGTTTTCTTTTTAGGGGTTGGTGCACTTATTTATGTAGTCAACAAACCGAAGACTGCTAATGGTAATGAAATTCTTCAGCAATCCACGTGGCAAACAGCGACTGCGAACCTCAGTACAACATGGTAAAACGTCGCTATACTTTTATTATTGAGTGCAGTAAAATACTGAGAATATGGAAAAAATATTAGTCACCGATTCATTATTTATTTTTGACGAGCATATCAAACAATTAGCCGATGCAGGGTATGAAGTTGAACGGCTTGATACGCCAACTGCAACAAGTGAGCAACTCATTGAAGCGCTTAAGGGTAAGGTTGGCTATATTCTTGGTGGTATAGAGACCGTTACAGATGAAGTACTGGCTTCAACTGATACACTTAAAGCTATTTCCTTCACTGGCGCTGATTACCAAGCGTTTATTCCCGGATGGAAAACTGCTCAAGCAAAAGGAATCATGATTGCTGATGCGCCTGGTGCAAATGCTTATGCGGTAGCTGAATTTGCACTTGCGGTAGGATTGTCGATGCAGCGAAATCTTTACGAGCTTGGTCGAACGGGTGAGAAAAAGTTTGAATCTACCCGCTCACTGCAAGGTTCAACAATTGGGATTGTCGGTTCCGGAAATATTGGCAGCAAAATTGCAACCATGGTTAATGCATTTGCTCCTCAAGAAGTGCTTTATTATAGCCGCAGTGAAAAAGAAGGTATGAATGCTCACTATTCATCGCTTGAAAATTTATGCTCTAAGTCAGATATTATCTTTGTCGCCATTCCTGATAGCGCTGGAAAATTATTTAATACCGATACTATTAATCAAATTAAGCAAGATGCACTACTGGTAAGCGTTTCCCCAAGTGTGATTGATTTTGAACCACTGCTCGCTCGTCTTCAGGCAGGAACACTTCGTGCTGCCGTAGATTGCCCTGCACCAAATGAAGCATTTACCAAATTACCACTGAGCACATGGTTTAGTCCTAATGATCACTCGGCGTATAACACGATGATGGCAAATAAAATTGCCAGTGACATGGGCGTAACTTCAATTATAAATATGCTCAAAAATGGTGAAGATCAGTACCGAGTTTTATAAATTATGAAACTTCGGCTCGTTAGAAAAATAAAAGAACATGAAGATTGCTTTACGTTTGTTTTTGCTAACGAAAATAATTTGAAATGGAGCGCTGGACAGTTTATTCATTATACCCTGCCTCACGAACCAATGGACAATCGGGGTGATGAACGTTGGTTTACGATTTCATCTGCTCCAGAAGAAAAAGATATTCATCTCACCACTCGATTTACTAGTGAAAAAGGCAGCAGTTTTAAAAAAGCCCTTTTGGCTATGCAGCCAGGTGAAGAAATTATCGCGGATACCCCAGAAGGAGATTTTGTATTAGATTCGAGCCCAGATAGTATTATTTTTGTAGCTGGGGGAATTGGCATAACTCCTTTTAGGGCGATACTAAAAGATCTCATCAGTCGCTCTATTCCTATGAACATTACCCTGCTCTATGCAAATAGAAGCCCTGAGCTCACAACATTTAAAGATGAACTTGAATTAATTAAGGCTTCGAATCCAGGTCTTCATATCGAATATTTCTACGGTGATAGATTTATCACTAAAGATGATTTAATAAAAAGCGGGCACCGTTTCACTAGTCCTACCTATTTTGTTTCAGGACCCGAACCTATGGTTGAAGCGCTTAAGCAGACAATCAAAGAAATAGGTGTTGACGACATCCATGTCCGTTTTGATTATTTCCCTGGTTATGCCTCAGATCTCAAATAAATATTTGCCTCTTGTGCTTATGTTTAAACCTGGAGTACAATCACTTTTGTAGATACGAGTTTATTTTTTAATCTAATTAAAGCGAGGCACTATGTCACGAACCAATATAATAAGGTACAAACAAAAAATAAATACTTTTTCAGTAAACCTAACACGTATAGTACTAGCGTCTACCCTTTGCTTTTCATTATTTATACCTACATTTGTTCATGCGGATAGCTCAACACTCACGACCACACAGTTTCAGGACCCCTCTCCTCAGGCATATGATGAATTTGGATATACCGTTTCGCTTAGCTCTGATGGGATGACCGCAGTTGTAGGTGCTCCAGACTATTCTGCCAACCCTCTTTCGTATAATGGTATTGCCTACGTTTTTGTTAATAACGGATCAAGCTGGAATTTGGTTACTACACTCGTTCCTAGCGACAATGGTTCCTATGATGTTTTTGGCGCCTCTACATCAATTACTCCTGATGGCTCTCAGATAGTAGTTGGAGCTATAGGAAAAGGAAAAGCGTATGTTTTTGAAGCACCAACAGGGGGCTGGTCAGCGAGCCCATCAGTTTCCCAACAAACAGCGGAAATTCTTGGCAGTGACACAGGATCGATGGACGAGTATGGTTTTGCAGTTTCTCAGAGCAGTGACGGTTCTACGGTATTAGTAACAGGGCTTCATAAGGTAATTAATGGACTTGCATATGCTGGTCAGGCTTATTTATTCGTAAGACCTGTTGATGGCTGGAACTCAATACCAAGCCCAATTAATGAAACAAAAATCCTAGTACCTCAAACACCAATTCAATATGAAAATTTCGGATGGAGTGGTGTGGTCAGTAGTGATGGATCTAAAATATTTATAGGAGCACCTTATGCTGGGAAGGTATACGAATTCGATAAACCAAGTGATGGTTGGAATAATTCTACAACGATCCAAAATGAAAATTATTCGATCGATAGCCCAGGTGTTACTACTGACAATTTCGGACTTTCTTTGGCTCTATCGAGCGACAATTCTGAATTAGTTATCGGTGCACCAGCTGAATCAGTTGGATCTAATACTGTTCAGGGAGCAATCTTTGTCTACAATTTAAATGCTGGAAGCTATAGCCTCCTTTCTGAGCTTACGGGCGAGGATGGAGCTTCGTATGACGAGCTTGGGTTTTCAATTTCAATTTCTCAAGATGGTAATACGATCTTAGCTGGAGCCCCTAACCATGCTTATGTTGACCCGACTACATCGAATGTTTTACCTTTCTCAGGAGTAGCATATTTATTCAATAATGCTTCTTCTTCATGGTCCCAAAGTAATGAAATTTATGGTTCATCTCCTTCGCAATATTCAAATTTTGGCTGGTCAGTAAGTATGCTAGATAGTGCAAACATCTTCGTTGGTGCTCCTGCTTTTACATTGCCACCAGTTGCTAATACATCTGCAAAGCAAATTGTTGCGCATGTTTCTTCGAATGCTGCATCAAGTACTTCTCACGCTTCTGCTTACCTTATTAGAAAAGCTTCAGCTACTCCACCACCAGTTTTAAGTCCCACTATCTCTAGCTTTACTGCAAGCGCAGGAGTCGGTGGCCAAGTCACTATAAATGGAACAAATTTGAGTAATGCGTCTTCTGTTTCATTTAACGGTCACAGTACTTCGACATTTGTACAAAATAGTGCAACGAAGATTATTGTTACTGTTCCCGCCTCTGCACAAACAGGTCCTATTAAGATAGTAACAGCCAATGGTTCCGTGACATCAACTACGAATTTCACGCTTAACCCTAATCCTGCTCCATCGATAACCTCATTAACTGTACCAAGTCCTGTACTGACTCATAACGTCACCATAAAAGGCACAAACCTTTTAAATACCTCATCTGTAACCCTAAATGGTCTTTTGCTAACGATTGTTAGCAAAACGGCAAAGGCAGTAGTAGTGACGATTCCAGCAACGGCTGTAACGGGTTATTTAGTTGTGACAACACCAAGTGGTACAGCAACCTCTAACGCTGTTGTATCGGTCCCTGCTCCAGTTATTTCCTCTTTATCAGTAGCGAAACAGCATGTTGGTAAAACAGTGACAATCCACGGAACAACATTCATTGGAGTCAACAAAGTAACGCTTAATGGTGTCAACATTGCTTCTTTCACTAAGACCGCTACTGCAATAACCTTTACGGTACCGGCTGGATCGACTACAGGATATATAGTCGTCACAAGCCCTAGTGGTTCAGCAACATCTTCCTCGAAGCTTACAATTTATTAATTTAAAGCATTCATTTTTGCTATACTGTCACACATGATTAGAGAAGCATTCCATTCGTTTGATTACGAATCATTGAACTATCAAGATCGTAAAGACATACATGATGCGCTGGCGGAAACGACGCTTAAGCACATTAGTAGCAGTGACGGACTTTTCACAGCAGTTCCCTTCGATGTTGCGGCTAACCCTTCTCAAAGAATTGAATACACCCACTTATCCCCCGCTCCTACAACTTTCGAGGAAATAGATTTACTTGCGTCCGTTGCTTCACCTAGACTCTATCCTGCAATAAAAGAAGCACTTGAAAAACAGAAAGCCTTTACGAGTGTAGCTGAGCAACGCAGAAAAGAAGGAAAACATCTTTTTAGTCTAACAACACACCAGCAGATGGTAGATATTGCCCTCTATGACGCTGCATGGGTTGGAGCAACACAGCACGAGAAGTGGGAAAAAGATAACGGTCTGATCATTAGTCGTGGCGTGACGACAGTACAGGCATTTGGCATTGCAGCTTCTGAAGTAACTCAGAAACTTGGAAATGTGTTTTTAAGTTTTCCTCGAACAAAAACGATCATGGAATTAACTGATAGTTTTAAAAAGACTCAGGCAGAAAAAAAAGCGCAACATCTTGCCGCACCAACTATAGATATTGATGAGCTCATTAAAGCGAATAACCATAAAATGAGAAGTGAAATAAAGGAATGGCTTGAAGTAAGCCCGCATCAGTTAGCGCGCAGAATGGGCCGTCACGCACTCGGACGATATCTCCATGTTGCATTTACTGGCAGTACAGATAAAGTGACCTACGGCGATAATCACGAGCCTGAGCGTATTGTAATGGGCAAAGTATCTAATGGAACTGCCGATATTATAAAGCACGGGCTGGTGGTTCCCATTGTACTTTGGGATCGCGACGATCCAATTGTCGAAATTGGTGAAGTACTGGAAGTAACTGATCGTACAGGCCTGCAAAAAGTACAAGAGTGGCAACGTAGCACACTTGCTAAAAAATTAGGCTTACCAGACACAGCCGTTGTTACTGAACAGTAACACTACAAAAAACAGTAATTTGTTATTATAAAGCTATGATAAAACTCATCGCTGCTATCGATAGTCATCGTGGTATTGCAAATAACCAAGGAATTCCCTGGCACCTTCCTGAGGACTCTACCTATTTCAGGCACCAGATTAAAAACGCAACAGTCATCATGGGTAGGCATGTATACGAGGAACTCACCCATCCTTTTATTGACGCTAAAAATTACGTTCTTTCTCACCAATCACTGCCACTTCGACAGGGTTTCAGCCTCGTACATGACCTAGAGACCTTTATACGTGAGCACGCTGATGAAACGGTATGGGTGCTTGGTGGTGCACAACTGTACGAACAGACCTTAGCGTACGCTGATGAACTCTATGTAACGCAAATTGAAAAAGACTTCTCATGCACTAAATTTTTTCCTAAGTTTAAAGATTCATTTACTTTAATGAATGAAAGTCCCCAAAGAGAACAAAATAAGCTTCTATTTTCTTTTCAAATTTGGCGAAAAAAATAGCTTACTCTTTTTTAATCAGTGGTCAAATCTTTTATTTCAATCTTAGTATCTGAAGTAGTCTTTTCTTCTTGAGAAGCAGATGGTACTGGATTTTTATCATTGCTGAGAGGTAGCCGAAATCCAAATATAGAACCTTTTCCAGCTTCGGATGAAAAGAATGTTTTTCCGTCTTGATCGTCGATAACCCGTTTCACAAGGTAGAGTCCGATGCCTGTTCCATGAGGACTTTGCTCTTTTGCGTTGTCTGCTCTAAAGAACTTTGTAAATAATTTATCCTTTGCTTCATCAGGAACACCTATGCCGTTGTCCAAAACCTTAAACTCGACTTCAGTATCAGTTTGGGAAAGATAGACATGGACTTCACCGTTTTTAGGAGTATAGAAAATGGCGTTATTAACAAGATTTAGTATTACCTGTCGGGTTTTTGCTTCATCGAGCTGCATCATAGGTAAAGGCTTTTCTGGTTCATGATACGTGAGTGAAATATTTTTTTCATTAGCCGCAACCGATAACTCATCAACTTGGTCTTTGACCATGTTGTTCAAATTAACTTCCGATCGCTCGATGACAAATTGTCCTGCAGTCATTCGACTGACGTTTAGAAGATCAAATACGAGTGCCTTCATATTTTTGGTACGAGTAAGTGTTTTTTGGACGGCAGCCATTATTTTCTCATTTGCCTCCCCATAGAAACCTTGAACAATAAGGGTCAAAAAGCCCTCCATTGCACTTAAAGGGGTGCCTAATTGGTGAGAGAGCATCGAGATAAAGTCATCCTTTACGGAATCTTTTGCCTGTAATTCTTTATTAACGTTGTCCATATCACTAGATATTTTTTCTAACTGCTCCTTTTGCTCAAAGAATCCTTGAATCGTTGCCGCTAAATCACCGAATTGCGTCTTTGTGGTTGCCATTTTATCGATAGATCGTGGATCTTGATTCTTTACACTATTTGTTATCATCTGCAGTGGCTTTAGGATTATGAGCCATAGTGTAAATGTGATGATCATAACAAGGCCAAGTCCAAGTAATCCTACGACGAGTAATTCTTTTTTATAAAGACTATTCAATTCATCAATTGATGACACTTTAGTGGAGCTCGACAGGTATTGAACAGTGCTACCATCCCAATTTTGTAGTGCGCTCGAAAAAGTAACAGAATCAGCAGTTCGGCTGTCTACGTGGTTAGCTGATGTGCCTATTAATTGATTGGTGCTTTGAGAGAGATCATTAATAGATGATAGAAATGTATTTCCAAGTAGTCTTCCTACTATCCAATAGCCACTGGCACTGTCGTTATGATTTGGGTCATTACTCGGAACTATAGTTGCAGATCTAATTTCTATGGTTCCTTGCGCTGTTTGTACATAGTAATGGAGGAATTTATGGCTATCCAGATTCATAAAGTAGGCTTTTGATATTGGAATGGTGTTGAGGGCAAAGGTTGTATCTTGTTTGGCTGAATAAACAAGTTGACCTTTCGTGTTGTATACCCAAGCAATGTCTGCACCAAATGTTGGAAGAGCGGTATCAATGTTTTGATGGGCGAAATCGGAATTAGTAGTATTTATACTTTTTGGGTTATCTTGGGCGAGCGACACCATGTTATCCCAAAATGAATAATCAGTTTGTAGGGCTTCGAATGTTTTTCCTTCTGAAACTAAATCTTGAGCGAGTAGTGTTTTTCTTGATTTAAGCTCTGAGCTGAGTAAACTCTGAGAGCGCTGTACATCAAAATAGCGTTGCAGTACAACTATTCCACTAACAGATAAAAAAATAAAAAGGAGTAATAATATAAACCTTGTCTGCAACTTCATTATGCTTATAGTTATACAGTAATAATTATTTTTGTAAAAGAATAATTACTACACACTATCAAATTAAACGGTTATTTTTTACCCTAAAAAACTATTTTAATAAAACTTACACGTCAAGAAAATCATTCAAAGATTCAAAATCATTCTTTGTGCTTAAGTAAAACATATTATTTAAAATTCCACCTATGGAATGGATCGCTCCTTTACTCGGTTGATCAATAATACTTAGTTCAGCTGAAGTTGGATCAAGAGTGTTTCTTGCAATCATAATATTTCTACTCGATAATGCTGCGCCTTTTTCGAGTCCTAAGTCATTCAAACCCTTTTTTAAACCGAATGAACCAAGCTGTGTAGTTATTCTCTTTTTAGTTGCATTGAGTAATTCAATCTCCTCGGGAATGGTTAACTCATTCTCTATTATCCATTCTGACATTGTCATTTTTTCTTCCAAATTTTCATGAAGTGAGAGAAAGTTACCGCTGGCTGATCGGGCAGCAAAAAATTGTTTAGGTACTGATATTTCAGTAATGCTATTCCGATGAATATGATTGCTAAGTGTAGTAAGGAACTGTGATTGCAGTATTAAATTTTCTGGGGGTATTGGGGTGCCATACCTGTAGGTTAATTTTCCCGTAAATGCCGTAGATAACTTTAAGGCTATGGTTCCAAACCCGTACACAATTGAGTGGTTGCCAGTTCCGAGATGTTTAAAATTCTCCACGGAATGCTCTGGGTATCGAGTATTCTCCATGAAAGTAGCAACCGCTTGTGTTATTTCTGGGGAATTGCGAAGAAGTGGTTGTGCTTGCTTATCAAAGGCAATTTTAGTATTTGTTTCTTTTATGTATCCAGTTTCAAGCATCAGAACATTTTAACAAAAACTTACTACGGTGTCACAAGCGGAATCAGAGTATCTGCGATAATTCCTTAAAGTTAATTTCATCTTCCGTAACCCCGTTACTCAATTGAGTGCCTAGAGTAGCAAGACGAGCGAGGGTTTTTTCTGTAGTTTTTTGACTTAAAAGTGAAAAATGAGCGCCGTTCACCGTTTCTATTACAACTCCTGTGTGATTTGCAAAGTATTCCTTGTACGTATCCGCATTATTTGCTGGATTTTTGTCAAAAAATCTAATATGCATATGTGCATCTTTGGATACTTTTTGAGCAAGTTCTCCTGCTTCACCGCTGAAGATTGAAGGAGTGCTGTGAATTATTTGCAGGGCTGATTCAGGGTGAAGTTCTATAGTTTTAAGATAATCGACTTTCTTTTTTAGAGGTAATTTTGCGATAACTCTACATAGATCACTGGTTGCGTCTGGAACAGAGCGAATATATTCAAAGATTTGTTTTGGGTTCCTTAAAGCGAGCGGTACTGCTTGGCATGGATCAACTATGTCCGAGTAGATAATATTTCTTTCATTTTTCTTAGAAACAGACTCAATGCCAAAACCAACCATTGCGCCCCGAGAAGCACCAATTGTAATCGCCTGTTTCTCCTGATGCCTTCCCTTTTTATCTATATTATCGAGAATGACGTGTATGTCGTCTGCATTTTTAAGAAGCGTTGTCTGTTTGCCAATGGCGGTACTTATGAAGGCTACATCGAAACCGATATCCATGAGCTGAAGAGTTAAATCTTCATTGAATCCTTCGAGCCCAGTGAGCCAAGAGCTTGTAGCAACAATTAATGTATCGCACCTAAGTGAAGCGGATTGGCCATAGAGCACATCATAAGATATTTCATCGTCAAGTTCGTAACGATACACCGATAAAGCCCCTTCAGGATGTTGGTAATTGTTTCGTTTATTAAATTGATTAATAATTTTAGCGTTTGGAATAGGACTTACTAATGGTATTTCTGTAAATTCCTTGCGTCTTTTTTCCATAGCAGATACTTCTTATACTTATCATGCTACTTCTATAGTGTTTAGATGTAAAGACTATGATTTAGATCTATGAGTCACTGATGGACGCATCATAAGATAGAAAAAATCTTTGTTGTATCCGTGTAAATACTGAGGCCCACCATTTTGTAGTGTATTTAAAATGCTTTCAGTAGCGTAGTTTCCTGGACTAGTTGGTGTAAAAGTAACAAATCTAACCCAGAACTGGTTGATATCTAGCTGTAATCCTTCAGTTGCTCCTGCTAACTTCAGTGATTGTGCCAGTGTTGCAGCAGTGAGTGATGGCCCAACTGCATATACAAGATTGCCCGAGGCTGTCATACCCACACCTGAACGCCAGGTATATACAGAATTAGTAGTGGTACGTCCCCAGACTTGGTACCCACCACTATTTGCATCGGCAGTCACCTGACCTTTATCTAAAATGAGTGGGCCATTTTGGCGAACAGCGGCTATCGGTATTAGCGTTTTTTTTGTACTATCATATCGCTCGATTGAAGCTGATCCATCTTTGTATATAATAAGGCTGCCGAGTCCCTCAGTTAAAGGAACATAGACATTGGTGCCAACGGTCATTCCATAGTGGCCGTCCATGTATTGAAAACCGCCGTTAAAAGCTGCCACAAGATTATTCGAGGCCTGGTCAGCAACTGGGATAACTCCTGGCCCTGGATGACCTAAATCTCCTCCAGGATAGTACGTCCCTGCTACTGAAGTAAGGGTAAGATAATGCATATTCATTTGAATAAGTGCAACAATTGCATAGGAGCGATCAGGGTCTGGCCTGACAAAAGTGCGGGCCATGATCTGCTGGTTCTTAAACTGGGGTAAATTAACAATTGTCCACTGACCTTCACCATCAAGTAGCGGATACCCTGGTTGTGAATCGTTAATTGTGGTGAGATTAAGAGACTGAACAGTTGGCTTAGGAGCTGATTGGGGTTTTGATGCTGGTTCAGCATTAAAAATATTAGCTTTAGGTTTTCCGACAGTACCATAGGCAATTTGTTTTAAACGGTCGGATAAAGAAAAAACAATATTTTCTAAAATAATGGTATTTCTATTTCCAAGGGTTGGGCGAAGAACATTATCTGCAAATTTAGCTACTAATGCTGGCTGTGCTTCAAGCAAATAGATACTGCCACCACCAGTTCCAGCTACGATAATTAGGGTGATGAGTAGTGCCTTGAGTTTCTTGTGTCGAATTATTTTTTTATCAACATGAATCGACGTTAGCGGTTCAGGCTTTGACTCTTTCGGTATTTTTTTTATTTTTATGATATCCGTTTCCATATGCACTATTATATAAAAATATCAGCATATTCACAGCTTAAAAGTTTATACTAATGGTCTAAACTTAGTTCCAAAGCTGTCTTTTCGGGCATTAATTTGCTATAATAACAGATTAGAAAAGGTGCAATTTATGAAATTAGTTATTATGATTCCGTGTCTGAATGAAGAAACGACACTACCGCTCACATTATCCACTATTCCAAAGAAAATTAAGGGCATTGATTCTATTGAAGTTTTGATTATAAATGACGGATCAACTGATAAAACAGTTGCGGTGGCAAAAAAACTAGGCGTAAAACATTTCATTAACCATGCCAAAAACCGTGGTTTGGCACTGTCATTGCGAGATGGTATTACCGGTGCGCTAGAACTTGGAGCTGATGTTCTCGTTTTGACAGATGGAGATAACCAATATCCGCAGGAAAAAATACCTGAGCTTATTGCTCCCGTTGTTGAAGGTCGTGCGGATATCGTCATAGCTGATCGCCAGGTGCACACCATAGAACATTTTTCTCCAATGAAAAAGTTTCTCCAGAAATTTGGTACTCGTGTGCTTAATACTGCTGCCGGCACGTCGGTACCAGATAGTACTAGTGGATTCAGGGCGTACTCGAAAGAAGCTGCAATTAAGTTTAATTTAGTGGGTCGTTTTAATTTTGCTATGGAAACCACAATTCAGGCTGGCAATAAGCGTATGGGAATTGAAGTTATAAAAATTAAGACAAATCCTAAGACTCGTGAATCTCGCTTATTTAAAAATTCATGGGAGCACGTAAGAAAATCTGCTGTTGCACTGTTGAATGGGTATACGATGTATAAACCCTACGTTGTTTTTCTCAGTGTTGGCACCTTTTTCTTAGTGGTTGGAGCCATTCCATTCATTCACTATGTATACATCTTCATTACAAATCGCGATCCGTACGGCGCCCATCATTTACAGTCACTTATTATTGGAACTGTACTTCTTAATATCTCATTTCTTTGTTATGCACTTGGTGTAATTGCAAACCTTATTCGTATTAATCGTTCGCTAATTGAAGATGTGCTCGAAGAGCAACGTCGAACACGGTATGGCATGCTTGTAGAGAAAAAAATCAGATCTAAATAATTAGTGCTTACGTTACGACGTATCCAATAGAAAATAAGATAACAACATAGGCCCAGATAGCTCCAAATACTAGGGTGGAGATAAGTCGTAAAGATTCTTTTGCCTGCAAATATTCGTACAGCATTAATGTCATAGGGAATGCAATCAAGCAGTAGCGCGGAAAGCCTCCGAATTGGCCTCCTAGGAGCGGAATTAAAAGAAAAAGAAGTGAATAAATAGAAAAGCTTTTTTTCCGTCTCCACCAATACACAGCTGAAGTGATAAGGAGTACAATCAGCACCCCATCAAGTAAACTCATGAGTGAAAGATTATTCCATAAACTTGTTTCTAACCAATGATGTTGCTTTTGAGCAGATAGAAACTCCAGTGGATTATTAAAGTACTTCCAAAGGTATCCCATATAACTAAGTAACCCTAATGAACCCACCACGCCCACTTGCGCGATTTTGGTAATTTTAACTTTTTGTTCGAGTAACATAAGTAGCATCAAAAATAGTACAAATACTCCTGTAACATGTGTTGCACAGGCGACTGACACTAGCAATGCGCTGAGTAAATACTTCTTTTTGGTTAAAAAGTAAATGGCAGCAAATGAGAGAAGCGCAAAGAGGCTTTCAGTGTAAACGGACAGAAAATATACACCTGAGGGGAACAGCAAAAAGAAAACGACTGCTTTAAAATATTCGCTATTCTCCGTTTTTTTAGTAAGACCTTTACAGAATTCTTTTACTAGTTTTGCGTAGAAATATATAGCACCAATAAGACTTGCCCAGCTTATGAGCAGTCCACAAAGAATTGATGAAGGAATGAGATAATTTACTATTCTAATGGTCAGCGGATATACCGGAAAGAAACCAGTAAAGAAGCCAGTATCATAGCCATTATTAGCAATATGAATGTAGTCTGATCCATCCCAGTTGGCACTATATTTCAATGGATTATTGTGTTCTAGGTTGTGGTGAGACGAGGTAGCTTTATTAAGGGTAATCTTATGAATAGCCCCCTGGCTTAATATAATGCTAAAAATAACCGAGACAACCACACAAATGATAGCCATGACTCCAAGATGGTTTCTAATGTAGTGACTTACTGTACTTTTTAATTTCAATAATTTTTGAAGATTGTTATCACTCATGAATTAATAAATTATATCATCCCTCGTCTTAGAGTTAGCTTAATCGTATATACTATTTCTAACTATGAAACAAACAAAACTCGTTCGCTTCTTAATAGCTGTCACAGCAATCATAATTACCTTTTTTGTAGTTAAACGCTATCTTACAGAACATCCTTCACTTGTGCATCAACTTAGCACTGTTTCAATCTTCGTACTTGTTAGTGTATTTTTGTTGTATTTGGTTATGTTCTCAATCATTCTACAACTTTTTAGTGTCACCATCATGTTATGTAAAAAAACAACTAAGTTTACAGAGAACTTCTATATTAACGGGTATTCAATAGGACTTAATTTTATTCTCCCCGGTCAAGCTGGCCCATTATTTAGAAGCGGCTACGCAAAACGTAAGTACGGGATAGCGTTTAAAACTTTTCTTTCAGTGACTCTTCTGTATTATTTATTCTACACACTTATTAGTATTTCTTTTATTGCTATTGGTTCGCGCCCATGGTGGCAATCGATTCTTTTTGTCTTATTGATTGGTGGGTCCTTACTATTCCTGACGAAATGGTATGGAAAAAAGAAATCCCTAGATGTTGAAAAGATTGCACTTCAAAAAAAAATGGCATCAACCCTTTTTTTGCTTACCGCTGCTCAATTTAGTTTACAAACCATTATTTACTTTATTGAGCTCAAAGCGGTTGACCACTTAGTGGTATTTCATCAGGTCATCGCCTATACAGGAATTGCAAATATTTCCCTTTTTGTTGGATTGACTCCTGCAGGAATTGGAATACGAGAAACGTTCTTAGTACTTTCCGAAAAAATACACCAAATACCGACAAGTGCCATAGTGCTCGCCAACCTTATTGATCGCTCTATCTATATACTTTTTATCATAACAATCGTAAGTACATCTTTTGGGCTGCATCAATTTTTTAAAAATAAGGAAAAAGCATAAGTTTTATCATATCAAGGACAAGGAATGACTGATGTTCAAATGAATCACCTGTTTAGTGCATTCTCCCGAAGCGATAACTCAAGCGCACTACAAATAGATCATGATGGTCTTGGAGTCAGTCTGTACCTAGACAAGCTTATTATGGATCAGGTTGGCGGCGATATTGATGTTCAATCAGTCATAGGTAAAGGCACGACATTCACCATAACGTGGCCTACACCAAAAGAAGTGTCGGTTGGATCACAAGTAGTTACAAGTAATTAGAACGAACTTTTTGGTTCTTTAAGCGAAAGACCAAGTTGACCAAGAGCAGCTACTGTTTCCATATACGAACCTTTGCCAAAACGATTAATATTTCGTAGTTGACGTGGTGTCTTTTCAATCAAGTCAGCAACAGTTTCAACTCCTGCCCTATAGAGTGCATTTGAACCCATTGAACCGATACCTATCTCACGAACAGATAATTGCAATGATTCACTAGTTTCCTTGGGGATAGATATTTCGTGTTCTTGCAGGATTGAATCTAATTCTGCCAATGCCTGGGCTGAAGCTTGACGTCGCAAAAGTAGCTCATCTTTAATTGCCTGCATTACAAATACGGCTTTATCCTGAGCTGTTGAAAGCTCAATTGACGAATCTTTAGCAAAGGTAAATTCAAGAATTTCTTGTTTTTCCATAGTGCCTTGAATTATACAATATTTATTTGAAAAAAACAATATATCCTGTTATAATATTTTTCTGAATATGAAAAAGTATAATCCAACTCTAGAACAGAATTTTATCGAATGGTCAGATGATGCACCCTGTAAAGGCATGTTAGACCTATTTTTTTCAGATAAAAGAAATGAAATAACTCAGGCGATTGCAATTTGCAACACGTGCCCTTACCAAAAGCAGTGTGATGAATATGCGACGCTAAACAAAATTGAATATGGTGTTTGGGGCGGTACGATGAGGAATAAACGGGAGTTACTCCGTGCCAGCCGTAACGCCGCGAAGAAAGCAATTGAGCAAGTGGTTGAAGTTCAAGCTGTAGATTCGCACAGCGACGATATAGCCTAAAGAGAACCTATTTTTTCAAGTAGTGAAATGAGCGCATCTCGCTCGTGATCTTCAATCACTTCATCTCTATCAATAAGCACGCTTAGTTCTGGAATCATTGTATGTTCTGTATCAGTTATTTCCTGATAAATCGCGCGACTTATCGTCCCATCTCGATTGAGCATAAACGTTTCCGATAATGGCCCAATGAGCATGTGGTCATTTTTTACATAATTTATGCAATCTTTTCCTGCTTTGCTCATAAAATCAGTGTCAACAAGCTTCGAATAGAAAGTTATATCCGCCAAAGGATCTTCTTTGTGGTTATAAATAAATATCTTTATAGTACTGTCCGATGAATTTGCCTCAACACCAAATGGTTCAAGATGTTGATTATATTTTTCCGATACATCATCAGATGTTTCAATTAGACGCAGAAGATTACGAAGTATCTGTTCACTGTACTCTTCCTCAGTTCTATCTTTTTCTCCACCTACTAGGTACATATTTGGTTTAGTCATTGTTACAAAATACGCTTTTGACACATAACTGTCAATATTATATACATTGCTTATGATTGACATATTTGATATTTAGTTGCACAATAAAAATATTATGATGGCACGACGAAAAAATGCTGTACCTCAGCGCCCAAAGCGCAATGTGATGCAAGTGGCCGAAATGCGTGGAGTATTTGCTGCTCGAAGAAGTATTGCTGATGAAAGTTTAGAAGCACTCAAAAACATAACTGATCAGCTAACCCCGGAACTTGATAATAATGTAGGTAGACTTTTTATTCCCGAAACAATGGGTGTTACCGTCGTTGGTTTTTCTCGCTTTGATCATCATCACAAACTAGAAGGCCCATCAACTGAATCTGTGCTAGATAAAGTGCCCTCTACTAGCCAACCATTGGCTGTATCTCTTGGGAGACTTGGAATGTTTGGATCTGAAAAGAAAGCGAAATTAAGTTTTGGAATTATTAGTGACGAACTTGAGGCTGAAGAAGAAGAAATAGCAAGAATTTATTATGAACGAGGCTTCAAATTAAGAAGGGATCCAAATGGCGAGGGGTTTTATCGTCCTCATTTAAGTATTGGTATTATCCATAGTGATTTTGCAGCTCATTATAGTGACGAAAGAGCATTAGAGCGACTTGAAGTTATATCTCGTTTGGGTGAACATGCAGTTAATAAAATAGTTCTAAACCCTATTGTGCTTTCCGCATAAGCTTTTAATCATTATTCTGTTAGAATGTTAGTAAATGAAACGAACATCATCTACTTTTTATTGTTTTTCTCCCCCCATCATGGTTGTTACTATGCTATCAGAAGTAACCCTTTTTGCTTATACCCTACTACGCTATAAAATGACTCAGATAACTCGAGTCGTATCAATGATGCTTTTATTCCTTGCCCTATTTCAGTGGGCTGAATTTAATGTGTGTGGCGGACATAATGCACAGATGTGGTCTCACATTGGGTTCGTATCTATTACGCTGCTCCCCGCACTCGCTATCCATTTAATTTCACTAATTGCAAAAAAGAAAAACACGCTTCTGAAGGCAATATCCTACACAGTCAGTGCAATTTTTGCAGTATTATTCGGTCTTAGCTCATCAGATATTTCAGCGCATGCTTGCGGTGGTAATTATGCTATTTTCCAAATCGCTGATAAAGTTGGTGGCTTCTATTTTATGTACTACTACTTCTGGCTGTTAGTTGGTATCGGACTTTGTTTGTATTACATAATGAAAGCAAATAAAAAAATTCGACAAGCACTCATTCTTCAAATTGTCGGTTATTTAAGCTTCTTACTCCCGACTGGGATTGTAAATACCATAAACCCCAAGACGATAGAAGGATTACCAAGTATCATGTGTGGTTTTGCCGTTATTTATGCTTTCATTCTCGTTTTTGGCATCGTGCCACTCACTATTACCAAACGTGGTCTTCGCAAAGCTTAAGCGTTTAACTTTTTTTCTGTCTCTTTTTGGAGTCGTCTTTCAAACCGTCCTGTGCGGCCCATAATTCTTTCCTGTGCTTGTCTTGCTTCATCAGAAAGGCCTTCTATGGCAAAGAGGCCCAGTGATCGAATGACTGGCATGACGACTTCATTTTGAAAATGTTTTTCACTATAGATGTCTGCATCAGCGATGGCTTGGGCGTGCTCAGCAAAATTTGGGATAGAAAGACCAGGCATATCAAATTTCATATAGGTATTTCTAAAAGCGAGCATCATAGTATCTGGATCAATTTGAAATGCAGCTCTGGCAAGTTCGAGATAGAAGCGATGATGAAGCATTTCGTCACCAGCAACAGTTCCAAATACTTTTTTCCCACCAAGTTCTCTATCCAAATGTTTGGAAGTGTTTCTATGTGCTACTCCTGTCGCAAGTTCTTGTAATGAGGTGTAACAAATAAGTTCAGCTGTTGATTCAGGTTGAGGAACATCGCCGCTCTTCATTTGAATGACTCGGCCAACTTCCATCTCTTGAGGATTAAAGGCGCCGGTCATTCGATTCCAATTTCGAATTACATCTGAATGTCGCCATTCTTCAGCAGTCCAAATTCTACTCCATTCTTCAAGCGGATGACCTTTTGGTGCATGCTGCAATAATACGTTGGTATAATACGGTAAATTTTCTTCCGTGAGCTCTCCAATATAAATTGCACTTCTTACGCCCTGATTAAGTGGATAGATTTCACGACTCCATTCATGGGATGGATTGTAGGTTATAGCATTTTCCCAGGGCACCAAATCTTGTGGATCCCATGTTCGTTCTACAACAAGATGCTGATTAATAAGGTCTTCCGCGGTTGCAGCAAGCTCGTGCACGAGTCTCTTGTCTGCCTCTGGATTAATAGGAGAATTCACTATCTAACCTTTCTTTTTATGTTTTAATCATACTGGTCGGTAGCTGATAATTCAAATCTCATTGTTTAAACAAAATTGAATTAGCGCTATACTCCACACATAGAAAGAGAGTATTTATATGTCCAACAACAAAGGGCCGCTTCCCTACTCATATGACTTCTTGGCACGTCAAAGAAGTGACGAAGACCAAACCCAGTCTTTTGAGCAAATCATTAAGGACGAGCAAGAAATTATTCAGCACATTCGCGAACATGAAATTGCAATTTCCGGACTCTTAAGGCAGTTAGCTGAAAAGCAAACATTGATTCGTGAACACCTATTAGCTCAACGAGCACAAAAAGAAGTAACCGCAGAAATCACGACCGATAATGGCAATTGAAACTCCGCAGTATACCGTTCTTAACAAGGCTGGTAAATTCGAGCTTAGAAAATATGCAGCTTTTATAACGAGTAATGTTGAAGTTTCTGCAGATAGCCACGCTGCAGCTGGCAGCAGTGGTTTCTCCTATTTAGCTGGATATATTTTTGGCGGTAATCAAGCGTCACAAAAAATAGCTATGACTGCACCTGTTATGTCGGAGCAAACTAAAAATGGAAATTTTCGAGTTAGCTTCGTTATTCCTTCGAAATATTCAATTAAGAATTTACCAACTCCTAATCAGAAGGCGGTAACATTTGATGAAATAAACGAAATGAACGTAGCCAGCCTCACTTTTTCTGGGTATACATCTGAGGATAAAATTACGAAAAAAACTGATGAACTTCAGAAATGGATGGACGAAAAAAACTTAAAACAGATTGGTTCGCCAATTATTGCACGCTACGATCCTCCTTGGAAACCAGGATTTTTGAGGAAAAACGAAATACTTATAGCGTATAAAGCATAAGTTTCACATGTTTTTTGGTCGTTTTTTTGCTATGATTTCAAGGTGATATCAATCCTACAAGCTATTATCCTCGGGCTCATTCAGGGGCTCACTGAATTATTCCCTATTTCAAGTCTTGGTCATAGCGTAGTGCTTCCAAGTATTCTAGGTTGGAACATCCACCAAAATGACAGCTATTTTCTTACGTTTTTAATCGCCACTCATTTGGCGACCGCAACAGTCCTCTTTATTTTCTTTTTTAATGATTGGAAGAAAATACTATCTGGGATTATTAGGACATTGAAACAACGAGAAGTAAAAAAAGAAGATACCTACGCACGTATCGGCTGGTTGCTAGTTATTGGTACTGTGCCTGCTGGTATTATTGGTCTACTTTTTCAAGACTCGATTAGAAAGCTGTTTGCGTCAGCTCAGATTGCGGCTGGATTTTTAGTTATTAATGGTTTTATTCTTCTAGGCGCTGAGCAGTTGCGAAAACGTGCAGCTCGAAAAAAAGAAATACAAAGTGACGATCATCTTGCGCATCTTAGTCCTACGCAAGCTATCTACATTGGTGCAGCGCAATCACTCGCACTGCTTCCAGGAATATCTCGCTCTGGTTCATCTATGGCAGGTGGACTTCTTGCGGGACTGAATAATGAGGATGCTGCTCGTTTTAGTTTTCTCTTGGCGACACCGGTGATTGGCGCTGCAGCCCTTTTAAAGCTTCCAGAAATTTTTTCTTCTTCCTATGCCAGCTTGCGGCTTCCAATGCTAGTAGGCGCCGCCTGTGCGGCTGCAGCGGCGTATGTTTCTGTGTCTTTTCTAATGCGTTTCTTTAGATCGAATACACTCCGTCCTTTTGCCCTTTATTGCCTTTTAGCAGGAGCGAGCGCATCACTCTACTTGCTAACTAAATAAAAATCCATGAACACCAAACATACCACGCCTATTATTATCGGTAAAATGATACGTCAGACATCGCGACTGCGCGGCGGGAGTGGATCAGCACTTCCGGGGCTTGTTGTTGAAAGAATGTATCCACGATTTTTAGAAGATATGCTGAAACAACTACCCGATGGAGTCGTGATCGTAACGGGAACGAATGGCAAAACAACAACGACAAAAGTGATTACGGGAGCACTTGAGCTTTTAGGCAAAAAAGTGTTAACAAATCCTTCAGGGAGCAATTTTACTAGAGGAATTGTATCCACTGTTATAAATAATGTATCTATTGTCGGAAAACTAGAACACGACATCGCTGTGCTGGAACTTGACGAAGCCTACGCAGTGCAATTCATAAAAAGAGTAAAACCTCGCTATGTGCTTGCGCTTAACGTTATGCGTGATCAACTAGATCGTTTTGGCGAAGTAGATGCAACCGCTCGGTTGATTCAACAAGTAATTGCCAGTGCTACGAAATCCGTCGTTATTAACGGCGACGATCCCCACCTGGTTGCGGCCGCTAAAACTAGCAATGCTCCCGTATTTTATTATGGCGTTGACGTGAGTTTACGAGCACAGTTTCCTACGGATGATGAACTGTTGGCAAAATTAGACAAGAAACCAATCAAACAAAGTAATGAGCTACTCGTAAAATTGAAAGCTTATTCGCATAACACTCCTACTTTTTTAGTAGATAAAAAAGCGTATGTTGAGCCTTTTCAAATTCAAGGTGGTTATAATTACCAGAATATAGCGGGTGCGTTTGCCCTTATTAAACTTGTAATCCCAAGTGCTGACAACGATGAGATTATTGAGGCTCTTGCAAAAGTAAAGCCAGCCTTTGGAAGAGGTGAGATTATTCATCATAATGGAAAACATATTCAAATTATTCTTGTAAAAAACCCCGCCGGATTTCGCCAGGCATTATATGCTCATGACGAAAAGGAAGATGTCTTTATTGCTATTAATGATGATTATGCGGATGGACGTGATGTTTCATGGCTCTGGGATGTTGATTTTTCTGCACTTAAAAGCCATGGCGTGGATATGGTGAGCGGAACGCGCGCTTATGATATGGCGCTTCGCCTTAGGTATGAAGAAGTGCCTGCACTACATGTAATTCGTAACATAACATCTGCGCTTGATCATTATCTCGCAAATTCGAAGCAACCTCGACTAAAAATTTACGCCACGTACACCGCGATGCTTGCCATTCGTACTTACTTAATCGGCAACCGTGATCTCGGAGAGTCGTCATGAAAAAAATAAGAATCCTTAATCTCTATCCTGACGAAATGAATATTTATGGAGATAGCGGGAACGTTCTTACTTTAACTCGTCGTTTGCAGTGGCATGGGTATGATCCTGAAGTGCTATTTTTGCATCCAGGTGATACATTTCCTGAAAGTATCGATCTTCTAATTGGTGGTGGCGGTCAGGATTCAGGCCAACAAAAAATAGCAAAGGATTTACAACGTATTGCTCCTAATTTGCGAAAGCTCGCAGATAACGGGACGCCAATGCTGATGATCTGTGGACTGTATCAGCTGTTTGGCCATCGCTTTGTTACAGATATGGGCGATGAGATTAAAGGTATTGGTATTTTTGATGCAGAAACAATCGCTAAAGACAAACGACTTATCGGTAATATTGTTATTGAAACAGATTTTGGTAGAGTTATTGGCTATGAAAACCATAGCGGACAAACGTATCTAAAAAATAAACAAAAGCCATTCGGATTAATCATTAAAGGCGAAGGAAATAACACAGATGATAGATCAGAAGGTGCTAGAACCAACAATGTCTTTGGCTCATACCTGCATGGATCGTTACTACCAAAAAATCCAGTGTTTGCGGACTATTTAATTAAAACTGCAGTTGAAAAAAAATATGGTAAAAAATCTACACTTAAAAAGCTCGATGAATCATTGACTCATCGAGCTCGTGAGAGTGCCGAAGCACGACCAAGATAACTAACTGTCTTTGCTGCTTGGACCTGAATTAAACCACGCCCAAACCCAAAGGCCAAGCCCTAATAAAAGAGCAGCCAACCCATGCTTTAAGTGCTTGTGTGTTGAACCAGATGCGTGACCTGGAAGAAATGCTGGCAATGAGCCTGCAGGGGTTAAGAAATAATATATTCCTAGTCCTATGAGCACTATTCCCAGAACCACCAATAGTACTGTTAGATTTTTTTTCATTTGTTCTCCTTACTAAATGGTAGTTTAGCAAAAAAATCGAAATTGGTTAAGCTATCTATTTGATTTCTTCGGGAAGTTTTGCGGCCGCATCTTTAATATACCCTGCACTCGCAACTGCTCCATAACCTAGTGCTAAAACTTCAGTTCCGTATGCAGCAGCTTCAAGCACTTTACTTGCACCATTAAACTGAGGTTCTATAGATTTTGAGAGTGTAAATAATCCTAATGAAACCCATTGGTAAACAGTGTTCAGCTTTCCTGATTTTGATGCATGTATTTCAGTGCCTCGTTTTTTTGCAATCGCAGTTGCGATAGCGTTAACAACGTTCTGTGCCCCAAAGAGTCCTATTGCTTGAATGGGCACAAGTTCTTTTACGGCAAGAACTCCAAGTGCACCAACAGCAGCAAGTTTATCCATGCCAGCGTCAAGCGCTTCACCTTTAGCACTTTTTGTGCCAGTTTTGTGTGCAACCATTCCATCGAAAAGATCTGCAAAACGACCCGCAGTTGCAAGCCCAATTCCTCTATATGTATGACCATTGTAGATGTCTTCAAGACCAGCAGCGACGAGTGCACCGCCCGCAAGTGTTATTCCATTACCGGGAGTTATGAAACCATTAGATTTTGCAGCTATACGTTGAAAAGGAGAGCGATCTTCGCTATTAATGAGTTCCCAATCAGGTTTTTTATCTACACGATGTAAATTCATGAACATATAATACCATAAGAACTATTAATTTGCAATAGTGCCGACACATACTACTTGCATATTAAGCATAAATATTGTATTATACCGAAGCTTCGTTGAGTGGAAACATTCCGACGTACATTGACAGTACAAACTTCTAGATGGGCTTCTTAGGCAAATTAGGTGGTATTTGCCCGATAAGCCCAACTAGAAATGCTAGATTGAGAGCAAAGAAAGCAAGCGATATTGTGGAGAATTACTTCATTGTCGTAGGTGATGTACCCCGTAAGGATAGGCAGCAGGTTCGAGATGAACTTAAGCGTCTTATGGGTGAGGAGTATGTCATTACAATGCAGCACCTCGGTACCGAACGGTTCATTCGTTTCGGGTTGACAGCTCAAGAATCTATGATCCGTCGCCAACGACTGATTGATTTCTATGAGCAAGTGTGCACACTCGATCATCGTCGCGTTCAAGATTTGATCAAGGCTCAGCTTATTTCTCGTCGTGACTTTCAGTCATACAAGAAGACTGGCTCCAGCCCTGAACTCGCAAAACTTGACGCAAACATTGAGAAAGCTTTTACTTCAATGGTTGACGGACTCGATGTGTTCAATATTGTTGCTGTTGCATTCCAGACAGGTTTTGATTTGTCAGGCGTTTTTAACTTCGCCTATTCAAACTCAAGCCGAATCCAGAATGCCGTTTCACCAGCTTATATCTTTCCGTATAAGCTGTAATGCATCAAATGTGGCGAAGGGGGGTCGTGGGTTACCATAGCTACAAAGGACATTTCGTACTGGATGCTCCCCCCTTTATTTTTTTCGCCCCTAGCATTGCCAAGGATGTACTGTCCTTAACCAAAGCCCTTATTTTATTAATAAGTATTTTGGCTAAGCTTAATTTGCGCTACAATGTGGTTATCTATGATAAACACAAAAAACATTCGAATCTATATAACAACTCTTCTAACACTGAGCGCTATCGATGGTGTTTGGCTGACCCTTATTTCTCCTAAAATCTATAAACACTATATAGGATACTTAACAGCGCAAAAATTTAGTCTTGCTCCAGCAGGACTTTTTTATTTGCTTTTTCCGCTTGGGCTAATGATTTTCGTTATTTTACCAGCCCTGCAAAAGAAAAATACTATTATGTTTGCTGCAACGCGCGGAGCACTCTTTGGGCTTTTCACGTATGCAACATTTGATCTTAGCTGTCAGGCGATTCTTCCTCATTGGCCGACAACAATATCAGTTATTGATATTACATGGGGTATAGCATTGGCAAGCGCCACTTCAATTATTAGCTATAGTTTTTCTAAAAAATATATAAAGTAATTTAGTTGTTAGCTTCGTCGGCTGCAGGGGTTACTTCGGCTGCTGGTGCTTCAGTAGCGGTTTCAGTTGCTGATGCTTCTTCTGATTCTTGGTGAGGTGCGTCCACAATTACAATCACTTGGTCTTTTTCAACTTCTATTTCTACCCCATTTGGAGGAGTAATATCGCCAATGGTGATTCGATCGTCGACTTCAGTGAGGCTCTCGATTGAAACATTAATACTGTCAGGTAGGTCATTGGGAAGTGCCGCAACTTCGACTTCTTCAATCAATTGGTGAACAAGCAAGTTCGCACGAGTAGCCGGAGCATCTCCAACAAGAGTAACAGGAACAACAGTGTACACTTTTTCTTTAAGATTAATTGCACCAAATACTATATGACGAATTCTATTCTTTGCAGGATCAACATCAACATCTTTAATAATGGTTAAAAGTTTATCCGAGCCAATCGTTACGTTAACAGGGTGGTGGCGACCTGCTTTTGCATAAATCTTAGATAGTTCGATGAAATTACCAGAAACAATCAATGATTCTTTTCCAGGTTGGTGAATAACTGCAGGAATCAGACCCTCTGCTTTAAGCTTATTGAGACCTTTACCAATTACGTCACGTTTATTTAAATCTACTGTGATTACTTCTTTACTCACTAAAAACACTCCATATTTATTCGACCATTGTACCCTGAAACAGTGTAAACTAACAGTGTAAAATTTAATGTAACAGTACTGGTAAACGAATCGTATAATGCTATAGTTAGAGGTAAGAATAAGCAGTTATTTAATTGAGGGACGTGAGAGTGGCGAAACGTATTAAAATTACTCCTAGTAAAATATTTATCTTGGCGCTTTCTTTATTTTTATTATTTTGTTTCATCTTATTTTTGTTAGTGCGACACCATACATTTGCCGTGCTTTCGCCGGCAGGACAAATCGCACAATCAGAATTAAACCTCATGAAATTTGCGGCACTACTTAGTTTGATTGTGATAATTCCTGTTTTTGGAATTTTATTTTACATTATTTTTACCTTTAGAGAATCCAAGAAATCTAAAAAATATGCTCCTGAATACTCTAATGTTTTACTCGAGCTCGTCTGGTGGGCGATTCCACTTGGAATTATCACCATACTATCCATAGTTACCTGGAATCAAACACATCAGCTTGATCCTTTTAAATCTCTGAGTTCAAATCAAACACATGTACGAATTCAGGCAGTTGCGATGAACTGGAAATGGCTCTTTATTTATCCAGATTATGGAATCGCTACAGTCAATGAACTCACCATACCAACAGACCATCCCATAGATTTTTCAATTACTTCAGAAGGACCTATGAATTCATTATGGATTCCTCAACTTGGGGGCCAAATATATGCTATGGCTGGCATGAACACAGAACTGCACCTTATTGCATCAAAAACCGGCATTTACAGGGGCGTTTCAGCTAATATTTCAGGTTCTGGATTTGCAGGAATGCATTTTAATGTTTCTGCCGTCAATACACAGACGTTCAGCAGGTGGGCTTCTTCGATGACATCTCAGCCACAGACCCTCACTAAGGGCACCCTTCATCAACTCGCTGAACCTTCAGAAAATGTAGAGCCTTTCGTGTTTGGAACGGTTGAAAACGGACTCTATGACACAATAGTCAATCAATATATGCCATTTCAACTTGACCCGGATAATGGTAAAACTAATGCAATGAGTATGCATTCAATGTCATCGATGGAGGGTATGTGATTATTTCTCTTTTTAGCTCAACGTCTGTTCCCAGTACCGATCGACTCGTACTATTTTTTGGGCAAGCAATGGTTGTTGGTGCAGCACTTTTAATTGCGCTCGCACTTGTATATTTTAAAAAAGTTGGTTGGCTTTGGAAGAATTGGCTCACCTCACTTGATCATAAAAAAATAGGAATTATGTATCTCGTCGTTGCTGGGGTTATGTTACTCCGTGGACTTGCCGATACCGTACTACTCAGATTTCAGCAAGCTACTTCAGTAGGTGCTTCACAAGGAATTATAAGCTCAAATCATTATCAGCAGATATTTACCGCCCATGGAACCATGATGATTTTTTTCGTAGCCATGGGTCTTGTCTTTGGCATTATTAATCTAATATTGCCCCTGCAGATTGGTTCACGAGATGTCGCTTTTCCACTCCTTAACAATCTTAGTTTTTGGATGTATGCTGCGGGGGCGATACTTATTAATTTATCTCTTGTTTTCGGGGGTGAATTTGCCGCTACCGGTTGGCTAGCATATCCTCCTCTTTCTGAACTGCAATTTAGTCCAGGCGTTGGAGTTGACTACTGGATATGGAGTATTCAAATTGCAGGTATTGGAACGCTGCTTTCAGGTATAAACTTCATAACAACAATTCTTACAAAACGAGCACCAGGTATGAGCATGATGAAAATGCCTGTTTTTGTTTGGTCGGTGCTTGCGGCGATGACACTCGTTGCTGCTGCGTTTCCAATTCTTACCGTAACACTTGTGCTGCTAACGTTAGATAGAACTATCGGTACGCATTTCTTTACTACGGCAGGTGGCGGGAATGCGATGATGTATGTCAATCTGATTTGGGCATGGGGCCACCCTGAAGTCTATATATTGATTCTTCCAGCATTTGGTATTTACTCTGAAATTGTTGCTACGTTTAGTCGTAAACGCCTTTTTGGGTACACCTCAATGGTTTACGCGATATTGGCTATTACTGGCTTGTCATTTGTTGTGTGGCTGCACCATTTCTTCACAATGGGTGCTGGGGCAAATGTTAATGCCTTCTTCGGTATTATGACTATGGTGATTGCTATTCCAACTGGCCTAAAAGTTTTTAACTGGCTGTTTACTATGTACCGAGGGCGAATCAATTTCGCTAGTCCAATGATTTGGTTTATCGGTTTTGTCATAACCTTCAGTATCGGTGGTGCTGCGGGAGTTATGCTTGGAGTGCCGCCAATAGATTTCCAGTTGCACAACACATTGTTTCTTGTAGCACATTTTCACACCATGATAATTGGTGGCGCACTCTTCGGCTACTTTGCAGGTATAGCTTATTGGTTCCCTAAAGTATTCGGATTTAAACTAGATGAGAAACTTGGAAAAATTGCAGCGTATCTTTGGATAGCGGGTTTAATATGTGCCTTTACTCCCCTTTATATTTTAGGCCTCATGGGAGCCACTAGACGGCTCGATCACTACGACGCGTCACTTGGATGGCAGGGACTATTTATCGTGGCTGGCGTTGGCGTAGTAATTATTTTGGCAGGAGTCGCCGTGCAGTTTATGATGTTCTACCTCGCTATAAAAAATAGAAAGAAAAATCTGGATACGACTGGTGATCCTTGGAATGGTCGTACACTTGAGTGGTCTACTACATCCCCTGCTCCTGTTTATAATTTTGCTATTATTCCTACTGTTTCAGATCGTGATGAATTTTTCAGAAGAAAGCAACTTGGTGGCATACTGCCAAGACGAAAGTACGCTGCTATAGTTATGCCCAATAACTCTTCATTTGGCTTTTTTATGGCTGGCTGGGCTCTGATGTTTGCCTTTTCTGTTATTTGGCATTATCCGCCAACAATGATTGTCGCACTACTAGGAGTAATCGGAACATTTATAGTTCGAACTTTCGATGATACTACAACTCATATAATTCCAGCAGCTGAAATTGAAGCTATAGAAAACAAAAGAGCGGGAGCATTGGTATGACAAAAATTTCCATGTTGCAAAATGAAATTCAAAAAGAAACGGAAACGTCTCTTTTAGGGTTTTGGATTTATATGATGACAGATTGTATTGTGTTCGCATCACTTTTTGCAGTATTTATTGTTCTTAGGAATAATACAGCAGGCGGAAAAGCAGGATCGGATTTATTTAGTCTCAGTTTTATTCTAACTGAAACAATTATTCTACTTACTAGTAGCTTTACGAGTGGACTTGCACTGCTCGCTGCACAGCGTTCACATTTGAAACAAACTGTTATATGGCTTTGTACTACTGGACTACTTGGCACAAGCTTTCTTATTCTTGAATTGCATGAATTTACTAAGCTTGATCATAGTGGTAACTCATGGAGAGGAAGTGCCTTTTTATCTTCATACTTTACTTTAGTCGGTACCCATGGTCTACATATAACAATTGGTCTTTTGTGGCTCTTTGCTACACTTGGGTATTTGTATAAAAAAGGATTAAATGAAGTAAGTGTTAGAAGAATTACTATGTTTAGTATTTTTTGGCATTTTCTAGATATTGTTTGGATCTTTATTTTCAGCGTAGTTTATCTGCTGGGGGTAATTTAGATGAACACATCGATGTATCAATCAAAGGCATTTAAAGCCTATCTCTGTGGTTTCTTTTTGTCGTTACTTCTTACACTTTTTGCCTGGTTTATTGTGTGGCGACACGTTAGTAGTGGTCACGTAGTATATAGCCATTTATTTATTCGAATTAGCATAGTCGCCTGTGCAGTAATACAAATGCTAATTCAATTTGTCTTTTTCTTACATCTTGGTCGTGAGAAAAAGCCTCGTTGGAATTTACATGTCTTACTTGCGGCAATTGGCGTTATTATCATTCTAGTTTTAGGCTCTATATGGATAATGGACAACCTTAACTACAACATGATGAATATAACGCCATCTCAGGCAGACAGCGCATTTTAACTGTGTTTCTCTCAACTCAAACTAGAAAGAATATAAAAGAATACTATCGACTCACCAAACCGGGCATTATTTATGGTAATGCTCTTTCGATAGTTGCTGGGTTTTTACTTGCATGTAGCCATCACTTCAATGGTTCTTTACTGATTGGCTCTTTATTTTCAATTTGTCTTATCATGGCATCGGGCTGTGTATTTAATAATGTGCTTGATCGAAACATTGACGCTAAGATGGATAGAACAAAAAAAAGAGCCATTGTTTCAGGCAGGATTTCGGTCAAGAATGCACTTATATTCGGATCACTTCTTGCGGTATTTGGCTTTTATCTGCTCATTCACATAACTAATAACGTGACAGTGCTGCTTGGTCTCATTGCGCTCGTTGATTACGTGCTTATTTATGGACTCGCCAAAAGAAAGACAATCCGCAGCACAGAAATAGGTGCTATTGCTGGAGCGCTACCGCCAGTAGCAGGATTTACCGCCGTGACTGGATCCATCACGGTCCCAGCACTATTGTTATTTCTTGCCCTCACTACCTGGCAAATGGCTCATTTTTACGCAATTGCACTCTTTCGACAACAGGATTATTTGAGTGCTGGACTTCCAGTGATTTCAGTAAAAAGAGGTGTTCGGGCAACTCAAAAACTTATTAAACTCTACATTGTTTTATTCTTTATTGTGGTAATGCTCTTTAGTTTGCTCAGTTATACAGGGGTTATATTCAGCCTTGCACTTGCTGCTGTAAGTGTGTGGTGGTTTTTAAAGGCATATAAAACGACGGCAATTCGAGAGAGTGAAAAGTGGGCACGAAGTGTCTTTAAATCATCTCTTATTGTGTTAGTGGTTTTTTGTGTTTTCGTCTCTTTCGGAAACCATCTACGATAGAATGTTTACAGCACGTGCAGTTACAAGGGCAACAGTAAGTAAGGAAACAACTGATTGAGTTCCCATAAGTGCTTTTACTCGGTGTGTAAGAGGCAAAACATCTGTAGGACTAAAGGCAGAAGCATTGGTCACTGAGACATAGAGATAATCAAAAAAAGTAGGCCGCCATTCCGAAATTATGTGTTTCATTTCCATTTGAGGGAATAGAAAATGGGCTTTAGCATCTTCTTTGAAATGACCAGTGAGCCCTGGACTATCTATTTCCCAGTACCACAGTCCAAACATAATAATGTTGGTAAGAAAAATCGATACTGCTGTAAAGAGTAATGTTTTTCCTGGTAATGTGGTGCCAAGCACGAGGTCGCGCGATACTAGCACGAGTGACGATATATTGGCTATTGTGACTATTGAGATAAATACATACGCTAGAAATCGCTTTAGCGGTTTAGATAGTGCGTGGTTCGAAAGATTTACTAGTAGGAGTCCAACAGCAAGAATAATCTCAAGTATTATCATGGTGAATTTTGGCCCAAGCGTTAGTTTTGAGCTGACGAGTGCTTGCAGCGTAATTGCTATGCCAATAGCAAGTTCTGCGTGAAAGAGTTCCATTTTTGATTTAGTCATACTGAAATTATTGTATAACGATGTAAGCTGTTAATCTAGCACCCCTACCTTGCTATTTATGCTTAAATATGGTATATTAAAGGTATGGATACGCATCTATACAGATTACGATTTTTACGCGCGCTTGTTTTTGGCGGCATCCTATTAGTTGCATTTATTTTTTGTTTTTATGAGCTTACGCAGATTAGTAAGTCTAATAAAAATTCAGTTAACAGTGCAGCTGCCATTGCTGCATCGTTTACGGCTTCTCCGAATACTTCTTCCGTGAGCTTTTTGCAAGAAGGTGTTACGAATAATGATACAGATCATCGCAGTATTAAGGTAACTGTTTCATCTTCATCAGTCGTGTTAAATATTTACAAAGGCTACACCTATCTGCCTCTGACCTCGCAATCATTTCCAAATAACCAAACTTCATATCTAGAGTTTCTGCACGCCATATATAATCTTGGATTCACTTCCGAGCGTTCAAAACCAGCTGTACAATCTATAGCTGGACAATGTCCCTTTGGCCAGAAATTTACATATAGCTCGGACGGTATTTCACATGCCCCTGCAAGTTTATGGACTACTACATGTATCGGTGCGGGATTGGGCACATTCTCTGGTAAAACTCAGAGCATTAATAGCCTATTCCAAAATCAGGTTCCAGGCTACAACGAACTTGTAAATCAAATAAATTTAAATTAAATTTAATCGACTTCAGCTCAGCCTAAGGTATACTTAGCAGTATATTTATTTATGAAAAAACAAAGACAATTTATCCTCACCATCATCGCTTTTGCCCTTCTAGTTATGTTTTATGGCTGGTTCATTAAAAGTGGTCATGGGCTCAATACTTCTAGCGACCGCATTATAGCAATTAGCCGTATCGCGGGGATTATAGCAACCGCTGGAGTACTGCTTGAATTTTTAGTTATGAGTCGAGCTCCCTTTATTGAGGATAATTTTTCGCTCGAGGAGATAAATGAATTTCATAGATATGCGGGATATACCATTGTCTATTCACTTATAGTTCATATTGTGTTTGTTACTGTTGGTTATGGGGCACTTGACCATTTCAGCCTCTGGAAACAATTCTGGTCGTTCCCGAGTCAATTCTCAGGTCTACTCAGTGCTTTGGTCGGTTCCGCTGCGCTTATAATCGCTGCCTTGTTCAGCATTAAATTAGTACGAAAAAAATTACCATATGAGCTTTGGTATTTTATTCACGTTATTGTGTACGGCAGTATAGTCCTTACCTTTTCTCACCAGGTAGATAGTGGTGGTGATGTATCGACACTTCCTTGGATGCGAGCATACTGGTATTTTCTTTTTGGCCTTCTTTTTGTAATTGTTGCCTACTATCGTTTTATTCGACACATTACGCTCAGCTTATACCATGGTTTTAAAGTTGAAAAAATTATACCAGAAGCAAATGGTATTTATTCTGTATATATTTCAGGCCGGAATATTCAAAAGTATACCTATAAGGCGGGACAATACGCACATTGGCGAATGTTGAACCCTAAGTTTTTTTTACAAAACCATCCTTTTTCGTTTTCTTCAGTCCCCGGTTCTGATCATTTACGTTTTACCTTTAAGACCTCGGGAGATTTTACAAATAAGCTTGCATCAGTGCCCGTAGGCACTCGATTACTTGTTGATGGCCCTCGTGGATCGTTTGTTACGGAGCATTCATTTGATCGGAAGGTTCTTATGATTGCTGGTGGGATTGGAGTATCTCCTTTTATACCACTCGCTAAATCACTGCTAGAAGATAAACGCGACATAACGGTGCTCTATAGTGTTGTCAATAGAGAGGATGTTGCCTTCAAGGAAGAGTTTAATCAACTTTTAAATACCTATCCAGCTACCTTTAGGCTCGCGATTCATGTTGCAAGTGAAACGGGCTATATCACTGAAGCTACTCTTTTGAAATTTGTCGCAGAAGATAGAGACGAAGCGGTCTATGTATGTGGGCCTCCCGCCATGACAAATTCGATTATTAAGCAGCTCAAGAATCTTGATTTTTATGACGATCAGATTATTACTGAGCAATTCTCATTTGCTTGATAAGAGCTGTCTCAGCTCATTATTTTTATTAATGTATATACAACTGTATCCCGGGAGTTGCTTCAGTACTGAAAGCCCCTTTTTGCCCATCGCAAAAATGACGGTTGCATAGACATCCGCTATGAGAATAGAGGGACCAAAAATTGTTACTGATTTAAAGTAATCAGGTGTGATGCGTGAAATCGGGTTTATTATATGATGACCCCTTTCGTAATTACCTGACGAGGCGACAGCGATTGCATCTACTTCTAGGTGAGCCAGGATCTTTTTTGTGTCATTTGGATTAGAAATTCCAATCTTCCATGTATTTGCATCACTTGAATTTGCCACAATGTCTCCGCCTGCATTTATTAGAAAGGTTTCATATCCGGATTGTTTCAAGAATTGAGACACTTGATTGATTGCATAGGCTTTTACATAGCCACTTGGATCGTAATCTGAATCGAATTGAGCATCAAAATAGCCACCAGTTTCTTTTTTTAGTTGTTCACAAATGTTAAATATTTTTCTAAATTCTTCAGATGATTCCTCTATTGTGACAATTCCCCTATTAAATCTTGATACTTCACTTTGTTCTTTGTAAGTACTAAAGCGCTCATCAAGTTTAGTAAAAATATTGAATGAATCAGATAGTATTTTGTCTGTACCATCAGGAACATCAATACTTATGGGTATTCCCATTATGATTTGAACTTTACGCATAGCTCTATTTAGGCTGCTTTTGCTTGATCGAGCGCTGATTGTAACGATTGTTGGTAACTTTGGCTCGTATATGTGGCACCAGATACGCCATCAATTTGGGCACTTTGTGCACTAATAGTTTGCGATTGAAGTAAAGGGCCTGCTTGACTTGATAGATATTGTGACCGCTCAGCTGCATTTGGCATGGTAAGTAGATTAACAGTTGTTATTTTTCCGCCGTTAATAACAATTGAAATCTGGACATCACCATAGGGATTCTGGGCATCAGATCCAGTGTAGGTACCATCCTTGTACTGTACAGCTGTAGTTGTTGTAGAGGAATTAGTCGTAGTTGATGAAGGTGTAGTTGACTGTGTAGGCGCGCTAGATGCCAGGGGGCCACCTCCGGTTTTAGCAGGATTGCCTGATTTAAAAGCAGTTGGCCCATAATAGATTACGAGCATACCAAGAATCGCGACAGCGGCGAAGGTAATAAAGTATTTTTTCATAAAACAATTATAGTATATAGAGTCTGAGAATTACATTTAGAATTTACTAAAACGCTACCCGTTAATTTTATTGCCACACCTCAGTTTATTTGCTACTATACAATCAAATATGTCGTTATATAAAAATAGTTTGATTTCTTCGATTGTACCAAAAAATATTACTCAGCAAATTGCGGGTACTAAATGAGCGCATATTCTCACTTTGCGGTAGATTCTTCAGTACCGCTTGCTTCTGAGAATGTATTTACGGTTTTTGGATTTGGCGTGACTAATTCGATGCTGCTAGGCATTATCATTGGACTTATTATCACTGGCGTTTTTGTTCTTTCAGCACGACGTCTTAAGATTCGTCCAGGTTCACGATTCGTTTATTTCATTGAAATAATTACCGTGTTTATTCTTGATACTATTAAAACCAATTTTGACGGGGACGAAAAAAAAGCACGTAAATTTTTACCCCTTTTCATTTCTTTTTTCTTGTTTATTTTACTAAATAACCTTTTTGGCTTACTGCCTGGCATGGGAGGCACAATCTATCTTGCTCATGGTGCAGAGCAGACACCACTGCTTCGACCCTTCACAACCGATCTTAATGGCACACTAGCCCTTGCGCTGATTGCTATGTCAACAGTCTGGTTTTATGCAGTCCGCGAACGTGGAGCAATCCCCCATATTAAGCACTATTTTAGTATTTTGAAGCCTTGGTGGAACCCAATGAATTTCTTTCTTGGGCCACTAGAAATCTTGACTGAATTGATCCGACTTGTAACACTCGCACTTCGATTGTTTGGTGTTATCTATGCTGGTGAAGTACTTCTCCGTGTTATTACTGTCCTAACTGGTAATTTTGCATGGGCCGGTACCGTCCCAATTATTTTTATGGAAATTTTCTTTAGTGCTATCCAGGCATATTTATTTTTGATGTTATCATCGGTGTACCTTGCTATGTCTACCACACCAATCCATGATGATAGCCATGATGCTTCGCATTCTCCCCGTGATCAAAAAATGACACAGGTTGAATCAGTAAATTAACGTAAGTAATAGGAGAAATAATATGAATTTAAGCCCAGAATTAGTAAAAGGACTGACCATTGGTCTTGGTGCTATCGGACCAGCTGTCGGACTTGGCCTTATTGGTGCAGCAGCAGTTAATTCTGTAGGTCGAAATCCAGAAGCCCAATCAAAGATCTTTACCATGGCACTTATCATGGCTGGTCTTGTTGATGCTGTAATGGTATTCGTTCTACTTATCGTCTTTACAACAAAGTAATAAATTTCAATGAATATCACGTCTTTCGCAGTTACAGAATCAGCATCCGGGCTTTCCTCGCTCGGCATTAATCTAAAAGGCCTTGCCTTTCAGATTATTGCTTTTGCTATCGTACTTTGGATTCTTAATAAATACGCTATACGTCGTATCCTTGCTATCTTGGATCAAAGAAAAGAAGAACTTCAAAAGGGCCTAGACGAAGCTGCTCAGGCGACTAAAACACTCGAACAAGCAACATCAAAAGCTGACAAGATACTTGCTGAAGCTCGAACTGAAGCCGATGAAATTTTAGCAGGCGCACATGGCGAAGCTTCACAACTTCTAAAGACCATTGAGGATAAAGCAAATCTCAGAGCTGAAAACATTATTACTGAAGCGCGTAATCAATTATCTCGTGATGTAGAAAAAGCGAGAACTGAGCTCGTTTCTGAAACGAGCAAGCTTGTCGTTAAGGTGGCATCAGTTTTTATAGGAGATAAGCTAACTTCTGAAAAAGATATGATGGAAATTGAAAAACAAATCAAGGACGCAGCTAAATGACATCACGAACGCAAGTTGCAGATTACCTTGCCGATAAAATTTTTGCAGGGACAAATTCAAAAAAAGTTATGGCTGAAGTAGCTTCCTGGCTGCAGGCGCACAATAAAACACGGCAAGTTAATTATCTCGTAAATGATGTTGCCAGAGCGCTTACAAAACACGGATACTACTGCGTTTCGATTACTTCCGCTCGAGAATTAAGCCAGGTAACTAAAAAACAAGTTGAAACGAGCATTAAAGATATGACTGGAGCAACCACACTTGAATGTACTTACAGAGTAGATCGCAAACTGATAGGTGGAATTATTATTAAAACACCAGAAGCAGCGCTCGATGCAAGTATCCAAAGTCGACTAGCCAAAATTATTGAAGGAGTAAAGTAATGAGTGATTTAAATGTGAAAGCCCTGAGCCGAGAGATTGATGATGCAATCAATGGTCTTAAGGATGGGGCAAAAATGGAACAATCGGGTGTTGTCACTAAAGTTAGTGATGGTATCGTTTGGATCTACGGGCTCAGAGATTGTGGCTTTAGTGATGTTATTGCTATTGAAACAAAGGATGGAGCTAAAGTTGAAGCCTTTGCGCTTAATCTTTATGAGGATGAAATTGGTGCAGTTATTTTGGGGAGCGAAGTTGGTGTTAATGCCGGTGCTAAAGCGACGCTTACTGGAAATACACTTGAAGTACCTGTCGGCCCTGAGCTTGTTGGACGAGTAGTGAGCCCACTTGGACTTCCTCTTGATGGACTTGGTCCAATTAAAACAAAGCAAATGGGTCTTATTGAACGACCTGCTCCTGGAGTAATGGAACGAAAGAGTGTTAATGAGCCACTGGCAACAGGTATTATTGCAATCGACACTATGGTACCGATTGGTCGAGGACAGCGAGAACTTTTAATTGGTGATCGTCAAACTGGCAAAACGGCAATTGCAGTCGATACAATGATCAACCAAGCTCGTCAAAAGACTGGTGTTATTAACGTGTACGTCGCCATCGGACAAAAGAGTGCAAAGGTTGCAGCCCTCGTTGAACGACTTAAGACTGAAGGAGTTATGGATCAAACTATTGTCGTCGCGACCAGCCCTTCGGATGCCGCAAGCATGCTCTATCTTGCGCCCTATACAGGAACCGCAATGGCTGAATACTTCCGCGACAATAAGCAACACGCCTTGATAATCTATGACGATCTTTCTAAGCACGCTGTTGCTTACCGACAAATGTCATTACTACTTCGTCGCCCACCAGGTCGTGAAGCCTATCCAGGTGATGTCTTTTACTTGCATTCACGACTCCTTGAGCGTTCTGCTAAATTATCTGATGATCTTGGTGGTGGAAGTCTCACTGCTCTTCCTATTATTGAAACGCAGGCTGGCGATATTAGCGCCTACATTCCAACCAACGTCATTTCAATTACTGATGGCCAGATCTTCCTTGAAACAAATTTGTTCTACCAAGGTATCCGCCCTGCTATTTCAGTTGGACTTTCAGTATCGCGTGTCGGTGGTGCTGCCCAAACAAAAGCAACCAAGAGTGTTGCTGGAACACTTCGTCTTGAACTTGCACAGTTTAGAGAACTTGCTAGTTTTGCTCAGTTCTCGAGCGACCTTGATGAAGATACGAAAAACAGAATCGATCGTGGTCGTCTGTTGACTGAAGTACTAAAACAAAAGCAATTTCAGCCCCTCAGCGTTGCCGAACAAGTGATTGCCATGATTGCTGCTACAAAGGGCGCGCTCGATCGTTTGACTAACAAAGATGTTGAATCAGCGGTAACGCGTGTTATTGCTGAAGTTAAAAAGTCTGAGAAGACTATTTATGCTTCCTTGGATAAAGGAACGAAGCCAGAAGACGCTGACGTTGAAAAAGTTGTTAAGATTGCTGAAAAAATTGCTAAAAGTTTTGGCCACGATAAGGCTAAGAAGAACTAACTATGGCAGCGCAACAAGGTATCAAGCAACGCATAAAATCTGTAACTAATACAAAACAGATTACTAAAGCTATGCAACTTGTGGCTGCTTCTAAACTTCGAAAAGCTCAGGAAGCTGCACTCGGACCTAAGGATTACATTGCAGTAGGAACGAAGATGCTTGAAAAATTATCGAGTGCCTCAGAAGCGCACTATCATCCTTTCTTTGCAAAACGAAATGGCAAGAAGGCGCTTATTATTGCTATATCAAGTGATAGAGGGTTAGCCGGCGCTTACAACAGCAATGTGCTTCGTGCAATTGCTAAATATACGCTTAATAGCGGTGTAGATCAGCCAGTTATTGGAATTGGTAAATACATAGCCCAGCATGTCGCTCGAACAACGCAACTAAACGAAGTTTTAGCCTATATGACTGATACTGAGAACCCAGATGTTGCCATTATTCAACCGGTGCTCAGCGAAGCTATAGATCAATTTGTTTCTGGCAAGGTAGATAGTGTTCAGCTCATTTCGACAACCTTTACATCAATTGTTAAACAGGACGTTTTGGTTACTCAGCTACTACCCATTGCACCTCCTACTGTTCCAGTAAGTTCTAACACAACCTACGAGCCAGAAGTAGATCAGTTGCTAGATTTTGTCCTGAAGCGTCTGTTGGAGGCGCAACTGATGCAGGCACTGCTCGAAGCTAAGGCAGCTGAACAGGCAGCCCGCATGCTTGCCATGAAGAATGCCACCGATAATGCTTCAGACCTTATAGCTGACCTAACCCTTGCATATAATAATGCTCGACAGGCTGCAATTACCCAAGAGCTAGCGGAAATTACTGCAGGAGCAGAGGCAGCAAATGGATAAAATTATCAATCACAGTACAGTAAAGGAGAACAAATGAGTAACGCAGTAAAAATGAATGGTAAGGTTATCCAGGTTGTTGGAGTCGTCGTTGATGTAGAATTTCCGCATGACTCACTTCCGGAGATCTATGATGCCATCACTATTGAACTTAACAAAAAAACACTTTATCTAGAAGTTGAACAGCATTTGAGCGAGACAACCGTTCGAGCACTCGCCCTTTCAAGTACTGACGGTCTTAAGCGAGGACAAGAAGTGGTTTCAACAGGAGCCCCTATAACCGTACCCGTTGGCGACCTTACTATGGGGCGAATGTTTAACGTTGTTGGACAACCGATTGACGGGAAGCCAGTGACAAAGTTTACTCATACCGCACCAATTCACCGCGAACCACCGACACTCGAAGAGCAAAGTGGTAAAATTGAAATTCTAGAAACTGGTATTAAAGTAATCGACCTTATCGCGCCTGTTACAAAGGGTGGTAAAGTAGGTCTCTTCGGCGGTGCTGGTGTTGGAAAGACAGTCCTTATTACAGAGCTCATAAATAATATTGCTAAATTCCATAGTGGAAACTCAGTGTTCGCTGGTGTCGGTGAGCGTACTCGTGAGGGTAATGATCTGTATCATGAAATGGCAGAAAGTGGTGTTCTGGACAAAACATCACTCGTGTTCGGCCAGATGAATGAACCACCTGGTGCTCGACTTCGAGTAGGACTCACTGGATTGACGCTGGCTGAAGGATTTCGTGACCAAGGTAAAGACGTGCTTCTTTTCGTCGATAACATTTTTCGTTTTACACAAGCCGGTGCTGAAGTATCTGCCCTTCTTGGACGGTTACCGAGTGCAGTAGGCTACCAACCAAATTTGCAACAAGAAATGGGTGCCCTTCAAGAACGCATTACCAGTACTAAGACGGGGTCAATTACTTCAGTTCAAGCGGTCTATGTGCCTGCCGACGACCTTACTGATCCTGCGCCTGCGACAACATTTAGCCACCTTGACTCAACTATTGTGCTTTCTAGAGCATTGACTGAATTAGGTCTCTATCCTGCAGTTGATCCACTTGATTCAAACAGTACTATTTTAGATCCAGCCATCGTTGGTGATGAGCATTATGATGTTGCTCGAAGAGTTCAGTCGATTTTGCAGCGTTATAAGGACTTACAGGATATTATTGCAATCCTAGGAATGGAAGAGCTTAGTGATGAAGATAAGCTTACCGTTGCACGTGCACGGCGTATCCAGCGATTCTTAACGCAGCCGTTCCATGTTGCAGAAGTATTCTTAAACAAGCCTGGCGCCTATGTGAAGCTTGAGGATACCATTATTGGGTGCCGTGAAATTCTTGACGGTAAGCATGATGACAAACCTGAATCAGCGTTTTATCTAAAGGGATCCATCAAAGAGGTTAAATAGTGGATTTTTCACTAATTACACTTGCTGGAACAGAGTATCACGATAACGTCTCTGAAGTGCTACTTAGAACTTCAGAAGGCGATACAGTTATCATGTCTCATCACGAGCCGCTAACTGCGATTGTGCTTGGTGGACCGCTGACAATTCGTACTAAAGCAAAGAAAGAAGACATTTTTGCTATTTATGGTGGAATTCTTGAAATAGAAGATAATAAAGCCACTCTCCTTGCGGATGAAGTCGATCATGCTGATAGTCTTGTTGAATCAGAAATTGCAGCATCTATGAAATTAGCCCAAGAACTTCAAAATAATGCTCAAACTAAAATTGAGCTTCAACGAGCAAGACAACTCGTAGATCGTCATGCGATACGTCTCGATGTCGCACGAATACGTCGAAGAAAAAATCGCTAGATTATAATTTTGCTGTTCCCCTTTTTTTGCTATACTAAGCATAAGCTTAATATAAAGGATATTTACGTATGGACAATAATCAGCCAACTTCATTTAACCCTAATCCCCAACCGACAGCCTCAGTTGATGGCTTCAATCAAGGGGCCACTCGACCAATGCAAACAGTTCCCACTGCACCAGTAATGAGCGCGCCAACACCTCAAGCTGCTGCACCTGATATGAGTGCAATGTTTGCACCTGACACCCCTTCATCGCTACCTCCAGTTGTCACTATGAAGAAATCATCAATGACTGGCTCACTTCTTTTATTTGTCGTCATTGCAGTTGTATTCCTAGTACTTGGTGGAGTTGGTGGCTATATGTACCAAAACTCAAAAGACAAAGTCACAATCGATGGTCTAAACAAAACTATAGCTACACAAAATGCTACCATTTCAGCAAGCACACAGTCATCGATGATGGCAAAAGATCTAAAATCTTCAGTTGACGCACTTACAACGTATGGTACTTCTCTCGCAACTGTAGCCAATCAACTCAAAACAACGTGTGGCAAACCTTGTGCGACAGTAACTATCCCGACCGCTCCTTCGCTTAACAACGATGGCACATTGAACACTACGCCAACGCCTACGACATCTACTACTACGAACACTACCACTAAAACCCCTACAACTACTCCTACAACAAGTATGTAGTGTAAAAGAACGATTTTTGTTCTACACTAAAAGCTATGTCTGAGTTTTCAAAGTTTATTTCTCCCATGACTGTTCAAGGTCTTCGGGGGCGTAAACTTGTTATGCCGTCATTCAATACTGATAAAACAGATAATCAGATTATGATGTTATATGGGTTGCATTCATCTATAGAACGAATGCAAGGTATTATCGAAAACATTGCTGATGAAGGCACGGTAACGGTTCCAGATATTCCTGGCTTCGGAGGTATGCAAAGTCTATATTCTATTGGAATAAAACCCACAGCCGATGCACTTGCAGAAAACATCTACCATTTTATTAAACAACACTATGGCACTACCAAGTTTAAAGCCGTTGGTATGAGCTATGGTTTCGTAATTCTAACCCATCTTTTACAGAATCATCCGGAACTAAAAAAACAGATGACTCTTGTCGTTAGTCTGGCGGGTCTTACTGATCAGGATGAATTCATCGTCTCTAAATTTAAATACATATCGTGGGTTGGAATCCTTAAAATATTTAATGGAAAATATCGATCATGGATTTTTAAAAACGTTTTTCTGAGGCCTTTTATTCTAAAAACCATTTATAGAGTCCAGGCTGCTAATCATCCTAAATTTAAGGATGCCGATAAGAAAGAACTAAATAAGCGCCTCGATTACGAGGTTTATCTATGGCAGGCTAACGAACCCCGTACGTACACTCTCGCTACGTTAGATGTACTACAACTTAAGACACCACATATAGTAATTGATGTGCCCCTGCTACATGTATCAATCGACTCTGATCAGTATGTTGACCACAAACTTGTTGTTGCCAATCTTAAGCAGATTTATACTTCCGTAAGCGAAACACAGGCGCACATGCCAAATCATGCACCTACTGTAATTAGTTCAAAGAAAGATGCTGCTCCTTTCATTCCGCTTAAAGCGCGCCAAATGCTATCATCTTAATCCTGGAGTGAATGCTATACTATTGGTATGAAAATCGGTCTCGTTTGCCCATATAATATGTTTCAGTTTGCTGGAGGAGTTCAGGAAATCGTACAAGAGCTTTCAAAAGAACTTATTCATCTAGGTCATGACGTAAAAATTATTACTCCACGACCTAAAAATTTGAATCAACCTGTTCCCAAAAATATGATCTTACTCGGTAGAAGCACGAAACTTAACACCCCGTTCGCCACCATGGTTGACTTTGGATTTGAAGCAGAAGGTGTCGAGATTCAAGCGATACTTGATCAAGAGAATTTTGATATTATTCATTTTCACGAGCCGTGGGTGCCCGTCTTGTCTCGACAAATACTAATGCGATCAAAAGCTATTAATATAGCAACTTTCCATGCAACGCCCCCATCAACCTTAGTCAGTAAATCTCTTTTAAATATTGTTATTCCTTATACGAAATCAGTTTTAAATTATATAGATGGCTATAGTGCGGTCTCTGATTCTGCCGCGGAGTATGTGCTGTCATTAATGGATGAACCCGTGGTTATTATTCCTAATGGAATTAACCTGACTACCTTTACCCCAAAAAACATATCAAAAGCTTCAGGTAAAAAAAGAATATTGTACTTGGGCCGCCTAGAAAAACGAAAAGCAGTACCTTACTTGCTCAAGGCCTATCATGAATTAAGAAAAAACCATGACGACGTAGAACTCGTCATTGCTGGCAGTGGAGTCAAGCGGTCAACACTTGAAAAATTGGTACAAACTGAAGGAATTCCTGATGTTACGTTTTTAGGTTTCATTCCTGAAAATCAAAAAGTAGCATTGATACAGAGTGCTGATTTGTATTGTTCTCCGGCTATGTATGGGGAAAGCTTTGGTATAGTGCTACTTGAAGCTATGGCACTCGGCGTTCCCGTCGTTGCCGGTAATAATCCTGGCTATGCTTCTGTTATGACTGATGAAGGGAGAATTAGTTTAGTGAATCCCAAGAGTGAAACAGATTTCATGCATCGGCTTGAGTTAATGCTCTACAACGAAGAAATGAGAACAGTCTGGAAGAAATGGGCTAAGAAACAAACACCTAGATATTCGTTTGATAAGATTGCAGAGCAATATTTACATTTATATACATCCACTAAGAAACATCATGAACAAAAAACTTAAAATCGGACTTCTGCTTGATGACACCCTTGATACACCTGACGGGGTGCAGCAATACGTACTTTGTCTTGGGGCGTGGCTAACTAACCAAGGTCACGAGGTGCATTATCTTGTGGGAGCTTCAAAGAGAGATGATATTAAACATCTACATTCAATAGCAAACAATATTCGGGTACGCTTTAATAAAAATCGCCTGAGTATACCATTACCAACTTCAAGGAGTGCAATTCGAAATCTTTTAGAAGAACTACAACTTGATGTATTGCATGTTCAGATGCCCTACAGCCCTTTATTTGCAGGACGAGTAATAGAAGCCGCCCCTGCGTCTGTTAAGATTGTTGGAACATTTCATATTGTTCCCGATAGTTGGATTCAAAAAGCAGGTTCGTATGCTTTAGCCTACTTTAATAGAAAGACTATTAAGAAATTTCATCACATAATTTCTGATTCAACTGCCGCACAAAAAACCGCTCTCGATGTATTTCGTATGCAAAGCACAATTATTCCTTGCACGGTTTCATTAAAAGCAATGCATCATGAACCTGTATATAGAAAAAAACTTCATGTTGTTTTCTTAGGTAGGTTAGTTGAAAGAAAGGGCTGTGGCTACCTTCTTGAGGCGCTCGCAAAGCTCAATGAACGCTATAGCGCCAGCTACAATGTAACAATTGCGGGTAAGGGCCCACTTGAAGCCGAACTTAAGCAAAAAGCTCGTAAGCTTAATCTGAAGAATGTTGAATTTGTAGGTTTTGTGCAAGAAAAAGATAAACCCGCCCTGCTCGCTTCAGCAGATATAGCAGTTTTTCCTAGTACTGGTGGTGAAAGTTTCGGTATTGTACTTATTGAAGCGATGGCAGCGGGTGCACGCGTAGTACTCGGTGGAAATAATGTCGGATACACTACTGTGTTGTCCGAGCATCCTGACCTTTTGATAGATCCTAGGGATGCGACTGCATTTGCCAATCGTTTACATTATTATATGGAACATAAAGAAGCGAGAGATGCTGCCTACGACTGGGCACAGCATAGCGTTAGACAATATGATATTGAAGTCGTCGGACGAAATATAGAAAGGCTTTATCACTGATGTCTAAAGTTATAATTTATTTCTCGATTACTATTTTTGGAACGCTTGGTTCATATATTCCTGTATGGTTTATGCATGCAACTTTTTTCGATCTTTCAAGTATTCTTTTAGGCGGTGTTGGTAGTATTTTTGGGCTTTGGATTGGCTTTAAACTCTATAAGGATTACCTTTCATGATTGATACGAGGAATCTTGTCGATAAGTATAAAAACTTACCGGTTGAAACAATTAAAGAGGAGCTTTCATCGCATGCTAAGCCCTTGTCCATCGCTATAGAAAATATTCAGCATGATTTTAATATTGGGTCTATCGTCCGATCAGCTAATGCTTTCAATGTAGAATCTGTGCACATAATCGGAAAAAAACATTGGAATCGAAGAGGAGCAATGTCAACTGAAAAATATCTACTGCTATTTCACCATCCAACAATTAATTCTTTCCTAAAGTGGACGGCTGAAAATAAGAAAAAAATAGTAGGAATAGATAATATTGAGGGTAGTGTCCCACTCATGCAATTTGAATTCCCTGATAATCCTATATTAGTATTCGGTCAGGAAGGACCCGGTTTAAGTGATGAAATGAAACAGAACTGCACAGCACTTGTAGCTATCGAGCAGTATGGATCAACACGCTCTGTAAACGTCGGTGCAGCTGCCGCGATTATAATGTATGATTGGGTACGACGATATGAAAACAAGTGATTTTGATTACCACCTTGATGATAACCTTATTGCTGACGTTCCACCCGATATTCGAGGTTCTTCACGCCTTCTCGCGCTCAACAAAAAAACGGGTGAATACTCTGATGGCCTATATACAGACCTTATAGATTTTTTACATCCAGGGGATGTATTAGTGCTTAACGATACTAGGGTCATCAAAGCTCGAATTAAAGCACAAAAAGCAAATGGAGCAACCCGAGAACTGATTCTTATTGAAAAACATGGCACAACTGACGACTGGCATTATCATAAAGTGCTCTATCGGAAAAAGATTTCTAAAGGAGATATTTTAACAGTTGGCGCCTATGCACTCGAAGTAGAAGAAATTTTAGGTGACGGCATAGCACAAATTAAATCAGAAAAAGATTTACTCGAACTATCTCAAGAAATCGGCACCGTTCCCCTTCCACCTTACATGCGACGTGAGGCAACGGAACAAGATATTGAACGGTACCAAACAGTCTGGGCAGATGATGCTGGGTCAGTGGCGGCTCCAACGGCTAGTCTTAATATGACTGCTGAAGCACTGAGGGAAATTGAAAATAAAGGTATTAAGGTTTGTTATGCAACCTTGCATGTTGGCCTTGGCACATTTTTACCAATACGAGTTGATGATGTTGCCACTCATACCATGCATAAAGAATTTTTTGTGTTGCCAAAAGAAACGATTACTTCCATTCGTGATGCAAAGAAGCATAATAAACGAGTTTTTGCTCTTGGAACTACCATAACCAGAACGCTTGAATATACCGGAGATTATATAGTAAGTGATGATCCTGCTGTCGATAAACACGGGGACGCCGATATATTTATTTATCCTGGTTATTCGTTCAAGGTAATCGATGGCATCATAACGAATTTTCATGCACCGAGAAGTACAGTCTTAATGCTTACTGCCGCCTTTGCTGGCTGGGAACATCTGCTGCCTGCATATAATCATGCCACCGCCACTCATTATTCCTTTTTGAGTTACGGCGACAGTATGGTTATTTACTAGTTACATCGCACTTTTCTCTGTTACAATTACTACCAATGGCATCATTCTCATTTAAAATTGAAAAAAGATTTGGCGACACACTTGCTCGAGCTGGTGTTATCTCGACGCCGCATGGAGACATTAAAACACCTGCATTTATTGCTGGCGGCACAAAAGCTACCGTTAAGGCACTTACGCCAGAGCAAATACTTAGCAGCGGTGCGCAATCAGTGCTTGCGAATACCTATCATTTAATGTTACGCCCTGGTGCAGACATTGTGCAGCAAGCCGGCGGACTTGGAAAATTTATGAACTGGCAGTTACCAACATTTACTGATAGCGGTGGGTTTCAAGTATTTAGCCTTGGGGTTGCATATGATAAAGGTATCGATGCAGTGAGTCACAGTCAAAAAGGCGATAAAAAAAATGCTAAAGCAACCTCAAACCAGCTCGCTAAAGTGACCGATCAAGGTGTAACTTTCAAAAGCCATATTGACGGATCTTCACTTTCTATGACACCAGAATCAAGTATGGAATTACAGCACCTTATTGCAGCAGATATTCATATGGCATTCGACGAATGTCCAGCACCACTTTCTGAGCGAAGCTATTTGATAGATAGTTTAACAAGAACCCATAATTGGGCTCTTAGATGCCTTACACGTCACCAGGAACTCAATGATGAGCATGTGGCTCGAAATGAACCCTTGCAGGCCCTCTATGGCGTTGTACAGGGTGCTCGGCACGAAGATCTCAGAAAACAAAGTGCATCATTTTTAGGTTCCAAAGATTTTGACGGTTATGGAATTGGCGGCGTATTTGAACCACAAGAAATACCTGAAGTTGTTAAATGGGTCACAGAAACATTGCCCGAAAACAAACCACGACATTTACTTGGTATGGGGGCACAGCCGGCTGACTTGTTTCTTGGTGTTGAGTATGGCATAGATACCTTTGATTGCGTTGCACCAACTCGGCAAGCTCGCAACGGAGCGCTCTATACTAAAAATGGTCGTATTAATATTACTAATGCTAAGTTTGCAACCGATTTTAATCCCATTGAAAGGGATTGCGAATGTTATACGTGTCGTCATTACACAGCAGCCTATATAAACCATCTATTTCGAGCTGATGAAATACTGAGCGCCACCCTTGCTACTATTCATAATGAATATTTTGTAATAAGCACGGTAGATGCAATACGCAACTCACTAATCGATGATACGTACTATGACTACAAGCAGAAATTCTTGTCAGCCTATTATGGCGATAGCTACAAGCAGTTCATGTAACTAGTTGGTTAAACTTAGAGCTGGTGATTCAAAGGTATCTATATTTTCAGTTCTTTTTATATAGGCGATAATCTGAAGCGTAATTGGTGATACGATCACTTCAGAGACAACTTTAACCAAGTAAACAGTAGCAATTAATTGAATAAGGGTTGACCCACTTATTGTACCTGCGAATGCAAGCGTACTAAAAAGGGCTGTGTCAATGAGGCTACCTATTGCTGTTGAGCCCACAACTCGAGCCCAAATTCCCTTACCTTCGGTTTTAATTTTTAGTTTAGCTAGAATATAGCTATTGAAAAATTCGCCGAAGAAAAGTGCAGTGATACTTGCCCCTACAATACGCCACACAACACCAAGGATAGCATTATAGGCATCTTGCCCTGTCCAATCACTGGCGTGTGGAAGCAATCCAACAATATAAAATGTACTGGTCATGAGAATGAGCATAGCTATTCCAAGATAGATCAACCTTCGCATTTTTCTAAACCCATATATCTCAGTGATGATATCTCCGACTATATATGCCAAAGGAAACAAAATTGTGCCCGCGTCAAAAGTAAGTGAATAAAAATGTACTATTTTAAAACTTGCGATATTGCTTACAATAAGCACTGTAATAAAGAGCGCGATTAGAATTTCATAGGCAGTGAAATGTGATTCTTTTACTGTAGTCTTGACCATATTTGTCCTTCGTCGGTGTCCTTTAATAGTATTTTCTGGTTTTTAAGTATATCACGAAGATGATCTGATGTTTTCCAATCACTTTTTTTTCGAGCATCGGCACGCTCTTTTATAGTTAGTTTTTGGCCTGCTGTTATATCGCTTGAATGTAGGTAAAGCCCGAGACCATTTTGGATAAATGCTTCAACTTCCATAATATCTTCAGGACTGGCTTCAAGTCCCCGAGTTTCGATGTACCGCAAGGCTTCTTCAACGTGAATGAGTGCCCTTGGGGTATCAAGATCTTGTTGTAAGGCATCAAGTGCTGATGCCAATGCAACAGAAACTTTTGAATCGGATGTGCTAGTTGTGTTTACTTGCCATTTTCGTTCAATAATACTGGCCCAGTTATTCAGCCTATTATTTGCAGCGACAAGATTTTCCCAAGTAAAGTTTGATTCTGTTCGGTAATGGCTTTGTAGGACAAATAACTTAAAGGCCATAAGATCGATGTTCTTTTTTTCAATTTCACTAAGAAGTATAGAATTACCTAAACTTTTGCTTACTTTCGTTCCATTAACAAGTAAGAAGTTATTATGGAGCCAATAATGTGCCAGTGGTTTTCCTGTCAGGGTTTCACTTTGTGCTATTTCATTTGTATGATGAACGGGAATATGGTCTATCCCTCCCGTATGGATATCGATTGTTTTGCCAAGTTTCTTCAGTATCATGGCTGAACATTCAAGGTGCCATCCAGGAAAACCTTTCTTAGACGTTCCTTCTACTATATCTTTTGGTGTATCCCATTCCATATCCCGTTTTTCATGCTTTGGACTAAACTTCCACAACGCAAAATCTGAAGGATTTCTTTTTTGAGGATTAGGCGTTATCCGCGCGCCATCCTTTAGATGCTCAAGATCGAGCCGAGCAAAGGATGCATAGTTGGGAAATTTTGCAGTATCGAAATAAATCCCATCATCAATTTGATACGTTACTCCCTTATCCTTCAACTCACGAATAAAGGTAAGTTGCTCATCAATGAAATCGGTAGCTTTTGTTATGTGTTGTGGTTGCACTAAATGAAGCTTATCCATGCCAGCCATAAAATCATCTGAGTAATACCGGGCAAGCTCCCACGCTGTTTTTTTGTGCTTTAATGCACTCTTCACCATTTTGTCCTGTCCCTCGTCCTCATCACTCACTAAATGGCCGACGTCAGTTATATTCATCACTCGGTTAACATTGTATCCACTTAGCGTTAAGGTACGTACCAATATATCCCAGCGTACGTAGGAAGACCAGTTACCAACGTGTAAATAATCGTATACTGTTGGCCCACAGGTATAGATTGAGACTGTTCCACTTGCAATAGGTGCAAAAGGCTCGTATAAGTGCGAGGGGGTATTATAGAATCGAAGCATTACCTTTATTGTATCAATTCAAGAGTTTTTCGAATAATATCACTTTTAATATCTGAAAAACTACTTGGAGTTGCATCCATTTTAAAACCAGCAGCGTAAGGGTGTCCGCCACCGCCAAAGACTGTTGCAATTTTATTTGCCACAGGAGATTGCGATGTGGCACGAAGCGCCCCGGTCACTCTATTTTTATACCGTTTAATTACGATTGCCATCTTAACACCCTCAACCATAGTCATCTCATTAAGTATAAGCGGGGCTGGGTTATACAATGTACCAACGCCATACAGCTCATCCTCGGGAATTACAACAAGGGCTACTTCCTTGTTATCACCATAAAATTCAGTTCTTTTGATAAGATCTGCTTTAAACAAATAAACTGATCGATCCATTTTTGATAGCAATTTACGACTTTCATCGAGGGCATATCTATCCACCCCAGCTTCAAGCATCTCTGCCATTCTTCTATATGTTATAGCCGTGGTGGCTTCAGTCGATAAACCTAACGTATCTGAGAGAATACTCTGCATAATCTTCTCTTGAGCAGCAACGGACATCTTCCAGTGTAGAGTTTTCCCTATTTCATATATAAGTTCACCAGTTGAGACATAGGAATTATCACAAAGAATAATCGAAGCTTGTGGAATATCACAAATAACTTCACTATGGTGGTCTAAAATTAGAGTAGGTTTTGAAGCAACCCAAGGATACTCAGGAGCAGCCGCAAGGTTTTCAAGCAAAATCTGGGCAGAGGTATCAACAATAATAACGGCATCGATTGACGTTGGTATAGTTTTGGACACACGATCCCAACCTGAAAGGAATTTTAGGTATTCTGGCACGTCAACGCCGCAGTACATACTTGTTTGTTTTTTCATATCTCCAAGTATGTGTTCGAGGGCGAGTGCTGATCCGAGACTGTCGCCGTCAGGGTTATCAGCTTGAACAATAAGAAAATGGCTATGGGTTTTTATAAATGTTTCGATTTCAGTGATTGTTTTTTTATTTGTCATACGTTTGTTCGTCCTTCTAGTGCACGTTGTAAAGTTATATGATCAGCATATTCTAGATCGACACCAATGGGAAGACCCCGGGCTAATCGAGTGAGTGTTATATCCTTGTTTTCTATTTGTTGCTGTATATACATTGCTGTGGTTTCTCCTTCGACACTGGCATTGGTAGCGAGGATTATTTCTTTTACGCTATCTTCGTCGATTCTCTTTAAAAGTTCAGGAATGTGTAGTGCTTCAGGACTAATACCATCAATCGGCGAAATGAGTCCGCCGAGGACATGGTAGGTGCCATGGAATACTCCTATTTTTTCAAGTGCAACAATGTCAAATGGTTCGGCAACAACAGCCACAATTGTTTTGTCTCTTGATGTATCAGTATATAAAGGAGATATTTCGAGGTTGCTGTCAATTAATGCAAAAGTTTTAGGGCACACTTTGATACTGTCATGTATTGATTCTAGTGCGTCTGCAATAGTGAGCGCATATTTCTTGTTATTTTTCAGTGCCCAATACGCATAGCGTTCTGCCGTTCGAGGGCCTACTCCTGGGAGTGAGCCAAATGCATCAATTGTTTTTTCAAGTGCCTTAGGCAGAATACTCATAGTTAAGAAACGACTCTACAGGCCTAGGCTTCCTAGGTTACCGAGCATTGGTTGCATTTTTTCAGCTGCAATTTTTTGGCTTTGTGCGATAGCATCTTTTACCGCTTCTTCGATCCATCGCTCCAATTGACCGATATCATCGAGGTCTACATACTCCGGATCGATATGGATTTTCTTAATCTTTTGTTCACCAGTAATTTCAACTTTAACAGCACCATCACCTGCCTCTACGTCAATAATCATCTTCTGTAGTTCTTTTTGTAACTTACGAACCTTCATTAGCATTTTTGCTTGTTCCATTTTACTCATTGATATATCCTCATTAACATTGGTATTACTACTATGATTTTATCACGTAAACAGCTTTTGTATCAGGGTCATTTGGCCATGCAACAAAATAACTTTCTAGATGGTAGGCTGATGTGAGTGAGATAGAAAAAACGAGTAAACTTATTCCGATGTTTCGGCCAAGTGGATTGCGAGGAAAATAGGTAAACCATTGATTAATGAGCTCTACAATTCCTGTAATGATTCCTATGTATACGAAAGGCAAAAGAAGTACTATATCCATACTAAAATTAGGTGAAAAAGGAATAATCAAGAGCAGTAAAAGCATCGATGAAAACAGCGTTATTGTTTTGATATTTGTCTTACGCTGATAGGAATAATATAGCCCAAGAATAAACATGGCAGTTGAAAAAACATCAAGAGTCGGGAGATGACCAATTCGTAGTTCAGGTAACAGTGGCGCATGAATAAAGATACTGGTGAAAACTTGTAAAAGATGACTGAAATAGGTTGTGATCGAAGGAATTGATTTTGATCCGCCAAGTAGTTCAAGAATTTGTCCTGGATAGTGTGCGAGACTAACAATAAGTGGGGTAACAATTAAAACATACAAACCAAGTGCCCCAAAAAATTGTATCGGTTTTATATTGGAAAGAAGCGTTTTTTCTTTACGTACGATAATTATTAATGAGGCAACGATAAGCCAAAACATAAAGGGAATGTAGGCAGCAACACCGAGCCCAGCAGCTAAGGACATAAAGGCAAGAGTTCGATATTTTCTTGTTCTTGTGAACCATGCGAGTGGAGCAACCGCCAGTAGTGGGCCAGCAACAAGTAATATCAATGGTGTAGCTTGATGAGTGGTGTGAAGCAGCCAACTACTAGTGATAAATAGTAGAGTACCGATAGTTGCAATTCGAATATTGAACCAAATCCTAACAATGTAATACATAAGTGCAGTAGCAAAAAGGCCGAATACGACACTAGCAACTCGAGCTCCGTACAGATTATTACCTGAAATCTTTCCAAATAAAAAGGCTAACATGAGATAGGGAGCATTTACTGCACGGTGCCACGGTGCTGGAAAATGAACAAGATCTCCAAGTGTGTTAGTTTCATATTGATTTTGACCGGGTACCAATGAACTAAGCTGCAAACTTAGTGTAATAATTGCGATGACGGTCACAAAAATAGCAATTGAAATACCGCGCCAGTGTAACTTTGTCCAGTTCCAAATTGATGAAAGTATCTTTTTCATTAAGCTTACTTAGTATAGCAGTTTATCAATCGAACGGCACTTTAGGTGCGTGTCTTTTATCAAGTCCTTTGAAGCGTTGTTTCTCTTTGTCGAAATAAAGTTCAATGTTTCCGGTTGGGCCGTTTCGATGCTTCTTTATAAAGATATCGGTGATATTTTTGCGATCGGTATCGGGGTTATAATAGTCTTCGCGGTAAATGAAAGCTACGACGTCAGCATCTTGCTCAATTGATCCAGACTCGCGGAGGTCAGCAAGTTGAGGAATTTGAGGACTTCTCGATTCAACCGAACGGCTTAATTGGCTGAGCGCAATGACTGGTACGTTTAGCTCTCGGGCGACAGCCTTTAGACCACGACTAATTTCAGAGATTTCTTGTACTCGATTGCCATCTCCACCAAAGCGTGAACCGCCACTCATGAGCTGTAAGTAGTCAACTACAATAAGACCCAGTTGTCGTTGATGCTGTTCCCTTCGAGCTTTGGTACGCATATCACTGACCGTTATACCCGGAGAATCATCAATATAGATTGGTGCTTCACTGAGTGTACCCATAGCCTGACCAATCTTCTCGAAATCAGCATCAGAAAGATTTCCTGTACGGATATTCCAGGCATCAACACCAGATTCCATTGAAAGCATTCTGTCCACCAGCTGTTCCTTGCTCATTTCAAGAGAAAAAACAAGTACTGGCTGATTTGCTTTAGTAGCCACACTATGCGCGAGATTAAGACTAAGCGCAGTTTTCCCCATACTTGGACGAGCCGCTAAAATAATGAGGTCACTTCGCTGCAAACCAGCAAGAATATTATCGAGATCTTTAAAGCCAGTCGGGACACCACGAATTTTACCCTTGTCCTTATGCAGATCATCTAATCGCTCAAAACTTTCGGCCAAGATGTCTTCGATTGAAGATATATCCTGCTTGACGTGCTGCTGACTAACTTGGAACAGCTGCGTTTCTGCTTCTTCAATAAGCTCTTGTACTGCTTTTGATTCATCAAATCCTAATCCAGTGATATCTTGGGATGCTTTTATTAAACGACGACGTATCGCTTTTTGCGAGACGATGTCAGCGTAATTTTCTGCATGCGCAGCAGTTGGTACATAATTGGTAAGTTCTGTTAGGTAGGCAGCTCCACCAACAGTATCAAGTAAGCCGTTATCTTTGAGTTGGTTAGATAACGTCAGTACATCAATCGGGCTATGCTTTTCATATAGTTTTTGCATGGCTTCATAAATACGTTGATGTCGTTCATCATAAAAATCGTTTGATCCAATTTTATCTGCAATTCGTACAATTGCATCCACATCAATAAGTATCGCTCCGAGCAAACTTGCCTCTGCATCAAGGTTCTGAGGAGGAATTTTAGCAGCTTCAGTTTTTGTTGCCATACTTTATTCTAACACTTCCGCTGAGCCAAAAACATTTCTTATCTGTCCTAGCACTGGATTATCTGCTTCAATTTCAAGCTTACTTACGAAAGGCTCTACCGTTGTTTCATTACTTGCAGCCTGTTTCTTATCTTTTACTACGGCCTGAATTTGATAGGAAGTAAAGCCTAGCGTATCGAGCTGATCGAGAAGTACCTGTTTATTTTTTGATTCATTGATTCGTTTTTGATGAAACGGAAATTTGAATTCAAGATTAATAATTTTTTGAGCTTCATCAATTGTTGGTTCACACATTCTTAAAATGCTGTAGATTGTATTGTGAGTAGATTTAAGTGAACTGAGAAGTTGATCCCACAGATTAATTTCTGAACTACTGTTGCCTATATTCTCGATTACGGGTTTAGGCTGTTCAGATGGCATTGACTTTGTTTTTTCAATTTCAGGTAGCTTAGCTTTCGGCTTGGGCACTTCAGCTTGCGCTGATGCTTTTTCTTTATGTTGCAGTGATTCTCTTGGCGGTGGAGTTGATTTGGCAGTGCTTGGGTTTATTGCAAGAATATAGCCAATGGTCGATAGTTCAAGTTGGATATCTGGACGTGATGATCCCTGGACTAAAAGCAATGCCTCGCCAAGGTCTAATAATTCTTTAGTGGCTTTTTTTGATGTCATCATTAGCCTAATCTCAGACAACAGTTCGTGAGCTATTTGTGATGGAGTCGTGCCACCATTGTAGGCAGATTCAAGTTCTGCCATTAGTTGAGGGCTATCAGCCTTTTCAAGTGCATCTAAAAGAAGCGCAATCACATTTTCGGTAGGAAGTCCTAGGATATCCCTCACTACCCCTGCGTCAATCGTGTTACTTGAATGGCGAATTTGATCAAGAAGACTTAAGGAGTCCCGTAGGCTTCCCCCACTGTGTTTTGCTATAAGAAGAAGCCCTTCATCATTTATCTGAATAGATTCTTTACTTGCAATAAGCTTGAGATGGTTAGCAATAGTTTTTTCATCAACAAGCTTAAAGCTATAGTGCTGTGTTCGCGATAGAATAGTTTCTGGTATTTTGTGTGATTCGGTGGTTGCAAGGATAAAGATAACATGTGCTGGTGGTTCTTCAAGCGTTTTTAAAAGTGCGTTAAATGATGCTGAACTGAGCATATGGACTTCATCAATGATATATACCTTAAATTTTGCGCTAACAGGTGCAACCCACACCTTTTCGATAAGTTCTCTTGTTTTTTCAACACCATTATTTGAAGCAGCATCGATTTCTATAATATCAAGCGGAAGCTCGTCGCTATAGGGGAGCTTATTTATCTCAAAACCTAGAATTCTTGCAATGCTGGTCTTGCCAACTCCACGAGGGCCAGTAAAAAGATAAGCGTGACTTAATTGATTACTTTTGAGTGCATTTTTAAGCGCCACTGTCACTGCAGTTTGTCCGACTATCTCTTCAAGAGAACGTGACCTATATTTTCTATATAACGCTAAACTCATACAACCCCTTAGTATGAATAGTATACGTGGGCTACGAATATAAGTCTGTTGTAGTAACTACAAGGATAAAGCTATGCTTGGGGAAAACTTAATTAGAGAGCTGCTTCGAGTGCTGCCCACTCTGTATCAACATCATCTTCTGGAACGTTTACGCTCACTTGATCACCAGGCTTTGCCTTGAAGTAAGTAACGCTTGCAAGGAGGATGCGGTATGTCTTATCGCCAACTTCAACAAAGAAGTGGCCCTCACGTTGTGTTAGAACACCGACCACTTGTTTTCGAGGAATTGGGCCAATTTGTTTGTACAAGAATGCGCCATCATCACCAATAGTGAGCTTAAGAATATCACCCTGTACAAGTTTAGATTTACTTGCATAGTTAGCAGGTACTGGATATGTTTTTCCGTCAGATCCAACCATGTTTTGACCGTCAAAGACACCTTCAAGTACTTTGCCGTTAATACTCTCGCGGCTTGCTGAAGTTATTTCGGGGTCATCACCAACAAGACTCATTAGGAGCTCTTTAGCCGCAGCTAAATTTGTCTCAGCTTCTATGATGAGTGATTTAAGTCTTTTGATTTGTTTCTCTGGTATATCGGACATCGCAGGTTATCCTATTTACTTTTTATTTCTCCATCTCCAATATTATCGATACAGTAACACGTGCTAGCCTATATTGTCAAAAAAGAAAAGTATATTTTTAAAAATTCTGTGGATAAATAAAAACACCCCTGTTATGGGGTGTTCCTATACTTTAGTCAATAAATTAAACTAATTCTACTGTAGCGCCAGCTTCTTCAAGAGATTTCTTTGCTGCTTCAGCGTCTTCTTTCTTAGCCTTGTCGAGTACATTTTTTGGTGCACCGTCAACGATAGCTTTCGCTTCGCCAAGACCAAGACCTGTAATTTCTTTAACAGCCTTGATTACTGCTACTTTTTGAGCTCCAGCATCCTTAAGAACAACATCGTATTCGCTCTTTTCGTCTGCAGCTGCTGCTGCTTCCGCTGGTGCTGCAGCTACTGCAACTGCTGCTGCAGCTGGTTCAATGCCGTATTCGTCTTTTAGTATTGTGCCAAGTTCGTTAACTTCTAGAACCGTTAGGTTTACAAGTTGCTCAGCGATTTTCTTTAAATCTGCCATAATATATTCCTTTACTTAGTTTGATTAAGCTTTTGAAGCTTCAATTGCTTGCAAGTATCCGTGTAAGTTTCCATTAAGCGCACTCATGGTATTACGTACTGGAGACTGCAATGTGTTGATAATGCCAGCAATAAGCTGGTTTTTGCCCGGTAGGCCTGCGAGTGCTTTTACGTCATCAGCACTAATGAATAGTCCCTCTGAAGTAATTGCGCCAATAAATTGTAGAGACGGTTCATTTTTGGAAAAATCGCTGAGTGCCTTTGCAGGCGCTACTTCGTCAGTTGCATTAAATGCATAGAGAAGTTGCCCCTTCAGAGAATCCACGTCAATTCCTTTGAGTGTATCTACGTTATTGATCGCTTGCTTTACTAGACGGTTTTTTACAACCTTGATTGCTGTACCATTAGCTTTGGCTTCTCGGCGTAAAGATTGCATAGATTTCACTGTAATACCTCGGTATTCAGCTACGACTGTCATTCTTGATTGCTTTAGAAGTTCGCTTAGTTCAGCAACAACGGTTATTTTCTGTTCTTTGGTTAAAGCCATGAAAATATTCCTGTTTAGTTTGCTATATCGACCTTGTTGTTAAGTTCCGAGCATAAAAAAATGCCTTCTACCAAAGGCACTGAAATATCGTATTATTGATGTTTCACCTCGATGACATTATTAAAGTTTCCTCGTCATTGTCTTTGGTAATTACTGCTATTTTAGCATCTTGATCACTTCTCGTCAATTAATAGCTTGAATTGAAGGAAATGCAACTTGGAGTGAATCTTTTAATGCTACTTGAAACTGTCTAAATTCCTCACTTAGATTAATAGATGGAAAAATTTCTATTTTTTTATAGTGAGAATAATTCAAAACTATTTCGCAACTAGTCCTATGCCCCATTAACAGAAAATCAGTGTTTGATGTTACCGCGCAGAGTTTAGTTGATTGATCAAATGCGTATTCGATTGCTTCAGTTATCTTATCTGGAGCACCAGAAATATCTACGAAGCCTACGTGAGGTGAAGGTTTCTGCAATGTTATTTTTATACCTCGGAAATTTTTAATTAAGGTGAAGATATCGTGGTATGAAAGTGTCGTCTGACACTTTATATGTAGTGCATCGTTATTTCTTTGATTGCTTTGTGCCCATGTTTCAATAATTCTCGTTTTTTCTATATAGGTGAGGTTATTTGTTTCATACCCATATTCCCAACCAATTTGATCTGCAAGTTGTAGCTCATTGCGTGGGTTGAACGTAACCGTAGGCTGTAATGCATTTGGGTAGAAGTTTCCATCAAAGTTATCAAGCACCTTTTCAATTGCATCAGAGTAGTGCGCAGCGTGCTTAATATCTAGCGAATAGGGTGTCCCCAGGGGCTGTATGATTTGTGCAAAATAGTTGTCTTCGCCAAGTTCTTTAACAACTAATTTTCTTAGAGTTAAAAGATCGTGCACTTCAGGGTTTTCTTTTTCAGTTGGCGGTGATAGTTCATTGTACTGAAACGGAGCACCTTTACCGAGTGAAGCTATAACATCGAGTAGCGTCCCTTTTGTTTTGCTTTTAGGGGTACCTTGGGCGGGTTTTTTTACTTCAAGTAACTGATCCAGTAGCTGTGTTAGGTTTTTGCTATGTATGCTTGTAATTGCATAAGGAACAACTGATTCAAGTATAGAAAGATTTTTAGCCTTAGCTGAGCGAATAGTGACCGTTTTATCTGCTCGCGGGATTTGATACGTAACAGATTCTATAGCATCGAGCCAATAGCAATATGATTTCATTGCAGATATCGATTGTAATTTTGGTATTTCTCTCAGCATCGTATCGAGACTGTAGCCCGTAATAAAAACATAATCAGAGGTTTTATATTTTTCTACTAATTGTTTGGTTTTATCGTATCGAAAATTTGTATCATAGGTGCTTGCAATATAGGGAGATGCATCTTGCTTTGCGGGTAACTTCAGCTGCACAATTGATACTTTCTTTCCCATGGCTTCAAGTTTAACTTTCAGATCTTTCATGGATGAAGAAACGAGTGCTGATTGACCGGTGAAAGAGATAAGTTTATACATTATTCTACCTTAAGCGCTTTTGGAAGCATTTGTGATGGCTCCCAGCTTTCTATGAGTGCCTCAATATCATCACTGGAAGCTGATTGATAATTACCACTTAGTTTAGAGTATTCACCATTTACGACTCCCGTATGATAAAAAACGAGTTGGGCAATACGCGTACCGACACTCAGGACTACTGGATCAAGTTGGTTATTATTGTAGAGCTCCATCGTCCAACGGTTAATATATCCCGGATCTCCCCAGCCGGCATCCTGGCATACATTAATACCGAGCCGACCAATCGTGCTTCGAGCTTGCATACTCGTTGTTCCTGGTGGCTTAATGCCAATAAATTCATCAGTGTGTCCAAGTATTCGTTCTCCTGGTTGAAAGACTATAACTTTACTTTCAAGTGGAATATTGTTGAGTGGTTTAATCCCTAACTGATCAGCAACTACTTCATGGCTGAGTGCTTGAAAAGGCCCTTCAAAGTGATGTGCTATATGTTCTGCATCATAGGGATTGAATACCGCTGGCTTTGATGCATCCTTATCTTTAATTTTGTAGTAGTACTCACCGAGTCGAACATCATAGCTGCTTCCATTAATCTGTGCTTGATTAAAAGGCTCGATAACTATATGCCCATTAATTTGAGCAAGCGATATTTCTCGGTTACTATACGCACCACTGCGTACTCTCTGAATCATTGCTGCGCCTCAAGATAATTATCTTCATACGGAATATCTTTTCTATACTGATGCCAGCCAAGAAAATTTCCACTCCACGGATTTTGCATATATTCCTCATTTGTCATGGGTCGAGCTACGTGCTCAAATGGAGACATATGACCTGAATCACGAAGACTATCATGAAGGGCGATGTCTTTGGCTTGGTCTATTTTTCCTGTGTCATGAGTCTCATAGCTCACTCTTGCACATCGTGCTACGGCTAGTTTTGCCAAAATATCGAAAGAAAGCGTGCGTTCTTCTTCGAGAACAAATGGAAGATGCCATTGGCCCTCTCCAAGTTCCATTGGTTCAGATGATTCAATAGCATCATCCATAAGATCAGCAACTTTACGTATCTCGGGTTGTGCGTCAGGATGACGCCTAAGAGCCATGAAGTTATCCCATTCGGTTGAACTAACTACGACGGTATGCCACATATATGGCTCCAAGATTCTATTAACGAATTGTTTATGCACGCCTTGGATTAGTTCTGGAATTTTAAGATTATAGCGGACGTAGAGTTCGTTTACTCTACTGACTAATGCTTCATTTTTCATTTTTCCTAGACCACCGACAAGAGCAACCGCACCAATGACAGCGTGATCTCGAGATTTTAACCACTCTGATTCCGCTATCAATCGATCTGATTCACTTAATAATTCTATTGATTGCATGCCTGGTTTGTTGGCACCCCATTCAATGGGTAGGACTGGTTCATCCAGTACTTGCAATAATCTTTTTTCGACTGGTACCGCTCGTGAGCTTGCTGAGTTTCTAGAAAACACGCGATGGGTATTGAATTCAGGCAAAACAAACCGAGGGAATGTAACCTCAAGTGTGGTTAGTCTGTCGTCGAACTCTGTAACTGAATCTGCTAGAACTCTAGCTTCGTACCCCATCTGCTATTCCTATTCCCCCACTCGCTATACGTATAATAGCAAATATACGAACAACAAAAAACCCACAACTAGTGTGGGTCTATTTTGTTTAAGGGAAGATGTCTTAAAGTTCAGTGTTACTAACGCGGACACTTGGTCCCATGCTTGTAGACAAGTAAATAGAAAGAACGTAATTTCCCTTTAAAGATGCTGGCTTTGAGCTTTTGATACTATCAAGCACTACACGCACATTTTTTACGAGGTCTTCAGTCTTAAAGCTTACTTTACCTGCACCAAGGTGTACGATACCGGTGCTATCAACGCGATATTCAACACGCCCTGCTTTTGCTTCAGAAACTGCTTTAGCAACATCAGCTGTTACTGTACCGCTCTTTGGGCTAGGCATAAGACCTTTTGGTCCTAGGATACGAGCATACTTACCAAGCTTCGGCATTACTGATGGAGATGCGATTAAAACATCAAAATCGATAATACCTTTATCAAGTTGTTGTAAGAAATCGTCGCTTCCGGCAATGTCTGCTCCAGCTTTTTTAGCAGCTGCAACTGAATCATGATCGGTAAATACAGCAATTTTAACTGTTTTACCAGTTCCGGCGGGTAGCACTACGTTTGCACGTAAGTTTTGATCAGCATGTCGTGGATCAACACCTAATTTAATATGTAATTCAAGCGTTGAGTCAAATGAAACCTTTGCAGTTTTCTGGGCTAGTTCTACAGCTTCTTTAAGGCTGTATTCTTTGTTTCGGTCGATTAATTTAGCAACTTCTTGGAATTTCTTTCCTTTTCGTTCAACTCGGGTACGAGTTTTAGCTACTACTTTAGGTGCAACAGTTGCATCTTCTTTAGCTGCTTTTTTTTCTTCCTTAACTAGCTTTTCTTCAGTTTCTTTTATAGACTTTGCGCTACGCTTACCAGCTTTAGCAAGTTTTTCTGTCTTTTCAATCTTCTTGGTCTCGTCAACAATTACTTCTGCAATTGTTTCTGTTTCAACAAGTTCTGCAACTTTTTTTGTAACTTTCTTTACTGCTTGTTTTTCTGCAGTTACTAGTTCATCATTATTTTTCTTTGTAGCCATTGTTATATCCTTTCGTGGTCAAACGTTACTGTTCGCGTAACTCCCACAATAATTAATTTCTAGTTCTCAACTTCGACACCCATACTGCGAGCAGTACCGGCTACCATTTTCTTAACAGATTCGATATCGTCAGCATTTCCATCTTTAGCTTTTGCTTCTGCAATCTCTGTAAGATCTTTTTGAGTTAATTTCTTTGATAGTTTTTCAGTATTCGGTCGACCTGATCCTTTTTGGACACCAAGTTTTGCGCGAATAAGATCATCAGTTGGAGTACCAACAATGCGCCACGTCATAGTTCGGTCGTCAAATATAGTGATATGAACTGTTAATGTCTGACCCATACGATCCTTAGTAGCATCGTTAAATGGGTTGATGAAATCCATCATATTTACGCCATGTTGTCCTAGCGAGCTTCCAACGGGAGGCGCTGCTGAGGCTTGGCCGCCTTTGATTTTCATTTTTAAATTAGTTTTTACAGCTGCTGCCATAATAGTTGATCCCTTTCTTCGAGTGTTCGGATGTAGAAGCGTCCTACTTACTCTCCTTCGTAATTGAAGTGCGTAACTTTAGTTTATTTTAACAGATATAGAGTGTTTTGTCTAATAGATTAGACGCGTTTAACTTGTAGGCTATCGAGTTCAACAGGTGTTTCACGTCCGAACATATTAACGAGTACCTTAATTTTACCTTTTTGTGTATCGATTTCATTAATAGAACCATCAAAACCTTTGAATGGTCCATCAATAATACTCACTACTTCGCCGACTTTATAGTCGATTTTATGCTTTGGTTGATCAACGCCCATTCGCTTGCTAATTTTTTCCATTTCATCGCTGCTCACAGGTGTTGGCTCTGTACCACTTCCAACGAAGCCAGTTACGTTAGGAGTATTTCGAACGATATACCAAGCATCCTCGGACAGTTTCATTTGAACAAGAACATACCCTTGAAATATTCTCTTTTCAACAACTTTTCTTTTACCGTTTTTTATTTCAATCTGCTTTTCTTTAGGCACAAGTACGCTAAAAATCTTATCTGCCATATCTAAGCTATCTGCTCGCTGACGTATGCTTTCAGCTACTTTTTCTTCGTAACCGCTATAGGTATGAATCGCATACCATTGTTTGCTTGAAATGTACCGGCTCATTTGAGAAATATCTCCTTAACTAATTTATTAAATACAAGATCTAGTAACTGCACAAATATCGCAAAAAAGGTGGCAAAGATAATTACTGCACCGGTAAGACGGGCTGCTTCCCTTTTGGTAGGCCAAGTAACGAGTTTAAGCTCTGTCCATGCTTCTGGAAAGAAACGAGGAATAAGCTTGAAGCGACGTTTCTTTTCGATCGTTTTTGCTCGAGAGACAGTAGTTTTTTTAGTTCTTCGTCTAAGCACACTTAAGGGTCGATTAACTTTTGGAAGTTTGCGAGATGCAGATTTTTCCTCTTTGGAAGTAACTTTATCCGCTCGTTCACGAACAGTTTCAGCTGTTTTTTTGAGACGCACCTTCTTTTCTGCCATATATTCTCCAATTAAAAAATCCTAAAGATAGGTTCTTTAGGAAGTCAATGTCAATAATACCCTGATAAATGGGTTTAGTCAATATGGGAATCAAGGTCGGGGACGTAAATGCTAAAAGTTGAACCTTGATCAATCTCAGACTCTAATGAAATAGTAGCATTAATTAAACTGGCAAGTTTGTTGGTAATATAGAGGCCGAGCCCTGTACCACTTTTTGATTTTGTACGGTAATCTTCCGATCGATAAAATTTGGTGAAAATTTTAGCCTTGTCTGTCTTTGCGATACCATGCCCCGTATCGCTAATTGAAAAAACAACTGAACTACCCTTTTTCTTTGACTGAATAGTTATAGCTCCATGATCAGTGTACTTGATGGCATTGTCTAAAATATTTTGTAGTATTTCTTTCAAGTAAAGACGATTTGTAGTAATTAATGTAAGGTCACTGTCAAAATGCTGATTAATAAAAAGCCCTTTTTCTTCAGCTTGTTTCTGATAAGCAAGAATGAGTTCCGAAATTAGGTCACGGACGTTGACATGCTCAATATCCATTGATAATGAACCCCGCTCAGCCCTTGATAAAGTAGCAAGATCATTAATCATCTTTGCGAGAAATACGACTTGCTTATATGCATCAAGAAGACTTTTGTTAACAATTTCTGGGATGTGCTTCACTTGAGATAGAAGTTCTATAGCATTACTGATGTTTCCTTCTGCAATCGTAACAGGTGTTCTTAGCTCATGGCTGACAACAGAAACAAACTCATCCCGTTCTTGCTCTAGGCTTTTCTCCTTTGTAATATCGCGCATCAAAAGTACGTAGGCTTTTGTAAGTTCGAGACCTTTAGAAAGATGAACGGGTGAGATACTTATGTAAATGTTACACACTTCTCCATTAGGGTAGACCAATTTAATGTTTCTACTCACAAACGAAGTTTTGATTGATTTTATTAATTTGTGAAGATCGATGGCTTTGTCTTCTAAGTCATTTAAGGTAAGTACCGCCGAGAGCTTTTCACCCCGTAGGTTACTATTGATATCTAAAAGATTTAAGGTTGCCCCATTATACATGGTTATTAGTTGCTCATTATCTACAGCAATTACAGCGTCAGTCATACTGTTGACGAGTGAAAGTAATTGCTCATGATCAAGAGAGGCTTGTGCTGCTTTTGCTACCATTAGCACTATTATATAGTGAAATGAGTGCTAAGTGCTAGCGAAGTGCCATTACGGAAGTTTGCATTTGTTTCAATTCTTTGCGTAACTGTTTGTAGTTCGGAATGTGTGCATGCACCTGTTCCCAGAACGCGGCGCTATGATTCAGATGGAGGGTGTGTGATAGTTCGTGGAAAATAACGTAATCAATGAGATTCCAAGGAAGCATTAATAGATATATGTTGAGTGTAATTTCGCGATTGCTATTACAACTACCCCAACGACTTTTCATACTTTTGAAGGATACATTTTTATATTTGAACTGATGATTGGCGGCATGCATAGCAAGTCTCTTATCAAGAAGATCGGTCGCTTCTTTTTTAAGTGCTCTATAAATAGCTTTTTTGGCAAGTGATATATATTCAGGCCTGATGACACCACTAGATGATGGACAATAAATAAGTATTTCGGTTTTTGTAATCCTAGTTCGTGTCTCAGCGCTTTGAATTATTCTTAGAATATGCTCCTTACCGTATCGGTTTCCGTCCTTTATTTCGATGGTTTGAGCACTAGTTGGAAGATGTTCTAAAATCCATTTTTTTTGGGTTAACGCAAATGAAACGCCTGTTTGGTACGGCATCCAGGCCGGTTGGGTCACTTTTAACTGATTGCCCGAAAAACGAATACTAAGTTGTTTTGTGCCTTTTCGTTTGTGCACAGCAATAACTCCGATGTCGGGCACATTGAATTGTTTTACTGACATATCTAAACTATATCAATATTGCGGCGAGAATAATCAACTCGACCCATTTGTGATTGCGCTCGAGAAACAAGATTAACCATGCCCGGTTTTGCAATTGGCGCAGTTGCATCGTTCATTGCAATAAGTCCGGCTTCAATGAGACGACGAACTATCGTATTTTTTTGGCTATTAAAAACGTGTTTCCCGCTGACTACTACGTAGTTTTCTTGAACTGGATTTTGCATAGCTTTCATGAATAACTCAAATTGCGGTTTTTTAAGATTATTGGAAAACTTATCGTCTGCTTTTCTTTTATCCCTCGATATCGATCGTGCATAAGCAGAGTCAGCATCGATTTGTATCCAAACCATCAGTTCTTTCGCACCTTTACGTTTTGCAAGTGAGCGTAGCATTTTTCGATCGCTTAGACGGCTTGCTGAAAGGTCGTAGATGACGCTCTGTCCAGCATCAATAAAGAGTTCAGTCATGTAATTCATAAGATTTGTGAGCACCATATGCTCAGTTTTATCGTAAAGAGGTTCTTCGAACAGTTCAAATCGTAAACGGTCAGAGCTTATGTGCGCCATGCCAAGCGTTTCAGCTAACTGGCGAGCTACAAATGTTTTACCTGATCCAGGTAAACCATACATATATATAACCACCGGTTGCGTGAAAGAAGTCTTACTCATGACTACCAGTGTACCAATATTGCAAATCTTTTAAAACAGTGTTATCGAATTTTTTGTTGCTTTCGCTGTCTACAGCTCATCAGTGTAACTAAAATATTTACAGAGCAACAACAAACAGAACTAGTTTTATGCGGAGAAACAGTGGACTGTTTGCTGGTGCTCTTGGGTAGTTGACTACCGAATGCCTGCTTCCGCAAGAATTTTCGGGTCAACACCAAACTCCAGCCATGCTTCCTTGCGGATCCCATGAGCCTCGCCGTACGCTTTCGCGTGCTGAACGAAGCCGCGCTCGATCCCTTCTTGAATTGAAGTGTCAAGATTTGTTTGGATCTTCGTGAGTTCTTCGTGAAGCTTGTGCGATTCGGAAATTGCCTGCAGCTTCTTGATAGCAGAAGTGCTTGGGTTTTCGATTACCTGCTTAAGTCGTTCGATCTTAGCAGTAATCGATGCTTCCGTGATCTTCCTTCCACGCTTCTTTGGTTGCGTGCGGATGCTTTCAAGATAGCTACGAACTGCGGCGGATTGAATCCTGCCGAGTTGGAGAGCTTTCTTGTGATCTTCAGTTACTACTCTTTTAAGGGTAGTAACCTGTATTTCCGTAAGCACGTTAGTGCCTCGCTTCTCCCATCATAATCTTAAAAGGAATTTCCTTATAAGAGAACGGATATTCAATGGGAACATGTATTCGAACATACAAAAACATGTGCCCATTGAATAACTAGTCTGCTTGTTAAAAAGTCATTCTGGAGTTACCTCAACAGAATTAAACATATTATATCAGAAAATACTGTAACTGTAAAGTTCTTGCGGATGGTTTGACGTATTTATTTTTTCAGTAATGCTAAATTTGTCGAAATGATGTCGTTTATAGTTTGCTGGGGTATACCGATAGTTGTTGCAAACTCTGCAATGGTAGTATATTTTTTCTTTTGTAGATCCATGAACCATTCATTAGCCTCACCCAAGCTCCCAAAGTAGATATATGAACGTAAGTATGGAACCATGGCTTCATATTCTTCTTCATGATCTTCTTGAAAATGCTTCAATTCTTCGCCTATTGTTTTATTTAGCGAATCCATTATCTTAGTGTAACGATCAAACTGCTCGTTTGATATTTTTTTGGCTTCAACTTCTTCGCTAACCGCGGATTCATCTTCAAAGTTAAGACCATCTCCCGGTATTATTCTATCTATTACTTGAAGTAGGTTGCCTTTGTCTTCTTCAGTAATATTTTTTTTAATTAAAACTTCTGTCTGAAGGTCAATTTTCATCAATTTTGAATGTTCATCATTGCTTAAGTATTTGAAAAATTCTTCGTTTTTATAATAATTATTAAATTCATAGAGATTAATGGCCATCTCGTACGAAAATGTCAATAACGAAGCTATTCGCAGGCTTCTTGGTGATCCGAATATTTGCATGAGTCGAATATTCCCCATAGCATTATCAGTGTAATCAGATAATTCAGGGCTATCTTGAATGATCATATCAAGAATTTCTTTTTGATATTCTGATCTTATAAGTTCTGCTTCCTCGAAGTCAGATGTTTGAAAAGCTTCTGAATAATTATTTTTTTCCATAAAATATACTAAACTCTTTTTTGGCTTATAAGTCAAGTTTTATGAAGTACCGCAACAATGGCAAACCGGCCATCTTCAGGCTGATTTCCCTTAAGAAAAGAGCTATGCGAATAGTAGTCTGGATGATTAGCTACATCAATACCTTCATCCTGAATTTTATTCTTTTTCACTCCTGCTTGCATAAATTGCTTCCGGGCAACTTCATTAAGACTTTGATTATTGTAGTTATGTAATGGGTAGGTTTCTTTCCCAACTGATGGACTCATCCATATAGATATATCTTCAGGCTTAAGTGAATACTGTTCCATAAAATATTGGACTGATTTAAGTGCACCGTTTTGCTCAATACTATGTCGTCCTAGGTGAGACACCATAAGTGCGTGATTCCGTTCACTATATATGACTGCTCCGATGCAATCAGCAATCGGAAGAAAAAGAGCTGTTCCTATCTCGTTAGTGCAGAGTGCATCAGCTGTAATGGTTGATGTTCGTATAATTCCATCGCCACGATCGTTAGTGCTCACTGTTATGTACTTGCAGAAGTCTTCAGTATCATACGTAATTTTTACAAGAATCGTGTCTGAAGGATTAACCGAATGCTTTATGAGAAATTTGTTCCTATTCTCCATAATAGATTGTCGAGACTCTTCGTCAATAATTTTCATTGATCCGTCGGAAACGATTGAAGTATTTATTTGTAGTTTCATATATATAATTGTATCAAATCAGGATTATGTTTAATTGGTAATAACTTATTCTAAATTTTTTAAAAACTATCCCTTTTTTTATTGCTAGTTATCTATACACAGAGCAAGAACCTATATGCATCTAAGAAAGTAATATAAGTTTTTGAAGAAGTTAGTTGATTTCTTTGCTTTAGACTAATTTTTACTTTTTATCTTGTATTGGTTGGATACACGCCTGAAAAATATAATGAATAAATCTTTAAGTGATACCAAACTATTTTTAATAATTGCATTTTCAAAAGTACCATTTGGAATTGGAGTCCAATCATTTATATGAATTGTTTTAATGGTTAGTTTGTTTTCGTGAGCAATTGTTAGTATTTCCATATCAAAGCCCCAGCCATTAATTTGTAACATTGAAAAACAAAGTTGTGTTGCTTCTTTAGTAAAAATTTTGAAACCGCATTGAGAATCGTCTATCCATAATCCTCCAAGAAGTCTGTAGAGCAGGTTTCCAATTGCAGTGACACCAATTCTCAACAAATTTGTACTATGTTTTTCGACTCCTCGAGAAGCTATTACGATATCGTTTCCTGAAGATATTTCATCATAGAATGTTTCAATGTGATGAAGAGGTGTCGCCAAATCAGCATCCATGAATAAGATATACTTGCCAGTGGCTTTAAGCATACCAACTTTAACATCTCTCCCCTTACCAACCTTTGGGCCAGGTCGAAGAAGCATGAAATGCTTAAACTTATCTTTTTTATCGAGTGCTATTTTATCAGTACCGTCTCCTGCATCTGCTGCAACAACAATGACTTCGATAGACAGGCCTTTTAGTTTATAGGATGTTGTTAGAAAATCTGCTAACTGATCAAGTGTGAAACCAATTCGCTCAGCTTCTTTATAAGCTGGTATAACTATACTCAAGTCCCTAAGCGTTGAGCTATCCATTGATTTCTTTCGAGTTAAATACAACCTTTTTATACCAATTATAATTCCATAGCATGCTAAAGATCGTTGCGATAGCAGCACTACCATTGATACTAACAAAACTTGGAGAGATGGGAATATTTAACGAGTGTAATTGATGACTTATGCTAACGTCATAGGTGCGCAGCGCATTGATTGAAAGCGCGTAGATTGTATTATTCAAAATTAAAGTACCGGAAATAGAAACTGCTAAAAAAAGCAAAAAGGGCTTAAACCAAGCTCCTTTATGCGCAAACACAAAATTTTTATTTAAAATAAAACTAATCACTAATGCCACCGATGTTGCAAAGATATTTGACCACACTTTAGTAAATCCTAAAAAATAAAAAGCCATATCTAATATGACAAAATTAATTGAAGTGTTGATTATACCTATAAAAATAAACCTGATTGTTCTATTTTTTAAATATTTATTTTTTAACTTCATTTTGGTATATTTGTATATTCCTTATTGATTATTATACATTATATGGCTGTTTTAAATATACAACTTCCCTACAAAGCTCATTTATAAAATTAAAGGAGAGGAGTAAGTCCATGGCGTTTGAGTTGTATTACATTACTTGGGTTATTTTAACTATACATGTTCGTCACGATAGCTTACTGCAAGCTGTACGGTCATTTTTCAAATATAAATATTGACGGCGTAAGCCTAATAGGAGCTTTTTTGAATAGTTGTTTATATGAAAAATGTTGCCTGGATTGGTCATATGTTAGATTTGCTGAATCAACGGCTATGTAGCTGCCAGAAGGTAGATTATTTTTATACCACACCACAAACCTACTTGGATCAGTACCAAAATAGGCTTCTCTCACTCCTACTGCTCCAAATATGTCAAAATATAGATTCTTATCTGGATTAGCGCTCTGCCAGTTCTTAAGGGTTATGTAATCTTGACCCCAATCGTAATTAGAATCTTCTGCTACATTATATGCATTATATGTGCCGCCAACTGTTTCGTTATAATAGCTTAAATAATGGGGGTACGCTGTTATTGTTGAAATAATGCTCAGAATAATTAACACATAAAAAACAGTAGATACTTTCACTCTAAAAATTTTCTTACTCCAATTGTTATTGAAAATTATAGCTACGAACAAGGATAAGGTACCTTCAAGGGGCAGTAAATGTCGAATACCTAGTTTTAACTTAGAATATAGCGCCAAACTAAAATAGATTAATGCGTATATAAGCGCGAAAACTTCGTCTAAAAATTCGTTATCACGTTTCTTGAACATTACTCTAACAAACAACCAAATTCCTGAAATAAATAAAAGAAGTTCTCCGATAGAATTTTTGGTTAAGAAAACAATTGGGAAATATTGTAATAAGTAACCAGTGTCGTACGATTGACCCAAAAGCAAAACACCAGGTCGATTAAGTGCTACTTCAAGATTTGTGATAAACAAACCGTCAATCCATACAGCTAGGGCTTTAGTAACAGCTGAAAATGATAGCAAAAAGTCAAGTAGTGGTTTTGAAAATAAGGTTAGATGCCCATACCAAATATTATATATTTGATAGTGTTCATCACTAGCTGAGATACCATAAGTAAACGGTAGATAAAGAGCTACTATAACGAGTATGACTGAAAATGAATAGAGTAGCAGTAGCTTGATTTTATGCATAAAATCGTGATTTCTAAATTTAATCAGTGAATATACTAGATAGAAGACGGCAAAAAAGAACACTAAGACAACTGATGAATATTTTGTAACTGATGCAACGCCAGCGGCAATACCACTTAATAGCGCCCATTTAGCGTTATTATTCTTAAGCAATCCATAAAAACATAACAATGCTATAAGTGTAGTGAGTAGCGAGGGAATATCGAATGTTACAAGCGAGGCATGAGCTAATACATTTGGGTTAAAAACTAGCAGTGCCAGCATTATAAGTGATACTTTTTTGTTAAATAATTCAAACGCTAAAAAACACGCTAGAATCAAAAGGGATGTATTGATAAGCAGTACACTTAACCTTGCGGTAAATATAATTTCTGAACTTCTCGTAGGATTATTTTTAAATACTAAATCGTTAGCATAATCCCATTGATAGTCATTATTTGATGATATAAGGGTTTTATAGGTATATTTGGTCGGATTGATATTCATTAAATTAAGTGGAATACCGACAAGAGTCTTAATCAAAATTGGATGCTCTGGGTTTAAAACCATTCTCATGTCATGATCATATTCATATGAACTTGCTATATGAGCCATCTCGTCATAGGTTACTGATTCTGTAGTAGTGTGTATACCAAGAAAATGAATACCATTAGTAGACATAAATGTTAAGGAGAAGAAAAGAAAAATCAATATACTAGCTGCTATAACAAAATAATTTTTCTTTATAACTTTATAAATTTTATTCATCTCCACTATTATATATAACTTTCTCAATTATAATTATTAATCTTTAAAAGATTGCTGGTACAAAATAACATCTTGTTTTGTTGTGTAATGCATATGTCAAAAAAATGCCGGAGATACAACAAATAAAAAATACTACACCATAAAGCTGTAGTATCTAAAAACTGGCAGGGGAGATGGTTTATAGTCAAAACTTTTAACTATGAGGATATAGTTGTTTCTGAAATAGAAGAATTGATAAGGACTGAAGATGAGGATTGATCCATCAACAATTACAACTCAGCTATTAATACTACCTTGTTTTATTTCATAAAATCACGCTATGAGTTAAGCTTCTATTCGGCTTACCCGGGCGGCAATACTCGTCCTTTGCCAGAATAATAAGTTCCGGCATATTGAATTCTTCTATCTATATAGTCTATTAAACCTGAGAATGGGTCAGTGATGTTGTGAACTGCAAAATGACGTCGAATGCCTGGCGTAATAATATCTCTGGCTTCCTCTTCACTCCAACCGAGTCGCTCAGCTATAGCTTGATCATTAAGACTTTCAAGGTTAGCTTTGACTCTGTCTAAAGCTTCCATGGGATTGTTGATGTTGCCGACTGCAAAATAACGTCGCATGCTAGGAGTAATAATTTCTCTGGCTTCCTCTTCACTCCAACCGAGTCGATCAGCTATAGCTTGATCATTAAGACTTTCAAGGTTAGCTTTGACTCTGTCTAAAGCTTCCATAGGGTCAGTGATGTTGCTGACTGCAAAATAACGTCGCATACCTGGCGTAAATGTATTGAGCCATTCTCGAATTTCTGCATCATCTAGACCAGATTGCCTGAAGTGTTCTTCAATTATCTTGCCACTAAACCATTCTTTTACAAAATTAGGGCCCCAGTTTGAAATGATTTTAGATAAATCTTGCTTTTCTGTTTTTCTTGGTTTAGCTGGGTTTTCTACAAACGCAGGTAGGGACTCAATTGCGGCTGCTGCTGTTTCAATAACCAGACTTTGCATTCCTACTAAGTGCGCTAGTCTTTCATTTGATATATCATCAAGATGTCCAGTATCTTTACCAAGTAGGAATGGTTGTTCATTTCTGTAGAGTGCTAGTTCCCAGTTTTTTATAGCACCAGTTGTAATTTCTGTAACTATTTCTTGTATTTCAGGATTTAAAAATGAAAAGATTGCTGCTCCATTAGCTCCTTCAGGAGATCTACTGAGTTTTTCGTGATTTGAAAGTATTGCACCGACAATCTTACGAATTTCATCAAAATGACTATCTACTATTTCACCTTTTCTACCACCTTTTTTAGTATGAGCTCTCCATAAACCAGATAACCCTATATCTTGTTCGTCTGGCTGTGGTTCATAAGGTAGCTCTCCTTGAAACAGTGCTTCATGCGCTACCTCTCTGTTTTCGACTATTGGGGCAGCTCTTTGACTAGTATCCTCTTGAGCGAGCCGATGCAGAATTGGATGGAGAGAAGGATGAGTTCCTGGAGCAACTAATAGATCGTGATAAGTAGTTTCAGTATCTGGATTAGTATTTGGTGGTTCGACATTATCTTCAGTCATATTTCTTTTTGCTGCTAACACCTAAATTATACCATAAGGTCTTTTACAGAATATCTCTTAAGTACAGAAATTAGAGAGACAGTGCTCGGACTTTGGTAACAGCTGGGGATTTGCGGAATACAGACTTGTGCTGCGGTAATCTAAAAATCAAATACTATTATATCTATTCTTGTAGGCTTTATATGTCTGGCAGGGCGTATGATTCCAGGTTAAAACTTTTTCAATTGCTATATACTTATAATGATGAATACAAAATCTATTCCGATCTTTAAAACGAGGCTACCCGGAATTATTAATACAAAAGTTGATTCGTTGTATATGCGTTCAATATCAACTGAAGATGCAGATAATTTTTTAGAATTAAGTTTGGATAAAGAAATAGCTAGATTTAATAATTTCAATATTCACAATAAAGAAGAGTCTAAGAACAAAATAGATATATTCACTGGTGAAATAAAAAGAAAAGAAAGATTTAGCTATTCTATAATTAAGAATAATAGGTTTGTTGGATATTATGGCATATGGATAGAGACCAATCATCTTAATTATTTTCGTGAAGGAATAGCAATACTACCTGATTATCGAAGACAAGGAATATATACTCTCTGCTCTGATTCGATGGTAGCCGTGTTATCAGATTTATATAAAAAAGTGTATTTAGTAAATAATATCGATAGCAGAAATACCACAAGTATAATTGCATCAAAACAACGTGGTTTTATTCAAGAAGGTTTTAACGAAATAGGCGAACTAAGGTATATAAAAAGAATTTTATAGTATCAAACCGATACTCGGCAGGGGAGATGGTTCTTGGTCAAAACTAGTAAAGATGAAGATATAGTTGTTTCTGAAATAGAAGATGTGTTAAATAGTGAGGACATAAACTCATGAATTAATGAAGATATATTTTTAAATTAGGATATGAATTGCAGCCCAGGTATCCTACAAATTAGCAATATTATAATTATTTGCTGAAAAAATATATTGATCAATGAATATCTTTTTAAAAGGTTCTAGACTATTT
>CAIOMD010000005.1 GCA_903859365.1 uncultured Candidatus Saccharibacteria bacterium | reverse complement strand
ACTCGCAAATAAAAGTAAATTCACAACCAATACTAAATAATCAACCAGAAGAAATAGGTCAACCTCTATCCATGGGCAGCGATAACTCGCAAATAAAAGTAAATTCACAACCAATACTAAATAATCAACCAGAAGAAATAGTAAACCAAACCCTTAATTCACCAATGCCTCCAAGTCCAGCTACTCCTTTATCTGCCGCTAAATCTGGCAAACGTAGCAGTAAGAAAATGTTTATTATTCTTGGAGCTTCATTGGCTACGTTAATCCTTGGGGGTTTGGTTTTTTACTTTGGTTATTGGACGAATCCATCAGTAATATGGAGTAACGCACTATCGACAACTGCAGTTTCATATGACAAAACGGTAGGTTATTTAAATAGCACTACTAAATCAAATTTTAAAGGTACCAAGCTTGCTAGCGCCATCAAGATCTCTACGGGCGATACGAATTATTCAGGATCTCTAGATTTTCAATCAGATAAGCTCAATTCAAAAGCCTCATTAAAAATAGATCTCAGTAATGCTGGCCTAGGACTTGGAAATGTAGATATAGAGGAAGAAAGTATAATTGCTCCCAATCAAACTACGCCTGATGTATATTTGAAACTCGGAGGATTAGGTGATCTATTAAGTAGCTTTACGAGTGCCAGCGGCAATACTTCAGCTTTGGATAATAACTGGGTTAAAATTAATCATACAGAAGTCGATGGGGCACTCGCCAATGCATTACCTATTAATACAACTGACACAAGTAAACCATCACTTACTCAATCTGAGCTTTATGGAGCTGCTAAAGATTTTGGCACAGTGAATTCTAAATATGTCTTCACAACAAATTCAAAATATTCTGTTACTAAAATTGAAAAGAAAATAGGTTTTGAAAATGTTGACGGTCATAAGACCTATCATTATTTAGTTGGCTTCAATAGTCAGAACGTCCAAAGCTATATCACTGCAATCCGAGACTCCCTTGATAAAGATGCGCTTGGTACATACATTAAGGCTATGGGTAGTGGACAAACTATCAATGACTTTATTGGGTATGATAGCCTCGTCTCTTCAGCGAAAAATATAAAAGATAGCGATAATGTGGATATCTGGGTTGATACAGGAACAAGAACAATCTATAAAATACGTAAGTCAGATCCTGCGAATCCCACTACAAATTACATAGAAGCTGGCTTGAATTTTAAAAACTTTGATTCGTTCCCTTTCTTTATCAATTCGCAAAATGTTAGTGATTCGATAACTGATAAGATTGGCGCTCAACTTACAATCAAAACAAAGCAAAACGCTCTAGAGTTTAATGTTACCGATACCTCAACGGATTCCCAAGATAGCACCAACAATTTTACCGCTTCCCTCAATGGCAACGTTCAATTTATAAATACGCCGTTAAATATTACTGCTCCAACTAAAACAATTACCCTCAAACAAGCTCTTGCTATTTTAGGTATTGCAGACCAATATGATTCGCTGGTTACTCCTCCTAATTCAGATCAGAATTCTGTTCTTTCATTGGTCCCCGGAGCAAATAACCAACTCATACATTTGCTTGCAAAAGCAAAGATAAAGAAGCACTAAAACACTTCTTACTTGAAAAAAAGTCATTCAAGAGATAACGTATATTCAAAATATGAATATGGAGTATCTCCTAGCGGAAGAAAAAAACAATGGGCATCTGATTCTCACGTCTGCCGGACCTTCCACTCAAGATATTACAGATGCAATTCGAGAAATCATTCACGAAAGGATTGGTGATCGTTGTCCTCGGATACTTCAGATTCAGGATCAGTGGAATAGTTTCGCTTCCGACGCAGATGTTTCATTTGCCGACAGATTCATGCATCGTACTGAATCAGTTGGTTCGCGAACGTGGAGCCGAATTTGGCTGGAATTTGTTTTTGGCAAACCATTAAATGTTGAGAAGATACAATTATCGAGCTCTTCAATAGAAGGTGTTGAAGCTGCCATCGAAAGAAACGATGTATTTTTTGCTCCTGGAGGAAATACTTTTTTGCAGTCCCAAGGACTTGTGGTCCACAAGGATGTAATAAAAGCCAAGGTGCATAATAATGAAGTGCTTTATATAGGGGAAAGTGCAGGCAGTATTGTTGCAGGCGCCTCACTTTTCCCTGCTCTCATAGAGCCTGCTGATATTAAACCAAGTTCCGGCTCTTATGATGCTCTTGGACTTATTGATGCTGATATTATTATTCATGCCGAAGGACATAATAAAAGTTCGGTAGTGCCATTTCTTGGAGCTATCGCAACTCGTGCATTAAACATGAGTAATTCAAATTTAGTTTCCATAAATCAGTACATTCATGCTAATAGAAATGTGAGAAAATCAATCGTACTTAATGATGGCCAAGCTCTTATTGTAGATGGGACAAACAGGACTCTGATTGTGTAGTATGATATTCTAAAATGAATGAAAGACTCTAAAAAAACTATAGAACACAAACTGCCTGTCCCTTCTTCATTCCCCTCTCAAGTGCCTGAACCTTATTTTAAATCTCCTCACATCCCACCAGCAAAATCTTACAACGAAGATATTCTAGGCATCATTAGTATAGTTTGTATTTTTTGGTTTCCTCCCATTGGAATTGTGCTCGGTCTAGTAGGTGCTCACGTTGCAAAAGCCGAGGGTCACGATCCCCTTTTATCGCGAATCGGTTGGATCATAAATACAGTACTAACGCTCCTTTTTATAATTAGTATAATTGCACTCTTTTGTTTTTTGATTTTTACTAACAAAACCTTCACTCTTAGTTCTTAAGCTTGCATATTATCCCTGCATCGTTACTATTAACTAATGTCTAATATAAATTTTGAAGAAGGTTATTTGCCTAAATTGGAAAATAGCCCCACTGATTTAGTCTGCTGGAGAGCGCGTGAAATTTTAGGAGCGTATATGCTTGAAGGTATTGATGTTGCTATTGAAGAAATCCCAGATGCAGCTCCCGAAGAAGAATATGACGACTATTCAGAATTTGATGATGAAGCAATCCTTCATGAAACAACCTACGTAGAAATAAATGATGGCCAAAGACTTAATATTAGTAATCGGCCCTTTATTGAAGATAAATTCGGTAAACTTCATGCCTATACATGGCCAGGTTATATCGCAATTCATATTGAAAATAAGGATGCACCTCCCACCTATTCTCCGCCAGATAAAAATGTTTGTGACCAAATTATATTCAGACTTCCGCATGCTGATAGCGAAGAAGACGCAGCTATTTTTCGCGGATTTGATATGAATGAAGAATCACGAATTGATAAAGACGCGATTGAGCTCGTAGCAGTTATAGAGTTACTCGAAACTGTAAGGTCTCTCTATTTGGAAATCATTACTTCCGAGGAAGGCTATTGGCAAAGCACCTATCTATCTCAAACTCCAGAAGATATTGAGTTTGCGCTTTCCCAACAATTTCCTGAAGATGAAACTAGTTGAGGTTAAAATAACGACCCTAATATGCCCACGGCTTTACAGGCAGCCTTATAACCTTAACGATCAAATTTGAAATATAGCGCGTTAGGAATATAATAAACACATTAAATAATCTAAACAGTGTTTTCATTAATCAGATTCTTAATAACTATAAATTTAAATATCAAGATACTAGTAATCCCGTATGTCCTCTAGAAAAGCACGAATTTCTGAAAAAGTTTATAAAAAAAATAATACTACTTCGAGTAGAGGTGGTCCTCATAATGTTCTTCATTCATATCAAAAGCATGAGATGAGTCGAGATTTCGCAATAAAAAAATTATCTTACATGGGGACATCAGGTAGACTATTTGCTGGACAGTTGTTAATTGAGAAATCAACTAGAGCTGAATCAAGTGATGAATCTATTGAAATCTTGGGGGAGGCAGCTTATCAGTTTAAAGAAGCTGAAATTGCCTTTGACCAAAGACATGAAGCAAAATCTAAAAAATCGGATCTTTATAGAGCACGATTATTTCTCGGTTATTTACCAATTTTTGCCTTCATGAATTCGGAAAAAACTTTTCCAACTCCTGACGCCGCTGAATCAGCATATCAAAAAACAGTAAATATAGGATATGAAGTTTTAGGGGAAATCTTAGACCATAATATCAATACAGACAGTTATAAAAAGAGAACTAATTTAATAGGGCTGTTAGGAGAAATTTCAGTTCTGGGTCTAACAAATCGCGCAGCTGTTTATGATATAGGTAGCGACACCTATTTTGCACTTCCAGCCACTGTTGAATATGATAGAGCAAATCGACATGGTACAACCGTTGACAGATCTTCAGACATAAATGTATTTTGTGACAACGTGGGACTCGACGATCCGGCATATAAATTAGCTATCAAGAACTCTAACAATAGGTATGAAGGGGTGAATAAATATGCACTTGGAAAAAATGTTAGAATTCATGTCACTCCTGATTTAGAAAAAAATCCAGATGAATTGTATGTTGCAAGCGAAATTATGAAAGAATTGTATTCTGAAATGTCGGGCATTTCATATTACCCTGAAGTGACTGAATCGCTTGATTACCGTACTGAAAAGCTGTTCGATATTTTCGATAACCCCCCTACGAATTCCTAAGATTTACTGTACAATTAAGGTAATTAATAGTTCTTAGGAGGGGTTTTGGGAATGAAAAATAATAGATTAAGGCTCTTACTGCCGTTTTTTGTAATATTTGTGTGGCTTGGAATATCGAGTATAGGTGGCCAAACATTTGCGAAAATAACTAATGTTGAATCTAACGATCAGTCCTCTTTTTTGCCACAAAGCGCAGATTCAACAAAAGTTGCAAACAAACAACTTTCCTTCTATAGTTCTACAACAATTCCCGCAATAATACTTTTTAGTACGCCTGACCATTCAAAAATAACAGCTACTCAATTAAGTACTATCTTTCCACTAACAGCTACTATAAAAAAAATTAATGGGGTTCTAAATACTCCTGGGTCAGTTGTCGGTCCCATTCCATCAAGCGATGGCCAAGCGGCTGAATTTTTAGTACAAGTTAAGGCAAATACAGAAGCCCCTCAGGTTGTTAAAAATATTCAAACTGCTGTTAATAGCAGTAACACCAAGGGATTGAATCATTATGTGACTGGCCCTGGTGGTATATTAGCTGATTTATTTGGAGCATTCAGTGGCATCAATGGTATTTTGCTTTATGTTGCAGTAGGTGTAGTATTTGTGATTCTCCTCTTAGTATATAGATCGATTGTCCTTCCTTTTATTGTTCTGGGTGCCGCTATGTTTGCATTAACTGGAGCAATATTTTTTGTCTACGAAATGGCGCTACATAACGTCATCAAGCTTAATGGTCAAAGCCAAGGAATTCTTTCCATTCTTGTCATTGGAGCAGCTACAGACTACTCCCTTTTAATGATTGCAAGGTATAAAGAATCTTTGCATAAGATGGATTCAAAATGGGATGCCATGAGGGTAACTTTGAAAGCAGTTATAGAGCCAATTGCAGCTTCTGCAGCCACGGTAAGCTTAGCACTGGTGTGTCTATTATTCTCTGATTTAAATTCAAATAAAGGATTGGGGCCCGTTGGAGCAATCGGAATAGTATTCGCATTCTTAAGTGTCATGTCGTTATTGCCGGCCTTATTAGTTTTATTCGGAAGAAAAGCATTTTGGCCGATGCAACCACGTATCGAAAAAAAGCAGAATAATAAGAGAACTTTCTGGGAAAACATTGCATCCTTTCTTGAAAACAAGCCGAGGCTTGTGTGGGTCAGCTGTTTTGTCCTACTCGCAGTACTAGCTATTGGACTTCCTCAGTTTAAAGCAAGCGGCACAAGCCAATCATCACAAATTCTAGGCAAAAGCCAGGCTGCAGACGGAGAGAAGGTCCTCGTGCAGCATTATCCAGGAGGATCTGGTAGCCCAGTGATCATAATCACTCCAGTTGGTGAAATTGATCACGTAGTTTCCATTCTAAGTAGCTATCCTGGGCTTGTCTCCCCTGTAGTTACAACGGTTCCCGGCACCACCAACCCTCTTGTTAAAAATGGTGAAGCACTTATAAGTGCTACCCTCACCAGTCAAGCAGATTCGCAAATTGCAAATAATACGATCTCCTCCCTTCGTAAGACTTTCGAAAAACAAAGCCCCCAAACATTAGTTGGAGGCTCAACTGCAATTGCACTCGATACGCAGAATACTGCAAGGAATGATCTTAAGAAAATCATCCCAATTGTGCTGCTCGTAATCTTTATTATTTTGGCTCTTTTGCTTCGTGCACTTACCGCTCCAATTCTTTTGATTGCTACCGTCATCCTTTCATTTGCGGCAACACTGGGTCTATCTGCTCTTGTTTTTAATCACGTTTTTCATTTCCCTGGTTCCGATCCATCTGTTCCTTTATTCGGATTTATTTTCCTAGTCGCGCTTGGAGTTGACTACAATATATTTCTGATGACTCGCGTAAGAGAGGAATCAATTTCTCGAGGTACGCATGAGGGAATATTTAAGGGGCTTAGTGTTACAGGGGGTGTTATTACAAGCGCTGGTGTTGTGCTTGCGGCTACTTTTGCCTCACTTTCTGTCGTGCCAATTCTCTTCCTCGTACAACTTGCTTTTATAGTTGCGGCAGGCGTTCTTATTGACACTGTTATAGTAAGATCTCTTCTTGTTCCTGGTCTTGCTGAAGAAATAGGTAAAAAAATATGGTGGCCTTCAAGACTATGGAAATCAGGTAAGGATTAATACTATGAAAAAAAAACGAGGCAATCGAAAGTTTCGTAAACACCCAGATGCTCTACTTAATGCGCATTTGCATCAGGAGGTTAAAACCGAAAAACTTCCCAGTAAAAATAAATTTAAGATAAGATTAACGAAAAAAAGAGTGATAGTTTTTTTAGTTATTGCTCTTCTTGCATTTACAGGAATAGGTTTCTATTTTTTACATCAACAAAAATCTATAGATGTTGGTGTTCCAAAACTCAAAGCAGTTAACCTTCTTGTGCCATCAACTCTTTCAGGTCTTCCAGTAAAACCTTCTGTTAATTTACGGCCGGTGACTGCAATTATGGTCGAAAATAGTACTGATGCTCGACCACAATCTGGTCTTGACCAAGCTTCTGTCGTTTTTGAAGCGGTGGCTGAAGGGGGTATCACCCGGTTTATGGCACTTTATCAGGATTCTCTTCCAGCCTACATTGGTCCTGTTAGAAGTGCGCGACCCTATTATATTTCATGGGCCCTTGGATTCGATGCAGCCTATGCTCACGTAGGTGGGAGCTCAGAGGGTCTGCAAGATATTCAAACATGGGGCGTGAAAGACATGGACGAGTTTTATAATGACAGCGCTTACCAACGAATTACTTCTCGTTATGCTCCTCATAATGTCTATACGGGTTTCCCGCAATTAACTACTCTCGAGCAATCAAAGGGTTTCACTTCAAGTAACTTCAACGGCTTCCCGAGAAAAGTAGATGCTCCTTCTTCAACGCCAAAGGTTAGCAAGATAGATTTTGCTTTGTCCGGATCTGATTATGATGCGCATTTTGACTATGCTCCAAGTACAAATTCATATCTACGCAGTCAAGCAGGGGCTCCCCATATGGTAGTTGATCAAAATGGTATTCAGAAACAAATCGCCCCCAAGGTTGTTATAGGTATTGTAGTCCCCCTAAGTCAAGGTGCGTTAGACGCCTCAAACGCCTATTATTCCGACTATACAACCGTTGGCTCAGGTCAGGCTTTCGTGTTCCAAGATGGTAATATAACGCTTGGAACGTGGACTAAAAAAGCAAACACATCACAACTTAGTTTTTCTGATAGTTCTGGCAATGTTTTGAAGCTTAATGCTGGTCAAACCTGGATTACGGCAGTAAGTGACGCAGGATCAGTGAGCTACACTAACTAATAAATCAAGATGAGTAAAAAAAATAAAAAAATAGCAATTCTACTGGCGGTAGTGCAAGCTTTGCTTTTTGTACTTATGGGAGTATGGGCTCGTTTTATGAATGAATCCTTTACTCTTTCCCAGCAGGTTTTTTGGCGAATGATTATTGCGCTAGTAATTGCTTGGGTACTATTTGGCAAATCACTAGACAAAAAAACCCTACAATCACTTTCAGGCTACGATTGGATGATTTATGTTGTCCGATCCATTCTTTATTTCGGTGCTGGAATTATGTTATTCACTTTTGCTGTGAATCATACGACGCTTGGGATTGTATCATTTAGCTCTTCTCTGCCAATAGTAGGTATATTTGGCTGGATCATGTTTCGCGAGAGAATTGATATCAAAGCGCTCCCTTTTATTCTCTTATCAATAATTGGGCTCGGTCTTCTATGCAAAATAGACGTAAAGAGCCTTCATCTCAGCGCAGGAATTATAACTGCTCTTCTTTCAATGGTTGCATTCGACATTTCCTATCTTATGGTTCGGTATCACAAAGCTAAAATGACAAATTTTCAGAACACCACATTATTGCTATGTTTCGCCTGGATTGCTCCCTTAGTAGCAATTCTACTTACGAAAGGAAAATTTATTCCTAACCATTTCACTACACTGGCGGTAGTTGGGCTGGTATTATCTTCGATACTCAATGTTGTGAACCTCTATCTACTTAACTACATTTTTAGTAATTTGAAGGGTTATGTGGCTGGAAATGTATTACTTCTCGAAGGAGTTTTTGCACTAATTATAGGATTTCTTTTCTATAATGAATCTGCAAATTTTATGCAATTACTAGGAGCCATAATTATCCTTGCCACAGCGTACGTCATTTCATTCTTTGAGCGCGAACAACCTGACGGCTTATAGACAAACAATTACAAATATGTTAAAATATATTTATATTATTTGGTGTTTTTTTATGTTGAGATTAACCTCTATTTTTAGAAAGCCTGCCCGGCTAATCAGTCAGTTTACCCATCTTCGATTCGCTCTAGCGTTTGTAATTTTCATAAGTTTTATTTTTACCTTTAGTTTCCCTATTCAAAGTGAAGTTGCGAGTGCAGCATCTGCCATCCCAATTGTTACTCGATCCAGTGCAGAAACTTACTACATTCAAGCAGTTAATCGTATAAGAATTGCCCATCATCTCAAGCCATTGATGATCGATGATCGGCTCAATCAAAGTGCGAATAATAAGAATATAGATATGATCAATAATAATTACTGGGATCATGTATCGCCAAATCAAATTCGTTTTTCTGATTTTATCTGGAACCAGTTTCCTGGCGCAGTACACGTAGGGGAAAATCTTGCGAGATGTTTCAATTCTGACAGCGAAGTAATGCAAGCATTTATAGCGAGCCCTACTCATTATGCAAATATTATTGGTGACTATACTGTCATGGGTGTTTCTGAATCTTTAGATCCAACCAATCAGTGCAGCTATGTTACGATGCATTTTGCTTCATAAAACTAAATGCGCTCCTTGTTATGCTTATCAAAAATAGGTATTATATAAACATAAGATGAGGAGTTTGTATGCAAGAACAAAGTGGTAACCCTGCTTTAAGTAAAAAAGTACTTCAGCGAGTCATGAGTGTCGATAGCGTTGAACATGCTACGGTACCAGGTACTATTGCAAGAACTATTTTCCTACTAATTTTGCTTACTGTTGCTGGAGCATTCAGCTGGAGAGCTGTTAATGTCGGAAGCACATCGATAGCTCCCTTGCTCATCATTTCAATTGTATCCGCATTAGGTTTGGGGCTTATCGCAAGTTTTTTTCCTAAATCTACTCCTATCACGGCACCGCTTTATGCAATAGCAGAAGGAGTTCTGCTTGGCACAGTTTCTAAGATGTATAGTGAACAGTACAATAATATTATAATCCAGGCAGTGGCGCTTACTGGAGTAATATTTTTCTCAGCACTCTTTCTTTACAGCACAAGAATTATTAAGATAACACAAAAATTTCAGTCAATTGTTCTCATTGCTACGGGAGGTATTTTTCTCTATTATCTTTTAACTATAATTTTAAGTCTTTTCCATTTTCAAATGCCACTTATCTATAATACTGGCCCATTCGCTATTATCTTTAGTTTAGTCGTTATCTTTGTGGCAGCGCTCAATCTTTTCTTGGATTTTAATCTTGTTGAAACCGCCGCCAACAATAAAGCTCCTAAAGTATTTGAATGGTACGGAGCCTTTGCACTCATGGTAACTATTGTGTGGCTCTATCTTGAAATACTTCGCCTCTTATCTAAAATACGAAATTAATTGTAACCACAAGTATTTTCCATTACACTTTTAAGCATGGAAAATCAATCACAACCACAAGAAGCACAAAAAACAAAAGGCTCAGTCTTTTCAGGCTTAAACGCTAATGAGATGTACTGCCTAAAATTGATTGGACTTGAGCCGGATAATTTAGTTATAGGTAATAGTGTCTATTCACTCGGTGTAATAGGGGGGCTTAAATCTTCTATACGCACTGTAGTAGGTGGAGAGATTAAATCTATTACTGAAATTATTCTTCAAGGGAGAAAACTTGCCTTTCAAAGACTGATCGATGAAGTTGGGGCCACAAATGGTTTTGGTGTTAGCGGACTGACGAGCGAGTTAGTGTTTCAGCCCTCTCAGAATATTGAATTCTTATCAGTCGGTTCAGCCTTACAACCTGGACAAGGTCTCCAGCTCAAGCCATTCACTTCTTCTTTTGACGGGCAAGAACTTTATTGTGCTGTTGATGCCGGCTATACTCCAATTTCTTTTGTATTTGGCAACGTTGCCTATTCGATTGGTATTGGCAAAGGAATATTGGGTGGATTTAAGTCACTTGCTCGAGGAGAAGTATCACAATATAGCGGTATTTTTAATGACACCAGAAAGCTCGCCTTACAAAGAATTGTAGATGAAGCAAAAAGTGTTGGAGCGAATACGGTAGTAGGCATTAGAACCGAAATTCTTCCTTTTGGTTTATCAGGTGTACAAGAAATGGTGATGGTTGGTACAGCTGCGCAACATCCAAGCGCGGGCGGATCGATAACGGGTATTGATGTTACAACGAGCGATTTAACGGCTGAAGAAACATGGAATCTAACAAAGATGGGGTATATGCCTATGCAACTTGTTCTCGGGACTTCAGTGTATTCATTGGGTGTAGTCGGAGGTCTTATGGCTGGGCTAAAGAATTTAGTAAAAGGTGAAATTAAGGAATTAACCCAAATGATTTATGGAGCACGTGAAGAATCCCTTAAAAAGCTGCAACAGCAAGCTGTAGAAATTGGTGCTGATGATGTTCTTGGTATCAAAACGTATATATACAATCTTGGTAATGGTCTTATAGAGTTCTTGGCAATTGGTACTGCCGTAAAGAAAGTTCAAGGTCTCGACACTCGTTCCGAGCAATTACCTGTCCAAGCAATTATTGTCGATAAGGATACGTTTGTTAACTCAGCTGAGCGTGCTTTTGGAGTTAATTTGTCCGGCCAAAGTATCTAATTAATAATTACAGGAAATTTCTTAAATAAATCTTGGTTGTCAATGTTGTCTAAATAGGCTTGAGCAACACTTTTTCGTGAAATTGAAGGAATTTCCCAAAATTTACACTTGTATCCATTTTCATATAGTTTTACGGGCTTTAGCTTTCTATTTGTTAAAAGACCTGCTCTAAATATCGTCCACTCAGCAGTACTATTTTTTACGATAGTGTCTTCTATTTTTTTAAATTTATATATTTCTCTAAGCGGCCAAAAAATTTTAAAACCAAGTTGCATGAGTTTACTGGCATCGCTAAGATCACTTGTTGCCCAGGCACCAGATTGAGACATGTAGCGCTTAATACCCTTCTTCATCATTACATCGAGAATATTGTTGGTAGCAACAGGGCTAATATCGTAATTTTTTTTATCAAAAAGGCCTGGAGCAGTAATGTTAATGACTACATCAAAATCTGTTAGCGCACGAGCTATGTCAGATTTATTTCTTGCATCTCCAATGACATAGTGGATTCCAAGTGTTTCAGGAAAAAGGTGGTTATTATGACGTGCAAAAATTGTTACATGGTGACCATGTTTTGCAGCCAACTCGGCCACCTCTCTGCCTGTTCTACCCTGCCCTCCAAAGATAATAATTTTATGCTGCATACTCTTCCTTTAAGAATTGCTTAAAGGTTTCTTTAAAATGTTTTAGTTTTGGATTAATAATTATTTGGCAATAAGACATCTCAGGATGTGTTTCGAAATAATTTTGGTGGTAGTCTTCTGCTTTAAAATATTCCTTTAGTGGTACTATTTCAGTAACAATCGGATCCTCCCAAAAGCGCTGTGCCTCAAGTTTTGAATGTTCCGCTATTTCTTTTTGTTTATCGTCTCCGTAAAGGATGATGGATCGATACTGTGTTCCACGATCTGGCCCTTGGCGATTCAGTGTTGTTGGATCATGAATGCCAAAAAAGATTGTAAGTATTGTTTGTAAATCGATTTCTTTCGGATTAAACGTTATCTTTATGACTTCTGCATGACCAGTCTCTCCCGTACATACTGCCTCATAATCGGGATTAATGGTCGTTCCACCACTATATCCGTTTTCGACATTATCTACGCCCTTAACGCCTCTAAAAACTGCCTCAAGACACCAAAAGCATCCTCCGCCAATAATTATTGTTTCCATGTCTATAGTATAGCGCTATTTCTTCATTTTTTTTCAAGCTCATTAATTCTATCGTGGTCTAGACCATAGTGATGGGCTATCTCATGCCAGACGGTTCGTTTTATTTTATTTTTCAGATCATCAAGGGTGGCAGCACTCATCACGAGTGGATTTCTGAAGATTGTTATTTTATCTGGAGCAACGAGACTATAGTTTGCAGATCTTTTTATAAGTGGGATGCCTTCGTAAAGCCCAAAAAGTGTTGTATGAGCGTTTAAATGAAATTTCTTTCTTTGTACTTCGGACGGCTCATCCTCAACTACGATGGCTACGTTCTTCATGTTTTTAATCACTTCATCGGGTAATGAATCAATGGCCGCACTCGCCAATTGTTCGAATTCCTTCTCATCAATAATGAGCATACTATTTCTCGCTAATCTTTAGTGGTATCTATAAAATTTTTCACTCGTTGACGCAGCGCATCTATTCCTACTAATATATCGATTCGTATGTTTCGACGAGGAATTCCTAGACCTCGAAGGGTTCTTTGGTAATTTCTTACTATCTGTGATGATCCAGAAAGTAGATAGATTGTCTCAAAAATTTTATCTCCTAAGGCCTCTTGAATCGTTTGGCCAGTTATACGGTCAGGCTTATATATATATTCAATTGATATATTCTTATTTTTAGAAGCTATCGCACTTAGCTCTTCTTTGAAATAATGTAATTCTTTGTTTCCTAAGAAAAAAAGCGTTACATGAGCGTCGCTGTTCGTGTCATTGATTTGTTTTAGAATAGATCTAAAAGGAGCAATTCCAATTCCCGTAGCAAGAAGCGCATAATGTTTTTTTGGATTCTTAGGTATGTGAAGAGTGCCAATCGGTCCTCTAAATTTTAACGTATCACCTGCCTTGAGCGCCATAAGTCTTTGTTTGAAGGCTATGGTTTCGTCTGTTTTATGTTTTGTTGTTACAACAATCTCACCTTCAGAAGGTGAAGATGAAATCCAAAAAGGCCAACGAAGTGTCTTGCTGCCTTTTTCTTGTATTTCAAAAATACCATGTTGTCCCGCTTTCCATTTTAACTTCTCTTTGGGAAGAAAATGGAAACTATAGACATTCGGTGCTATGGATTCTTTTTTTACGAATTTAATTTTATGAGGTAATGCAAGGTTGGTTATACTCATGACCTCTATCCTACACTAAATAGTGGGATTTGTGAAAACCCCACTAGTTAACCACGCATACATTGGCATCGTTCTTTTTAGTAACTAGAAGTTAGACTATGCATTCATCGTAATGGACATTAATCTCCATCTTTGTTCGGTAACATCGTTTCTGAGACGGTAATGAGCATGTCCATCGGTCATATCGAAAATTCTTATTAACTCTTTACCTTGCCGCACTAATAACTGAAGTCCGTCATTGAATGTGTAGGTCGTGCCTTCGCATTCAATTTTTTTGGGATACGTTCGTATTTGTTTTTGGATGTTGCCGAAATATACTTCTTTTAAATCAATATCTTTTTCTATCAAAACTGCTTTTTTCATAATTCAATTTCCTTAATTAAGATGGTTAGAAGAGCCTAGACAAATTTATTGCTAGTAACGGTAAAGGATTTTGTGCTATTCAACCGGGGTGATTTCTCCGTCATTAATCACATCGTATGTTGAGATAACAGTATTGAATTGATCCGACAGTGACGCTTCGCTCGTGGCTAGTGTGTATATCGAAATTTTGAAAAAAGATAAAACTTTTTTGATACGCCTGTAAGTAGAAAAGTAATTAAACTAGTACCCACATGACTCTTTTTATTGTACAACTCTATGAACATAATGCTAGTGCTTTAAATACAACAATTCTTTATTTTCGTCCCAAAAAAAAGTAAAGGAGTAACCCGGTTATTATAAAGGTGGCAGTAAGGGTAACAATTGCTGATAATAGCTTCCTATTTAGTGCTTCGTATTCTAATCGAGTTCGTTTTTTTCTCATAGCTATGGTTTAAAAGTAACATCTCCATCATTCGAAATAAGTGTTACCCAGGTTTGTCCAGCGTTGATATTCATTGGCATGCCATATTGATCGGTGAATTCTAACTGATTTTTCCTATCTGTTTTCTTCCAATTACCTGGAGACATGATACCATCCTGGAACACGTACATTTTTCCTTGACCAGTTGTGTTGTAGCTTGTGTGTAGTCCATCGGGATTGTAGGCCTGACTAACGAATAAGGCAATCACGACTTTAGGAGATAATTGCTGCCCATTCAGCGCGTCTATTTGCTTAACTCCTCCCTGAAACCTGAGATATGAATTGGTTGAGCTGTTATATTTAAATTCTGAGTTATAGAATTGTGATGATATGAGAAAATCTATTGTTCCTGCAGTTGGAGTTTGGGCAACGTCAGTTTTATGCTTGAATCCTATGAAGTTTGATTTTAGATACCGTTGTTTTGTATTGAGGGCGTCTAGATTTGAAAATGTACTAAATACATTACTCGGGGCAGATTTATTCGCTACACGTTGATATGCTGATTCGTTATTTGTTTGATCGATATCTTTCATCCCCAGTGCTTTTATATCAATTAAAGCCTGTGGGCTCCCTCCTACATGAGCGATACTAGCGTCAAATGGTAATGCATAATCAAGGAAATACGGACGAGCACTTCGGATTGGCCCCACAATGTTTGGAGCTGATTCTTGATAGAGTGCCAAAAAACGAGTAATGCCGCCTTCAGTAAGGGCTTCAAAAATTATTCCAGCTTGCGATAACCCTGATTGAGGGCGCGCCGGAAGAGAATTATCAATCATTACTGCTGTCACCTGATGATCCACGAGTGACTTATCTGCGAGCGTTTGACCCGTCAAGGGTGAAACAAAAAGCCCACTTTGGGCACTCTGGCTTGGGTCTGCTTGATTAATTTGTGATTTTGCTACAGTCCCTTTTGGATTAGTATCTCTATTGAAAGTAAGTAGCACTCCAAAAACCGCTCCAAGAAAAATAGCGGTGCTGATTACTGCATACACTTTATGTTTGAGGATTTTTCGTTGTAATGTATCAAAAAAACGTGAGGCAAGTGTTAATAGCCCCAGATGTGATGATCTCATTTTTTTCATCTAAAAAACCCTCATTCATTCTATTGTAACGTAGTTGATTGACTGGTCTTTAATTTTTACTTAATAAGTTCAATGCATTTTTCATGCGACTAAGCGTAGTTTCTTTTCCGAGTACTGCCAGGCTTTCAACTAGCCCAGGGCTTGAAGGAGCCCAAGTAGTCACAATTCGAATCAAACTAAAAAGAATTGCAGGTTTCTGTCTTGTTTTTTCGAGTAGCCCGTTAAGTGTTTCACTTAATTTTTCAGTTTCGAAAGAAATACCGTCAAGGCCTTTCAGGGCCACTTCAAGTAGTGATACCAACGTTTCTGGCTCTACCTTTGAGAGTTGCTTATTATTTTGTATGAGTGTTAAATCGGGTTCTGGTTCAGCGAAGAAGAAGTTAGTTAGAGATGGTAGTTCGCTATAGAACTTTAATCTTTCTTGAATAATAGTAAGGACATTTTTTTTGTATGCATCATCGTAGGCGGATGCTTCTTTAGGAAAATAATCTTTAGCATTGGCATAAAGGGTGTCTATATTCATTTCTCTGATGTAATGGCCATTGAGCCAAAGAAGCCGTTGCTCATCAAATTTTGCACCTGACCGGCTTACTCTTTCGATTGAAAATTTTTCAATTAATTCTTTTTCTGAAAATATTTCTTGTGTAGTTCCATCATTCCATCCGAGCGTAGCGAGAAAGTTAAGCAAGGCCTCGGAAGAATACCCTTCTTTTTTGTAATCGAGTATGTCTTTTGCACCATCACGTTTGCTTAATTTCTTTTTTCCATCTGGGCCCATAACAAATGGAAGTGTCCCCAGTATTGGTCGTTCAAACTCTAGCGCTTCGTAAAGATTAAGAAATTTTGGAGTAGATGAAATAAATTCTTGACTTCGGAGGACATGGGTAATTTCCATAAGATGATCATCGATAATATGAGCAAAATTATAAGTTGGATATCCATCATTTTTCATAATGATAAAATCATCAATAACTTCTTCACCATTTGAAAGCTCACCCATAACAGCGTCATACCAAACATACGGTTTTGGATCTGATTTGAATCGTAGGGTTGAACTTCCATCCCATTTTGCAAATGTTTCTGGTCGGTGTTCTCTGAACAGAAATGGTCTTTTTTCTATTTTAGCTTGCTCCCGAAGTCGATTAAGTTCTTCTTGTGTATATGGGTCTGGGTATGCCCTTCCTTTATCTACAAGCTTCTGTGCCCACTCTTTGTAAATTGTCAGTTTATCACTTTGTCTATAGGGTCCGTACTGGCCTCCAATGTCTGGTCCTTCATCCCATTTAATTCCAATAAAATGCAAAGAATCAATAATGTGCTGTTCCGAGCCGGCTACTTCACGTACTTTGTCGGTATCTTCAATTCTTAAAATGAATTGGCCGTTGTTTTGTTTTGCGATGAGCCATGCAAAAAGTGCTGTACGCACCCCTCCAACATGTAAAAAACCTGTTGGGCTTGGTGCAAATCGAGTTCGGATTATTTTGTTCATCTCAGATAGTATCGCATAACAACAGATGTCGAGACAAGTTACATACTTCCAGCCAGCGCTAGAATATCATCAGAAGTGAGATTTCCATTATTTATAACGCTATACCATATACCGTTATTGACCCACATTGCGTCCCCAGCATTGTATATATAAACGTTAAGTCCTTTTTCAGAATATGTCTGATATTTAAAATTTGATGAGGTTATGTACTTAGATAATAAGGATTCACTTGTAAGGGATGATGATCTTTGTACGATAGAGAATGCCTTGTGATTAACGCTATTAAAGTTCTGTACAACAGCTCCGTTGCTGAATTGCATCGGTCCTTTGAAGTTAAAACCAGCAGGAGTGATACTTGGGATAGTTGCAGTAAAGCCAGATTTTGCATTCACCACTCTTAGGTCAACTGCCGGTACTTTAATATACGCAAAATAACCAGCACCAGCGATCAATGCAATTGTTGCGGTAAAGCCTATAACAATTTTAGGTTTTACTTTGAAAAGACTGATGAAATTTTTAAAGTTATTTCTCTTTTGGTTCTTTTTAGATAAAACGTTACTAGCAGGGTGATTAAATACTTCTCTTCGGTTATTTTCTTGTCCAAGTTTGGGTTTAATTAATGTTGGAGGTGCTGCAGGGGGATCATTTTGTTCAGGCTGTGCCTTAACTGAAAGTTGTGCGTTTATTGGGTTCGCATTTAACTGGAACATTTTAGGAAAACGAGATACTTCAGTGTTTTTTTCGGTGGCGCTCGCTCTACTTATTCTATTATCAGGAACTCTTCTGAGTAATAAGCCACGCCCGGAAGCACTCTTTTCAACAGAACTACTAGCGAGTGATTTTGTGGTATTTATTTGAGGCGGAGTCTTACTGGGCTTGGATACAAAACTTCTAATTAAAGTTTTTGATTGCTGTGTTTTTGAGTGGTGTACTTTTGTTTCAATCGGCTGTGATAACCTAGGTTTTGTAGTAGTTGTTTGTGACTGTAGTGTATTTTTCGCTGCCAGTGCTTGATTTTTAATTAGTACGCTTTGAGGAGTTACAGGTTTTTTTCGAACAAAGCCATCAATCACTTTCAGAGTACTATTATTTTTGACCATTTTTTCTACCCCGATAACGTTGCCAGTTGTGGGGTCAATCTTTTGGCCATTAATTTCAATAAATGTTTTCAAATATACTTCTTTGCTTGCTTAAGTTTGCGATTACTTACTAGTAATATTACGCTTTAGGCTATCGTGGGCGCAAGTATTTAATTAACTAAATAAAGTGGAAAAAATAGTAATAACGTGACAAAATAGCGTATGTTCATATGGAATTTTTAACTCCTAAAGAAAAAAGAAAAAAAACAACTCAACTATTTGTAGGCTATGGATTGATGGCGATACTTATAGGACTTGCTGCGCTAGTTTTAATTTTTGTTGCTGAAGGCTATGGCTATGACCCTAATAAAGGGGTGAACCAGAGTGGCCTCGTTTTTTTTAGTTCAAGTCCGAGCGGAGCAAAAATCTATCTTAATGGTCCCCTCCAAAACAGTCAAACTGACACCAAATTTAATTTATTAGGCGGAACATATAACGCTTCCGTTCAAAAGACAAACTACATTGATTGGAATAAAACGATTAATGTAGTGGGTGGCACGGTCAGCTATTATGACTATATACGACTATTTCCTAAAAATATCCCTACTTCAAACGTTACTAATTTCGAAGCAGCACCCGGATTAGTGAGTCAATCTCTAAATGGACAATGGTTGGTGATACAGCCCAACTCTCAGAAACCTGACTTTACGGTTTTTGATACTACTAATCCCGGAAATGCTGCCAAAACAATCACCGTACCGCAATCCATCTTGCAAAGTGAAGCATTGAATATAGGAGCTTTTAGTGTCGTTGGTTGGGCAGACGACAATAACCACTTTTTACTCTTGCAAACACTCCCGTCCGGTAAGAAAGAATATTTAATGATTGATAAGAACGATGTATCAAATTCTACGAATGTAAGCACTTCACTTTCCCTATCAGCTAGCGCAAATCTGACATTATTTAATAAAAAATTTAATCAATTTCTCGTTTTTGATGCTGCCGCTGGAACACTTAAATTGGCAAACTCAACTTCAATTCAAGGGACTCCTCTCCTTTCCAATATTGTGGCCTTCAAGTCGTATGGGGATAGTTTAATTCTTTATGTTTCTGCTCCAGATACAAAAGGAGTTTCTCAGGTAGGTATTCTTAGTAATCAAAAAGATCATTTCAAGCTTCAACCCATAACGGCTGATCCTAGCACTCATTATCTTCTAGATTTATCGCAATATGCTGGCACATGGTATTACGTAGTATCTTCAGCCGTTCAAAATAAAATATTTATATATAATAATCCGCTCAATAACGTCTCTCCAGATAACACCCAACCAATTAGCGCCCAGCTAGCACTACAACTTACTAATCCAAGTTTTTCTTCTTTTTCAAAAAGTTCTCGCTATATAAGTATGCAGTCAGGCACTAATTTTGTTGTTTTTGATGCAGAGCTTGATCATGTTTACCGCTTTACCTTAAACCTGCCCCTTACTACGTCCCTTGAAGCGAAATGGATGGATACTAGCCATCTTTCTGTTGTAAGTGGAGGTGTTGAGCATGTTTTCGAATTCGATGGCTTAAACCTTGTTAATTTAACTAAAAGTGATGATGCGTTTCAGGCCTATTTTAACCCTGCCGTAAACCAGATTTATACCATCATCTATCAGCCAAACGCTAAGTTTGTGTTGCAAGCCGGTAAACTCGTTCTTTAATTTAGCTCGTTAGCCAATGTATAAAACGCTGCCAGAGGCTTTCGGAATTTCCTGGGATAATAGTCGGCTGTAAGCTGGAGGTGGGAGATGATGGTGCAGGAGAATTTGAAGCGGGCGCAGGACTAATTTGGTTTGCCAGAAGCACGAGTCGATGCAGAGACGTTCCTACCGGATTGCAAGTAATGAGCGTTGCAGTGCTGGGACGATCCGCTGTACCAAGTACAGCTATGTCGGTGGGGTCAACTATTTTTCGACTATACACTTGATAGACGTATTGTTTTGAATTGTAGTTAATCATGAATGTGTCCCCTACATCTAGTTGATCTAGTAGAACAAACGCAAATTTGTATTTACCATCATTAAAATAGTTATTTGATGAATGACCAACAATAACGACATTTCCATTTTGCCCTGGGAGTGACGATTGGGGGTAATGGACGACTCCGTTATTGAGTGCCAATAGCATATCATTGGGACTGATGCTTGGAACGTCGTATATAACTGGAGCTACGACATTAATTTTTGGAACAATTAAAATATTTTCTGGGCCTACATTGTTGTTGCCTGTCGGGTCTAGAATGAGGGGTGCTAGTGCGACATTTTTGCTAGGTGAAATAAAGGGAGCTATGAAACGTTCATTAAAAAAACCAAATAGAAATATAAAAATTATAAGTGCACCAAAACCAAGCCCAAAGAATAGTGATTGCAGGCGGTGGCGTTTCTTTAGAATGCCTTTGCCAGAAATAGAATGTTTCTTTGGTGCTTCCTGAATCTCTGTGTAATATGCTTGACTTTGATGTTCCGAAAGACTCTTGCGGCTAACTCCATTATTGCGGTGCTGGCCTGTATTTTTTTGCTTCGTAAGTTCTGCATGGTTATCGTAATATTCTTGCCAGATGGTATGTTTTTGTTCATCACTCAAATCCTGATAATACAGGTGCCATTCCGTCTGAATTTGGGCTAAATTTTTACCGGAGTTGAGTAAATTATTAATAAAGACTTGGTGGTCAGATTTAGCACCGAGCATAGTAATTTCTTGTGCTTCGTCCTGTACGTTGGGCTCATCTGGATAAAAATTAGATAATTTTTCGCGTACATAATTAACCGCCTCAGATTGGCTTGTTTGGCCACTGTTATTTCCATCAGGAAGCGGTAGTTCATTTATTTTATTGGGCATATATGTATGTATTACTTTTAGTTACCGCTATAATTATAGTACAATTACCCCTGCTTTTATGTAGCACTTTAAAGCTTAATGTATTCTTGTTTGTGCCGCGATGGTGGAATTGGTAGACACGCCAGACTCAAAATCTTGTGAGCTTATGCTCGTGCCGGTTCAAGTCCGGCTCGCGGTACCAACAAAGATATATTAATTTTTCCAATCTACTTGCGTAATCGCCGTTGCAATCGCTTCGAGCGGTTTTTTAGGATTTTGAATCCACCAAACGGCAGCAGCTGTAGCAGATTTGAGTCGCCATCTTTGCGGAATTACGGGCAGCGAGGTTATTATTCCTTTTCCGCCCTGTGCCACAAGTATAGCGTTCCCATACTGCGTCATGAGGGTCGCATTGTATTTGAGGGTTAGTTCAGACAGAAGTTGCGAAAGTTTTACGATACCCATATCAAACGTAATGGGTGTTTTTTCCCTTAGTACTATAAGCATCTTTTGTAATTGAGAAAGACTTAGAACAAGGAGTGTCTCATCTCGCCTAAAAATATTTTCTGGATGTGTAGAAAAATATTCTAGTGAATCACGAGTGTAAATCTGGATGCCTGAAACATTATCTGCTATAGATTCTATCATTATTGCGGTTTCGCTGTTTCTGCCTATATCACCTGCAAAAAAAAGGCCATCAGACCAAGCACTAAATCCTAGGACATCTTCGAATGCTTTCGTACTGAAGCTCCCGCTTGGTGTGTCAGCTAGTAATTCGACGTCTAGAGGAATATTATTTCCAAAAAATTTCTTTGTTTGCCGCGGAAGTAACACTTTAGCATAGCCAATTCCAGCTTTTAATGCGCTCACATATGCTTCATTGGGTGCATTTATTGCGTGTGCATTGCCGCCAATAATCAGGAGCCTGCCTGCAAAATCTTTCTGCTCAGGTTTTGCCCAAATCAAAGAATCGAATAGTGGTTTAGAGTATTCTTGTTTCTGCCAATTTGTATCCATTTTGACTCGTTTCTAGGCGGTACATTATGTTCTTTCTTTCAATAACAATCGGCCATCCATTTTTCTGAGCTTCATCGAGTAGTTCTTTACTAGGATTAAAAGCTATGGGATGAGTAACAAGATGCAATACATCTATATCTGAAGCACTGTCGCCTATTGCATAACTTCTCTCTAAAGACAGATTATGTTTTTCTATATAGTCTTTAGCTAGTGCCAATTTATTGTCTACAATAAATCGCTCATATTTACCTGTATAGAAATCTTCTTTTCTTTCATGTATAAGACCAATGCAGTCATCGAATCCATGCTTTTTTGCAAAAAGTTCAGCAACTTCTTGTTGCGATCCAGTAATTGCCAGGAGGAAATAACCCTCATCTTTTAATTTTTGGGCTAGTTGTGCTGTGAAGGCGTAGACTTCATGACCAGATTTATCTATTATTTTCTGTGCAGCTTCTTCCACTTGTTTTGGATTAATCGATGTTATCGAGTCTTCGATGGCTGCAACCACCTGATTTTCATATTCTGACCACGTTGCTTTTAGTGCCTGCCAATTTAAAAAAGTTTCATCAAGTTTTTTTGATATTTTTTCATTGAAACAGCCCATATTTTTGAGCTGAAAAACTAGTTCGTGGAATAGTTGCCATCTGAAGAATGTGCCATCAATGTCAAAAATGGCAATAGGTTTCTTTACCACTGCACAACCTCTTTGATGTCATGAGATTTGAGATCGTCTTTTTCATCGAAATGAAAGGTTGCCTGTATTTTTTTGCCTTCGAGTACTTGGGGAAGCCAATGTTCATCATCCTGCCACATATCATCATACGGAATTGAATTTTTTTTATACCATTCAGGTTTCATTTCTTCACTTTCAGTAGGTTCGCCCTCCCACTTTGTACATAGATAGGCATAAACAAACATTTGCCATGGCTCATTAGTTTCAGGATCTTTTCCATAAAAATCTAATTCAGCGACCTTTTCGTAATCAATTGGAGTCACAAATATTTCTTCTTGCGTTTCTCTTATAAGAGCTTGTTCTATCGTTTCGCCTGCTTCTAATTTTCCTCCAACGCCATTCCAACGATTTGCACCAAACCCTCTCTTTTTCATAGCAAGAAGAATATTATCACCCTCATGCAAAAACAATAGTGTGCGTCGTATATCACTCATGATTATTTAATCCTTACACTTACTGGGCAATGATCACTACCCATAACATTTGGGTATATTTTTGCCTCTTCAATTTTATCTTTGAGACTGTTACTAACAAGCCAATAATCAATTCTCCATCCAATATTTCTAGCACGTGCATTTGCAAAATGGCTCCACCATGAATAATGGCCGTTTCCGGTAGGAGTAAATTTTCTAAAGCTATCAATAAAACCTGCTGAAAGGATGTTGTCAAAACCCTCCCGTTCTTCATTGGTAAAACCGTGTTTTCCTACGTTAGCTTTTGGATTTTCTAAGTCATCTTCGGTATGGGCAACATTTAAATCACCAGAAAAAAGGACTGGCTTCTTTTTTTCTAATTGTTTCATGTATTCCAGAAATGCTGGGTCCCAGTGTTTATGCCGAAGCGTAAGTCGGCTTAAGTCAGGCTTTGTGTTGGGAGTATAAACTGTTGCAATAAAGAATTCTTCATACTCAGCAACAAGTACGCGGCCTTCACCATTTGGATTTCCATACCCATCATTTTCAAAATCAAATTTATTTAAAATACTATCAGGAAATCCCTTCAATATAGCAATTGGTTTAATTTTAGAAAGAATGGCTGTTCCGCTGTATCCCTTTTTCTTAGCGGAATTCCAATACATAAAATAGCCTTCTAATTTTACGTCTACTTGATCTTCGTTGGCTTTTATTTCCTGCAAACAAAGAATATCTGGATTGTATTCATTTATAAATCCTTGCAACGCTCCTTTGTTTAATACAGCACGTAATCCATTCACGTTCCAGCTAAAAATATTCATACTCTTATAGTGTACTCGAGAATTAAACTATTTTCTTGCTAAAGTTCTCGCGTTGTCTCTGTCGGTGTCTCTTTTTTTAATTTTTTGTCTTTTGTCGAATTTTTTTAAGCCTTTAGCAATAGCGATTTCAATTTTAATAAATCGCCCATTAGTCAGAATTTTGAGTGGAATGATAGATAAGCTTTGTTCCTTTGCAGTTGCAAGCTCGTTAATCTCTTTCTTTTTTAAGAGGAGTTTCCTTGATCGAATCTGCATTTCTTCATTGAGCACTGTTTTATTTGCATTTGTTGGGTTTATCATGCCGTTAAGGAGCCAAATTTCACCATCTTTTAAAGTAACAAAAGCGCCTCGAAGTTGCCCGTGTCCATGACGAAGGCTTTTTACTTCTGCACCCGTGAGAACAAGACCTGCCATAAACGTTTTTATTATTTCGTAATCTCGTTTTGCTTGTTTGTTCACTACCTGCGATTTTGGAGCTACTTTTTTATTTGCCATGGTTTTATTGTACAACAGGGGTAGATTTAGCGCTATTGCAAATGCTTGGCTACGTTGTCTTGATTCGTTTGCTGAATAGATTTTTTGACTACATTCCAAAGCGATGGATCATTGAATTTAGTTTTTTCATAATACCAATATTCGCCACCCCAAAGATCAATATCTTTAAAACCAGTATCTTTACCGTATTGAATTCTTTTTTGTAAAAGAGGGGCATTCATTGATTTGCTTAATTCGTCTTGGGAAGAGTTTAGTATTCCAGTTGGTGGCCAAGGCTCTGCCTGTAGTTCATGAAGCATGCTGCTTTTACCGGTCACTATTTCAGTTAGCGCTGCCCTCCAAGTGTAATACCAATCTGGAAATGGATATTCGAAATAGTTGTGGGTTATAGTTTTGTCGTACACCAATTTATAAACAGAGACTCCATATTGATCTGGTCGAGGCTGGCTAATAGGTATACCAAGATAATTATTCGATAAGCTGATGATAATTGGTGTTTTTGCATCGAGAGTTTTAACGAGTTTAAACTCATCGATAATTCGATCCTTCGTTGAGTCAGGGCAATTTGCAAAAGCACTTAGATAATATTCATTTTCCAGTTGATAACTCACTAGTGCAGGATTGTTCTTATATCTGTTAACTACCGCTGTCATAAAATTTTTAAGCTGAGGATACCAAACAGATGTTTGTTCATTTGATGCCCAGTTTGGGATATGACATTCAGGCCAACGGGGTTGTCTTAAACCAATTGATAGCGTTACAGATCCATGTACGGCATCGACCTGTTGCATCTCCCAATCAAGCTCAGAGAAATCATATTTGCCAGGTGCTTTTTCTATATCCTCCCAATAGCTTACGAGTCTAAATCTACGAAATCCCAAGTCATCTCTGAGGGCAAGCATTGTTCTATGAGGATCAATGCCCAGGCTTGTCGCATAATCAGCTATAAAGGTAACACCGAGATGTATCGGTTCGTTTTTATGTTTTTGTTGATACCAATACGCCAATCCATATGCTTGGGCGCAGAACATGAATAAGAATACTATGACAATGATGAAAAAGCGTTGAAATTTTTTCAATGATTTCCACCAAATCTTGAGTTCTCTCAAGTAGTACTTGGGTAAATTTTTTCCTGTTACAGTTGTTTTATTATTTTTCATAGTGAGTGTCGTATACTGTCAGTATATATATGGTATCAAATAAAAAGCTTAAGATTAGCATTATAATTCCAGCATTTAATGAAGAATCGGTATTAGATTCTTGCCTCCAGGCATTAGCTAAACAAACAATGCCTCCACATGAAATTATTGTAGTGGACAATAACTCGACAGACAAAACGGTTGAAATAATTAAGAAGTATCCTTTTGTCAAAATGCTTAAAGAAAAAAAACAAGGTATTATTGCTGCCCATCATAGAGGATTTGATAGTGCAACTGGCGATATTATTGCTCGAATTGATGCTGACACCGTAGTCTCAAAGACCTGGGTTGAGCGGGTTAACAAAAATTTTGTTGAAGACGCTTCACTGAGTGCCCTGACTGGTCCGGGGGGAGTATACGAAATAGCCTTCAAAGATATGTACCCAGGACTGTTCTTTAGTAAATATTATTTTTTACTAGGAAAGAAATTGATGGGATTCCAGCTACTATGGGGATCAAATATGGCTATAAGAAAACCCATGTGGGATCTAATAAAAAATGAAACCTGCAAAGACGAGAGAATTGTTCACGATGACGTAGATATTTCAATACTAATTCATGAGCGAAGAGGAAAGATTAAATACGATCAATACCTCAAGGTGTATATCCATGGAATGCGGTTTATTAATTTATTAAAGGTTGCAGAATATCACAGAAAAATGATTAAAACACGTGATCATCATCAAAAAAGAGGAAGTCTGGTGGTCTAATTTATGGAAGAATTTATTTTAAAAAATTTTGATAATCTTTCTAATGATCAGATTACTAAACTGAAAGCCCTAGAACCTTTATATAAGGATTGGAATCAAAAGATTAATATCATTTCACGAAAAGACATGGATAATTTTTATTCTCATCATGTGCTGCATAGTATGCTTATTTCGAAAGTAATTTCTTTTTTGCCGGGAACGAAAATCATGGATCTTGGCACTGGAGGTGGCTTTCCGGGAATTCCTTTGGCAATTCTTTTTCCTGAAACCAAATTTGTGCTTGTAGACTCAATAAATAAGAAATTAATTGTTGCTCAAAGTATCGCAGACGAAATAGGACTCGAAAATGTTATCACTATTCATGCACGGGCTGAAGATATAACAGATACGTTTGATTTTGTGGTCTCAAGAGCAGTTACCAAACTTGACGTTGCGTGGAGCTGGGTGCAAAAAAATATTTCAAAAATTAATAGTAATGAAATTACTAATGGTCTTTTGTATTTAAAAGGCGGAGATGTAAGCGGAGAAATACCAAAAAAGGTTATTATAAAAAAATGGAACCTTAATGAATTCACTAAGGTTCCCTATTTCGAAGAAAAAGCACTCTATTTAATTACTGATTAATTTCTGAGAAATTAATCTCAGGCAGCATCACTATTATCCCGTCTTCGAAAGCTTCTTCAGTGATTTCTCCTCTGATATGTCTGTCGTGCAACTGATCTACTAGTTCTAGTCTCTCTTCATAGCTCAACTCATTGATTGCTTCACGCATCTCCCATGTATATGCTGAAATTCGAGTCGCATAGTCTTCCATACCAGGCAAGGTATTTTGTATTCCTTTTTCCATTTTCCCCTCTATCTTTTTTATAGCCAATGTTAACTAGACTAGTATGAAGAGAAAGAATATAAAAGTGCTAAATTAACAACGATTAAAAATCGATACCACTATTCGCGAGGAATTTATTATCAAAGTGATGTTTTATTTTTGTCATGTTAGTGGCAATATCCACTTCACTCAGAAGGTCTTCTGGAAAATTTCGTCCAGTCAGACAAATACTTGTTTTAGCGTTTCTATTTTTAATAAAATTTTTAAGTTGTTTTTTGTCAACCAGCCCATCCGCCACAGCATTATTTATCTCATCACAAATTACTAAATCGTATTTTCCGCTTTTAGCTGCTTCGTAGGCAATTTCAAAAGTTTTTTGGGCCATTAAGCGATGCTCATCGTCACTTATTCCTTTTGCACTTAATTCACCAGCTTTGTAAAAGCCCGCTCCTCCCTTGTAGAAGAAAAGATTATCGTCGAAGGTATCCTGTATCTTTTCAATAAACTTATGTTCGTTGACCTTCCAGTGTTTAATAAACTGAACATATGCAACTTTCCAATCAGCTCCAAGCGCACGTACCATAAGCCCAAGGCTTGCACTGGTTTTGCCTTTGCCTTCTCCTGTATAAACGAGTACGACACTTTCTTTAGTAGTAAAATCTTCGAATGCCATTAGTTTTATAGTAGTTCGTCGCTATGGTTTTTCAAAGTTAAATCTTCTAAATCGGACAGATTACCGTTTTCCTTCAGAAACATATAGCGAATAAGTCTTTCGAAAGAGAGCGCTTGTTCTTGTTTCGCGGAAGTATTAGCAGCTTTTCTGAATTGCTCACCATAACTAAGCAATGTGTCTTCTGCAACTGCATCATCAGTAAGATCGTAAAGGTGCATAATTTTATCTATATCGGTTTTTTGTCCTTGTCCTTGAATCTTTTTCATGAATAAAGAATTGTACTCTTCTTGTGAAGTGTGAATATAGTGCCGTATTTCATTTCTATCTTGTTCGTCAGATAACATGCCACTTTTTTCGAGTACCTTTATGAAAATTTCCGCACCATTTACGAAATTGTCTGAGTTTTTGAATTCCATTTCTTGAAAAATTTCATCTGGGCTTGTGACCAAAAGTAAAATTGGAGGTAAACTATTTTTTTCGATTGGATCCGTAGTTTTAATGTTGTAGTTTTCGAAACTTGTACTCATACGTTCCTTCCATACTTTATTCCACATATAGCGTTTACATTTACTAGTATAACACTACATGTATAATATGCCAGCATTATTTAGTTTTCCTGTGACTATTTTTTTAATGATATTACCCACCATTTATATCTGTTTGTTAAAATATGCTATTGATTTTTTATGTGTTTACTCTTATCGTTAAAACATAAGATTAACTTAAGGAGGGTTCCTAATATGAATCAGCGTCAAGTAGCAGCGCTGTTGGCTGAGGCAGTTGGTACATTTGTACTTGTCTTAGTAGTGCTAAATGTATCAAGGTATCAATTGCCGTTCTTTACTGCAATTGGTGCAGGTGTTGCTGTTGCAACATTTACCGGTGCTTTCGGTAAATTATCAGGTGCAAATTTTAATCCAGCTGTAACGCTTGGTTTGTTTGCGATTCGTAAATTAACAGTATTCCGAGCAATCGGTTATCTAGCAGCGCAAGCTGTTGCAGCATATGGTGCAATGAGACTGTATGAATATTTTGTAGGTCATAATCTTACAAATACGACTACTCCATTCCACATGCAAGTATTCCTCGCAGAATTCATTGGTGCGCTAGTATTTAGCCTTGGATTCGTAGCTGTTGTAGTACAAAAAGCTGGTGGAATGAAGGCATCACTTACTATTGGTGCTGCGTTATTCCTAGGTATACTTGTAGCAGGCTTAGGTTCAAATGGGCTTATCAACCCAGCTGTAGCACTTGGAGTCCGATCTTTTGACTGGAACTATTTCCTCGGCCCAGTACTTGGTTTTGGTGTAGGTGCATTAGTGTACGTATATGTTCTTGATCCTTCAACGAGTCCACTCACTCGCATGGCTTCAGCAACAGCGAAAGCTCCTGCAGTAAAAGCAGCTCCTGCAAAGAAAAAAGCAGCTCCTGCAAAAAAGAAGACTTCTCGAAAATAAGAAGTTAAAGCTTTAAAGAAAAGCCCTCATTCGGAGGGCTTTTTTAATTCAATTGAAAATCCCTCGGGCTTTTGTGTTGGGCAGACCTTGCGATCCGCCCAACACTAAGCCACGAGGGAGTCAACTCAGCTGATCTTCTTAAGATCATCCTTCTTGAGTTTGTCCAGGTTGTCGTGACGACGCCAGATTTGCAATCCCCAGTGCTCCAAAAGAGCAAAGGTAGTTGCTGAACTCAGAAGGAATAATCCCGCGAGGATTGGGGCATTAAATACCCATCCAGGCAGCGAGCTCCAGCCATGATTTCCGTGCTTTGCGACGTCCCAGTTGGCGACACCGCCAATTGCTACGTTCACGAGGAACATGAAAATCGAAGCCGAAACGAGCGCCTGAATAACACGGCGCTGCCAGATGAACGCGAGGAATGAGACGCTTACTGCAAAAAGCAAGCTTACGATCACCCAAGTGTTCATGAACCCTGTCGCGGATGCCGAGTTGTGAAGTGTAGCTACTGACATGATTGCCTCCTTAAAGGCCTAGAAGAATACTACAAAAATATAATAACACGTTTATGCTAAAAATGCAAGTATTTTATATATAAAAAAGCCTCCTATTAGGAGGTGATGAGCCCGCGGGCACTCGAGTATGAAATCTCAAGTGCCACGCGGGCTTTGGCCATGTGTCAAGTTTTGATAACCTTGGGATTCATGTTCGATCAATGTCATCTAAATGCAGTTGCAGAAAGTGTTTGATGTAAATGATTCCGGTAGATATCAAAAGGAGCAATGAAAGTGACATGTTGATTGCGTAAGCATTGCTTGGAGTAGTCAGGAGGGTAAGGTTTCTATGAACAACAAATGTCACAATACCTATTACCATTTCGATCATGAAGTAAAGCATCCCAAAGAACGCAATAAATACAGAAGCAATGTAGTGTCTCTTGATCACCAGGACTAAGCTAAGCATAGACGTCAGCAGGATAGCACAGCTTTCATAAAGCGAGAAAACTTGAAACGATGGATTGTAAATTGTAGCGGATAACAAGAGGAGTTCCTTTCACTCGAACGGGTACACTACAAATATATAATACCATAAGTATTATAAAAAAGCAATGTCTACTCTTTCGGTAAGTAGTTCTCTATGAGCCAATTTTCAAATGCTACAGTTCCCTTAGCATCTTTCTCGAAATGTTCGGTTGATGGTATATCGAGTTTCATGATGCAATTCCATACTGCTTGGATGAGATTTTTTGTACGAATAATATCTTTATCATCATACTGCAGCGTAAGCTCATGCATTTGATCATCATCATCAGGTTCTACAAACACCAATCTACCACTGGTGACAGTAAATTTTTCATATGAGTGAGAGGATTCTAGAAGTAGTTTATAAAAAAGTAGTTGTTGTTTGTATTTATGAACCTTCAAAGATGTATCCCATCTTTCAATTGGGGTACCAGTTTTGTAATCTACCACCCCTATTTCGTGGTCGTCGTGATTGATTACTAATTGATCAAGCTTACCGCTTAGGTGAGCTTCTCCGACAAATGATCCCTCGTTCTTTAGATTGATTTCGGCTTCATTCGATGGATTGAAGTTATGCCACCACCAAGGTAAGAAATGTTCAAGTGCTCTTTTGCCGCGTGAAAATTGTTGACTAAAATCACCCGGGAGTAATCTTTGCGATTTTAATTTTTTCTCAAAAATTTCAATTGTTCTATCAAGATCAGGAATTTCACCTTCTTTTCGCAATATATTATGGAGCGATTCTAGTGTTTCATGCATTGCGCTTCCGTATTGCCCACTGACACTAGGTGATTTCGGGAAGCGAAGTATTGTATTTAAATAGAAAGATTCTGGTCCTCCATACTCTAGATCGGTAAATGAATTAAGATGCGTTGCACTCAATTGAAACGTTTCAAGTTGTGGTTTTATGAGCTCATTTAATGTTTCGTCGCTCAGAGCTTTTAGATGTTTCGCATGCCAATAGGTTTCAATTTGATCAATAGTAAGTGCTTCAGAATCGGATTGCATTACTTGTTTTTGGCTACTTGGTAAATAAGGACTTGATTGCGAATCATCGAGTTGAGATTCTGCGAGAAACTCTAGGGGTGTTGTTACTTTACCTGAAAAATCTTGGTCATAACTAGTCATAATGAGCATGTGTTTCGCCCTAGTGAGTGCCACAAAAAATAGCCGCTTTCTTTCGTCTTTGGAAAGCCCCGCTTGACGTATTATTTTTAAATTAATAGGTAATGATATTTTATTACTGTTTGAGCGAGCTTTCATTCCCCACACTTCATCAACGGTTGCTAGAGTGAATACAGCGCCAAATTCTAATCCTTTCGCGCCGTATGCAGTTAATAGCTGCACTGCATCGTCGCTCGAATGATATGGATTGGTATTTAGTAGTTTTTCTTCTGCATCAGCATATGCTTTAACAAATTCGATAAAGTCATCAATCGTTAAAGGTGAAGCTTCTGTTTTCTTGTAACTTCTAAGATGTTGACGTAGTACCGTTAAATTTGAAAGTAGCTGCATGAATCCTACCGGATTCTCCTCCCTACTTTCTTTACCAAAATAGTATTCAAAATAAGGAGATGTATATTCAGGTGTTTCTATTTCATTAAGTACTAGTGGGGTGACTCCAGTTAAATAATCTAGTATTAATTCGAGTGTTAGAGTGCGAGATGCGCTCGCTAGCTGAGCAAAAAACAGTGCTATTAATTTAAATTGCTCATCATCCAGCATAAGAGCTTGCCAGTTGTTCTCGCCATTCTCGAAATAATTTTTATTTGCCGCCCAAGATAATTTCCAAATCCTACTTGTAGGTATCTTCCATTCTTGTGCACTTAGCACTGCAGGCCACAGTGAATTTGCTTCCGCGGTCTTATTATCTCTAAGTGCAATTACTAACTGCACCATTGTGATGAGTGACTGAATGTGACTATCGTCAAATACATTTTCACGCTTATCATACCGTACCGGAATGTTTAACGATTTGAGATATGGAACAAGCGGTTCTAGGTATTTATGTTTTGGAGCAATGATAGCAATTTCACTGGGTTTAAGTCCGCCCTTTATCTCATTTTTTATCTGCTGTGCGACCCAGGAGAATTGAGCAATGTCACTCTTAAAATTATGTCGTTCGACTCTCGATTTTTTAGGAATATTTTTATTCATTGCTTGAAGCTTTTTGTCTGAGAAGCCGAGACCCTTATGTAATCTCTCTTCAATTTGTGAGGAAATATTCTCCGAAATGCTTAAAATATCTTCGTGCGAGCGCCAGTTATCTTTTAGGGTAATGGTTGTCACGTCTCGATACATGGCGTGAAATGAAAGCATGTTGCCAAGATTTGCGCCCTGAAAACTATAGATTGCCTGATCGTCATCTCCTACAGCAAGAATATCTGGCCGACCTTCATTAACTGGATTATTAGTCAATAGTTCTATTAGTTCGAGTTGTGAAAGGTTTGTATCTTGAAACTCATCGAGCATGATGTATTGATATTTTTCTTGAAGGGTAAACCGTAATTCGTCATGTTCTTTAATTGCGCGAATTGCCCTTAAAATCATGTCATCAAAATCAAATAGTTTTTTTTCAGAAAGCTTCGTTAAATACATGTCGTAGATATCAGCCCCTGCCCTTATTTTCCGATTCTCTCTTTTACCAGCAAAGATCCACTTGTCTTCACTGTCTTTGGTTAGCCATTTATTTTTCCAGGCAGTGAGCGCTGGGGTCTTGCCGGTTTCGAGTGCTTGAGGAATTGCATCATTTAAATCAACGGTAGCCAAATGACTTATTGGGGCTATTGATTTGTAGGTGGTAGAGTTAGTGGAAATCTTGGTAAGATAATCGTCGAGCAGAGAAAAATTTGGGATTACTGATGGGGTCATCTTTTGAACACTCGATAAAATTTCTGCTACTTTTTCTTTTGTATTTTGAATAAAGGCGTCGTTATCGTTGGCAATTTTTCGTAGATCATCTGGTAGCAGTCTTGCCCTTTTTGACTCGCTAATAAAACTCAGGGCATCTTTTAGGTACACTCGTGATTTCCATAAAATATTTGTCGCTGGAAGTTCTTTATATATTTCATGCATGATGACATTTTGACCAATTTTGTCTACCGGTTGCTCATCATCAAATTCGGTGAAGTATTCTGAATAGTTTCGAATAATTTCACTTCCAAAACCATGATAGGTACTGATTTGGATATCGTATGCTGCTTTATCAATAAATTGAGCAAGTCGTGATCGCATATTGCGTGCCCCAACTTCCGTATAGGTTAGGCAAAGTATATTTTGTGGTGCAGTATCAGTTTTCTTAAGAATATTTGCCGCTCGAAGCGCTAGTAGTTGTGTCTTTCCGGTACCGGGTCCTGCAATAACCAATACGGGTCCATCTATCGTATCGACTGCCCTTTTCTGTTCAGGAGAAAGCTTTCTGTAATTAGTTTCGAAATCCATTAGTCTTTACTATAACAGTGATGGGTCTTAGTTGGGAATGCCAATAAGATTAGCAGTTCCGAGTGGGTGACCTTTCGTTGGACTCTCAGTCGAAATTGCCAGATGATTCGCTAATTTTGAAAGTGGGATTATTCCTTGTAGGCGTTTCGGAATGTGTGTGCTCACGAGGGTGACAAGATCATCCTGAACTGGGATGACTCCGACACTGTGAACACTTCTCGCTTGATTGGTATTGCCGTATTTGATATCGACAATTATCCGATAATCTTCAGCCACAAGACTATTGAACGCTCTGAATAGTCCGAGCGGTGTAGTAATTCTTTTCATGACGAGGTCCTCTAGAGCAAGACCACCGAGGGGTCTTACTAAATCCTCTATTACTGTTTCGTACTCTTCCAGTACCTCTTTTTTCTTTAGTTCTTCAAGAGTTAGGCTATCCAAATAATTTACAAATTCTCTGTAATTTCGGTAGACGTTGGGTCGATATGAATTATGGGGGGATACTTGTTCAATGGCAGCAGGAAAGCATACTGGTAGCTGTGGTCCTGTAACTTTTCGGTCTACATTTCTTTGATAGCTACGTATACTCATTTGTTACTACTAATGTAATACAAAAATAGTAGAATATAAATATTGTAATTCTACGATTTGTGGTATTGGATATTTAACAGATAACAGGTATAATTCCAAGGCTGATTAATGGGGATTGGCCAAGCGGTAAGGCACCAGTTTTTGGTACTGGCATTCGGGGGTTCGAATCCCTCATCCCCAGCCAGTTAGTACGAACGGCCGCTAATGCGGCTTTTTGTATCCGTTGGGGCTCGGTTCTAACCTGCTGGTAAGTTGCGGCTATGGCTGGGTATTATTTTGTATAAACTTTTGAACCTGGAGTAAGGGAATAGCATGTCTATCATCACAGAAAAACTTTGGACAGAACTCGTAGAGACCTATCGACAGAGCCCAGAGGAGGGTTATGCACGAATGTTGCACGTTTTTGCCATGCAAGGAGTTGACAACATATCAGATGACTTGAAACCTCTTTTTAAGAAAGATAAAGAGAAGGCAAGTAGAATGATGATAGGAGTATACTCAGAATTTCTTGCACTTTATTTGCACCTGACGAATAGGAATGCCGATGATCAATTTGGAAGAGAGAATGCCAGTAAAATCCAATCTTTCCTAGTACCTTACGTGGTGGAGTTTGCAAAGGCATACTATGTTGGCGACACCAATCAGGTAAAAAGGACAATATTCGGAATTGCTAACGAAGCCGAGGGTACTTACGCCTCCGCCAAGTACTGGCTTGATCCCGACGAGACCAACTCGCTTAAGGTATTTGCAGATCCCGAAGCGAGCTATGTCCGATTTCTTAAAAGACTGTCCAAACCGCTTGAAAAGGATTTTGATAACGTCTTTGATCGCATGTATCTGATGAAGGTGGATAACGTAATTTTTTTCTTCAACATGGTCAATCTTGATGAGTGGTTGAAGGGGGTGGCGATGCATCTTAACATCGCTAAATTTGACAGCATAAACCTAGACCCACCCATCAACAAGCGTAATGCTTAACTGGTGGCCTCGTTGAGAGTTTACATAGACATAGATATAGTTTTAAGACTCATATAAAATACCCATTCTTACTAATTCTTGAAATTCGCCCGAATTATTTATCCAGGGTATGATTTTTGTAAGCTCATCAACACTCACACTTTTAACCTGTTTAATTTCTTCAAAGTCATTACTACGCCCAGGGGCAAGTTTTTTTAGCACCTTATTTATTCGAATGTGATATCTAAGCTGGATATATTTTTCATCATTGTAACTTGGATCGTTAGTCACAATGTAGTATCCAAACAACTTCGGATTAAACTCTATTTTGCCTAAAGGAACTCCCGTTTCTTCGTATACTTCGCGAATGAGCGCCGTTTCTAATGATTCACCTTGTTCTGGCTTTCCGCCAGGTAGTTGCCAATTAGTTCCATCTTTTGAAACTACCACTATTCTGTTTTTGGCATCAAATATCCAACAGTAAACTTGCCTTATGGTCAGGCTGGGTAGAGTACTGTTGCTAGTTGCGTGCCACTGCATAGAAGCCATTATATGTCTCCAAAAACCTCATCATGACTAAAGTAATCCTTGCTTTCCCGAGCTTCTTTTATGAGTTTGAGATAAGCAGGATCGGAAGCTGCCAATAAGTCTTCGAGTTTATCTAAATCAATAATAGCTTTTTCTTTCTTACCTCTTCGT
>CAIOMD010000004.1 GCA_903859365.1 uncultured Candidatus Saccharibacteria bacterium | reverse complement strand
TGAGTTATCTCCAAAGTTTGTTACCCAGATGTGTCCAAGATTATCTGATGTTATGGCCCAAGGTTGATTAAATCCGTAGCTTGCACCTTTAATGACTTGAACGGGACTACCGTCTTTGGCGTTTAGTTCTGTGACTGAGTTACCAGCCGCATTTGTTACCCAGATGTGTCCAAGATTATCTGTGGTTATGGAATTAGGCTTATTAATTCCGTAGCTTGCACCGTTAATGACTTTAATGAGAATGCCGTCTTTGGCGTTTAGTTCTGTGACTGAGTTATCTCCATAGTTTGCTACCCAGATGTGTCCAAGATTATCTGAGGATATTGCATCAGGAATACTAAATTCCTGGCTTCCTGCATGAGATTTATGCATCCTACTATAGACAAAGGTGCCAACGGAGCCTATTACGACAAGTACTACAATGAGTACAATAGCTTCAAAATGAGAGAAGCCTCTTTGGTTTAGTTTCCTAATTTTCATATATTGTCCTTATATTTTTATTTATAGTTAAACTAATTTTATTTAACCATAAGGAATATTAAATAGCAAAAAAAAGACCCTTCAATAATGAAGGGTCGCTTTTGGTGATCCCAAGGAGAATCGAACTCCTATTGCCAGGATGAAAACCTGGTGTCCTAACCGTTAGACGATGGGACCAAAATTGCTCAGAAAGTGTATCAAAACAGAGGTAACTTGTCTACCCATAAAAAGAGACCCCCTTGTGGGAGGGTCTCGATTTATTAGTTTTCACTAGAGTTTTAGAGCGGTCAGTCGGTGCTCAATCACTTAAGATAACCATAGCATGTTTTTAACAAACATGCTAGTGGTTATCCACAGCTTCCATTGAATTACTTCAGTCTTACTTCTTAGAAAGACGTCGGATCATCCAGAAATGGTAGCCGATTGCACCAAGTACGCTCGCACCCGCGAAGAGGGCGATTGTTTGACCTGGACCAGTATCTGGCATTGTCGTTGTAACAATAGGAGCAACAGGTGTTCCTTGTTGGAACGTTACTACCTTCGCACAACTTGCACTGTCAGCAGTCACCGTTTTACCGTTGACGCTAAAGCTTGGTGTTGCACGAACAGTGTAGGTGCCATCAGCAGCAAAGGTGTAGTCAACCGTCGTCTTGTTAGTTATAAGCGGCGTCGTATTGTCTCCAAAGTTATAGCTAATGTTGTTTAGGGTTGCACCGTTTGTTGCAGAATAAGCTGTCGTTACTGTCACCGTTCGCGTGCCAGTAGTGGCAAGCGTCAGCGCATCACAGCTATAAGCTGGGATGACCGGTGGAGGAGTAGGACAGTTTTTAGTGATCGTGATTGTTGCAGTGTCAGTAGTAGCTTCACCGTTTACTCGAGCTTCGGCAATATTCGTTATGGTGTTAACACCACACTGAAGGTTGTCATTACTCGGAGCGGTTGCTTTAAACTGAACATAGCCATTACCCGTTGGACCATAGTTTCCTATGTCGATACCACCATCACTTACAACACCATCAGATCCAGCAGAAATTCCGCTTGGGTGATTAGCATTGAAAAGCTTAGTAGAACCAGGAACGATAGTCATATGAGCAGGTAATTTATCACGGATTGCTACATCATTAAGCGTTGTGTTTCCCTTATTGGTAAAACCAATTTGGTAAGAAACAACTTCGCTTGGTGTTGCAGTTACGTTTTTGCTCCACGTTCCAGAACCTGGGATAGCAACTTGCTTCGTAACACTAAAATCAGTGGTCTGCATGTGCACCTTAACCCTAAAAGTTACGATGTTTGCATATTGGAAACAGCCAGGGAAAATTCCGTTCGCTGCGTTGTATCCAAGTGGTGCACCAGTTGTGACAATAGAGTCAGAAAGTGGCATACCAGTTGGATGTGCGTTGTTGTAATCAATTGCACTACCGGGAACATAAGAAACAGTAAAATTACTGTCACCATAAAACGCAGTAGAGTCAGTGACTACTTGGGGTTGTGCATTATCTGCACTAACGTATGCGTTGGACTGCAAAGCAGTACCAGCTGCAGTTGGAAGATAAACACGAATTTTCGTGTTCTTGGCAACTCCTGCACCCTCAAAGTTTGCACCATTGAGTGATGAGGCTGCGTCATTGTGAACATAGGCTCGAACTAAAATTTCTTCGCCGTCTGTTACTTTGTTATTGTCGTTATAACCACCACTAGTAGTGTTTGTTACAGGCTTTGCATCAAAGAAAGCTCGTTCATCACCATAGTTGGGGTTATCTGTTATTGAGTCAAATGTAACATGGTCAGCTGGATGCGCTACCGTATAGGTAGGTCGATCTGGAGACCATGCACCTACTGCAACACTCACACCAAGTGAGATTCCTGCAACAAGTACAAATGCCAATACTTTCTTGGGCATAAAGGATATACGTCGCTTCATACTTCACCTCCTTATTCAATTGGGGTTGTTATTCATTATTTACAAAGGTTAGTTAGTACCTATTTAAAAGATAGGTATCAACTAACGTTTTTATTACTGATCGTTACTCTAAAACTAATTGTTAAGGAACCTGAAGTGTGCAGCGAGTTACTTCGCCTAAGCCACACTAATGACAAATTAAATGGTTGAGAAGCGCAGGGAGCGCTCATAAAGAAAAACTTCGGGGGCGTTTAAAAAACGCCACAAGGTTATCGATAAAAGGCTCAACCTGCGCAACTAAAAGTTACGTTATTCATATTTACTATCTTCGAAAAACACATCACCCATGGGGTGGCAGAGACCGCTGACGCGGTTATGTGCATTATCTGCACGCTCTACCACCCCGGCTCCAGGAACCTCCGGCGTCTATGCAGACGGTGGAGGTGGTGGCGAAATCGGGGTCGTGACCGGAGGGTCATGACTGATTCCCGGAATCGTCACCGGAGGAGTAGTTGGGGGCGGCAATGTTACCGGCCCTGGACCACTCGGTGGTGCTGTTGGTGGTGGTGATGTCGGACAAGTAGCGAAGCCACAGGGTGAATCGACCGGCGGTGTTGCCGGACCGGTTATTCCTGTACCTGGCCCTTTTACTTGATCCGGGACATCGGGGTTCACCAGTGGGTCGTGACTCGGACCATCTTTGCAGATAGGCCACGTGCCATACGGCCACTGGGGTGGACAACTGTGCGTCGGCGGCACCACTGGAGGTGGTGAAACTGGCGGTGTTATCACACCATTCGGGAAGATGTCATGCGGCTGGTAGCCACAATTCAACTTCAACTCTTTCACCACGCTTCCGTGACGAATCACAAACACCGTTGCCGGCACTCTGATCATCGTTGAGGATGCGAGCTGCGGAATCACCCATGCTGATGCTCCCTTTTGGAAGTACAGCGTCTGGTAATTGGCAGTTGACTGGGAAAGGGTGAGCGAACTTGCTGAAGCCTCATAGGCTTCGATAGCTCGCACCCGATTTCTCCACACCACTGTGGGGTGTTGCAACTCGTCCTGGACTGCAGCCTGAAACTGCAACTGCGTCATCGGTAGGCTGAGCCCATCGACGCCGTAGTATGCCGCGTGAGCAACAGTCAAGGCAGGGTCGCTACAACGACGAACATGAAGGTCGGCTTGCACCGCTGCCACGTTCGTTGCCGTTGAAGGCGGACCAAAGTTCTGGCCCATTGTAGCACTGTCATATGCAAGGAATACCGGCTTGACGCCGACATCAGTGCAAGCTGACAGTATCGCAGGGTGAACCTTTGATGACTCCATACCGATAAGCCCGAGGGCCATCATAACGAAGACCACCAACCCAGCAAGCACAAGGCTTATTACACCTGACTTACGATTCTTCATGGTACTTCCTTTCCTGCCCCCGAGCTGGGGGCGAGATAGTTTCTCTCGCCCCCAGCCGATCTGGCCGAAGGTTTAGCGCACACCCGAAGGTGCTGTCGGGCCCGAGGGGCTCGACGTTGCCACTGAAGTAGTCCGTGTGACGGGAATTTCCGTGGTTACTGCCATTGCACTTGCCGAAGCCGACACTTCATGGACGGGCTCAGTTTCCCTCGAAAGAAGGGTACCGATTCCGTACGAAAGAAGTGCGATTACGCCGAGTGCCATCGCGTCTGCCCACCCTGTGTTAAGGAGTGAACGGGCGGTCATTCCTGTTGCTTCGTGCTGAGCGTTCAGGACAGCCCCACTGAAATCGTGGGAAATGAACCAGAAGAAGTACACCGCCAAACCGATAGCTGCCGTAATAACGGCTGCGATCCAGTTGAAAGCGCCCCCACTCCGGAGTGCATTGATCTGTGCCTGTGCATGAGCAACGGCTGCTTCGAGGCCACCGATTCGGCCGCTGTGAGTGTCGATCACGTCACCGTGCTCTTTCACTGTGCGGGCCGTGGTGGCAGTAAGCTCAGCGAGCTTAATCTGCCCCTCTTCCAGCACAGTAATGCGCTGGTTGAGTACCTCATCGGCATTCTTGAGCGACTCAATCTGTCCGATCAAAATCGGGCTGACTGCGTCTTTCTCGTTAAGACGAGAAATCTGCTCCTTCATTGCCTTCACGTCACTGAGCAACTGCGAAATGATCTTCGCCAACTCGTGATGTTTGCGGGTCCGTACCTTTGAGAGCTTCGCCTCGAGAACATCCTGCCGCTCTTGCAGCTCTTTGATGAGAACTGCTTGGGTTTTGGTTGGGCGCACCATGGCGTCCCTCCTTTGGTCGCCACACCTTCTTATGGTGTGGATTGTTGGTGTTCCGCAACCGGAACAATCGAATGGCGGGATTGCCACTCTTTCGTACCGGAAGTGTATAACCTTCGGAAACGACAAACTAGTATCGTATGGATAGCCATACAATACTAAATTGCCGTTTCCGATAGTACTACTTGGATAAAAATATGAATAACAGATACTTATTTACTGGTTTGGACCACTTTATTTGCATAAAGCTGTCGACAAACACAGCAAAAAACCCTAAAAAACTTGTTTTAGGGCATATTACTGCGTTCATCGAATACCAGAAATACTAGTATTTAAACTGTCATTAGTCTGGCTTGTTAATTTACCAAAACAGAGCCCGTACCTCTTGTTGTGCACTCCCCTGTTTTAACAGGTTAGAAGTTTAACTTAGTAGAAGGGTTCCTCCGTTCAGCGTACCTCTCGCGCACCTCTGTTTCAGGACTAACATATATTACCACAAGCATTGCAAATTGTCAATACTCTATGAAATAAAATTATAGGTTAGTCAAATTACTTATGCTTACGCTACGGGTTCTGGACTCGCTGTCGCCATGTTTGATCGTAATCGAGCGCCATCAGTTGCGAGTTCTTCAATAACTTCGTTTTCAACTTGCAAGGCGAATTCGTCATAATTTGGATACTTAGACTTAATAAGATTCTCTACTCCCGCATCATCATTACGGTCTATCATGTCGCTTAACGTATCGAGGTCTTCATCAGATAACTTTTCTGTCACTCTATTCATAATTCTACTGGATACTGCTGCGGCCACATTCTGTAGCATTTTATCCTGTGTTTCAGGGTCAACGCTGCCAATACCGAGTTTTGCTATAAGTTCTTCTTTTGTCATTGTTGCCATAATTGCCCCCTCTTATTTACCCATTATTGCAGCGATAGCGCCATTAATGTGTGCGAAATCCGTAAACGTTCCTTGTCCTGGAATTGTAACGCTTTCAATAGCGCCCGATCCGCCACCCATGCCATTTCCAACAAACGAAATGCCGTATGGATTGTTCGTAATCTTAGTTAAGGTATCATGTGCGGAGATATTTGTACCCAGATTATTCATCCCAAATGTCCATGGATACTCATCCCCACCTTGTGGTGTTATTGTCGGCATTGGTGATGGGGCTGGTGGCGGTGCTGCTGCTGGAGTAGTAGTTGGAGTAGCAGTTGGTTTGTGTTGCACCGCAGACGCTGCATGATGTGTTTCGGTCATCGCTAAGATTGCTGGTGCTGCTGCCATAGCTATTGCCACCGCTGAGCCTATTCGCTTACTATTTCGTCGCGTTGCTGATTGTTTATCTGATGCACCAAGATAATCGTCAATTGTCGCCAATTGTGTCTTATTCATCTTCTTAGATGCGATCATTTCACCAATTCCCCGGCTGGCATTGTAGGAACCATAACCGCTCAAGCCCGCTTTGGCTCCGGTCGCAAAAGCAACGAGTGGTGCGTTAAAGGTAGCTGCTCCGACGACGCCCATCGCTGTGAGTCCAAGGCCTACGCCAATGCGAGTCTTAGGGTGCTTCTGTAACCAGTTATTTATCTTTGTAAGTTTTGGATGTCGCCGAGTTCGTTCTGCAAGCATTTCATCATCAACTCGTTTACTGAGTTCTGTGAGTTCGCTTGTAGCGAATTCTTGAATTCTCGCTTCTCGGCTAGCAATGTGTTCTGCTATAAGGCCATCATACATGGAAATTTTATCAAGAGTTGCTTGTTGCTCAGCAATTTGTGCTTCCAGGCTTCCGTCGTAATCGTCACCCGCATCTTCTTTTTCTTTAAGATACGTGTCGAGCATTCCTTGTGCCTCAGCACGCTCCTGGTTATTTATGTCTTGAAGATCTTCTCCAATCCTATCTGCGCTTCTTACTAGATCTGCTTCCGCATTGAGCCATTTTTCTCGAGCTTCTTTAAGTGCTGCACCGGCGGTCTCGAAAGCTGCTTTTTTCTCAGCACCGGCAAACATACCTTCTGCTGCAATTTTAGCCTTTGCATAATTGCTACTCGCTTCGTAGTACGCGATTCTTGATTCAGCTGCAGCTGCCTCAGGGCTTTTAGCCATTTCTTCAGTTGGCTCTACCTCTTCCTCTTCCTCTTCCTCTTCTTCACCTGATTCACCTGATTCACCATTCCTCAGCCGTTCAAGTACTTGCTGTACTCTATCCAGTTCAGCAAGAATCTTTTGAATTGGGAGACTTTCGACCATCTCACGAAGTCGATCTATGTTTTGCTGAAGTTCTTCAATAGCTTGGTCTCGCTCTGATGTGCCTTCGCCTTCACCGTTTTCTTCTGGAACATTTTCCTCGTCTCCGGTGCCAGTGGGATCACTTTCTTCAGTGACAAGACCGCCACCATCAATTATGACGCCTTCACCTTCTGGCGTTCCTGCACCGTATCCTGCATAACCAGGGTGCATTGGATCAGTTGGGTCTATTTCTGATTCGCTTGTTGGAGCTGTCTCTGCTACTTCTTCGTCTGCTGGACTATCTCCTGCATCTTCAGGATTGGTTGGTTCAACTTCAGGAGTGGGAGTTGCCTCTTCGCCTGCTGGACTATCTTCAGGTGCTGGTGACTCAGGACTATCTCCTGCATCTTCAGGATCGGTTGGTTCAACTTCAGGAGTCGTTGGCTCAGTTGGCGCTGAATCATTTTTAAAATCTGCTGGGTTATCTGAAGTTGATGCGACTTGAGCTTCCGCTCTTTTAATATAGCTATCGAGTAATCGCTCCTTAACATCATCGGTTGCCCCGCTCATGGCAATAACTTTTTCCATAAGCGCATCTTGCACATCAATACTGGTTGTTCGATCTCCATGCTCCAGGGAGTCTGCTAATTTACTAATTAACTGATCAGAAGTCATAGATTCATAGGTTTGTGTCTGTGATTCTGGACGTGCATTGGCGTCATTCATAGATTTAAAGGCACCCGTTTCAGCATCATGAAGTTTCCCTTTTGCGTCAGTATAGTCACGACCTTCAAGATATGTTTTCATATCTTGAGCAGTTTTAAGTTCTTGTTGTGCGGAAGCCTGATCACCGCCAAAAGTAGCTGTAGCGACATTGTCTTCAAGTACCGGAATTTGTCGAGTAACGGGGCCATATAAGTCATTAACTATAACTCTATCTTCAACTGGCCTTGGTTCAGACGAAGCCGGAGTTTCTGCCATGGTAGCAGCAACAATGTTTGCACCTTGCACTAGCGCCTGATCTTCAGCTGAAGCCGTACCATTAGCTACGCGCTGATTAGCTGCTTCAAGCTGTGCTTCCGGAGGAAGTACTTCTTGGTTTTCCTGATTAACTGGCATTGATTCGTTCGTCGGCTGCTCTTCTGACATAAAAACTCCTTACAAATACAAAAAACTATTTTATTTTACACTTATGGTTATTACTATAACCATAAGAACTGCAGAGGTCAATTTTTTTACTTTAGTGGAAACGTGAAGCCAAAGGTGCTACCTTTTCCTTCAATTGAAGAAAAGAGTAGTGCACCACCCTGAGCTACGATAACTTTCTTTGCCATAAAGAGTCCAAGCCCCGTTCCATCCGGACGAGCCTTTTTAGCATTCGGTGCACGATAGAATTTAACAAACAGTTTATGTTGTTCGTCTTTCGGAACACCGATACCTGAATCGATTACTTTAAAGGAAATAGAAGAGCCGGTTTTTTCGAGGGATACCGTAATAGTACCTCCATTTGGCGTGTAGTAAATAGCGTTATCTATGAAGTTAACGATAACCTGCCGAATCTTAGTTTCATCAAGCATAATAGCTGGAAAATCTTTTGGTTTTTTAAATACCAGCTTAAGGGATTTTGCGGCCGCCATTTCTTTGAGTTGACTAATCTCACTCTCAACAGTGTCTGGCAATAGAACTTCTTTTTTCTCAATCACAAATTTTCCAGTTTTTAGTCGACTAACATTTAAAAGGTCGGATATTAGATACACCATTCTTTGGCTACTCATAAACGCCTGATTTATAAACTGCTCTTGTTGTTTGGTAATTTTACCGGCGTCACCTTCCAGTAGCATACTTAAGTATCCTTTTACGGAAGTAAGTGGCGTCCTCAACTGGTGTGAGGCGAGTGAAATAAATTCATCCTTTGTTTCATCAAGTTCTTTAAGTTTCTCATTCGTTTGCTGTAAATGATGCGTGGCTAGTCCAATTTTCTTTTGCAGCGTTTCGTTGAAGCTTTTTATCTCTTCAAACCATAATGCGTTCTGAACGGCGATAGATACTTCGTCTACTATAAGCGTTAGCACCTGAATGTCTTTGTTATTGTATTCAGAACCACTGCTCCTTGGACCAAGCAACATATAGCCAACAACTTTTCCCTTTACTTCAAGTGGCGCAATAATATCTATATTGTTTCGCCTTAGCCCTCGCTGTAACGCTGCATCTATATCTGCGTCTTCTGATCGTTTGACTCCTTGCGAGACTTGAATAAGTGACGCAAGCTCTTTTTCTTCATCTCGACTAAGTTCAATTACCTGTTCTCCTATATGATGCTGCAGTGTTCCGTCAGTTGCATATATTTCAAAGTTGCAGAAACGTATCTTCATATCTCGGGCTATAGTTTCAGCTACCTGCGTCATTAATCGTTCAAGTTCAACGGTTGAGACGAGCGTCTTGTTTAATGAATTAAGTAATAGCTGAGGATCGTAGGCATCCTGGTAAAAAAGGCGATTGGATATTTTATCGAAAAAGGCCTTTACGGGACGATAGCTAATGGCAGTAATGACACTAATAAAGGCGAATATTAGTAAACTGGTCATATTGAGTTTTTGACCAAAGAACACCTTCCCGATTAGAATACTGCCGCCAATAAAAATACTCGTAACAAACCCTATAGATATTGCGTAGGCAATAAATCGGGCGACGATAAAGCGAATGTTAAATAGCTGGTAGAGAAAAATAGCCCGCGCAGATAAAAATATAAACAAAAGAAGTCCCGCGTAGGATAGATTTGTAATAATTTCACTATCTCCTCCGACGAATAAGGGATAGATGACATTTGCAAATATTAAGAAAAGTCCAGCGACTGATATACCCCATAAAAGGCTTTTGTATCTTTCCTTATCTGACCCTTTAGATTGGTGCACTAATCTTCCAAGCCAAACAAGCGTAGAAATGAAAATTATACCAATGAACATCCCGTAGTAGTTGAAGGCTGACTTATAGATAATAGAAAAGTGCGGATCTGTACTGAAGCGCACTGCTTGTCCGGTTACTACTATCGCAATTGCTGCGGCGGCAAGCAGCGGAATAAGGATATAGGAAAAGAAACCAGTTCCCCGAAGCCCAGGTTTTTTAAGTGAAGTTACGAAATACCAGTAGGCAATAAGGAGCGGAACTGCCGAGAACAAGTCTGCGTACACTTCGAATTCAGCAACATCAGTAGATGAAGTAAGCTTAAAGTTAGCAGCCAGTGAATTAGCGAGCACCCAAAAAGAGGTGAAGAAGCTTAAAAGAAAAAAGAGTTTAGCAGTAGTATTTCTGCGATTACTGGCATAGACGAGCGCTCCCTGCATGAGAATAAAAGAAGTTACCAGCCCAATATATAAAACATAGAAAAACAGATGCATAGTTACGAATAAGTGTAAGCGTAAGCGTGATTGATTGCTAGTTTTTTATGAATGCTGCGCTTCATCCGGATGATTGATTGCCTTATAGATGTTATAGCGAATAGCGACCGTTGCTGCGATATCAAGCCCTGCTAGCGCCAGACTTGGCACAATCATAGCGGGCGGCAGGGCTTCAATAGCGCCAATACCTACGACTAGTCCACTACCGAGCGCTCCAACGCTATTGATGCCGAGTCCAGCCCTAAAGCCCCAATTTGCGTCAACTGGCTTTCCCAAGACTTCTTCTTTTATATATTTTTTAGAAAATATTTCTTTTGTCAGCGCCTTCTTTCCTTGCGATGCTGCCATAAGCCCAATACCACCGACAAACATACCTTCAGTTACCGCAAGGCCGACACCAACTTCAGGGAGTGCTTTTACGACCGCATGTTCATGAGAAGCAAATGCTGGGATCGAAACAACAGTACTGAGTGCCAAAGCGCCAAGCGCTAATGAAAACCGGTGATTTTTTGCATATTCCTTTATTCGTGACGACGATTTTTCCATTAAAAGTATTTTTCCATTAAGTAATTTGATTTAGCAGCCTGCCGAATGGCCAGCGAGGCCATTGTACGAACGACTGGAATCCTTCGCGCACGTTCGGGCATTGGATTATCGAAGATAGCCAGAACGCCATAATTCATAGATAACTCATCCTGGTAGGCATCTTTATAAATATCGACGAATCTACAACCGGCCGAATCGTAGATTTCCAGAAGTTTATCCTTCGGTACCATCTTACCATTTTTCTCTTTTTTCAGATTGAAATACTGCAGAGCATAGGCGTCTTTTTGTTCGTCATTCAAATTCTGAAAATCTTGTCCCGTTCGACGCGCCTCACTACGCATCCAGCGCCGTAAACCAGGAACTCTACTTTCAAAATATGCTAGGTCAAAATCTCCTTTAACAAATTCTGAGAGAATACTGCCAAACAGCATGTTCTGAGCGAGTTCAGATGAACCCCTTGGGATCATAGATAAGGAGACAATATACAGGTTTTTCCCATTTGGATCGTACGTTTCATTCAGTGTTCCATTATCGGTAGTTTTTTCCCAAGAACGAAAATCCTCTGGATCCTCAGAAGTTGGACAACAAGCAATAAACCCCACCATTTCACCGTCACGTTCGGCAACTTTAATATATTGCCCACCGACCAGTTCTATTCGATTAGTGAATTTTTGTGTAAGTTCTGCTCTTAATTCGTCTTCATTTTTATTATAGCCGCCATACACAGAGGAAAAGGCCCGCAAGTCTACCTCTACCATATTTGCCACGTCACTCATCTCGGCGGAACGGGTAATAATTTGGGCGACTCTCTCACTGCCCGCCGATGCGAACTCGCTAGACTTTGACTGGTGGGAAAATTTTTTCCGTTCCATAGAGACTCTTTTGGTGCTTACGTATAAAAAAAACACCTTAAATAGTCACTTATCCTGTAAATGCCCATTTAAGATGTTTTTTGAAAAAGAACGCTGCGCTCTATGGCTACTACAAAAATACCACCAATATGCTTATGTTGCAAGATTAGTATATGCATATCCTAAGTACTGTTTTTTTGTTACCCTTAAAGGATATGGGGCCACAAAAAATTACCATCATTGAAGATGACGCTACAATTCGCGACATGTACGCACTAAAACTCAGCGCTCAGGGTTTTTCAGTAACAACAGCCAGTGATGGCGAAAGTGGACTCGCGCTTATTGAAACTGAACGACCGCATCTGGTGCTGCTGGATCTTAAGATGCCGAAGCTTCCAGGAAACGAAGTGCTTAAGCGCCTGCGTGCCAAATCCTGGGGTGAAACCATTAAAGTTATTATTTTAACCAATATGAATAAGAGTGAGGGTACCTCAGATCTTCGTTTCTTAGGAGTTAATCGCTATATTCTAAAAGTACTGCACACCCCCTCGCAAGTTGTAGAAATAATTAAAGAGGTGCTCAACGAGTAATTTTGTTGTATCGTTATACATAGATAAAAGGATATTTTCATGAGTCATAAATTAGCAATCATAGAAGACGACCCCGCGATCTCTCAAATGTATCGAATGAAATTCGAGTCAGAAGGCTACAAAGTAGAAACTGCTGAAAATGGAAAAATAGGGCTCGATATGATCGAGAAGATGAAGCCAGATATGGTACTACTTGATCTTATGATGCCCGAGATGAACGGTGATGAAATGCTCGAAATTATGCGCGCAACCGATTGGGGTAAAGATATCCCCGTCATAGTACTCACCAATATGGGCGAGCAAGAAATTCCAGCAAAGATTGAAAAACTTGGTATTAATGCATTCGTTCTAAAAGCGGAGATGACACCGAAACAAGTTGAGGAACTTGTTAAAAAAGAAATTTCTAAGTAAAAAATGAAAGTTGCGATTCTCGGTTTCGGTAAGCAGGGCTATTCATCCTACCACTATTTCAAAAATAGTGGTGATGAGCTTACTATTCATGATGCCAATATGGGTACTGAAGTACCTGACGGCGCTAGTTCAGTTCTGGGTGAACACTATTTAGAAAATCTAGATAATTATGATTTGCTCGTTCGCTCACCCGGCATACATCCAAATGAAATAGTGGCAAAAAATGGGCCTTCGATTCTTTCAAAAATAACCTCCAATACCAATGAATTTTTCAAGGTATGCTCTACAAAACATATTATTGGCGTAACGGGAACTAAGGGCAAAGGCACGACCACTTCCCTTATTGCAAAGCTGCTTGAAAAAGATAACAAGACTGTCCATGTGGGCGGAAATATTGGAACACCCCCACTCGAACTATTGAATCAAAATATTCAAGAAAATGATTGGGTCGTTTTAGAGCTTGGCAACACACAACTGATTGACCTGCGCTACTCCCCAACGATTGCCGTTTGTCTTATGGTCGTTCCAGAGCATTTAGATTGGCACACTGACTTGCAGGAATATTATGATTCCAAGAAAAACATTTGTTCTCATCAAACCCCTAATGACAAAATTATTTTCTACAGCAAAAACGTAGTATCGACTGAAATTGCTCAAACCTCAACTGGAGCTAAAATTCCTTTCTTTCAAAAACCCGGCGCACGAGTTGAAGGCGATTCAATCATCATCAATGAACAAGATATCATTTGCCCCGTATCAGCAATCTCCCTCAAAGGAGCACATAACCAACAAAATGTGTGTGCTGCCCTTACTGCAACGTGGGATTTAATTGAAAATAAAGATATGATTGAAGGAGTACTCAAAAACTACATAGGCCTTCCGCATCGCCTGGAGACTATCAGAAGTGTAAACGGCATTACCTATGTGGATGATAGCTTTGGAACAACACCTGAAACTGCCATTGTTGCAATGGAGGCCTATAGCGAACCCAAGATACTAATATTAGGTGGCTCAGATAAAGGTGCAGATTATACAGAACTCGTAAAAGCAGTAAAACAAAATAATGTTAAAAAAGTAGTTTTGATAGGAACTATGGCAAATAAAATACAGCAAGCTCTTACTTCAGTAAATTTTAATGATTATGTACTGGGCGGCAGTACTATGAAGGAAATCATTACAACCTGCAATAAATACGCCGTATCTGGAGACGTAATACTACTGTCCACCGGCTGCGCAAGTTTTGGAATGTTCAAAAACTATGAAGACCGCGGCCAGCAATTTAGCCAAGTCGTTCGATCACTCGATTCAGTTGCCTGACGACTGCTGTCTCGGGTTGGATAACGGCTGCCCGGTCTCCGACTATTGCTCGAATACTATCTTCTATCCAGTGGTAATGGGTGCATCCAAGCACAATAACATCTGACCCTTTCTTTAGCGAAGGCTCGATAGCATCAATAATTTTTTGGTTGTTCATTTGGTTATTTTCGATTAAGGCTGCCCACTCGCTACAATCAGGTTCAATGACCTCGATGTCATTTGCATACCTATCTTTTAAATACTTATATCTCTCGCTTCCAAGCGTAGTTGGTGTTGCGCAAACTGTTATAACTCTTGATTTCGTCATGTCTGCCGCAGGTTTTACCATCGGCTCTAGCCCCACCATCGGAATAGTAAACGTTTTTCTGAGTCGTTCAATAAGTGTGGTCGAGACTGTATTGCAGGCAATAACAATAACCCTGCAACCATCATCTATAAATTCTTGAAATATGGGTTTTATGAGTGCAAAAAGTTCATCAGGAGTTTTCGTGCCATACGGTAAATTTTCGGCGTCATTCTTAAAATCTACTTCAATATCCGGAATCCCTGCAATAATTGCATTGACTATACTAAGGCCGCCTATACCTGAATCAAAAACACCTATTTTCATTTTTTTACACTTTCTTGCGCTGCTCTAATTACGTTATCAAAAAGTGCACAAATTGTCAGAGGACCAACACCCCCAATGCGCGGCGTAATTGTAATATCGTCTCTCTCATAAACTTCTTCGGCAACATCACCAACCAGTTTTCCGCCTTCACTGGCGACGGCTGCGTCCACAATGATAACTTTTTCTTTCAGCATAGAGCCATTTATGAGCCCAGGCTTACCAACGGCAGAGATCACTACATCAGCTCCCAAAATTACTGACGCTGGATTTTTAGTATCTTCATCAACAACTTCAAAATCATAGTTTGCTGCTTCGAGCATTTTTTTAAGTGGCTGTCCGACGAGCCTTCCGAGTCCGACGAGGACAATATGTTTGTCTTTAAGTTCAATGTTATAGCCCGCAAGAAGCCACAGTATTGCCATAGGTGTGGCTGGTTCAAAAATAGAATGAGGCGAAAGCGCATCAACATCTTTTTTTCCAGAAATTGCTGCAACTACTTCATCAGTTTTATCGCTATCAGGAAGCGGTAATTGGACAATAATTCCGTGTATAGAGGAATCTTCATTCAGTTTTTTAATAGTACCAAGCGCATCTTCTTGACCTAGCTGATGCACCGCAACTTCCACCCCTATATCTTCACCATATTTTTGCTTAAGTGATATGTATTTCAAGATGACAGGATTATCTGAACACGAAACAATAGCAAGTTTTGGCTGTACTTTTTGAGATTGCTTCAAAGAGCGCACCTGGTAGGCCTGTCGCTCTTTAATGAAACCCGCTATTTCTGATCCATTAAGTAGTTTCACTCTGGTATTGTAGCAGAAATTAAAATAACCCAGGTGAGGTAAACACCGACCTGGGTTATTGAATTAACTAAAATTAAACTTTGCTTGGTCGGCCGTAGTAACCACCAAGATACTTGTCACTACCGAAGGCAAGCATCAGATATCCCACTATGGAGAAAATTAGAAGTCCGAAAATAGCGAACAAGACACTTTTGCCAAAATTCTTAGCAAGTCCAAGAGCTAATAAAATCGCTACCACGAGGGAGCCTATATAGGGAACAAATATTAAAAACATCAATAAGCCGTTATATCCAGCAACCTCAAGAAGCAAATAGGTACTGTAGAATGGAATCAAAGCTTTCCAGCCCTCAATTCCAGCCTTTTGGAATATTTTCCAGCCTACAACCACCTCAACAGCCCAAACCACTAAACAAACCACTAAAAATGTTACCGACGTTGCAACTATGAGTGCCTCGAGCGTACCTGCAGACGCGGTTCCTGTAGTTGTTGTAGTTGTTGTAGTTGTATATCCATCTAACATATAAATTCCTTTTATTATTTAATTTGTTTATGCTTAGAACTGATAATATCGTATCACATCTCGTTCAGGGTACTTGCAATTACAGAGGTAGTTTGCTAAAGTTTCTTAGTATATTTTATACACGGGCCAGTAGCTCAGCTGGTTAGAGCACCTGCCTCTTAAGCAGGGTGTCGTGGGTTCAAGTCCCACCTGGCCCTCCAAATTTCGAAAATTCTACTCATTGCATCATCCCTCATCTGTGCAGTGAGTTTTTTATTGGTTCTAACCTCCTCATACTCTCTTAATAGTGCCGGGTAGTCTGATTCAATAGGAACTAGCCATTCATTAGGTGTTAGCGTAATTTTATTGTCCTTCAAAACGAAGTTCTGCCCTAAGCCTAAAAGTATCTCTCTCTTAACTTTAGGGTCTTTTGATTCATGAAGCCTAACCCTAGCATAAGTAGCAAAATCAAATACTGATTCAGTGAGTTTTAACCACCTGCCAGCCCTATCTTCAGTTCCCCTTAAATCTTCATCCATACTCTCAAGTTCAAGTTTTAATCTATTTCTATTCAATCTATATTCTTCATCGTCTAGTAAACTTCTTGATCTCATATCAACGAGTTCATCGAGTTGTTCTTGAATGATATTCCTTCGACGTTGCTGTTCTCTATAAAGTTCAGTTCGGTCTTTTGTCTCTATTTTATGTTCTCTTCTCAGAATTTCTAAAGCCATATCTCTAAATTCGGGAATGATGGTATATTTGGCAAGTTCAGCATCAATTTGCTCTTCCAGTTTTTCTATCGATGTATATATACTTTGATCACAAGGTCTATTTATACTTTTCCTTGTACAGAAATAATGAACGTATGTTTTTAATGAATTATTATTTTTGATTAGTTTAGTGGTCGTTTTAGCTACTATCCTGCATCCGCACTCACCGCAAATCATCAAACTACCATAAGGATGATTATTAATTTTGCCTTTTCTGGGATGACCTTTTTTACCTAATAACTTTTGAGCATAATTAAACTCTTTTAAAGTAATCATTCGTTTATGCTTACCTTTATGTAAATCTCCATTATGAGGAATATAGCCTGCATAAAATGGATTTGTGAAAATTCTGTATATAGTACTCTTTCCCATCATATGATTCTGTTTTAACCTTGTTGGACGCATTGTAAATTTCCAATCTTTATTGGCTAGGTTACAGATTTGTGACGGAGAATAATTTTCGTAAATAAACATTTTCCACATTTTTTGAATATCATTGAATCTCTCTGGGTCAATTTCTGTTCTAGTTACAATCTTGTCTTTTCTCCTAATAAGGTTACCCCCTTGGTCAAGAATTGGTATTTTTAAGTATCCCTGTGGAACTTGACCTGGCCTCTCACCTTCACTAGCTTTTTGCTCCATTCCTCTTCGAACATCTTTACCCTGTTTTGATGATTCGTACTGAGACTGGTTCATAGTCATCTGAAGCATCATTATACCTTCAGGTGAATTATCAAAACTAAACGAACAGAACTTCAAGTCCTTTAATTTAGTTCTTAATAAATAGGTAATCCTTGCTGAATCTATTTCGTTCCTAGATAAACGATTAGGATGCCAGCAAACTATACCGTCAGCCTCACCTTTTTCAATCATCTCTATCATTTGTATAAAGATTGGCCTGCCGGGCTTAAATGCACTTTTGCTTTCTGGCTCTAGCCACTTAACTATATTCAGATGTCTAAATTGCTCTTTTATTCTTTTTATTTGAGCTGGGTGTGAAAGTGCTTGTCTATCTTCTCTAACTTCTGATTTCCTTATATATGCAATGTATCTAATTCCTTTATTCTTACTACTCATGTTTTGATCCTCCAATTAAAAGGACGGCCTGGTTGTTGACACGTCCAGAAGCGAAAAGCTACTTTCCGATACCAAGCCGCCCTTATAGGCCGGAAATAAAAACACTTTTCGCGTTTTATCTGGTAGTGTCAACGTTATA
>CAIOMD010000003.1 GCA_903859365.1 uncultured Candidatus Saccharibacteria bacterium | reverse complement strand
TATTTTTGAAGATGTATTTACAACAAAACAACCTATTCAAAGTGTTAGTGGTTATGCTTCACTTGTCTCATGTCCGTAATTGCACCAAGAAACCGTTGTAAATACAAAACACCCCTCTTTTTTGAGGGGTGTTTATCCACAGGGCGCTTTATCAACTCACTGTTTTTTTCGTAAATACATAGCCGCCGCATAACTATTGCATACTAGTTTTGATACAATAAAGTCATATGATTCTTGCTATAGATATTGGTGGAACGAAAACATTAGTTGCTTCTGTTGATAAGGATGGTAGAATTCTCGATGAAAAGAGATTTTCCACACCGAAAAACTATAAAGAATTCCTTACGACACTGGCGGCTACAATAAAATTAACAAAAAATAATTATTCAAGTGCCGTCGTGGCAGCACCCGGTAAAGTAATAAGACCGGTTGGAGATGTTGAAGCTTTTGGTAACCTAAACTGGAAAAACGTAAAGCTTGCTCGCGACGTACAAAAATTAACAAAATGCTCAGTTACAGTTGAAAATGATGCAAATTTGGCAGGATTATCTGAAGCACATAGTCTCGACCTTATGCCACATAGAGTACTATATATAACAATTAGTACTGGAATTGGTACTGGAATTATCACAAATGGTGTTATTGATCCAGATTTTGCGGATAGCGAGGGAGGAATGATGCTTTTCGAACACAATAACAAGCTTATTTCGTGGGAAGACTTTGCAAGCGGTAAAGCTATTGTAAAAAAATACGGTCAAAAGGCATCAGAAATTAATGATCCAAGGATTTGGAACGAAATTGCAGAGTGGTTTGCGGTAGGAATTGTTAATTTAACTTCCGTACTCGATCCAGATGTAATAATTATTGGTGGTGGGGTTGGTACTCACTTTAAGAAATTTGAACAGCCCCTTAAAAAATATGTCGAAAAGTTAACTCCTTCCGTTGTGAGCATTGTACCAATTTTCGAAGCAAAACAGCCCGAGCAGGCTGTGATTAATGGGTGCGCTATCTACGCGAAACAGCATCATGAATAATAGTATTGCTAATATTCTACCTAAATTAAAAGCGGATTTCCCGGATTTGTTATTTATTCAAGGAGATTCTTTCTTTTGGACTCCGGGTGAGCGAAAAATTACCTATACCTCTCATCAAGATATTGCAGAACACGGTGTCTGGTCACTACTACATGAAGTATCCCATGCACAACTTGATCATAAGACATACGAGAACGACTTTGAACTTCTTAAAATAGAGGCTTCTGCTTGGCAGGCAGCTAAAAAATTAGGCAAAAAATACGCAATAAACATCGATCTTGAGCATATTCAAGATTGCCTGGACACCTACCGCGACTGGCTGCACAAACGAGCAAGTTGCCCAAACTGCTCCGTCGTAACTATTCAGAGAAACGATGGGATTTATCAGTGTTTTAATTGCCTTACCTCATGGAAGGTTCCCCGCTCCCCCCTCTGTACGGTAACTAAAAAAGTTTTACCTAATTAAAAAAGAACCTCGTTAGGTTCTTTTTTAAAATAAATAAATAAAAATTATTTATTTAATTTTGTTCGGCGGCTGATTCGGCCACCTTTAGCTCCAGCAATCCGAGCAAGCTCACGATTAGCGGCGAAGCCACCAGTTTTACCTAATTTTCCACCTTTAGCACCGATTTTTGCATAAAAATCGCTACCGTACTTAGCTTTGTTTGTTGCAGCAGCTGCTTTGCCGCCTTGTATTGTTCCAGCCATGATATTCTCCCTTATTTAAAAATAAAAAAGGTCTCGGCAATTAGATGCCTTAACCCTTTTAATATTTATATATTAACATGCTTTAGCTAAAGTGTCAACAGTCTTATGGTTAAAAGAAAAGGCTTTCGTATTTTTACGAAAGCCCACTTCCCGATTACTCGGTTTTGTCTTATTTTTACCACTTTTGTTTTCATATACCATTATCAATAAACGTAAGGGTAAAAGCAATTAATTTTTGTATGCATTTTAAACAGAAAAAAACCTATAAAAAAGCCTATAACTTGTAGTAAATTTAGCTTTTTTATGTTTTTTTAGCTGTTTAAGTATGAGTACCCTGCGATAGAGGCTGTTTTATTGTTGTAAATTAAGATAACACCATTAAAATCACATCATTTTATCCACATTTGCTGGTATTTTTATTCTTAAAAAGATAAAACCCCTCCTATTCGGAGGGGTCTCATATAATTCGGCACCGTGCTATTTTCCCAGGCTTTGATTGGCCAAGTATTGTAACCGCTGCTAGGCTTAACTGCTGTGTTCGGCATGGGAACAGGTGTTTCCCTAGCGCCATGGGCACCGATACAAACCCCTAAAATAGAGGCTTCTAACGGTGTCCATGTAACGGATTACAAAAAACTGCACGGATTATGACAAACACTAATAGCTAGTTAGCTACCAAATCTCTCATACGATGGGAAGCCAGACGTGACTTCCTCGTATGAGAAGCATAAAAAGTCGATGGACCTATTAGTATGCTTCGGCTGAACACATTGCTGTGCTTACACCTTGCACCTATCAACCTGATCGTCTATCAGGGGTCTCATAGGGAAATGTAATCTTGGGATCAGTTTCGCGCTTAATATGCTTTCAGCGCTTATCTGAACCGCACTTAGCTACCCAACAATGCCAGTAGGTCTGACAATTGGTACACCAGCGGTGCGTCCATTCCGGTCCTCTCGTACTAGGAACAGATTCCCTCACATTTCCTATTGTCCACATCGGATATAAACCGAACTGTCTCACGACGTTCTGAACCCAGCTCACGTACCTCTTTAACCGGCGAACAGCCGGACCCTTGGGACCTGCTCCAGCCCCAGGATGAGATGAGCCGACATCGAGGTGCCAAACAGCGCCGTCTATGTGAACTATTGGGCGCTATAAGCCTGTTATCCCCGGCGTAACTTTTATCCGTTTGCGTTGTCGATCCCACGTTCATATACATAAATGTATGGACAACGGGTCACTTACTCCCACTTTCGTGCCTGCTTGGATTGTTGTCCTCACAGTCAAGCTGGCTTATGCGTATGCACTATCACTACGATTTCCATCCGTAGTTAGCCAACCTTTGAACGCCTCCGCTACTCTTTAGGAGGCAACCGCCCCAGTTAAACTACCCATCAGACACTGTCCCCGAACCGGATAACGGTTCAGGTAAGAACAAAACGACAACAAGGGTGGTATTTCACTGAAGACTCCACCAACGCTAGCGCGTCGGCTTCAAAGTCTCCCACCTATGCTACACATGTTGCCGCTCGGCTCAATGTCAAACTGTAGTAAAGCTGCACGGGGTCTTTTCGTCCTGATGCGGACAGACGGCATCTTTACCGCCAATGCACTTTCACCGAGTCCCTTCTTGAGACAGTACCCATATCATTACTCCATTCGTGCAGGTCAGAACTTCATTTTTAGTTATCTGTAATTTTCATTACAGTTCAGACTATACATTCATCTCACTCTGATAATCTGTAGGATATCTTGCTTAGTATATTTGCGTTTACCTGATTCGTTCATTGAATACGCTATGTCTATTATCTCGTTCAAATACTCAGAATTGAGGTGTTTTGATTGAGCTATTAGTTCACATATTCGTTCGAAACTAGTAAAATCGCGCAACTTGTTTGTGCGTAATGAATATTTCTTAAAATGCGGGATAATCTTCTTTCGTAAATCATCAATCGAACGTACTTCATATTTGTACATTTGATCATGTTTGCTAAATCTAATCGCACCACATCCGAAATAGGTATGAATTTCTTTCAATACCGAAAGACTTTTTTTATTCTGACCTATTGAAAAACTTGGACGTATTTCAAGGCCAGTCAGCATCTTCTCTCTTTTTGTAAAAGAGATCGAAAAGCAGCCTTCTCCATCAACAAAACCTGTTATATACCATGCCAATTCCGTAGATTTCATTTCTTGTAAGTGAGAGCCAACGTTTTGTACATTTTGCTTCATATGTACCTCTCCTTTCGGATCAGTCGTTACGGCTCCTATCGTTATTGATAGGTTGCCACGGTATTACCATTTACTCAATAGAATAAATAAGGCTTCACCGTTATGAGTTGGTTTACAATTTAGCGCGTCACCGCGCTAATCAGGCAAGTTATTCACCTGACAAGGAATTTCGCTACCTTAGGACGGTTATAGTTACCGCCGCCGTTCACTGGGGCTTCAGTTCGCACCGTGAAGCACTCCCCTTAACCTTCCAGCACCGGGCAGGAGTCAGCCCCTATACATCCACTTTCGTGTTAGCAGAGACCTGTGTTTTTGGTAAACAGTTGCATGGGTTCTTTCGCTGCGGCCCCGTCACACTATTTATTACTAAAAAGTGATCGTAGGCTCAGCTCTCTTTTCTCAAATTTCTTCGGTTGCCTAGATAAGAAGTTATAAAACTTATTAGGACTTTTTTTCGATTTGCAAAAATCGGTTTAGAGTTTTCAAAAAGAAAACTGGCAAGTCACAGTAATAAACACTGTGACGGGGCAGACCTTATCCCGAAGTTACGGTCGCTGTATTGCCGAGTTCCTTAAGAAGGGTTCTCTCGTACACCTTGGTCTACTCGACCTGAGCACCTGTGTCGGTTTGCGGTACGGTCGGTTATGCTTATACGTTAATAGGCTTTTCTGGTCAGCTTGACTCACCGGAATCGTGTCCTAAAGGACACTCTCATTCGCGCATCGCCCCGAAGGACTAAACGCTTAGACAGTCATACCATTAGACTGCTCCAACTATCATGCCGCGCACCTACCAACAACAACATAACCGGTACGGGAATATTAACCCGTTGTCCATCGCCTACGCTACTCGCCTCGGCTTAGGCCCGACTAACCCTGGGATGATTATCATGGCCCAGGAAACCTCGCTCTTTCGGTGGGCAGGATTCTCACCTGCCTTATGGTTACTCATTCCAACATTCTCACTTGTTGCCGCTCCACCAGACCTCGCAGTCCAGCTTCACTGCTGACAACAACGCTCCTCTACCACGCCACATAAATGTGACATCCATATCTTCGGTACTACGCTTGAGCCCCGTTACATTTTCCGCGCAAGATCTCTTGATGAGTGAGCTGTTACGCACTCTTTAAATGAATGGCTGCTTCTAAGCCAACATCCTCATTGTTTAAGAAATCTCACCTCGTTTCCCACTGAGCGTAGATTTAGGGACCTTAGATGATGGTCTGGGCTGTTTCCCTTTCGAGCGCCGAGCTTAGCCCCGACGTTCTAACTGCCATGATTCCACAAATGGTATTCGTAGTTTGTCAAGGGTGGGTAATCTTGCGACCCCCAGTCCAAAACAGAGCTCTACCCCCACTTGCTACAACATGACGCTAGCCCTAAAGCTATTTCGAGGAGAACCAGCTATCTCCAGGTTCGATTGGCATTTCACCGCTAACCACAGGTCATCCGGGCATTTTGCAATTTGCTACGGTTCGGCCCTTCACGCAGTTTTACCCACGCTTCAGCCTGCCCATGGTTAGGTCACCTGGTTTCGGGTCTATTGATATGTACTAATACGGCCTATTCAGCCTCGCTTTCACTGCGCCTCCGATATAAATCTTAGGCTCGCACATACCAATAACTCGTTGGATCGTTCTACAAAAAGCACGCCGTCACCCCGAAGGGCTCCGACTCCTTGTACGCACACAATTTCAGGTTCTATTTCACTCCCCTTTCGGGGTTCTTTTCGCCTTTCCCTCACGGTACTAGTTCACTATCGATCGTAAGATATATTTAGCCTTGGGACGTGGTCGTCCCAGCTTCAGTCAGAGTTTCTCGTGTTCCGACCTACTTGAGTGTCGCCCTATGCAAGCATAGGGCTAGGGAATGATATCCCATCAAATATAAGGTTAGCGACCTTTTGCTTACCGGGCTCTCACCGTCTATGGCGCGGAGTTCCAACCGCTTCTGCTCGCTTCGCTAATTTTTTACCTTATGTACACAAATGACAGTGCGTACTGCAGAACAGAAATCTCAAGAAACTTGAGTTATCTGTCCTGATAATTTAATCCTCACAACCCCTTGTAAATATTCGTCTGTCAACTTATTTACCCGGTAATAAATTACCAGGCAAAAATTTAAAAGGTTTGGGCTCTTTCGGGTTCGCTCGCCACTACTACCGAAATCGTTGTTTACTTTCTCTTCCTCTCCCTACTAAGATGTTTCAGTTCGGGAGCTTACCGCTGCATATCCTATATATTCAGATATGAGTGACTAGGTATAACCCTAGCCGGGTTCCCCCATTCGGAAATCCACGGTTCAAAGCTTATTAGACAGCTCCCCGTGGCTTATCGCAGCCTATCGCGTCCTTCTTCGGTATCTTACGTCAAGGCATCCGTTGTGTGCGCTTAAATAACTTTTTATGCATTGGTACTAACTAGCTATTGGTGTCTACCAATAACCATTTAGCCGTTTGTCATTAATTAATTTTTTGATACATATATCATCTTGGAAAGTATATGTATCACATGCTCTAAATTGTTAAGTTTCAAACAAGCACACAGATCAATCCGAAGATATCACTCGTCAAGTTCACGCGATTGTTGAAGAATTTTAAAGCGTCTCAAACAGTCGCGTAGACTTGGGCTATAACATCTTAGCAACTATGCTCACAAGTGTAAAGCATATAACGTTGCAATTTTATCAACAATTTATCTCTGTTTTAGGTTTGGTGGAGCAACGGGGATTCGAACCCCGGACCCCCTGCTTGCAAAGCAGGTGCTCTAGCCAGCTGAGCTATTGCCCCAAATAAGGACCTATTGTAAATTCCACCTCTGTTAAAAACAGCCATTTCTATTATAAAAGCTGTTCTTACGATATGATCAGCACTCTTGGTGGGGCTATCTGGACTCGAACCAGAGACCTCGTCATTATCAGTGACGCGCTCTAACCAACTGAGCTATAGCCCCATGTTTGGTGTGTGCTTCTGCTTCATATGAGGTGAGGCTATCTACCGCCACCGCAGAAAACTGTTAAGAATAGTGTACTACTCTTTATAACTTTTAAAGTACTCTTTTAGCAAAAGGGCGCCTCCGGTGTTTCACAGAAGCGCCCCTTGGCGTTAAAGACTGAATAGTAAAGCGTCAACAATTTTTGAAATTATCTGCCACCCTTTGAGAGGTGGAAAGTAGCAAGTAACTTCAATCTTACTACCAGACCGACCATTCTCTGTTATGGCATAAAGCGCATAACAGGAATTGAAAACTCCCTAGAAAGGAGGTAATCCATCCGCACCTTCCGGTACGGATACCTTGTTACGACTTAACCCCAATCATGTCCCCCACCTTAGGCTGAGGCAAAGCTCAGACTTTGGGTGTTGGCCACTTTCATGGTTTGACGGGCGGTGTGTACAAGACCCGGGAACGTATTCACGGTAGTGTGCTGACCTACCGTTACTAGCGATTCCAGCTTCATGCAGGCGAGTTTCAGCCTGCAATCCGAACTGAGACCGGTTTTGATGAGATTTGCTCCCCCTCGCGGGTTTGCTGCCCTTTGTACCGGCCATTGTAGCGTGTTTGTAGCCCAAGACGTAAGGGAAATACTGACCTGACGTCATCCCCTCCCTCCTCCCTGTTGCCAGGGCAGTCTGTTTAGAAAAATCCAACTAAACATAAGGGTTGCGCTCGTTAATGGACTTAACCATACATCTCACGACACGAGCTGACGACGGCCATGCATCACCTGTCACCGATCCAACTAAATGAGGTTCTTCTTTCGATGAACTGCTATCGGGATTTCAAGCCTTGGTAAGGTTCTTCGCTTACCATCGAATTAAACAACACGCTCCACCGCTTGTGCGGGTCCCCGTCAATTCCTTTGAGTTTTAATCTTGCGACCGTACTCCCCAGGCGGGATGCTTAACGCGTTAACTTCGCTACGACACAGGTCGATGTGTGTCACAGCTAGCATCCATAGTTTACGGCGTGGACTACCGGGGTATCTAATCCCGTTTGCTCCCCACGCTTTCGTGCCTTAGTGTCAGTAATGAGCCAGTAGACTGCCTACGCCATCGGTGTTCCTCCCAATATCTACGGATTTCACTCCTACACTGGGAATTCCATCTACCTCTCTCATACTCAAGCTCTGCAGTTTGGAACGCAGTAATGCGGTTGAGCCGCACGCTTTCACGCTCCACTTACAGTGCCACCTACGCAACTCTTTACGCCCAGTAATTCCGGATAACGCTTGGGTCCTACGTATGACCGCGGCTGCTGGCACGTAGTTAGCCGACCCTTATTCATGTGTTACCGTCATATTCTTCTCACATAAAAGCAGTTTACGACCCGAAGGCCTTCATCCTGCACGCGGCGTTGCTCCATCAGGCTTTCGCCCATTGTGGAAAATTCCCTACTGCTGCCTCCCGTAGGAGTCTGGACCGTGTCTCAGTTCCAGTCAGACTGATCATCCTCTCAGACCAGTTATCGATCGTAGCCTTGGTAAGCTTTTACCTCACCAACTAGCTAATCGAACGCAGGCCATTCCCAAAGCGCATAAAGCTTTAATCCGAAGATCACATGCGGTATTAGCCACCCTTTCGGGCGGTTATCCCTCACTTTGGGGTATGTTCCTACGCGTTACTCTGCCGTCCGCCGCTCGCCACCAGTCCGAAGACCGTGCTGCCGCTCGACTTGCATGTATTAGGCACGCCGCCAGCGTTCATCCTGAGCCAGGATCAAACTCTCCAAAAAAGTGTTTTATAAAGAAAAACACATTAAAAAAAACTGACGTTGACGCTTCACTATTCAATTTTTAACGTTCTAACTATTTTTGGGGCCACTTTAAAACAAGTACCTCAAAAGCAACAGATGTAAGCATACCCCATTCAGATGACAGGGTCAATACTAAATTTGTAGAAAACGTTGTAGGAAAATCTACTTAAAGGTTACAGTGGTGAGAACACCTACGACAATACCCACTAAAAAGCCTGCAAAAACTTCAACTGGATCATGTCCTTTTGAATTTACTAATTCTGTAGAAAGTTTCGTGCTGGTTTTTTTAGACAATTCTTTGACGGCTTCAGTGAGCTGTCCGGCTGATCTTCGTACACCCATTGCGTCATAAAGAATGATGCCTGTAATGCCTGCACTGAGAGCAAAAAGCGCACTTGTGAAGCCCTGATGCACACCAATAACAGTAGTCAATGCTACCATGCATGCAGAATGCGAGCTTGGCATACCGCCTGATTGAATCGTATCACCCCAATGAATGCCATCTTTGTGTAGGCTTACTGCAAACTTAATTGACTGAGCGACTACCCAACCCAAAAAAGGAGCAATAAGATATTGGTATTTATTCATTACTCTGCTTTCTCAACCTCAGTTTCACTACTTAAGTCTTCTTCATCATCAAGACTATTTCTAACTAATGCGAGTGACGCGACGCTATCCTTTTCGTTTAATCGCATTATCCTCACTCCCTGAGTTGCTCGTCCAAGTTCAGGAATATCCTTAAGTCCAAGTCGAATTGTTTGACCGAGATTTGAGATGATAATTACTTCATTTGCTTCTTCGGTTAGAGTTGCGACTCCAATAAGTTTTCCAGTTTTGTTATTAACAACTGCTGATCGTATTCCGACACCACCTCTTGCATGAGCAGTAAACTGAGATACCTTAGTTCGCTTTCCGTAGCCAAGTTCACTGATGACGAAAATGCTGGAGTTATCTTCAACAAGATCCATGCCGATTACGTTATCTCCAGGTCGGAGGCGTATTCCTCTCACCCCTCTTGAAACCCTACCCATTGGTCGAACATCTTTTTCATGGAACCGGATTGCCTGACCCATTGAAGTCGATATAACAACCTCATTATCTCCATTGCTAAAGCGAATCCATTTAAGCTCATCACCAGCATCAAGATTTATGGCAATCAAGCCAGAGCCGCGCACTTTCGTGTATTGCTCATATGCAGTCTTCTTAACAACTCCACGGATAGTACACATAAGCAAGAAGCCGTTTTCTTCACTTCTGCTCACACGGATAACAGAGCTTACTTTTTCTTCAGGTTGAAGTTGGAGTAGATTAACAATAGCAATACCTTTAGCACTCAAGCCTGTGGTCGGTACTTCATAAGCCTTGAGCCTAAATACGCGACCTTTATTTGTAAAAAAGAGGAGATAGTCGTGTGTGCTTGCCATAACAACGTGTTCAATAATATCTTCCTCACGAGTAGCCATACCTCGCCGACCCTTACCACCCCTGCCCTGTTTCTTGTATTCAGCTTCGGGGCTACGCTTTATGTAGTTAGCTGATGTAAGTGTTACAACAATTTGCTCATCTGGGATTAATTCTTCATCACTAAATTTACCAAGTTCTTGGGGGATAACTTTAGTTCTTCTTTCATCTCCATATTTATCACGTAGCTCAATCAACTCTTCTTTAATAATGGAGAGTATTCTCTTCTCGTCACCAAGAATTGCAGTTAATTCAGCGATCAACTTTCGCAGTTCAGCCAGCTCATCTTCAATCTTTTTTCGCTCAAGTCCAGCAAGTTGGCGGAGCTGCATCGCAAGTATAGCTTTTGCCTGAATTTCAGAAAGCTTAAACTTAGCGATTAAGTTATTTTGAGCTTCTTCAGTGGTGTCACTACTGCGAATAACTTTAATAACTTCATCGATATGATCAAGTGCAATACTTAATCCTTCAAGAACATGAGCACGGGCTTCAGCTTTTTTAAGATCGTATTCTGTTCGACGTCGAACGACGACTTGTCGATGCTTGATATATTCGTGAAGAATATCGCTCAACCCTAAGATTCGAGGCTGGATGCCATCTATAAGTGCCAGCATATTGTAGTGGAAGGAAGATTGAAGTGGTGTCATCTTGTACAGTTGATTCAGTACCTTTTTTGGGTATGCATCTTTCTTAAGATCTACGACAACTTTTACTGCTCCTCGCGCACTTTCATCCCTAAGATCAGAGATGCCTACAATTTTCTTGTCCTTAACTAGTTCAGCTATTTTCTCGAGTAAACTTGCCTTATTAAGACCATACGGGACTTCACTAATAATAATTCGGTGTGAACCCTTTTTTTCTCTTTCCTCAATATTTGCGACACCTCGCACTACGATACCGCCCCTTCCTGTTGCATAGGCGTTTCGGAGACTATCTTGACCGAATATTATACCTCCGGTAGGAAAATCTGGACCCTTTACATGCACGAGTAATTCATCGAGTGTTGCTTCAGGCTTATCTATAAGTACAATTATTGCATTGGCGATCTCGGTGAGGTTGTGAGGAGGAATTGAGGTAGCCATACCAACCGCAATACCAATTTGACCATTCAAAAGCAGGTTCGGCAGTTTAGCGGGTAAAACTGAAGGCTCTACCTCTGATCCATCGTAGTTTTCTCTGAAATCTACAGTATCTTTATCTAGATCCGTTAATAGTTCTCCTCCGGTACGAGCCATACGCGCTTCTGTATAACGCTGAGCAGCTGGGGGATCTCCGTCCATCGAACCAAAGTTACCTTGGCCATCAACAAGCACATAGCGCATAGACCAGTCCTGCGCCATTCGGACCATTGAGTCGTAGATAGCTGAATCACCATGCGGGTGGTATTTACCCATTACATCACCAGTAATACGCGCACTTTTTACAAATTTAGATCCAGCTCTCCAGCCGTTTTTCTCCATAGAGTAAAGAATTCTTCGGTGTACTGGCTTTAGTCCATCTCGAACATCTGGAAGCGCTCTTGAAACAATAACGCTCATCGAATAGCGAAGATAGCTATCTTCCATGACATCTTCAATGGTGCTACGCTCAACCTCTTTAGAGTGAGTCTGCACTGCTGGTATTATTTCTAATTCTGGTAATTCGTTTGTATTTTCTTCCATCTTAAACGTCCAAATCCTTTACAAATTTTGCCCTTGATTGAATAAAGCTCTTTCTAAGCGACACCTCTTCTCCCATCAATTTATTAAAGATTGCGTCAGATTTTTCAGCGTCATCAACCCGTACCTGAATAAGTACTCTATTGTCTGGGTTCATAGTTGTCTCCCATAACTGATCGGCATCCATTTCACCAAGACCTTTATATCGCTGTAATTCTGAAATTCCAGCTTGTTTTTTTCTATCATCAGAAATATCTATCTTAGTACCGTTTGCTTTTCGGTCAGCTATGAGTCCATCCATAATCGAATCCCTTTGATCATCAGAGTAAGCGTAGTATTTTTTACCACCACTACTCTTCAAAAGGTAGAGTGGCGGCTTAGCTAAGTAAAGAAAGCCTCCGTCAATAACAGGACGCATATAGCGGAAAAAGAATGTTAATAGAAGCGTATTAATGTGGGATCCGTCAACGTCCGCGTCTGTCATTAGGATGATACGGTGATATCTAAGTCGTTCTATGGAGAATTGTTCATCTATACCAACACCTAATGCTTTAATGAGGCTGACGATTTCATTATTAGCAAGCATCTTATCAAGGCGAGCTCGTTCAACATTGAGTACCTTACCCCTAAGAGGTAGGATAGCTTGTGTTTTACTGTCGCGACCGCTCTTTGCGGACCCACCAGCTGAGTCACCTTCAACGAGGTAGATCTCAGATTTTGCAGGGTCTTTACTTGAGCAATCGGCAAGTTTACCGGGCATTGAGGCACCATCAAGAACACCTTTGCGAATAATATTATCTCGAGCGGCACGCGCAGCTTTCCGAGCGCGAGATGCAAGCAGCGCTTTTCCAATAATACCCTTGGCAACTGCCGGATTTTCCTCAAGATAATAAGAGAAGTACTCAGCCATGACTTTGTCGACATAGCCTCGAATTTCAGGATTACCAAGCTTATTCTTGGTTTGACCCTCAAATTGTGGATCAGGAATTTTGACCAATATTACAGCCGTCAGGCCTTCACGGCAGTCTTCCCCTGTTAAATTCTCTTCCTTCTCTTTTAGAAGCCCATTCTTTCGTGCGTAATCATTAATAACTCTAGTGAGTGCTGTTCTGAATCCGACGAGGTGTGTTCCACCGTCCGGATTAAATACGTTATTTGCAAATGGTTTAACTGTTTCATTGAAGCTATCATTGTATTGGAGTGAGACTTCAACCATTACATCTTCAATTTGCTTCTCTACATAGAAAACTTTATCTCCAACTACGTCTTTTCCAATATTTAAATGTCGAACGTAGCTTTGTATACCGCCTTCAAAATAAAAACTGTAGTTTTCATTTGTTTTTTCATTAAATACAGTCGTTTTTACACCTTTTGTGAGATAGGCTTGGTGGCGTAAATAATCTACAACCCATGGATATTCAAAGGTGGTAACCTGAAAAATTTCACTATCAGGCCAAAAGGTAATCGTAGTTCCATGGTGTGTGGCTTTTCCTACTTTTTCGAGCTCTGTTGTGGGGACGCCTCTTTCAAAGGTTTGACGATAATGAACGCCGTTTAAAAAGACTTCAGCTACGAGCTTAGAGGAGAGTGCGTTAACAACGCTAATACCCACACCATGAAGCCCACTTGATACTTTGTAGCCACCGCCGCCAAATTTTCCACCGGCATGGAGAATCGTGAGCACAGTTTCAAGTGTACTTTTACCTGTCTTGGGATGGGTATCGACAGGAATACCGCGACCATTATCTGAAACACGAATACCCCCATCACTAAGCATATGAACGGTGACCGTATCTGCTTCACCCGCAATAGCTTCATCGATAGAGTTATCAGCAATTTCCTTAATAAGATGGTGTAAGCCCTCGCGTCCAGTGCTTCCAATATACATACCTGGACGTTTTCGGACCGGCTCTAATCCTTCTAGTACTTGAATCTGATCAGCATCATAGCTGGCTGCACCCGTTTTTTGTTTAACCATACCCTCTACTTCACCTATGTTATTACTATCTAATAGTATAAGAGTAAATGCGCAATTTCACAACTATAGGCTCACTTTTTACAACTATATACTTTTTTGAAAGATTAACCCCTGTTTTTGAAAGATATTATCCAGCTTGAACGGGTGGAAGTTTATTCCAGGCAGCATGATTGTAAGGACTTTCTAGCTGCTTTTTTCCTTTCCACTTAGAACTTAACAGCTTTGTCGCAATTTGCGGCCCTGCGGGCCCGTAGAGGCTCTCAAGCTCATAAATCGCATCAAGTAGGTTGGTCTTTTTAAGCGCATCGTCATGGTCATGCCCAATACTGAGCTGCTGATCCATTTTTAAGTTATCGCAATACACCATAGCCCTGGTGTAGCTTTCACCTGTTTCATAGAGTTTTTTGGCAGCTCTCTCGGCAACTTGAGAAAAGATGAATACATCATTCGTCCAATCAAAAGTTTCTTCGTAGTATTTACCCGTTCCCCTAATTGAATGCGGCACTTTTTTATAAACTGCTAATTTTAATTGATTCGTATAAAGTTTTTTGTCGCGTAATTTTGCTGCAACTTGTGCACTAAAATCAACCAACGAGGATCTAATCCCCTCACTATCGTTCACGCTATAGCTAAAAGCTCTACTCCGACGTATTGATTGACGAATTTTACTTTCATGGGGTACCACATTCCAGCCCTTTAATTGAAATATCAACTCCTGCATAGGTTTATCAATAATTTTCATTATTGGGCTACTTGCATCGATTTTTGTAAGATCCCAGGCATTTAAAATCCCTAGCATTTTAAATTTTGGCGCCAATCTTCTTCCAATACCCCATACATCAGCTATGTCCGTAGACTTTAAAAATAATTCTGATTGGTGGTCATCTTTTTTGAGCACCCCAACCCCGTTTTGACTTTTTTTAGCCATTCGCGTCGCAACTTTAGCAAGTGCCCTTGATGGAGCAATCCCTATGCTAACGGGAATGCCTGTCCAATCAAGTATCAATTTTCTAAGGGTAGTGCCCCATAAAATAGGATCCGTAATCTGTTCGTCCTTAAATTCAATAAATGATTCATCGATAGAATATATTTCTATCGATTGCGCGGGAAGGCTTTGAAAAATACCCTGAAGTCGCTTCGCAAAATGTCTATAAAGAAGAAAATTAGCAGAAAAAACTCCTGCGTCTATTTTTTTAAGTATTTCACTGCACATAAAATAGGGCTGACCCATAGTAATGCCGGCAGCTTTAGCCTCATTAGAACGAGCAATGACGCAACCATCGTTATTTGATAGCACCACTACCGGTTTTTTTGCATATTTTGGTTGCATAACACGCTCACAAGAAGCAAAAAAATTATCGCAATCAATTAAAACTATCATAAAGCTATTCTATATAGTTTTACGCAATGAGCGCAAAACAAAGGTAACAACTCCCCATATCCGGAGTTCATCATCCGATTCAATCTTTATCTCACCATGCGTCTTACTTTCCGAAAAAAGATGAGGCGATCCCATAACAATCCCAAAGCGCTTGAGTGTGTACGCTTCATTAAGAACTGCTACTACCACATCGTTATTACGCGGTTCAATAGACCGATCGACAACTACTATATCTCCTTCATAGATACCAGCGTCATGCATTGAGCTACCAGTGACCCTCATGAAAAATGTGGCGGCTGGGTTACGAATCAATAATTGGTTTGTATCAAGAGGAGCAGTATCAAGTTCCTCACCGGGAGATGGAAAACCTGCCTGAATAAAATTTAAAAGTAACGTTGGGCCTATCTTATTCATAGTTAAACGATTTCTGAAGGAGACTGGTCGACTTTTTTATTCAAATGAATTGTTTCGCCATGCTCAAAAAGACCATCCTCTTTGACTGGATCTGGAGGCTGAACAGTTTCAATTTCAGGAGACTCTTGAAGTGCTGTAGTCGTAGTAACTTTAGGAACCGTAGGATTTGTTATGGGATTTGGAGTTTTTGCTGTTAATGGTGCAGTGGTTGTCATCGGATTTATTGGCTGCTGTGACGCCACTTTTCGCTTAGCGAGCCATTCATCCAAAAAAGAAGACTGCGCTGCTTGCTTCTTTAAGCCTGGAGCCTGGGGCGCTCTAGGGGGACCGAATGGAGAGGACGTTTGTCCCGGAGTTGTTTGCGCAGCGGGAGTTGAAGCAAGTCGTTTGAATATATCCGCCTCCACCTGCGCCTTTGGCTTTCCGTATTTAGCGGCGGAGAGCTGTTTGAGTGCCGTTGCAAGCTGTTTATTAATATTACTTAGTCTGGGGAGCAATTCCATGCTAAATGGTTGCGTTGGCGTACCGTTAATAAGCATTCTGATCGCAACATTGTAATTTGGGATCTGTCGCAAGTCAGTTTCGTCAAACACCGGAGTCATATATTTTGCCATTACTTCAGCAGACGCATTACCAACACGAAATGCGATTGCGGTACCGACATTTCCAAGTACTGCATCTCTTATTTCATCTGATAATTGACCAATATATTGGTTAGCCACAATAAGGTTAAGTCGATATTTTCTAGCCTCACTTAAAATTGATGCGAATGAATCAGTTGAAAAGTTCTGGAACTCGTCAACATAGAGACAAAAATCTTCTCTTTCTTCCTCTGGAGTATCGGCTCGACTCATGGCTGCGGCTTGAAATTTCATAACGAATATCATTCCGAGTAATTTTGCGTTTAATTCTCCAGTAAGTCCTTTGCTGAGATTTACGAGCAGGATCTTCTTTTGATCCATAATCTCTCTAAGATCAAATGAGCTCGTAGTTTGTCCAATGATATTTCTCATCATAGTATTCGATAAAAAAGCGCCAAATTTACTTGCTACCCAACTTGTTACTTCACCTGCATCATTGGATCGCTGAGATGCTGGCCATTCCTTTGTCCAATAATCGAGAAGGTTTTGATCCTTTACGTATTTCAGTTTGGATTTCATGAAATCACTATCAACAAGCACCTTTGGTATATCTATAAAGCTCCCTCCTTGAGGGTCTGACATCAAAAGGAGTGCTGCGTTTCTAAATATTTGTTCAAAACGGGCACCAATCATACCCTGTCGATTTGGATCATAGAGCGAATAGAGAATATTTATTGTCTCTTGAATCAAAAAGTCTTTTTCCTCTTCACGCTTAAAATCAAAAAGATTTAAACCGAACGGAAAATCCATATCGCTTGGATTAAAATAAATAACATCTTCGGTTCTCTCTTTGGGAACCATTCCTAGTAGTTCTTCGACGACGTCTCCGTGTGGATCAACAAAAGCAAATCCCCTTCCTTCAATCATGTCTTGAACGGCAAGATTATCTAAGAAAGTTGTTTTTCCCGTACCGGTTTCTCCAATTATGTACGTATGTCGTCTTCGGTCTAATTCACTAAGTTTTATCTGTTTCTTAGCACCTCTAAATACGTTATATCCAAGCAACAACCCTTCTTCGCTTACATTCCGAGGACCATCAGCCTGTTTTGACTGTTGTCTATCAAGCTGGGTAGTGGGAGTATTTGTGGCGTCAGGAAAGTGATAAATACTTGCGAGCTCTACAGTATTTAATATATTTGAGTTCTTTTCAGGCGGGAAGAAGCGCAAAATGTATGAGGTAACGAAACTCTCAGTATCTTTTGCTGGCAAGAATTTAAAGCCGTTTTTTCCTGGTGCATCAAATAGCGAAAATGTTGCTGTGATGTTACTCAGGATAGACTGAGATCTTTGAGCAACGTTTGATGAAGCTATGACGCGAATTAACACTTCATACCCGGCGTGCTTTGTCTTTTCATCAACGGCATCCGCAAGCGACTGATCGAGGCCAGATACGGCTTTATTTTCTTTCTCTCCTATTTCTTTATCTTTTGCTTCCGGTGGTTTTACTGGCGCAATAAAAGCTTGCTTGAGAAACCAGAATAAGAGTTCAGCCCCACGTTTTGTGCTCTTACCTTCCCTGATTCTTTTTCCTTCTTCTTTTGCAAATTTCGTCCAATTAGCATTAGCTGGACGAATAAGAATTTGAACTCCTGCGCCATCTTGCTCACCGAGATTAGCAAACGAATTCAATAATGATTGCAACGCATCTCTTTTCATATCTTGATAGGTAGCGATCGGGAAAATAAATTGATCTTTGAGCACCATTTCACCGCCAACCGTTCCAGTAATCTTTCCAACCGGATTAAATATGTTATGTTCAGCTACTTCTTCAATAAGGCTATTTGGGTAAGCACTATTAACCGCTTGCTCTATGACTGCCACTAGAGAAACGGGAACAGCTGCATAAAAATATACAAACCCTTTATTAGCAACTATCTCTAAGCTTATGTGTCGTTGTCCATAAAACTTACTCTTGAAACCTTTCTGCGTAATACTGGCAATAATGTTATACAGGACTTCAGCTTTAGAAATATTTTCATCTGCAATATCTCGAGCATCTCTTCCTTCAGTCACAACATCTTCACTAACTGGTGGAAGATGGATAAGAAGAGGAACCATTTTAAGCCCACGTTCATAGTTTTTTGCTTCTCTGAGAAGTTTTCTGGTTCTCCAAAACAGAAAAAAGGCTAATACAAATAGAGCGATAATGATAATTAAAAGTACAATTGGTAACGCTGTTGACATTACTTACCTACCGAGAATATTCCTCAGGAAGTTTGATATCTTTCCCAAATCTTTTTTTAATGTAATCTCTCTTGAAATGACTTATCTTAGCTGCCTGTTCCTGCGGATTGTGCTTTGTTTCTTGGACTATTTTTTTTGCACTATGTACCCATTCTTTTTCAATCAAGTTATCATCTTTCGCCTCTAGAGGGCTTGTTGTAATGATATCGTCACTAATAGGAGCTGGGATGGATGAGCTCTGGTCGTCATCATTAGTAACAGCAGTCGCATCATCAGTAGCCTGAGTGACGGCCGCTGAAGCCTGAATTACTCTTTCTTGGCTGTCATTATGTCTACCAATTTCAGGTACAGGAACACGGTACTCTTCTGTTCCTGATACAGGCTTCGTCTCAACCTTGCTCGGATTTGGCAATTCCTGTGATGGTAGTGGTAGCATTTGATCCATTAGCTAAATTATAGCAAATATACCAATACACAAGAACCATTAAAATAGCTATTTAAAATAGCTGCTCCTAAGGCCGTACCAGACAACTGCTGCCGGGATACCTAAAGACAAAACGACATCCATCAAATTTAGATTCGAAAGAGTAGACAGTCCAATAAAAAAAGTTGGAGCAAAGGCCAAGACAACTGAAATAAAAAGTAGTTTCTTGTAATCTTTGTGTTCGCTTGAAATCCAAGAAATAATAATAAATAAATCTAAAAAAACTAAATAGAGCATGAAAAACACCAATAAAAAAATAGCTAGACTGGCATTTACTGGAGAAGTCACTGAAAAGATAAAGACTAAACCTAGTAACAGGATTGCTAAAAAACTTAATAAATAACGCATCATAAGCATTGTACAGCAAATACAAAAACCCACTTTGAGTGGGCAAATTAAATTAATAAAAACTTAGAGCTCTGGGAGGTAAAACCGCCCATTAATATATTATTTTATGGCGCTTACCTATTTCCCAGAACATCTGACTGACCGCTCTCTCATTAGTACGAGAGGGCGAGATCCGTGACTCCCCGCAGAGGCGTTTGAAGCTCGTTTTAGTAAGGTTTTTGTTTTATTTCTTACTGCATACAGACTAGCATAAGAACTATATTGTGTCAATGATAATTCGATGACATATATACAACTTTAAGAAGTAATAGAGGTTTTAAAATAGTTGTATTTTTTATAACTATGGCTTTTTTTATATAATTTATACGTTGAATAAGTTACTTGTTTTATCTTTTTTGAACCTCATTATATTGAACATTTTTTTGCACGATTTATTTACCGATTTCACAATTACTCCGCCCTGAATGCGGCACGAACTATTCAAAAAATTAAATTATGCGCTTTACCCAATCAATTTTTAAATGCCACAGCCAAGCAAACTATTTTGTTACTGCTTCTACAAAGTCAGTGCATTTCTTAGATAAAGAATTTGCAGCTCACGATAATGGGTCAATAATTGTTTCGAGCTTTGCTTACTACTCGCTCCTTCAATGTACGATTCAATTCCACATTCAACACACATTCATTAATTAATTTGTGTATTTTTTGTTAGATTTTCGGCTCTCCTATTTCACATTTTTCAATAAAAAAGTGCTCTGCCTTTTTATTGCATTGGTGCTAAATATTCATGAGGCTAATTCAACATAAAGTTATACACAGCAAAATTTTTTTTGTAGTTGACACTGCTTTTGCTTACCACTACTATAGGTGTAGCACTGAGTAAAAAAAGTGCTCAAAAACAAAAACATCGAATGTAAACAACGGCTTCTCGCAGGCCGTTGTTTCTTTTTATGAATACCTCAGATGCCCGAGCAAGTACTCCAACCATTTCCTATACCCCTTCAATCCATACCAAACGCAAGCTTTTTCTTGATCTTTATATTGACCCCTATTAGCATATCTGTTATAATCTCTACTTGAATGAGGAGAAATCTACATTAACAAGTACACTCGCCTGAATGAGGCTATTAGAGCGAATGTTTTACGTGTCATTGATCAGCATGGCAATCAACTTGGAGTTATTTCAAAACAAGAAGCACTCCAGGCTGCTCGCGATGCAGAACTTGACTTAGTTGAAATATCGCCTGACGCAGACCCACCAGTTGCAAAAATTGTCGACTGGGGCAAATACAACTATCAAAAAACGAAGCAACTGCAAAAAAGCAAACGCAACTCAAAGATTAGTGAGCTTAAGCAGATGCGTTTTAGCTTAAAGATTAGTGATCATGATATCGCAGTTAAGCTGAAGAAAGTAACTTCGTTTCTCAATGATGGGAGTAAGGTCCGCATTAGTATTATTTATAGAGGAAGAGAGCTTGCCCACAAAGAACTCGGTTATGTCCTTATGGATAAACTAGTAAATCTTCTGGGTGAAAATGTAGTAACAGATCAGCCACCTCAATTTGCAGGTAGACAGTTAAGCGCAGTAGTAAGGAGCACGAATGCCAAAGCTAAAAACTCATAGTGGAACTAAAGATAGAGTTAAGATTTCCAAAACTGGAAAGGCTCTTGCTCGTAGAGGTGGTGGCAATCACCTTCTAGAGAAGAAAAGCATGTCCAGGAAAAGAACCTATAAAGGTCTGAACGAAATAACCGGACATATTAAGCGTAATATCAAGCGTAAGTTGGGAGCATAGAGAGATGCGAGTTAAAAGAGGCGTTACATCACACGCAAAACACAACAAGATACGTAAAGCTACTAAAGGAATGACTCATTCCCGAAGAAGAAGCGTTCGAATGGGTAAACAGGGTGTTATCAAGGCTATGCAATATGCATACCGAGATAGACGAAATCATAAAAGAACTTTTAGAGCTTTATGGAATGCCCGAATTAATGCTGCTGCAAGAGAAAACGGCACAACCTATAGTGTTCTAATTAATGGACTCAAGAAAGCTAATATTTCTTTAGACAGAAAAATTCTTGCTGAATTAGCCGTTAATGAACCTAAGGCTTTTACTTCAATCGTAAAAGCTACCAAAAGCTAAGTTTAGCGCTAAGACGAAAAAGAAAAACCCCTCTGCTGAGGGGTTTTTAAATACCAGATCATCCATAAGCCGGGTTCTGTTCTATCTGGCCATCTATCTAGATCCAATATTGCTAAAGGATTCAAGCGGATAAACGTAAGTTCTAGCGGGCAACTATTCATTGTAATAATGAAAAGAACTTACTCCTTGCAGTAGGCAGGGTTTACCTCTTCGTTAAGTCACCTTAACAAACTGTGAGCTTTTACCTCACTCGTTTCACCCTTACCCTGTAAACAGGGCGGTTTCGTTTCTGTGGCACTTTCCCTAAGATTACTCCTGGTTGCCGTTAACAACTGCCTTGCCCTAAACTGCCCGGACTTTCCTCCCCTTACGGGGCGACCAGTCGATGATCTAGCCTATCTATTATATCAATAAGAGTGCGCAAATGCCTATTGGCTATCTAGTACTCTATTGACTTCAGCATCTGCTAGTTTATTTAATGCTCTCGGAACATGCTTAAATGATACTTTATCGAATTTTTTTATTGCTTCGTGTATAGAAACATTTATTTTTAAAAGATCCAAATTCTTAATCTTGAAAATTCCTGACATTTGATTAACCACTAATAGGCTATCCATATAAACATCAACCTGGACAGCGCCCATATCATAAGCAGTACCTAAGCCTTCAAGTACCGCCTTATACTCAGCCTGATTATTTGTCGTAATCCCAAGGTAGGTTCCACCCGCTTTAAGTACCTTGTCATCAAGCGAAAGGATAGCAAAACCAGTTGCTGATGGACCAGGATTTCCCCTGGAACCTCCATCGGTAAAAAGTTTAACTCTGGAGAAGTTTGTTGCATTATTTACAGCTTTTAACTCTTTACTATTGTCGTTGATATCAAGATAAATAAGTGTGATTGGTGCTTTTTTATCGAGCTCTGGATACAGAATATTGACGTCTCTGGCTATTCGCTGAGCGTGGGCAGGTCGAGCATCGATAAAATCATTTAAGAATAATGTGTTAAGGCTTTGAACAGTTCCTCTAAATTCCCTGCTTTCTACTTCTAGCACTACTTCTTGGCCAAGATGAAACGTTTCTTGTTCGCTCACAAGAAACTCCATTCGTTGTTCGTCGATCAATACAGATTTAATTTTATTCATCTACCGTCCATTTCTTTAATTGGTCGGGGTGACAAGACTTGAACTTGCGACCTCACGGCCCCCAGCCGTACGCGCTACCAACTGCGCTACACCCCGAAGGCGACCTAACGACCGTTTGGATTCCTGGCGGAAACCAAGTGGGGTTCCTCACATCATTCCCACGGAAATGATAAATATTGGATTCCCATAACGTTTTATATTCAGAAATCAATGCTTGTCGTTAGGTCTCTTTTAGTATAACCTATTTACCCTGCTGCATTTATCCTAAAATTAATCTTAAAATATACTGGTCTAAAGAGTTGATAATAGGGCTAATGAAGCTATATCCAAGCACTATGATGATTAATACAATAAAGATTCCATATCTTTCCAGTTTGTCCATAAATTCTTGAATACTTTCAGGCGCAAAAGCATACAGAACGCGTGAACCATCAAGAGGAGGAACGGGGAGAATGTTAAATACGAAAAAACCAATGTTGATAGCTATAAAGTAAAACCACCAGGTAATCCAGAGCGACCCTGTCGAAAAATTAGTTTTTAATATTACTCCTCCAATTACGGCAAGTATAAGATTTGTCAGTGGACCGGCAAAACCGACTATCGCCATCCCGAATTCATCCCATTTAAGTTTGTGTTTGGAGATTGGAACTGGTTTCGCCGCACCAAACACGGGTTGACCACTAATTGCAAGAAGTAGCGGAAGGAGAACTGTCATGAATGGATCTATATGTGCAAGAGGATTAAATGTTAATCTCCCCTGTGTTTCGGCTGTGTCATCACCTAATCTTTTTGCCACATATCCGTGAGCTAGTTCATGCAGTATTACTGAAATTATAATAATGATAAACGACAGTACGCCAATTTCTATTTTATTATCTATAAGCATCTCATTTAGTATAACAAACCTACCCCTTGACTTTTGGCATATTAAACTGTAAAATTTACTACTGAATCTCAAGAGGAAAATATCATGAATATATGCGACATTACAGGTAAAGGAAAGCAGTACGGCAGCAATGTTAGCTTTTCACAAAGACACACTAAAAAGGTATGGAAGCCAAATCTCCAATCAAAGACTGTTGTTATTGATGGCAAAAAAGTTAAACTTCACGTTAGTGCTAACGGAATAAGAACATTACGAAAAAAAGGGCTTATAGCCTAAAAAAATCCCCTCATTGAGGGGATTTTTTTATTTACTTTGTCTCTTCAAGACAATGACGCGCGCTTTATCTCCTAGCTCTGATTCTTTTAGCTTAAAAACATCTAGAGTTTCGGCATCTTGTGCAGCCATCTCACCCAGGAATGCTGTTAATTCAGCCTGAGGAACTTCATAGGTTACCTCTTTTTCGGCATAATGAGTTGGAATAACAATCTTAGGTTCTATTTTTCTCACTAAACTAGCTGCGCCAGTTGCGTCGAGCGTATAGCCCATACCACCTACAGGAAGTATCAACACATCAACGAGCCCGAGCGACTCCAATTGATCTTCGGTAAGATTGGGATGGATGTGGCCGATAACACCGATCGAAAATCCTTGATAGTGAATATTATAAATGGTTGCTCGCGTACCATTTTCATCTAAATGTGCTCGTGCTGGTATGCCCTTGACCGATACTTCAGCAATTTCGTATTCACCAGGTCCTTCAATTTTAAAGCGAGCAGGGTTCTTAGAATCTTTTTTTATTGTAAATATAGCAACGTCTTCAGATGATGCAACAGATTTTAGACCGTGTTCGCTCAAGTCATCATCAATTAGAATTGTTACCTTTTTATTTGATATCTTTATGCAATTAGCACCATAATACTGAAAATCCATATTTCTACCCCTACTTCAATAGTTTATCTTTATCAATTAATATTACTTTTTTAGATGTAAGCAGATTAGATACAAATCTATCATTCACCTGTCTTCTGTAGCTAAACTCAGTTGAGTCAAAAATGCTATATCGTATAGACTTTTTCTCTGATTTTTCGAGATCTGCTACCAGATTATCTACCGCAGAATGATTAAGATCACCGACAATTACTAAATCTACCTCTACAGAGTCATCTCTAGTGAATTGGCCCGTATAAAGAGCCATTCTCACATTACCTGTCTTAATTAGCTCAGCAAGGAAAGGATCGGTAACCTCCAAAGCTTCAGCTACCTCTTCGGATGGTGCTTCGACGGCATCTTCAGTTTTCTTTACCGTTGCCTTCTTGGACGTTTGCTTAAATCCTTTTTTATTGCCAAAGATACTCTCAAGTGCTTTAAAATGCTCAAAAGACTGATTCACTTCGTAATAGAGGCGATTGTTATTATTATCAGAAGTTATGATGCCGATACTTAAAAGGTTAGCAAGCTCTCTTCGTACAGAATTAATCTGTTCGTCAATTTTTCTGGTAATTTCTCTCACATAAAAAGATCTGTTCGGGTTTTGGCAGAAAAGTTGCAGTAATTTTACACGAGTTTTTGACCCAAACAGTTGTTCTATCATATATTCATTGTATCAACTATTTTACTAATATAACAGGTTTGAATACTTATTTTTGTTAACAATTTTTTGATACTTTTTTTTGAATAAATTCCAAGGCATCGCTGGAGTTATTAAACCATTTTATGCTCTTATTTCTCTTAAACCAGGTAAGTTGTTTCTTGACGAGCTTCATGTCACTTTCTATGAATAAGTTGAGTGCGTTATCCTTACTCAATTCATTTTGAATAAATCCTCTAAACACTTTATAGATCCCACCTTTAAGGGCTTCAGAATTGTAATCGTAATTATCATATGCCCATTCAATTTCATCGATTACGCCATCTTTTATCATCAGGTGCGCACGCTTAGTAATTCTCTCTTTCAAAAGCTCCCGTGCAGGATTGAGACCGATTATGAGATATGAACTCGGTATTTCTCTTTTGGTAATTTCCTGACCAGCCCTTTCAAGCGTATTTATTAAATAACGCTTGTTGGTATTATTTTCAGGCATAGTTAATTTTTTATCTCGTATCATTTGCTGAAGTTCCGTGATTGACATACCCTGCAGTGCATCACGTTTATTCTTATCAGGAGTAGAAAACGTATAATCATAAAGTAGTGAGTCTATATACAGCCCTGACCCGCCTACTATAATTGGCATTTTTCTTCTTTTTTTTATTTCTGATATTTTGGTTTTAGCGTAATGTTTAAATTTGGCAGCGCTAAATTCATCACCTGGGCCTACGATATCAATTCCCCAATGCTGAATGAGTGCCTGTTCTGACTTCGTGGGCTTTGCAGTACCAATATCTAATCCCTTAAAGACGGTACGAGAATCTGCAGCGATTATTTCCCCATCACATTGTTGTGCAACTCTGATAGCAAGATCAGTTTTACCACTAGCAGTAGGCCCAATAATATAAATCTGCTCTATTTTCTCCGATTCAGTCATACACTCAAACTTAAAGTGTTGTTTTTGGGGCTCTAGAATGCATCTCTTTGAGAACGGTGTCCATGAATGAGCTTATATCAATCTTATCTGCCGGTTGGTCGCCCATGTCCGCCCTCACGCGGGGCGTAGTCTGCTCTGACCTAAGTTCTTGCTCGCCAATCACACAAACATATGGAATCTTCATTTTTTCAGCATTTCTAATTTTCTTGCCCACTGATTCATTAGTATTATCCGTAGTGACACGAAGTCCAAGATTTTTCGCTTTCTCGTAAAGTGATTCCGTATACTGCACTAGTTCTTCGGTCTGATTAACTGTGATAAGTCTGATCTGCTCTGGTGCCAACCATACTGGGAATCTACCTTCAGTATGTTCAATAAACACACTCAGGAAACGCTCCACAGAACCCAGCAGTGCGCTATGAATCATGATAGGAGTTTCCATAGCGCCCTCTTTATTGGTGAACTCTAGCGAAAAACGTTCAGGTTGAACGAAATCTAATTGTACTGTGGCGACTTGATGTTCGCGGCCGATGGCATCTGTAGCCATAAAATCAATTTTTGGGCCGTAAAAGGCAGCTTCGCCTTCGACCTCAAAAAAATCGAGCTTATTGGTCGACACTGCATCTTTTAGCTGTTTCTGTGCATTATCCCACTTTGCCTTAGTTCCAAGATAGCCATCACCATCATCTCTATAAGAAAGCCGCACTCTAAGTTTCATGCCAACTGTTTCATAAAGTGTTTTTGCTGAAGATAGCAGCTGACCAATCTCGGCTTCGATTTGATTGGGCATACAAAAAACGTGGCTATCGTCTTGCGTAATTGATCTAACTCGAGAAAGACCACCCAGTTCACCGCTTTTTTCATCTCTATATACAGTAGTAGATTCTAAATATCTAATTGGTAGATCCCTATAGCTTCTCTGGCGTGAGGCATATATCTGCGTGTGATGAGGGCAATTCATGGGCTTCAAGACTAATTCGTCAGAAGTTTCCTGACTTTTTACTAAAAATAACTCCTCACCAAATTTATCCCAGTGACCGCTCTTCTTATATAGGTCATTTTTAGTCATATGAGGAATCCAAACTTTCTCAAATCCATTTGAAAGTCGTAGTTCATTTGAAAATTTCAATAGTTCTTCTCTAAGAAAAGTCCCTCTTGGAGTAAAGAGAGGTAGGCCCTGTCCTACGAGATCAGAAAAAACAAACAGATCAAGCTCTTGCCCTATTTTTCTATGGTCTCTTCGCTTTGCGTTCTCAAGCATAGCAAGATACTCATCAAGTTCACTTTGTTTAGCAAAAGCTATCCCGTAAATTCGTTGCATTTGCGGCTTGTCTACTTGCCCCCTCCAATACGCCCCAGCTACTTTAGTAAGTTTAAAAGCGCCGACATCACCTGTTTTTTCAACATGAGGTCCCCTGCACAGATCCTCAAAAGTATCATTCGTATAAAAAGTAACTTTATCTACTTTGGATGTTATTGCGGCAAGACCAAGCTCATCAATATCAAGATTTCTAAGTTCTGTAGTGCCTGACCTCTGTAGATCGTTAAGCAGCTCCTCTTTGTAGGGTTGCTTGGCAGTAATAGCCCAATCTATAGCCTCGTGAATAGTCTTTTCAGATTTAACAAATGGCTCATTGCCAGCAATGATTTTACGCATCTCCTTTTCTATAGCGGCAAAATTGTCGGTAGAAATAACATTATCGCCACCGAGATCAACATCGTAATAAAAACCATCCGATATCACTGGTCCAACACCAAATTTAGCCTCAGGCCATTTACGCTGAATAGCATCGGCCATAATATGCGCCAAGCTGTGTCTAATCGAATAAAGCTCTTCATTCATAACAGTTATTTATACCTCTTCATATCTGTAAGTATTGTACTAGAATTTACAGATTGCGTCATTAAATAAGTTTCAAAAAAATAAGCCCCAGCTGATTTATCTTCTCTCGCAGAAGTATTAACCTTCTAAGACAAATCACTGGGGGCAAAACACCTGATAAAATACCACCTACAAGCTAGTATATACAAGCTAGCCATATATTACTAGTATAATCTTATCCACACCTGTGGATAGTTGAATATTTAACGGTAACTGGTATAGTATCTTCTATCGGGCCCTTAGCTCAGTTGGCTAGAGCGCTTCCTTGACGTGGAAGAGGTCAGAGGTTCGAGTCCTCTAGGGCCCACCAAAATTCGCACATATACCATAAGCTCAATCTGTTACAGGTAAGGCTAAGTATTGACAAAATGACCCCATTTTGCTATAGTAGACAGGTTAAACGAGGCGTTTTGTTTGAGTAACACTTCACCGTTAGAAAGCTTCAAGCTATTCTACGAAGAGCTGCACTCATCAAAGATTTTTGAGAATCGTATCCGACGCATGCGTCGGGCATCGATCAGCTCAAACTAAGATAAGTTAGCACTAGATTATAAGGACGTTTCCCACAGGAAACGTCCTTTTTTCCACTTTGATTTTATATAGCTATATGACAATATATAGACATGAAATGTATTTATTGTAACGGAAAAACAAAAGTCACTAATACCCGACCTCGAGAAAAAGAACACTCAACTTGGCGTCGGAGACAATGCCTTAATTGCCACGCAATAGTAACCAGCGAGGAAGCAGTTAAATTAGATGAGTGCCTTCTTGTTAAAAAGAAAAACGGGGAGCAGGAGCCCTTCCTTAGAGATAAGCTTTTTATTAGCATTTTTCAATCAATTGATCACCTACCCGATCAAATTCGAACAGCGCACTATCTATGTGAAACTATTTTACGACATTGTCTAAAAGCTAAGCCCATGCTTCCACTACTCAGCTCGGAAAATATTTCAATCACTGCGATACGTGTTTTGAAAAACTTTGATGCAGCAAGTGCAATTAAATATAACTCGTATCGAACAAATCTAAAATTACCCAACGATGTACGGCGAGCACTAAAATTTTAATTGTATTATTTTTTTACAACTTTTTCAGTAACGTCGAACTTATCTAGATAACGACCGAACAATAATCGTGTTTGGGAATATAGTGTAGCGAATCCACTGTATACAATAGTAGTCAAAGGAAGGTAGATCCACTGAAGAATCATATATACTTGGTGCCGTGTTTTATATCGGGGTGGTTTTGGTGGCAATAATCGAATACTTAAATAAATACCAATGAACATACCAACCATTGCCACGGTTTGAATTCGGCTAGCTATAATTGGTAGTTGATGCGCGACAAGGCTTGTGCTTGAATGAGGTGATAGATAAAGTGGTACGAAGGCCCCGAGTAATAAAATAAGTGAGGCAGTTGCCCAAGCCACATGCCCCTCAATAAGTCGCGCAGTTTTCATAAACAAGTCCACCTTGTTAATCCTATTTTTCCTTCTCCAGCCCATCTGAAGTACATAAGCTATGTCACTCGCACCCCAGGCCCATCTTCGTACTTGGATAAATTGTGCCTTAAGTGTTTTTGTGTAAGTCGATGATAGAACGGCATCTTGATAAATTGGAATAAGAATGGGGTGTACCTCGTGTTTTCCGTCATAGGTAAAATAGGTTCTCCAGTATTGATGCCCATCTTCAACAATCGTTCTTGTACTCCAAAAATCTGTATCAATAAGTGTTTGCATACCTTGTGAGTGTGAGGCAAAATTCCTGAGCATATGGGGGCGAAGTGCAAGAGCGATATTCCAAAATGAATTACCCGTAGCAATGACGCGCATTGGCGCTGGCACATCCCAAATATTATTAGTAAACATTGATATCGGCTGAAAAGATGCGTGTATGTAATCAGGGCACGCAATATAGGCATACGTAACTGCTGAAAAATATTCAGGGTGAGGTCGATTATCCGCATCAAGGGTCGTAACGATTACATGCTCATAATTAATATTTTTATCATCCAAAAATTCCTTTAATCTTCTTCCTGCAAAGGTAATATTCCCACCCTTACCAATAGTTTCATTAGGGATATCCTCTGGATGCTCTATTGCTCCAAAGTGATAGAATTCATGCTTGTATTCTTCAACCAGATCAAGAATATTTTTCTTAACTTCTTCACCACCCCTTTTTTCATAGGCAAAGAGAACAATTAATTTCTTATGATTATACGAGGACTGCAGGATACTTTTAATAGTAGGTTCAAGAATAGCCCTACTTTCATTGTAGACTGCTACTATTACAGCGTTATAAATATCCTTTTGATAGAGTCGCTCTTCCCTCACTTCTATACTTGCAAGATTCTTTAAGTGCCATGCAGGTGAAACTCCCTGCTCATACTGAAGATAGGTTTTTTTCGGGTTGTCTAATTCGTTGAGTAACTTATTCCATTCGTACGCCATATTTTCATTAATTCTCCTGTAGCCCTGGATCATTCGGATGTTAAGTGAAATTGCTTTAAATACCCATAGTAGCAAATAAGAGAGAACGAAATATGCCGCAATACTTGTATTAACTAAACTAAGCACAATGGGCAAGGCTAGCACAGACCAACTCAATATTCCGGGAAGACGTTCAAACCACCTATAAACCTTATCGCGATCTCTGGCTAATGGAATTTCGATTAATCTCATAATTGAACTATTGAAGATTTAAAATCGCTTGTGCCACTATTAGATTAAATAGCAAAGCAACGATAGCGAGGGTCAAAACTAGGATACTCAGCAATCTTTTTTGGGTGTATAATCTAGCGCTCATAAAAATTGAAACGAAAGTAACAAGAAGTGCTACTGCAGCAAAACTATAGAGATCTAGTGGCGTACCTTTAGGAAAGCCACCGAGCCCTAGCGTTGATTCATAGCGAACTGTCGCCGCAGTTCTAGAAGTATCAATCAGCAGCGCCGTGGCTATCATATTAATAACTCCACCTAAAACAACAACTAAGTTAAGAAATAAAACTGGCCTATCTTGAAAATATTTTTTATTAAACATCTTTTCCCTAGAATGTAACTCTATATATAACAAAACTCATTCATGTATTATCTTATCAAAAAAAACTAAATAATACTCACTTTTAAGCTTATGTTTGGTGCGGGTACTGGGAATCGAACCCAGCGCTCAGCCTTGGGAAGGCTACATATTGGCCACTATACGATACCCGCCTGGAGCCGATAAGCGGGGTCGAACCGCTGACCTACGCTTTACGAAAGCGCCGCTCTACCAACTGAGCTATATCGGCAAAAAAATGCGTAACTCTATAATAACAGATTGAAAATGATACAAATTAAAAAATGGCTCACCGTGTGAGCCATCTAAAAGCATATAAAGCTGGCGGGCCCGACCGGATTCGAACCGGCGATCTCCTCCGTGACAGGGAGGCATGTTAGGCCTCTACACCACGAGCCCATGCAAATATAAGCATTGAATATCGTAACAGAGATAGGATTGTTTTGCAATGCGCCTAAGCTGCAAACTATTTACACCTTTATGTAAGTAATTGGCGGTTCCTTATCCCTGTACGGTGCCAAGAGCTTATCTATTGGCTGGAAATTAATAAATATATGCGCAGCCTTCACTTTTCCATTCTGCTCTCCGAGATTTTTAACTATCTCAAGACCATAGCCTAAATTAATAATTCCTGATGTTTGGCCAGACTTAAGCTTGAATAATGCGTCGATAGTTTGGGTTGGCACTGTTTTATCATTTTTGCTTATGGAAATTGCTAGAACACCTCCATTATCTTTCGTTAAATTATCATCAGAGTACTGCTTAGCAACTGCGCTAAAGTCCTGCCCTCCACTTAACGCTGTCAGAGCTGCGTTAGCTTTTTTTTGAGCTCCAGTATCAAGTGCTGCAATTACATTATTTGTGATAATTTCCTGTTCAATACTCCGTCTAAAATCAGAAACTGTCCATCCCCAATATTGCTTGAGTACATTTTCAAATGTTTTATTATCACTCCCTAGCTTACTTTGGTATTTCAGCATTTGTATCTGAGCGTCGACATCTTTACTAGCTACGCTAATATTTTTTTGCTTCGCTATCATTTTTATGTAAGCATAATTAACGGCAGAATTTAGTGACTGTTTTTTCTGATTATTAAGCTGTGCCTTACCTTGAGCTGAATTAAAATCAACCTGTTGTTGGGTCTGGAAATAATGGATGTAATGGCGAAGATCAAATAAGTAGTTTTCATAATAAACTAAATTATTACCCACACGTGCTACTGGGAATGGAACAACCTTGGTTATTTGATACGCAAAGTTACTTGTATCCTGATATCTATATAGATCGAGCAACACTACGGTGCTGAAGCTGATAAAAGCTAGTACAAGTAAGATAATGGTCGTAGTAACAATTTTATGCCTTGAATGACGAAGTGGAAAAATAAACTTACGAGCAGTTTTAAGAATCTGTTCTCGATGATCTCCAATATTTTCATCGGTAATACGCGGTATCGGGCTATCACCTTCAAGGCTCGCTGTTTTTCTCTTATTTTTATGTAATAAAAAAGTTCTGGTTTTTTTCTCTCCTGGCTGTGGTGGGTTTAATTCTTTTTTATTCATACTTCTTCTTTGTTAATTAATGGACTAGTGAAGTTAACGTCTAGCTCGCGCAATATATGTGACACTTTTTTCTGGATTTGTCTTGGATGATGAACGTCATGAATGACAAGTTCACCGACGTAGGTCTGTATAACTATTGTACCAAATCCAAATAGTGTTTCTTGCAATCCTTTAATTTCATAAGAAACTGTTTGTATCTTATCGAGACCAATATCGACCACACTGCGCTTCCATAACCCTTTTTGATTAATTTGCATAAGCCGCTGGTCGGTAACAATATATACCGTAAAATGCCAGCCAATCCAGGCGTAAAACATTATCAAAAAAGAAACTAAGAAACCAGAGCCCAAGCCGCCGAAAAATACTGCATAGGTAGGGACAACGAGTGCAGGTATCACACCTAAAAGGAGTACCACAGAAGCTATTAGAATTTCTTTTCTCATAACTACAGGGTGTTTTCGAAACATCAGCAGCATTGTTTCATCGTCAAATTGGTCTGAGAAATATTTCTTCTTTTTATCACTCTTGTGCTTCATACTACCCATCTATTGTACTCGTCAAATTCATATTCGTGAACCTTTGAAGTGGTATACTAACTTCTATATATGGTCCGGTAGTTCAACGGATAGAACACCACCGTCCTAAGGTGGGTGTTGGGGGTTCGATTCCCTCCCGGGCCACCATTAGTATATTATTTTTTCTTTTTTGGCAAAGTATGCGCTTCAGCATTAGTCGCGTAATCAAATAACTCATCTTCCTTAAACCAATGAGCTACTTCAAGTTTCGCCTCTTCTGCATCCCCAGAAGCATGGATAATATTAGCAATACTCGAGTTTGATACATTATTAGCATAGGCGTAACTGATATGCGTGTAATCGCCACGTATCGTGCCCGGAAGCGCCGACTTAGGTTCAGTTGCACCTACCATCTTTCTAACAAGTTCTGCGGCCTCTATGCCCTCGAGTACGACTGCTACAACAGGTCCTTCCATCATAAAATCTAGCGTTACGTCAAAAACATCTTTACCGCGTCGCGAAATGACCTTACCGATAGTCTCATAGTGGTAATGATAATGATCTTTAGTAGGTCGAAGCATCTTCATTCCCACAACTTTTAGGCCTACCTTTTCAAACCTTGACAACACTTCTCCGATTAAACCCCTCTTAATTGCATCTGGCTTCAGTACGATAAGTGTTTTTTCCATCAAAATTCCTTTATATATTAATTACTTATTGATTTGATTGTAGCATTTTGCGCGTTTAGTTATAAGACATTCAAGGTATAAATTCGAAAATGACGTAAAATGAATATATGCATGCCGAAGAAGTAATCCAGCAATATCTAGAATATCTTGCAATTGAGCAAAATCGATCTAAACGTACCATAGAAAATTACCGACATTACCTAAGCAGACTTATCGATTTTTCAGGTGATATTAAAATTTCGGACATAACACCTGAGCTAGTACGCAAATGGCGGCTATGGCTTCACGAACTTGGATCCGATCGATCAAATGAACTCAGTAAAGCAACCCAAAATTATCATCTTATTGCCCTAAGAAGCTTCCTAAAGTTTTGTCATAAAAGAAACATCGAAGCACTTGCGACAGATCAAATTGAACTTGCGAGGGTTAAAAGATCACAAGTCAGTTTTTTAAATTCTGATGAGCTTGAGGCACTCATGAACCAGCCAAAAACAGATAGTGAGACGGGGCTTAGAGACAGAGCAATACTTGAGCTACTTTTTAGCGGAGGACTTCGTATATCTGAACTCGTAAATTTAGACAGGAACCATATCAATCTTGAACGAAAAGAATTTATGGTACGTGGTAAAGGCCAAAAAGATCGCCCCATCTTTGTTAGCGATGAAGCGGCCGAATGGATAAAAAGATATCTCAACCTACGGACAGATAACCTTCCTGCCCTGTTCATCAGCTATAGTGGGCACAAAAATACCAATACTACCGGTAACTTCAGAAGATTAACGGCACGCAGTATTCAAAGAATAATTGCTCGCTACGCGCTACTTGCTGGTATAACAAAAAAAGTAAGTCCTCACACTATGCGTCACAGTTTCGCTACAGATTTACTCATGAATGGAGCTGACATCAGAAGCGTTCAGGCTATGCTTGGTCATAGCGATATATCTACCACGCAGATATACACGCATATAACAGATCCACACTTAAAATCTATACATAAAGATTTTCATCGAAAATAACTTAATAATACGTGGTTGTAGCAGCAGGGCCTGCATTCGATGCTGTATTACTCCCAGGGAAATCATATTCATAGTTTTTTGCTAGTGGAGTCGTTGATGATGCTGCAGTAAATGATGGAGACCACCCTGACCCTGAGGATTGATTTGTAGCATACCCAGCAACTAATCTTTTAACTGAATCTCCATTTACGGCTGTGGCATCTATTTGAATCTGTGAGTCCGCCAAAGTAATAGAGCCGTTAGAGGACTTGCCACTTATAATAATCGTGACAGAAGAGCCATCTAGTGTGCTGACACTCACTAGCCCACAATCACCTGCAACTGAACAAGAAGATGAATCGCCGACCCACCCACTATTGTTATTGAAACCTGTTAGCCGTACACCACAAGAAGTAGCGCTCTGACAATTTGTTTTCACAATATAAGAATTAGTGGAGCTTGGCGTGGAAATATCTACAAGACCACTTGCTCCACCGTTTATAGGATAGACGTAGGTTGTTTTATAATTAGTCATATCTTTATTCGCGGTAACTACTCTTAGTATAGGAAATTTTGAGGCAGTAGCCCCGCTTAAATCAGCTGTTGAAGTGTTGGTATCATATAATCCACCTGATGTGGAGGACCACGTTATATCTAATTCTTTCATCGTTGTAGGGCTTGCCCCTGAATCTAGTGGATTAATAACTGTGCTTGCTACATTTGTAGCGCTATACGATAAACTAACAGGATTATACGTCCACTTTACGCAAGAAATTGAATTATTAGTTCCTGGAAATGTAGGAACAACTTTGTTATTAGAATTATTTTGGCAAGATGTCTGAGAACCGGAAACTAAAGGATTTTTATTCGTAATCGCCTCAACGACACTATTTATTGCACTTTGAGCAGCAAATTCCGTATTAGAAGCTAAGTTCTTATTTAATGTTTCTTTTTGATCATTGGTTGTTACTACTGAAAAGCCGATAGCCAAAAGACTTATAATAATTATCATAATAAGAGTAAACAATAGACTTGCAGCCCCTGATTGATTCTGTTCTTGAAACTTCATTTAATTAACTACCAAACTACTTACGCTATTATCATAATACACTACGCCACAAAAAGAAAAATTACTAATACTTATTTGATTACATACAGGGAGAGTTATAGGAGTAGTGGCTAAGTTCGCTGAAACAGTATTATTCCTAAAAGAGTTAATATCACCACTTGCAATAGCCATCCTTAAATCCCAGACGTTTGAAGTATTTTGTATATCAAATAACGAAACAAATGTTCCGGGAGTTGTTAAAAGTTGGGTCGATGATCCACTGCTACTAAATGATGCACTCGTACAATTTGCTTGATCGGATATTTTGTCTTCGAAAAGACTATCTATGTAAATTGTTGATCCACTTGAAATTCTCCATGAGAATCTATAATTACCGGCGCACCACACATACCAATTTTGACCAGCGGGAAAAATTGATGGAGCGGTGGCAGGTTGTGTCATTGGAGATTTTGTATATTGGACTGCTTGTGTGAATAAATAATTAACATTACGTGCAGCAGTGTCTAATTTTGATCTAGTTACTCCTTGCTGGTAACTCTTGCTTAATTGAATTGTCACGAAAGTAGCTATTCCAGCAATAAATGTAAACACTGCAACTGCAATCATTGTTTCTACAATAGTAAAGCCTCTATTATTTTTATATTGCATAATACTCACTTAATGTTCCTAAAGCGTGATTGGGTAACGACCAGTTACAGATAGTGCCAGGATTTGATAAATCATTATTTGTATCCCAAGCAACCTCAACTTGAAAATAATTGAGCTGCCTGCCCCCAGATGCACTCGGATTACCAGTACTATCATATCTGCCCAGATTTATCGTCTTCACGCAGTAATATAAACCGGAAGTACCCTGAGTCGCAGAAATTAGATGCGGAGCTGAACCGCTCATACTTACTGTTCCATTATGTGGATCTAAGGCTAGGAAAAATGGGGTTGTTAGTGATCGCACAGAAGAAGCAAGATCTGTCGCAACATAAACATGCAAAAGGCTTACTTGTTGTTGCGCGTATAGTTGTGCCTGATAGGTTGCTTCATTTTCTATTGTAGTGTTAGTTGATTGATTCGAAATAAGGAATGCTGAAGTAAAACCCAAGGTAAGAATAGCAATGCAAATTAACACCTCTACAATAGTCTCCCCTCTCTGATTGTCAATGTACTTTAGCATGAGCTATCAATTAATTTAGTTGCTATTGTATTATTAGGGTTTACTGCAAGGCTCGACATGACATTTGAATTATAAAAACACAACAAAATCGTGCTATTCAGAGGAGGCAGTGGATTACTGATAGTGTTGGCGAAAACGACGTTCTGCTGCCCTGATGTAAACGTTGGTAGCGTTGATGCATTATAGTTATTTGCATTGAAAATATAAAAGGAAACCGGGGTTGGGGTGTTTTTGAGTTTCATAGCCGCTGGAAAAGTATATTTAACCTGATCGTTAGTAACGATGGGTGTGGTATTCGGAGTTAATTGTGTAATTCCAGGGCCTTCAATAGTTGCCAGAGTATCAACCTGATAATATGTATCATAAAAAGAAATCATTTTGCCTGCATATACACAGTTGTCTGCGGGATATCCATTTACGGTACCTGTTCCAAAGGTACTAGTGCCACTATCTTTAGCTGCTGTATATTCGAGAACATTAAATGAGCACGAAAGATGCCCTTGAGAATACTTTCCATTAGTAACATCTTGAACAAGTGTTCTTAATTGTGAATCAAGATGCGCTATGCCGTCCTGTTCTCTATTACTCGCAATTCTACCAGACATAGTGATAATAACTGATACTGAGATAACACCTACTACAGCAAGAACAATTAGTGTCTCAACTATAGTAAACCCTCTCTCTTTACTAAGATGATTCATTACATAAATTATAGCATAAGGATTTTAAACTATTACAACAAATGTAGATACCAATTAATTAGTAATTTTCCAAAAAAAATACTAATTAAACAGGAAAGCATCAAAAATGGACCAAAGGGAATCATTTTCTTCAATTCTTTAGAAGTAAAATAATTACTACCCAAAATATAAATTAGTCCTGTGATGGAGGAAAGGAATAAACATAAGGGAATAAATGAGAAGCTAGAAAGTTGAAGGCCAAGAAGAAAAGCCAACCTGACATCGCCGCCCCCTAACCACTTTCCATTTGAAAATTTATAAATACTATAGAAAATTAAGCCAAAAAACAGACTATTCATTATTCGAATAAATAAAAGATGAAGATCACTTTCAATCAAGGATACAGCTAATAGTAATAAAAATGATGTAATTAACAAAAAATATATAATTCTTGAAGGAAGAAGGTATTTCTTTATGTCAAATAAACATAAAACTATAAATCCAAGTATTAAAATTAATAAATTAGCAAATAGCAAATAATTAGGAATAGTATGGAGAGTTGACTTATAAAAAAAGAATGAAAAAACAAATAAGAATGCAGTTGAGATCTCAACAAATGGGTACTGTGCAGATATTCGAACTCCACAATACCTACATTTACCCTTGAGAAATAACCAGCTAACGACAGGTGTTAAGTCTAATGAAAATAGTTCATGTTTACAGTTTGGACACATGCTCCTACCGTAAATAATTGAAAGGTTTTTAGATTTATTTTTACCTATCTTGACCCGGTTTCCCGAGCTATCAATTTTTTGAGAAAATCGCCACTCAAAAGCATTTAGAAAGCTTCCAAAAATTAGGCCTAAAACAAAAATAATATATATCATTGATATAGATTAACAAAAAAGGAGCCTGCTGGCTCCCTTTTTTGGCATAATCATAAATTATGAGTTAGCCCTGAACGCATGCGTAAGTAGTTGCAGTCGCTCCTTCTACTGGGTAAATGATCCCGAAGCTGCCTGAAGTTGCTACTACAGTAACTGTCGCTGCTCCTGTTGATGCTGTTGGTGTTGTCGAACATGTAGCGTTTGACACAACAGTAATGTGATTAACAACCGGGCTGTTACCAGCAGCAGCTGTTGCGACCACTACTTGTCCCGCTACTGTTGTGTGAGTGGAAATAGTGTTAGCAACTGTAATATCACCCGTCCCCGAAACGGCAGTAGGAACTTTTCCATTATTGGCAGATTCATTCTCATTAATACCTGATACTAACTGTTGAGCTGCAGTTTTAATTGTTGAATTACGACCGCTTCTTTGTAGTGCTGGTACTGCGATCAACACAGCAGCCAAGATTGCTCCTGCTATTGCAAGCACAATTAGCACTTCAACTATCGTAAAACCTTTATTATTTAATTTCTTTTGCATCTTAAGTGGTGCCCTTTCTTAATTTACTTATGCTTATATTTTATATGCTTTTCTATATAATGCAACTATTTTACCCGCCAAGATTTTGGCCTGCAAGGCCATATATTGGTCCGAGGACGGCTCCTACAATAACGAGTGCAACGACCCCAAGTAAAATCATAAGAACCGGCTCAATAATCGTAGATATATTTTTGATTTCATCGTCTAATTCTTTTTCATAGTAATCAGCAGCTTTTCCCATCATTTGATCAAGTGTACCCGATTCTTCGCCAATTCTAATCATATTTGGTACGAGATCGAGAAAATGTTTATCATTTTCGATTGCCTGAGAAAGACTCTTTCCGCCACGAACCAGCTTTATGGCATCTTGTATGGATTTTTCAATAATAACGTTATTTATTGCCTCGGAAGTAACTTCTAGCATTTGAATTAAAGGGACGCCACTAGCAATTAGTGTTGAACCAGTTCGGGTAAACCTAGCCATATAAAGTTTATTAAATAATCTGCTAAACGGCTTAACGCTAAGTTTTGCTCGGTCAAAAAACGATCTCCCACCTTCAGTTCTAAACCACGCCCTTGCACCAAAGAAAGTTGCAATTAAAATCAAAATTGTTAACCACCAAAATTTTTCTACTAAATGTGATAACGAGAGTAGCAACAGTGTCGTTGCTGGTAATTTGGCACCTGGAAAACCGGCATACAACGTTTGTACTTGTGGTAAAACACTCGTAAGCATAAAGCCAACTAGCGCTATCATAACGACTACGATTATAAGTGGGTACGTCATCGCACTTCGAATCTTAGATATCACTTCAGCATCTTTTTCTTGTTGCATGGCAAGGCGGTCAAGTGTTTTATCAAGTGTTCCGGACACTTCTCCTGCTGCTACCATTTTTACGAAAATATCGTTGAATGCTTCTGGATAATTAGTGAGCGAGTCACCGAGACTCTTGCCTGATTCAACACTGGCCTGAACCTTGACGAGAATTGTCTTGAGAGTTTTGCTATTTGTTTGGTGCTCTACCATCTGAAGACTCTTAACGAGAGGGAGTCCTGCATTTATTAGTGTACTCAACTGTCTGGCAAACAAAACTCGATCTTTGGTTTTAACTTTATTAAAATAACTCTTTTTATTGCTATCTTCGCCTGTAATTAAAAGTACGCTCAAGCCTTTTGATTGAATAAGTTGTGCAGCAGCTTTTTCATCCTGAGCTTCAACAGTGGATCGTATTAGTTTTCCGCTTGTCGTATCTCTAGCTTGAAATTTAAAGTTTGCCATACTATCGCCTCATAAGCCTATCTAATTCCTGTATATCAACTGCGTAGTTTCTTGCTTCTTCATAAGTAATAACGCCACTATGAATTAGATTAACTAATGTTTTGTCCATTGTTTGCATGCCTTGCTCCGCAGAGGTTTGAATAATGATATCAAGCTGATGGCTCTTTCCTTCACGTATTACGTTCCGTACGGCAGCATTCGCAACTAAGATTTCTGCTGCTGCCACTCTCCCGCCACCAATGCGCGGAATTAATCGCTGCGAAACAATAGCCATTAAAATATTGGATAACTGGGCTCGTATTTGTGGCTGTTGATGGGGAGGAAAAACATCAATCATTCGATCCAGGCTTTGTGCAGCTCCATTAGTGTGGAGAGTTGCGAAGACGAGATGCCCTGTCTCGGCTATTGTAATAGCTGACGCAATGGTTTCAAGATCTCTCATCTCTCCAATAAGCACAATATCAGGGTCTTCTCGCAAGCTACTTCGAAGCGCCGCACTAAAACTAAATGTGTCGTAATGTACTTCACGTTGCACAACGAGGCTCTTTAAGCTCTTATGGGTGTATTCAATTGGGTCTTCAATAGTAATAATGTGGGAAGATTTTTCTTGGTTAATCTTATGAATGATCGACGCAAGTGTAGTTGATTTACCCGAACCCGTAGGTCCCGTTACAAGCACTAAACCTCGCGGTATATCTGCAAATTTATTTACAATACTTGGTAGACCTAATTGTTCTATAGTTAGAATTTTACTTGGAATAAGTCGCAGCGCTGCAGCTATATTGCCTCTTTCGTGAAAAGCATTTACACGAAAACGCCCCAGTTCCCCATAGGCAAAGCTAAAGTCAAATTCTTTATCTCTCAAAAGGATTGTTTTCTGATCTTCGTCTAAAATTGAGAAGATTATTTTTTCAACAGATTCTTCTGTAAGTGCCTCTAGCCCAGCAATCGGTCTAAGGGATCCATCTATACGAAGCATAGGCACTGTACCTACCTGAAGGTGAAGATCGCTCGCATTTCTTTTTACCACCTCATCTAAAAGGGTCTCTATTTTAATATCAGCTTGCATTAAGCGCTCTCCTCTGCAGAAACACGATTAACCTCTGAAATAGTAGTTTTTCCGGCTAATGCTTTGAAAATTCCATCTTGTCTCATAGTTATCATCCCCTGCTCTTCCGCTTTCTTTTGTATTTCAGCGCTCGTTGCCTTTTTTATAATAAGGTCTTGAATGTCTTCAGTAATATTAAAAACTTCATAGAGTCCAACGCGTCCCTTATATTCTCCATTTGGATTATTTTTAGTAGCGGCTCCTTGAAATAAAGTATAAGCTTTTTGTCCTGCAAGTGGCAAGTTTCCATACCCTAAATCTTCAATAACTTTTTTCTTTTCTTCATCATTCTTCGGTAATAAATCTCCTACCGAAAGATTTATTGCTTCTGTTTCTAGTTTGCTGGATTCATATGGTTGCGGTTTTCCGCTTATTCTTCTGACTAACCGTTGCCCGATTACAGTTCGAACTGTGCTAGCAATTAAAAATGGCTCGATTTCCATATCTAACAGGCGAGGTAAAATACCGGCTGCACTATTAGTGTGCAAAGTAGAAAGCACTAAGTGACCTGTAAGAGCAGCCTGGACAGCCAATGAAGCAGTTTCCTTATCGCGTATTTCTCCTACCATAACAACATCAGGGTCTTGGCGTAAAATACTTCTGAGTCCGCTAGCAAACGTGAGCCCTACTTCTGCATTAACCTGAATCTGATTAATTCCATCCATCTTATATTCAACAGGGTCCTCAAGTGTTACGATATTAATGCCATCACTTTTAATCTCTTGTATGAGCGCATATAGGCTGGTTGATTTACCTGAGCCTGTAGGCCCAGATGTCAAAATCATACCATTTGGATTTTGTATTCCTTTTCTGATAGTTCTAAGAGCACGACCACTATATCCCATGTCTTCAAGCTTCAAACTTGTTCCAGACTTATCAAGTAAACGAATAACAACTTGTTCACCCCATACAACAGGACTAATAGCAATACGAAGATCAATTACTTTTTTATCAACTACAAAACTAAATTGGCCATCTTGCGGTATTCTGTGCTCATCAATTTTAAGATTGGAGAGAATTTTAATTCTACTTATGAGAGGTGGTTCTGTAGATTTTGGGAGTTTCATTATTTCTTTTAAGATACCATCAATTCTACATCGTATTTTCAGCTCTTTTTCCAGAGGCTCAATATGTATATCACTTGCTCCCGAGCGTGCTGCAAATTCCATAATTGTTGTTAAGGCTTTGGATATTGGGGAATCCTGAACAAGTGTCTGGATATCATTACTTTTATCTGTGGCAGTATCCTCTGCCTTTCCCGAAAGTGTATTCTTAACGTCAACAGCTACGTTCAGCCCATATTGCTTCAATACATTATCTATACCCTCTTGGCTTGCCATGTAAACGGTTAATTGTCTTCCAATTCGGTTAGAGAGAAAATCAACGGCCTGAACATTATCAGCATCGAGCATCGCTACGACAAGTTTATTTTGCATTTCACCAAGAGGCACCGCCATATACCTTTCGGCTATCTCTTGAGGCAAAAGATCTAAAATTTTTGCGTTAATTTTTGCGTTTAACAAATTTACGTAAGGAATTTTAGAAATAGTAGAAAGGGCTTTTGTAAGTTGCTCATTGCTAACACCACCTTCTTTAATAACTAAGCTTAGAAATGGCTCACCATTTTTTTTAGATTTTTCATGCAATAAATTAATTTCTTCAGGAGTGATTAAGTTACTAGAAATGAGAATAGCTTCTAGTTGTTTTTGGTTATCTCCAATCAAAACGCTCATAGCACCTCTACATTACTTAACATTATTTTTGCTTGGTGCATTGCCAATGGTTATTATCTGAGTCAGATCTACAGAATTTCCATTAAAATAAAGTGAATTTGGCAGTGTAAATTGATCAGTGATAGGAGCCACCTCTGGGGCAGTTAAACTATAGGTTTTCACACCTCCAAAAAGTAAATTAGATACCAAAAAACTAAATGCAGCTGCGATTAATGAAATAAAAATAATAGTTACAAGGTCTTTTTGTTTCATTGTAGTACTCCATTCGCCGTAACTGTCTTGTTAACAATATTAAACGTTTTTTCCGGTTGGTAATAGGTTGTCGCGTTAATATCTAATTTTGGAATGGACTGACTTGAGTCAGTAGTTTGGCCAATATCAATAACAATGTTAGAAATCACTATTGGTCGTATCGAATTTTCAAGATCCGATATATAACTTTCAATTGACATAATGGATCCTTCCCCTGAAATACTGAATGGCATAGCAACAAGTGTGGGGTCAGGGCTGCTTTGAAGCGCATTAACCTGATTATCTGTGGCTGTTAAATTTTTTTCTATCAGCTTATCCGATAACATTCTTGTTGACAAACTAGTAAATAAAGCAGGAAAATCATACTTACTGGGAAGTGCATCAAGCACCATAACTGCATTAGATTGAACACCTTTAACGGGAACAGACTGAGCTTGAAAATTTTGATATGATGATGTTAAGTTTTGTGATGCATTATAGTTGGAATCTAATTGGTTTGCTGCATTATTCTTGATGCCAATAACTTTATTTTGATAATTCATTTTTGCATACAAACTGTTTGCTGAAACGAGACAAAAAATAGTAACTGCAGAAGTTGTCGCTAAAAGAAAAAGAATAAAAGTATTGTCTTTATCTACTAGAGTTTGTTTCGTAGTAAACTCTAACGTTTTTTTAAATGTTGCCATTTGCTAGTTACCTCCCCCACCGTTATTAGTAGCAGATTGATTCGTAGGTGGCGCAACCTTAGGTTTAAAAAGTACATCTGGGTTTTCTGTTTGAGATCTAGTTGTAACTTGGTTGGGGATGACGAGCTTTACATTACTTGTCTGCACATTAAATAATATTGGATCAAAGGTGGCTGTCAGAGTATAGTCAACAATCAGACCGCCAGAATTATTGAAAGAAAAATTTGATAGAACCACGTTGCTGAATGCATAAGGAGTTGCGCTGTTGGTTTTGCTATCAGTATATGTTGTAAACTTTAAAGTATCTGCAAACTGATTAATCAAATTCGTTGTGATTGAGGCTCCTTCGATAGTTATGGTTTTCGTTGGGTAATCTATAGTCAACTTTGAAATTGATACATCGTTTGGCGTTAACTGGTTTAGCCAGGTAAAAATACGGCTGGTTATGGGTTTTGTTGCGTGTAAACTATCTAAATTATTAAGTTGATTCTGAACGGTAAGTATTTTTCCAAGGCCCTTAACTCCGTTAAGTTGATCAATTGAAGCTGCTGCCTTAGTGTCTAAGGAAGACAGCTTTGATTTTTGGGATCCGTACACAATGTAAGCAAGAAATACAACTAGAAGGATGCTGATCGTCATTAAAGGTATGCAGACCATCAAAGCAACTCTTTTAAGTTTTTGTGATTTGATAAAATTGATTTTTACTTGTGGTAATAAATTTAGCTGAATCATAGTGATCTTTCCGCTAGCCCTGCAGCTACAGAGAATTGATTAGCAACTGCTAGAAGATCATTTCTCTTATTTTCAGGAATAGATATATTGGTCCAGGCGTTTCCTATTTCAACCTTTATCCCATATCTATTTGCTATATAAAGTGGAAATTCGGGAATAATAGATGCCCCCCCGGTTACGTAAAAGTATGTAAGTGCTGTATTTTTATATCTATTTTGAAAAAATTTTATAGATTTATCAATTTCAGCGAACAAGTTTTCTGTAGCCATTGTAAGTGCATTAAATATTTGTCCTTCAACTTTGTCTTTTGACAAGCCAAATTTATAAACAAATTCTTGTGCCTGATTTGTTTCAATTGATAGATTTTCTGAAACAGTACGAACCATACTTTCAAGTCCAATTGGTATTGAGCGAATAAGCCGAGGGCCTCCATTCATTGAAATAACTAAATCTGAGGATACCGCTCCAATATCAAGAACAACACTAGGCTCAACCTGGTTTGCGGGCAACAAAGCCCTTGCCATAGCGATTGAATCAGGCTCAAAGGCGACAACATTTAAACCGATATTCTCAATCATGTCTACGAGTCGCTCAATATAAGAATTCGAAACACTCGATATAAGCACTTCAACCTTATTTTTGTCTACGGGAGATTGCCCCAGCAAAGCCCAGTCTATTTTACTTGTTTCAACGGGAGTTGGTATGAGTGTATCCGCTTGATATTTGATACTTTTTGCTAACTCATCAGATGACAGCTTTTCCATGTCTACTATAGTGGTAAAAACGCGCGCTGAAGGCAAATTAACTGCTACATTTTTACTGGAGGTTTTAGCCTGCAAAACAAGTTGTTTTATTATATTAGCAACTTTCTGAAAGTCTGCAGGTGAGTCGCTAAGTATAAGATGTGAATCAACAGGAACAAGTGCGTAATTAATTAGTTGCATCTGTTTTCCGGAACTACGAACTTCGACTAGCCTAATGCCAGAATTTCCTATGTCAAGACCGAAGAAACTACCGATGCCATCTATTAAACTCATATCTTTAATTATATAGCATAACCACTATGAATAAAAATATATCTACAACAATGGCGGAGCCGAATAAAGTGACTGGAATTGTGTCTGTGATCCACTGTTGCCGGTTGAGCTTGTGAAGTATAAATAGTTCGGTAGGTTGAATACTTCTGCAGCCATGGTGATTGAGCAAACAGATCCTCGATCAAGTAGTCCAGGTAGTGTT
>CAIOMD010000002.1 GCA_903859365.1 uncultured Candidatus Saccharibacteria bacterium | reverse complement strand
TGCCAGCAAAATTTTTAGTATTACTATAAGTGTAAGTTCCGTTGGCGGGGACTATCACATCGTTAACCAAGGGAAAGTCAAAATTATTCCCATTTTGGTCCCTTGCCGCCACAACCATAGAGCCTATATTTATAGGAACACTTGCTGCATTATATAGAGTGAATGATGCTGTGATGTTCTGTCCCGTAACGGCAGTATTTCCAGAAAAACCCGTGACTGTGAGTCCAGAAGTTAACTGAGGATTATTTAGCGTTGTTAGATTGATCTTCCTTGCCAATGATCCTGTCGAATCGTACGGATAAGTATCGCTAGACCAAGTGCCGTCAGGCAATTGTGAGCACGTAAAAATAGTTAAATTACCAGCAACTGCAATCTTTAAGCTGTATGAAATAGATATCGTTGAGCCTCCTGGAATAGTATTGGATAGGCTATATCCAAGGTCTACGTTTGTGCCATTCATTCGAGCACATATGCCAAGGCCGCCCGCATCTATACTGTAATTCGCGTTATTTTTTACTGAATAGGAAGCTGTAATAGTATCCCCAGTATAATAGTTATTTTTAGGATTATTAATTGTGAGAGGAGACGACAGGGTTACCGAAGGATTTATTACATATGTAGAGCCAAAAAATAAATTAAAATACCAAAAAAAATTTCTATTACCATAAGCCCCACAGTTCACTGAGTTTCCTGGGGAGATATTTGACATTCCAGCAAGAGCTGCAGGGTTTGGTTGATAGGGTGTATAGTTGTATAGAGCTGCGGTTGCAGCTGTTTGAATGGCTACATCGGAGCCTCCACAGTTTACGTCAGGGCTGTATTGAATGTATCGCGTTACCCCACTCTGGAAATTATATGATGAAGGATTGATGATATATTGATTCAATTGCCATGCCGCATCATTTACCTGATTGTAGAAGCCAAAGTAGTTAGCGCCACAGTTTGCTGAATTATTCAGTCCAGTATCCGGGCAAGCATAGCCCATGGCTGTTTTATATTGCCAGGCCGCCGCCCAAGTGTCAGTGACGATTCCACTTTCTTTTTGAAGTGTCGCTAAAATAACCTGGGGATTAATACTATACTGCTGCCCCGCATTCCATATAATCTGTGCTGCGCTTATTCCCCCTGGAACCTGATAGGGACTTCCGTCTGTATTGAATTGTCCAATATTGTTTTGAAGGGTGCTAGTGTTCTCGTTATATTCTTTTAGACATGTCCATGGCGGACTATATACAGTGCCACTTGAACCGGTAAAACCAGTATGGTTCCTGTCGCAAGTTGGTACTTCTGCATTCAAAAAATCTTGTATTTGTTGAACTGACATTGAGTTCTTGTTTCTAAATACGACGTCATCAATTATTCTGCCAGCGTTAAAATCGCTACTACTGAGCGCTTTTGTATTCTTATTAGCAACAAGGGGCATAGTCATAAATAGCACTAATGAAAAGGCTACTACGATGTATAATGCTTTGTTTCTCATAACACCATTATACTCTTGCTTACCGATCCACTAGATGACCCTTGATTTATTGATAAATTTAAAATCCAAGTACCTGCGGATATATCGGCAAAAGGAATGCTATAAACACACCCATAAAAGCTTCCTTCCCAAATAATATTTGCCGAATAGTTTTTTAGCACTGCATCCCTGCTCAATGAAATTACACATGTGCCTGAAGTTACTCCAGAAATTTTTGCAGCAACGGATACTGGACCGCCCTTAGCGTCTTGCCCTGCAGCATTCAATATAATTGAAATTACATTGCTAGTAGTTGTAGCAGAAGGGGTGGTGTTGGTGTCTTGCGTTTTTTGCGAAGGAGAGAGCTGCTCGTTCGGAGCTGCTGACGTATATTTAACCTTATTAACTCCCGTAGCCGATGCTGGCTGAGAAGAGGGTTGTTTTTTACTAAAAGGATAGTAGTCGTTAATTTTTAAAACGTAAACTAGAGCAAGTGCTGCCAATGAGATAAGGGCTATTACTAGAATAATTTTTCGTGATAATAATTTCTTTTTGCGATCTTTTTTCATATTTTTATTTTATATTTGATACTTTTAATTGTATATCTTTCCACAGATAAGTCAATCTGGGCAAGTATGACGTCTTCGGCAGTAACGTATACTACTTATATATGATTATTGTAATTATTGCTGGAGGCTCAGGCTCGAGGCTGTGGCCACTAAGTACAGATATCTACCCTAAGCAACTCTTAAAGCTTACGAATGAGCTTTCAATGGTGCAGAATACGTATGAAAGGGCGAAATTAATATCTGATGACATTTACGTTATTCCAGACGGAAGCCATATTGCTCATATAAAAAAACAGCTGCCTGATCTAAGCGATGAGCAGTTTATAGTTGAACCAACTAGAAGAGGGACCGCTAACTGTGTCGTTGAGTCACTGGCGTATATTCAACAAAAACACGGCACCAGCGAGCCCATAGCATTTATACATGCAGATCATCACATCAGGGATATTAAAGGCTTTGTAAGAACCTTTCAATCTGCATCAGAGATATCTGCTGCAATGAATAAAATTGTATTAATTGGTATTGAGCCTACCAGTCCTGCAACAGGTTTTGGATATATAGAAAAAGGTCATGAAGAAGGGGCTTTTAAGGGTAGTTATTCGGTCGATAGCTTTAAAGAAAAACCTGATTTTACTACTGCCAAAAAATACTTAAAAGCAGGCAACTATCTCTGGAATTGTGGATATTTTGTTGGATCAATAAAAACTTTCTTAAGTGAAATGAAAGCAAATGCGCCTCAACTGTACGATAATTACCTATCACTTAATAGGTTAAAAGATATCTATTCTGATGAATACAAAAAATTTTACGTATCACTAAAAACAGAAGTTATCGATATAGCGTTAATTGAAAAAAGTAAAAACTTACTTGTTTTGCCTGCAGTTTTTGACTGGATGGATGTGGGGAGTTTCAAGGATTTGCATGAAGCAAATGAAAGTGATGAACACGGAAACCACACCAAAGGAAATAATATACATAGTATTGAAAACGAAAATGCCTATATAAGAAACGAAACCAAAAAGCCTTTAGTAGTTATTGGACTGGATAATGTAGTGGTCGTGAACACAGATGACGGCATCCTTGTAGCCAGAAAAGATCTCAGCCATAAAGTTGGAGAGATATCAAAAAAGATAAAAAATACTGATTAGCTATTCAACGGTTACGGACTTAGCAAGATTTCTTGGCTTGTCAATGTCGCAACCTTTTTCGGCAGCAATAAAGTAGGAGAATAGCTGAACGACAATGGCTTCAAGTATGGGAGATAATTGGTCGGATACTTCAGGGATAATAATTAAATCATCAGCAATTGTTTTAAAGTGCTTCTGTTGTTTCTTGGTTGTTACGACAATAGTCTTACCACCGCGAGCCTTAATTTCTTGAATATTGCTTGCAGTTTTATCGAAAAGCGTTGGGCTGCTAGCGAGAGCAAGTGTAGGGAAGTTCTCGTCAATGAGAGCGAGGGGGCCGTGTTTAAGTTCGCCACCCGCATATGCTTCTGCGTGAATGTAGCTAATTTCTTTAAGCTTCAAAGATCCCTCTAGGGCAACAGGATATTCATAGCCGCGACCTATAAACATGAAATCTCGATGATGGGAATAGCGTATTGCGATTTCTTTAATGGCCGGAGACAGACTTAATATCTTTTCTGCAGTTTTCGGTAAGCTTGCTAGTTCTACGAGAAGATCCTTGTAGAGTTTGCTCCTATTTTTTCCAAGCGACAATGCGAGTAGTACCAATATAGTCACTTGAGCAGTAAATGCCTTTGTGCTTGCAACAGAAATTTCGGGTCCTGCATGACAATATATCCCTGCTTTTGTCATTCGAGAGATTGTACTTCCCGGGCTATTTACGATTCCAAGTGTCAGAAGGCCTTGTGGTTCAATCTTTTTGAGTGCGGCAATCGTGTCGGCAGTTTCGCCACTTTGGGATATTGCCAGGATTGCAGTATTTGGGCTATAAGGTTCTTTTCGATATTTAAATTCGCTAGCAAGTTGCACTTCTACGGGTACTTCAGCTAACTCTTCAATAAGGTATTCGCCAACCAGACCTGCGATGTAAGATGTGCCGCAGGATACGATTATTATTCGATCTATATTCCTAAGTTGATTGGCTACTGAATCCAGGCCTCCTAATTTAATTTCATTTGTTTCAATTTTAATTCTTCCCAGGATTGCATTTTGAATAGTTTTTGGTGCTTCATGAATTTCCTTAAGCATGAAATGCTCAAATGATCCTTTTGAGGATCTCACGTCTTCAAGTAATAAATCTTCAGGATTACGAGTTACAATCTTTTTATTTTTTAAATTTCGAATCTTATATTTATTTTTTTCTACAATGGCTATTTCATAATCCTCGAGATACACTATTTTTTTGGCCGCATCAGCAACTGCAGAAGCATCCGAGCCAACCATATTATTTTTCTTTCCTACTCCAATAGCGAGTGGACTTGAGAGCTTTGCTGCTAATATTTTATTTGGCTCAATTTCTGACATCATAACAATTGCATAGGCTCCGCTAAGATCATTTATGGCAGACGTAAATGCTTGTTCCATGTCTTTTGTTTTTTGATAATAAAAATCTATGAGATGAGGGACTACTTCTGTGTCGGTATGCGAAACGAAATGATACCCTTTTGCCTCAAGCATTGATCGTAGCTCCTGGTGATTTTCAATAATGCCGTTATGTACAACAAAAATGGTCTTGTCTTTATTGTAATGAGGATGAGCATTTAATTTTGTAGGCGTTCCATGTGTTGCCCAGCGAGTATGCCCAATAGCAGTTTTTGTGTTTATGATATCTAGATCTACGAGTTCATTTTCAAGTGCCGCAACTCGTCCAGCTTGCTTTACGTTTCTGATTTTACTTCCATCATAAAATGCAACTCCCGCTGAATCATATCCCCTATACTCTAAGTTTCTTAGTCCACACAAAACCGGCTCAACTGCATTTTTATCCCCAACAAAGCCAACAATTCCGCACATATGATCCCCTAACTTTTAATCAAATTTCTGAAAGCTTCATCAAATAGTATAACCGAAAAGTTATTACTAAATTGAGATATTTTTTGGTGATTCCATTCCATTCTTAGGCCTTTTTCAATTGCCTCAACTAGACGCTGGGTTGCTTGTTTTTCAAAAAGTATTCCAGTGTCTTTATTTATGTAATCAAGGGCTCCGCCGTCATTGTAGGCGATTACTGGAGTGCCTGATGCCAGTGCCTCAACCGGAGCTATGCCAAAATCTTCGATACCAGGAAACAGGAAGAGTTCAGATTTACTTAATATCTCTGCGATTTCATTTGTCTTTAGATTAGTTTTAAAAGATATATTTTTATGACCTTCTGCTTGCCTTAAAAGATCTTTATGCAAAGGCCCATTTCCGATTACGGTCAGCTTTTTATTAAGCTTTATTGCAGCACTGATTGCAAGATCAAACCGTTTGTAGGGTACCTGTCGTCCTACGATAACGAGCCCATCTCTTTTTTGGTTTATATTATTTTTTTGAAATTGTTCGACATCAACTGGAGGATAAATGACGATGGAATCCCGGCCGTAGTATTCTTTGATCTTTTTCTGTATGTGCGATGAGTTTGCGATCATGATGTCAGGCTGCTGAGCGACGCTGTAGTCCCATTTGCGCATAGGTTTTACAAGAATACGGAGGCCTAGTCTTGCGAGTGGGTTTAATAGTCCGAACCCAGGGTTTTTGATGTATTCATCGTATCGTTGCCAATAATAATGAGTGGGGGAATGACAATAAGCAATGTGTATCGCACCTTTTTTGAGTTTTTTAACTGATTTTGCTTCTGCGCCACTGGAAGATATGACGATATCGTACTGCGTGAGATCGAGGCCTTCAAAGGCAAATCTTCTGAGTAGCGGTAGAAATTTACGAAAGGTAGAGTTCTTCGGGAGTTTCTGTAGCCATGTAGTACGTACATCGGCATCTTTGAACCAATCAATTTTTGAAGGGTCATACTGGCTCGTGTAGATGGGTGCATCTGGATAAAGATTATGAAGCGCCAATACAACTTTTTCAGCTCCACCAATTGTTGTTAGCCAATCGCAAACAATGGCGATTTTTTTATCGGGCACCACGGCCCCCAAGAACGTCTTTGAAGGTTCTAAATATTATTTTTAGATCAAGCCAAAAGCTCCAGTTTTGCACATAATAAAGGTCAAGCGCCCGACGTTCTTCAAAACTAATATCACGTCGTCCTGAAGTTTGCGCAAGACCCGTCAGCCCAGACTTAACACTCAATATGAGGTTCTTGTATGGATAGTTCTCCAGCTCCTGCGGTACAAGCGCTCTGGGGCCCACAAGGCTGATGTCGCCGCGAAGAATGTTGTAGAGTTGCGGTAATTCATCAAGGCTGGTAATACGAAGTATTTTTCCAATTGAAGTTACTCTCGGATCGTTCTTGAGCATATCGCCATTTTCTCGATATTTTTTAGCAAGCTCCGGTTTGCCCATTTTCTCAAAAGCTTGTTCGGGACTAAGGCCAGAATATTTTTTCTTCATGCTTCTAAACTTATAGATCGAAATGGTTGCATTAAAACGACTCAGCCGATCTTGTTTGAAAAAAGGATTTCCAAAGTCACTAAAGAATATGATGAGTGCGATGAGCAAGTAGATGGGGGATAAAACGATGAGCATAATGAGTGCGAAGAAGATGTCGAAGAGTCTTTTTGCAATACGCCCCCAACCAAGAAGGGCAGTTTGATGTATCGAGACAACGGGAAAGCCTTGAAATAGCTCTACATCAACTTTATTAGATAGAATTCCTTCATGTGCGGGAACGAACTTAAAGCTAAGATGATTGGATTGAGCTAGGGCAAGTGCATATTCTGCTTCCTGCGTATTTCTTTCTGAGGCTACAAAAATAACACTCGTTATTTTAAGGGCGCTTATTTTACTTGCGGCCTCAGTAATTGAAGGAAAGTGTTCGCCGCTAAAAAGACTGTTAGTCTTCTCAGAAACAATACCCATAATTTTGTACCCTGTTTTTCTAGGATTATCCATTGTTTTAATCAGGTTATTGACTGGCTTTCCGTTACCAACAACAAGCACGCGACTTATGCCATAGCCCCAGCGCCAAAGCGTAGTTCGAAGCCCACGCATTGCAGTTCGCTCAACTAAAAGTAGGGCAATACTAAGACCAAGCGCATAGACAGGTACAAGACGTGCTGGGAAGATAGTCGTTTTTGATGCAAAGTCGTAGCTTATGACGACCATAATGCCGAGGACGCTGCCAAGTAAAAGTCCCGCAAATTCTTTTATTCGGTATTCATAGACAGATTTTCTGTACAGACCAAGTGAGGCAAAAACGAGGATCCATATAGGGGTAAGGGCAAACCATATCTTAAGATACTGGTAAGCACCAATCTTATTTATAAGTGGCCGTGCGTCTAGTGACACTCGAAAGATATAGGCGAGGCCAAAAGCTGCAAGCAGGGCTAGAAAATCTGCAAAAATGAGTCCAAGTGCATAGATGACTGAAAAGTTATTTTTCATTATAGTACCTCTAGTATAAATTATGTTTCACTTTAGAGCCATGGTATATTGGTTGGAAATGAAGGGTATGCAAAGAACGAAAAATAGGATGCTTTTAAAGAAGCGTCAGTATGATGACCTCAAAGAGGTTAAACTTGATCCCGCACACTATGGAGTTGTGTTGCATCCTGCCAGCCAGCTGACCTATCAATACATGGCAGACCTTATTTACGAGGTAGTTACAAAAAAGTTAAAAAAAGATCCTAGAGACGTTTCGGTACTTGACTGGGGTGCTGGAAAAGGACAAATTAGCTATTTTTTAAACAAAAAAGGTTTTAAGAATATTTCACTGGCTGAAATCGAGGGATACCCGCACACATCTTTATGGAAAAAAATGAAGGCAAAAAACGTGGTGCTAAAAAAAGAAGAGAAACTTCCTGTTTCGTCCAAGTCTTATGACATTGTAATCTCTGCCGGCGTGCTTGAACATGTTCCACATGACCAGATCTCACTTGGTGAATTACAGCGGGTGCTTCGTGACGATGGTTTGCTTTTCTGCTTCAATTTACCAGCCAAACTTGGCTTCATTCATCAATTGAGTAAAATCTTAGGTGATAATTATCATGATCGTTTGTATTCAAAGCAGGAAGTTAGGTATCTTTTGAAACGAACTGGCTTAAAACCACTTCTTATATATAGAAGACAGTTGCTTCCTAAGAAAAAGTTCAATTACAAAAACCCTATAAAAATGGATTTACTAGACTCGATCCTCAGCATGATTCCGTTTATTTCTCTTGGTGCGGCAAGCCTCGAGTTTGTGGCCGAAAACCAAAACTGTCATATACAAAAAGGATAATATGCAAGAAATAAAACAACTCTTCAAAAAAAAGAAACTCGCTCCCGACACTTTATTGCTTGGTATATTTCTATTTGTTGTGGCCCTGCTTCCGGTGCATGCAATTTTCAGCACGTGGGCAATAAGCAATTTTGGGCATGCAGATATTTTTAAATCTTGGAAAGAAATCCTTATCTACGGAGTAGCCTTTCCGCTCATTCTTTGGATTACCTTTAAAAAGCCGCAATTAATCCTTAGTATAGTGAAGAAAAAAATTAATATCGTGGTACTTCTATTTATTGCCATAAATTTAATTATGTTTCGAACGAGTCATTATGGCCTGAGATCCGAAGCTGCCGGCTTTATTTTTAATACACGTTTTTTGGCTTTCTTTTTATTCGCCCAAGTAATGGCCGGTTTATGTAATAAAGAACTAGTGGAGAAGGCGGTTTTTTGGCTTATCTGTGTCGGTGGAATTATTGTAACGGTTTTTGGATTTTTGCAGGTAGCCGTTCTTCCAAAGGATCTACTCGCTCATATTGGATACAGTAAATACACGATTTTACCGTACTATACGGTTTCTAATAATACGTACTTCGTGCGCATTATTTCAACGCTTCGAGGCCCTAACGAGCTTGGTGCTTATATGGTATTTTGGTTTCCGATTCTTCTCATTCTGACACTCAAATACTGGAATAAAGAAGTGAACTATCGATACGCTGCAGTGATTGTATGGATAGCGTCGATAGTTACCCTGTACGGTTCAGGGTCGCGCTCAGCTTTTGTGGCATGTGCAGCTAGTCTCGCTATAACAACCTTTTTAGTAGTAAATAAGAATATAAAAAAAGATATGATTATCACTGCTTTGGTGTTAGGTGTTGTTGGTTCGCTAGCGCTTATTGCTGGTCGTCACACTCGATTTGAACAAGTGACAGTATTTCATCAAGATCCAACGGTTAAAACTGCAACAACATCGAATCTACAACACGTTCAGTCGATTAAAGATGCCATCGCTATTATAAAGAAGCATCCTTTAGGGCTTGGTGTCGGAACTACCAATGTTCCATCAACCTATGGGCCAAAAGGGCTTACGGTCGAAAACTATTTTCTTGATACCATGGTGGAAACGGGAATAATCGGAGGATTGCTCTTTGTTACTATCTGCGTAATGCTCGTCTATGAACTATGGAAAGACCAAGACGATAACGTGGCAAAGGCGCTGCTGGCCGGACTTATTGGCGTTAGCATCGTAGCGATGCTACTTCCCGCCTGGGAAGATGAAACGCTCAGCATGCTGCTATGGGGGCTTGCCGGAATTTTAATAAGCAAAAGGACTATATCAAAAATCACAAAGAATGCTACAGTGTAAATAAGAACAATTTAAAAACAAAACAAATGTCAAAAATATCGAAAAAAGTACTCATTCAATTCGCAGAATATATGGTAACTGGAGGAGCGTGGTTTTGGAGTGGTTACTTTATTATTGTCTTAACAACTCCACATATTGGTCTCTGGTGGGCAAATCTACTTGGCAATAGTGTTGGGTTAAGCCTTAATTTCTTACTGCAGGGGAAATGGGTATTTAAAGATTCAAAAAACAGAAAAATGACTGATGTAAGCTCTAAATATGTGGCATTTACGGCTTTTAACTTTCTGCTGAATTATATAATTCTTCGTATCTTAGTGCACTTCGGTATTAAGGTAGCAATAGGTCAGTTTATTGCAGCCGCATTTTTCACGGTTTGGAACTATTTCTTTTATAGATTCTGGATATTTAAAGAAACATCTAGCCAGAGGAGGATTCGTCATTATGTCTGATGAACCAAGCCAAGTAATTCGACCAACCAAAAAACAGCAAGAATTACTTACTTTTATCGATGGTTTTATCCAAGAGCATGGCTACAGTCCAAGCTATAGAGAGATAATGGCTGGCTGTAGGTACAATTCTGTTGCAACAGTGGCACTACATGTCGGTAATCTCATTAAGCGCGGCCATCTAGAAAAAAGGGATAATTCTGCTCGATCTCTGGAGGTCGTTACCAAAGTGAGCGCAAAGCCTTTGGCGATCAATGCGATTAAGGCCTCAGAGGAAAAATGGCTTATTGATCTTATCGAGGCGAAATTTAAAAACATTGAAGATTTTGCCAAGCCACCAAAAAAAGATCTAGATGGACTGTACGTTTTAGTAGGAGCGCTGAGGGTGTTGGGTATCGATGGTGCGGCACAGGGTTTTTTACCTAAACTTGCGATTTTGAAAGATAAACTTAAAAACGAATACGAATCATAGGAGGGATACATGAAAAAAGAACTAGTAACTGCAGGTTTGTTAACGAGTGGTTTTTTGCACTTTGCGAGCAGAGGTCCTAGTAGCGGAATTTCAAAAACATCTGTTCTTGCAATCTATCTATTTACCCTATTTGTAGTACTTTTAATGTACGCAGCAGAGTGGCGTATGTTTGAAAAAGCAGGGCAGAGCGGGTGGAAGGCATTAATTCCTTTTTATAGTGCTTATATACAGTTTAAAATCGCAGGGCTGAGCGGATGGTGGGTGCTGGCGCTCATGGTTCCGCTACTCGATATCTATGCCGCCGTTCTTTTATCGCTCGGCACAGCCGAAAGGTTTGGCAAAGGCACTATTTTTGCAGTGCTAGGACTTCTTGTGTTTGCACCAATTGGATATACCTATTTGGGATTTGGAAAAGCCAAATACCAAAAATAATTAAATAAATATGCATTTTCATCAAATTCGTCTGCTTTTTGTGGCGATTTATTGACGTCAAGGAGTTTTATCTCTATAATCAGCTTTCGTAATTCGGTGAAAAACTGACGTACCTTCCAACTTTATTCCGGGGTAGCTCAGCGGTAGAGCGGGTGGCTGTTAACCACTAGGTCGCTGGTTCGAATCCAGTCCCCGGAGCCAAGATTGAGATTTATTAGCTACAGAGAATGCAAGAAAAGGCTCGTTCAGATTGAAAACGAGCCTTTTTCCATCTAATTTCAAGTTCGAAAGTACCAGATTGATTAAGTACCTCTTCATGGAGAATAAAAAACTATCTATAGCAGTAAGATTGACGACAGGAATAATGCTGTTACTAGCTCTTGGAAGCTGGCCGTATTCTTATTACCAGATTCTTCGAATAGTGGTATGTGGTGCTTCTCTCTATTCCTTCTGGTACTTTAAAGAGAACCACTTAGAAATGTTGAGTTACGCATTTCTTATCCCCGCCATAATATTCAATCCTATATTCCCGATATACCTTGATAAGCAACTTTGGCATACCCTTGACGTTGGGTTAGGTTTATTCTTCCTAGTTTCATTAACTGCAGAAACGAAATCCCCCAAATAGATTTTGTTGCCACTTTATGGGCTTATTGATTTGTTATAAGCATCTACAGCGTCATTTGCTGCTGATTGAGCTGATAAACATTGTTCCCTTTTCTGATTGAACGTATTTACTGCTGAGTTCTGTTCTGGAATTACACTATTGTATCCATAAGTATTCCCAGCGGCATCATAAGCATTAAGCTGACTATTTAACTCATCGACTTTACTCTTCAGATTTGATAAATCGGTAGTGCATGTATCATATTCGGATTTAAGACGGTTTGCCTCATCACTTAGTGATTGTTGGTCACTCGTTAAAGATCGAGAACCCCCGCTTGACGCCGATGTAGAGCTGCCATTAGTTGAAGATCCGCTAGCTCCAGTAACGGAACCAATGATACCTAATAAAACTAAGACAATAACTACAGAAATGACAATTCCCCAGTAGGAGGTTCTTAGGTTTTCAGAGCCGAAATAATTATTGTATTTTTCAGGACCCATCGACTTTTTTAATAGAAGGTTCGGGTTGAAATAATAATGCAGACCACGGATGAAACTATATCCACCGAATAAAATTGCTCCCCATGCTATTAAATAATGCCCGCCATTGGACGAAGCGAGGTACCCTCCAACAGTAATTGCTGTGCCAATGACTAGATATACTAATCCTTTTAATGCAGCTTGCCGAGCTGCTTTTTTGGCTATTATGAGGAGTGCAATTAATTCATTTGTTTTATCTATGTAATCTTCGGTGTGATGGGACGAGGTATTATAAAATCTGTCATGAATTTCATCATAATTAAATCGAAGATTGTCATTGGACAATATAGAATACGCTTCATTAATTTGAGACATTTTTTTAGTATCGCCTCCCCTGTCAGGATGATACTTTATTGCTAGATGCCGATAGCTCGTTTTGATTTCATCTTGGGTAGCATTCGTTTCAACGTCCAGAATTTTATAATAATCAATAAATTTCGACATCACACCTCCTTAAGCTGAGTATACTATTTTAATACCAAAATCTTAGCAATATGTTCCGCATAACTAGTGTCGAGTCAAATACCGTAAGTTATTGAAGAATTAGAAAAGCTATAGAACGAGGATCAAATGATTATCGAACGGACCCATAACAGATTTATAGGTGTATTCTTATCTAAAGGATTAAATAATGTTGAGTCCGAGTAGTGTAAGAAAACAACTGTCAGAATACTTTCTAGCACCTGCTAATAAACAAAAGGCGAGCCTAAAAGAAGAAGCCATTGCCAATTTAGTTGGTGCCCTGATTACAAAAGAGTTCTTAGCAGATCGCTATCCTTTGGGTAGATTTGGTTCAGCACAAGTTGTTGACCACGCTGTTTCAATGATGCGATAGGATATAATGTCTCTATGAAATTACTGGCATCACTCAAGGCTAAGGATGTTGATTCAAATGCACCTGATTTTGATTACGATTCATTCAAGCCACGCAACGCAGCGCGCGCAATTGTATTTGACGAGGACGGTAGGGTTGCACTTATCCATGTAAGCAAACACGATTATTATATGTTGCCTGGAGGTGGTATTGAAAATGTGGAAGATGTTAGAAATGGGTTAAATCGTGAAATAATTGAAGAGCTGGGTTGTAAAATTGAGATAATAAGCGAGATTGGTAGAGCTGAAGTATATTTCGACAGGTGGTCTAAAAAACAAGTAGATTACTGCTACACGGCTCGTGTTATTGGAAGTGATAACGACAAAACTTAACTAGTTTTGAATCCGAAGAAGGCCACAACGTTATATGGGCGAATAACATCCATGATGCAGCAAAATTAGTAGCCAGGGCTAACCCTGAAAATCTTGATGGTAAATTAGTGAAGGCAAGGGATTTGGTGTTTTTAGAAGCCGCACTCGCTATAATCACACAACTACCATAGTTCGAAAATCCGACTCTAGCCCGAGCCAAATAGAACGCAAGCGCTCATTGAGCTCATTACGACCCCTGTTATCGGGGTCTTTTTTAATAGTTTGGTTACTCATATTTTGCCTCCTAGCAAATTATTAGTTTTTAACACATTCTGAGCAATAGCTCGACTAAAATTCGTATAGTTAACAGATACAACATCACCAGTGTAGGTTAGTTTTTGGAAAAGTTTGGTTATGGCTAATCTTAATTTCATGAATTTATATACTTATATATTCTTATTTAATTTCCCATAACTTACCCAATGTCCAGTCTTGTCTGAACCTACTCGGGATACAAGCCCACGATCTTTTAAACTGGCAAGTGTACGTTGAACGGTTTTTGGTGTTTTGCCAATTTTTTCGGCAATTTCTTGGTAGGTAGTATATGGATTACTCACGATAGCTTTTAATACAATTTGCTCGGTGCTACTTAAAGGTGCTTCAAGAGACTTTCCGATTACACCCTGATTATTCTTGAACTCTGCCACCGCTTCAGCAAGAGCCGTTAACATGAACTCGGCGAATATTGCACTGTCACTTTCTTTGGTTGATTGTTGGATTGCTGAGTAGTATTTCTCTTGTCGTTTTGCGATAACTGTCTCAACGGGTAACCACCCAAATACTGGATTTTCCTGATAGAGAAGAAGAGTTTGCCACATTCTCCCCATCCGACCGTTACCATCTGCAAATGGATGAATAAACTCAAATTCATAATGGAAAATGCAGGATTTAATAACTTGAGGTAACTCAGCATCTTTTACCCATTTCAGTAATTGTTCAATCAGTATTGGCACTTGTTCTGCTGGTGGGGCAACATGAATGGGTACATTGCCGGCATATACACCAACCCCACTATTAGGAAACCGACCGTGTTCTTTTACTGTATCTTTGGTCATCAGCTCGTGTTCGGCTAGTAAATCTTTGACATCGTAAGGATCGCATCCAAGTAGTTTGTCATAAGCTTTGATAGCGTTTTTTACTTCCAGAATCTCACTTTCTGGACCGATAACAGTTTTGCCGTCTATTACATCTGCAACCTGTTCTAGGCTTAGGGTGTTTGCTTCTATATAAAGCGACGATCGGATAGTCTTAATACGGTTTTCACGACGTAGATGAGGCGTAAGGACTTGTTCACGGATAATGTTAATTCGTTCCAAATCTTGCGCAATTTGATACACAAGATTGGTAATTTTTGGTGTTATCTTATAAACTGGTGAATAGTCTTTCATATACTCTAATTATACCACACTACTCGACAAAAATGTCCTTGTAAATGTCCTTGTAAATGTCCTTGTATTCTTTTATGACTTTGGTTCAAATCCGGTTCGCAGAGCCAGACCAAGCAGAGAAAAACGTAGACCTAGTTCCTAGACCTACAGTAACTTCTCTCTTTGGTCAGAGAAATACTAATTTACAGTTCGTAAGTTACAAATGTTGGAACCACCAGAAATGGTGGTTTTTTCATTTCACCCCTGTAGATTAGTTCTAACCCAGCCTCTCTCGTCCCGAGCAAGCAAGCACCCAAAACGTTGACCCGTTCCCCGGGACCTTTCTTTTACAACTTTACGTGAAATTATGCACATATCTACCAATTTTCACGTAAAGTATGATACAATGTACTTATGATTAATAAAGTCACAAAAGACCGAATAGCAACGTTAACTGAACAATATCAAATGCTTGTGAGAATTAAACCTGAGGCTGTTCGTGAAATCGCTATCGCAGAAATACCAGAGATGGTCTATAACAGCAATGCCATAGAAAACTCTACTCTAACCCTAAAGGATACCGAAGATATTCTACTCAGGGATTCAATAAAAAATGACCATGATATTCGTGAGATATACGAAGCTAAAAATCTAGCAAAAATTACTCAAACTTTGCTTGATAATCAATATAAAGTGATCAATGATACTTCTATTTTGGAGCTTCACAAGTTGCTTCTTACGGGCATCAAAGATGAATGGGCTGGTAGGTTTCGCAGCGGCAAAGAGTGGGTACGCGTAGGTGCACACATTGGTGCTAACCCAGACTTTGTTGAACAATTAATCAAAGAGCTTATAGCAAACTATAACAAACCAGACGATGGCTATTTTCTAAACAAGATTGCGTGGTTTCATGCAGAATTTGAAACTATCCATCCATTCAATGACGGCAACGGACGATTAGGGCGAGTGCTCATAAATCAGCAACTGATGATGTTGGGACTTCCACCTGTGATTATTCAAAACAAAAACAAACATACAAGCTATTACCCAGCCTTTGACTCCTATAGAGTTACTAATAAATTCGACGAATTCACGGAACTTCTTGCGGGCTTACTAATTGAATCACTTTATAAACGAATTACATTGCTGTCGGCCCCAAGAATTATTACTGTTTCCGCCTGGGCAAAAGCAAATGGTCTAGCAGGAAATGCTGCTATAAACAAAGCCGTACGTGGCACCTTACCAGCATTTCGCATGCGCGATAAGTGGATGATTGCCGCAGACTTCAAAGAAGACTAAAAACTTAATAATTAACAGATGTAACCTAAAATAAGGTGAGCCTAAAATTAGATGGTCTTTTCTTTTCAATTTTTTTTAATATACTTATGCTTAGAACTAACTAACAATATAAATAGAAAGTACATATCTACAATGGGCAAGATATCTAACAACACTAATAAGAACAAAGGCTTCACACTCGTTGAAGTCCTATTACTAATAGTAGTACTCATTCTCGTAGGAGGACTAGGCTACCTAGGCTTTAAACAAGTAAACAAGAAGTCTAAGACCAGTAGTTCATCTACGACTGCAACAACCACTAAAACTACTGCAGTTTATCCATATGCTGGTTGGAAAACTGGTACACTAAAATATGAAAAAATAACCTTTAAGTATCCAGCAGATTGGACCTTAACAGATTATCCTCCATCGCTCCAGGTTGATAATGCTGATACTACATTATTGGCAAGTCCTTCAGGAAATGTCATAACTTTACGAACCGGAATAATAGCAGGCGATTCTCCTATGAAAACCTACGCTTCAGTGCCCATCACATTTTTAGGAAAACCAACCCAGCTAAAAATTCAGGCTTCATCCGAAGGATTACTTGTCACCGGAACTCCAGATCAGCCTACCGGGGCTGCGGTTTCAGGCGGTTTTATACCAGCAAAAAATATTACACAAGTATGCAATGTGAATCAAGTATGTCCGACCGATGATTATTTTAGTTATAGTAATGGACCTAAAGATTCATCGAATAATCAGCCTGTATATAAATCTGTTTCATCTATGGAAAATAATCCTGACTTTAGTAAAGCTAAGCTCATCTTTGAGTCAATGCATTACTAAACAGGCTTCGAAAATCCGACTCTAGCCCGAGCCAATTTGTACTTTTAGTGTTAGACACTAACCCAGAGAAGGGCTTCACTTGAACAGGTAGCTGAATCACTCGACGCTCACGAACTAACGAAAGAGGAATGAAAAACATGCAATCCAATCGACCTGATATACAGCTTTTAGTACCGGACGCGGAGCGCGATGCATCTTTTGCACTCAGCTGGTTTGAGCGACCAGAAGGTCATGCCACACTACTGAGTATGGGAAACGCCGAAGACGAAATAGAGCCATCGACACTTGAGGGAGAGAAGGCAACCCTCCGTGAGTTTTTGGACCTCGAGAAAGATAACAAGCAGATGACACGCATGATAGTTGTCGACGGTAAGACTATCGGCGCGGTATGGATTGAGCTATTTGAGAATCACGGCGTGAAGCCACCGAGCATCCACATTATGATTGGTAACCCTGAGTACCGGGGAAAAGGGATTGGCGCATCGGTGATGCAATCAGCCGTCGATTATGTGAAGGACGTTCTTCATGCGCCGGCAATTTACACTCGACACCTGGTAAGTAATACCATCGTGAGCAATATGAACAAAGGTCTTGGTTTCGTTGAGGACGGTGAGCCTTACTCCGATGAGAACGGGCTGACCTGGCAACCAATAAAGCTGGAGCTGTCGCTAGGATAGGACTCGGTTCTAGACCGACATGCTGAGCCAGACCCAGCAGAGAAATAGGTAGACCAGGTTCCCAGACCTGTCCCTAACTTCTCTCCTTGGTCAGACAATATGCTAATTTACTGTACGTAAGTTACAAATGTTGGAACCGTCCGAAAGGGCGGTTCTTTCATTTTCACCCCCGTAATTTAGTTCTAACCCAGTCCCTCCCGTCCTGAAGGAGCAAGCAGACGAAAACCTGACCCTTTCCCCAGACCTGTCACTAAAATCTGTTTATTTTTAACCTTCATAACTCTAGTATAGACTAGATTTTTCTTTAAAGGCTTTATTCAGAGTTAATCTTGAAGTAGTTTTGAATAAAGAATAAGAATTGTCGAAAAAGCTATTTCAAAGGCAACTTGGTATTCTAGGAGATAGCCTTTTTGTGGTGTTACGTAAAGGGCGCACATCACACCAGCGATAAATTCAATAATCCATAAATACGTTAGGCTCCGGTGATGTTTGTATTCTATGGCAATAATTCCACTAAGTAGAAGCTGTGATGCGAAGAGAATACTGCCAAGCGTTGTGTGGAGCGCGCTTACAAATGAGTTAATTGAGTATGGGGTTATACCGAGGCCAATAAGCAGTATGGCAAATGCCCAGAAGAAATTTTTCAGTAATTCATTTTTATTTCCTAAAAGCCGTGCAGCTAAAATGAAGAGAATAGCCGGGCCTATTAGTGAGACGAAATAGGGAACTAGGGTGACAGCATAAATACCAAAATAACTGACCCCACAGTTTGCGACTAACCCATGGGGTTTTATAACGCAGCTCACAATAACACCTAGAATAAATAATAGTAGCGAAAGGTAGAGGTAGTTGCTTAATTTCTTATACATTTATTTAAGTATACAGAAAGTCTTCTGAAGATATTTAGATAAATATAATAGTGCAAGATGATTTTCCTATTTGGTTAAAATTGGTACAATTTCTAAACAATGGAAAAATTTACACCCAAGAATATTGATAATTCAGAGTTTAACGCAGGCGTGAACTTTGAACGCATTGCACTCAGTGAACTTGAAGCAATCGCTCGATCGACCGGTGCAACGGTAGAAGAAGTTATTGAAAATAACAGGCAAACCAACCCAAATCTTTAATTTTCGCTAAGTATGAGGCGCATTATGTTTGTATCAACAAACGTGAAGCCATTTTTAAGATAAAGGCCGTGCGCATCTTCTCTTTTGCTTGAGCTCGTAAGTTCAATTCTATCGGCGCCCTTTGCCGAAGCTTGATCGATAATAAATTTAAGCATGACACCGGCGAAACCTTTTCTGTGGTGTTCTCTTGCAACTGAAAAGTCTTCAATGCGCGCAGTTCTGTGGCCGATAGAATCATAAGGATCAATCAGTGTTGTCATTGCAACTGCTCGCTCAGCTAACATACCTAAGTAAAGATGAGATGAGCTACTCTCGCTAACTTTTTGTATTTCATCACGATCATGGCTGAAAGTTTCAGTTAAATGAAGACTGGCCAGTAAAGCGTCATAATCTTTGGCAAGCTGCGGATCATAGAAGTGTGATTCGACTATTTCAAGGTTATTCATTGACTATAAGTATGATTTATTTATTTTTATCTGTAAACAGAATACCGATTAATACAATAATTCATTTACAATTAAACTATGCCAATTCATAAAAATATTTTTTCAGATAAAGAAGCTTGGGGAATCTACAGGCTTTCAGCATTTGGTGAAGCGTTCGGTTGGACGCTCTTAATAGGGTCACTGGGTGCACAAAAATACTTGATGCACGGGAATAAGATACTTGTGTCGTTCGCTGGGCAGATTCATGGATTACTTTTTTTTGCTTATATCGCAGCGGTCCTCGCAACGTATGCAAGCCTTGGATGGTCGTTTAAGAAAGGGTTTTTAATTGGACTAATGAGCGTGCCGCCGTATGGTACATTAGTCGCAGAGATGTGGTTAAGTAAACTGAGACAGAATGAAGAAAAAAGCGTAAAACCTTTTATACGGGTTTTTGTATTAATACGGAACCAAGGAAAATATTTATTTGTAGAGAAACGGGATGAAAACATATTTTCATTACCCGGAACTACAGTAATTAATAATGATATTGAAGGCACGCTGCGTGATTATTGTAGAGATAATCTGCACCTTAAAATAGTAAAATCAAATTTGAAGCATATATTGCGACACCAAATAAAGAGGGAACAATATTTAGATATTTTTTTTGAAATTAATGCAACCAAAGACAAAAATATTTTAATTAAAATAAATAAGAGCAAGCAGTTTGATGACGCTGAGTTTTTTTCATTAGATAATAAGATAGTAAAAAAGAGTTTTAATTTTCTCAAAAAAAATGAGAATATTTTTCTGACTAAGTCCTAATTTTTTGACTTTTAAAAATTAAAGTGATGTAATTAAATTCGCACTTTGACAACTCAAGAGAGGAAGTGAAATGGGAATAGCTGCCATCAGTTTGTTCTTTGTCTATATTTTCCTGTTTTATATTTTACAGGGAACCGTAAGCAAGAGGACGAACGTAACACTTGTAAAAGGAGATGATCCAAAACTGAGAGGGATGTTTATAATTATCTCACTCGGTTTCTTGTGTTATGCCGAACTAGGGCTCCGCAACCAACATAGCCTTAACTATGCATTAATTCGTTCCATCGGACTTTTTTTGCTGATTGGGGGCTTCATCCTTAGTATCCAAGCACAAAAAGCATTAGGGGCTAATTGGATGGGCACTGTTGGCCTTCGTAGCTATCATAGTTTGATTACGCATGGACCGTATCGGTACATTCGTCATCCTATGTACGTAGGCATCGCGATTTCTCAAATTGGTATTTCGCTTTTCTCCATGAACCGATGGATGGCTTTTGCTTGTTTCTTTTTTACACTTTCCTTTATGGTTCGTGTTCCCGAAGAAGAGCAATTGCTTTCAAATCGTTTCGGCAGAAAATTTGCGACATATAGAGAAGAAACAGGCTTGTTTCTTCCTCGTCTCTTGAGGCATCGTTGAGGAGCGATAGCCCCTTGTGTCTTGTGGTAATGCACGTGACCAAGGGGCTTTCACCTTTATTGCGAATAATACTTAATTATGTTAAAATATTTATATGAATAAGAATGAACGACAGCGCGGGCCGCGTATTTCACCAGAGGAACGACAGAAGAAAGTAGCAAATCTTGCTATTAAAACTGCAACTAAACTTGATGTTTCAGGCTTTGATAGAATTGTGGCAACGAAGCCTCCCTTAGAAATTTTAGCGGATACCAACACTCACTTTGCATCTATTTATGGGAGAGGCGATGATCCTGTTAACACTTTTCCGGAAGTCGTTGCCCGACATACATTGGCACTGGAAGTAGTAACTATATTTAACGGTAAAACAGGACTCGTGCTTGGCATAAATGATTTGACCCAAGAATCTATTCAAAAAAGTGCAGAAGCTAAATTAGCTAAAGGTGAACCCTTGAGCCCACAAGAAACGGCCTACGTTCTAGGCAAGATAGCTGTAAAAGAATAGCAAGCACTTACCGTGATATTTGAAAATTTTCGTGCTCGGAAACAAGATAATGCAACTCTTAAATTCGTAGCTGAATTTCTAGCTGAACAATTTGTAGCAATCCAAGGGTATCAAGCTATAAATGAATTATCTGAAGATGGCTTTGAGAAAAAGCTTCGTACAGCTGATCTTATGGGCCAAGCTGAAATAATTCAGCGGTTAGCTAGATTTACGATCGAAACGTTTGAAGAAAAGTAATATATTCTTAAGGTTTAATTCAGCTTTAATGGGCACTATAGCGTTATGGCTAAATCAAAGCATTTACCAAAAATAATGGGCTCACTGTATGGAATCGGTGCAATAGCACTTGCTGTTTGGACCATAGGCCTTGCCTATAATTTACCAACACGGCATATCGTTAGACACTGGGATCTAGCTTGGGTAGGATTTGATGTTTTAATGGGATCTACAATGCTTTTAACAGGTTTTTTTGCAGTGAGGCAAAGTAGATACATAATCCTGTCATCGAGTGCACTCGGAAGCCTTTTGATTACCGATGCCTGGTTTGATATCTTAATGTCTCGACCGGGAGTGGAATCGCATAAAGCAATTTTTTATGCAGTAGTTATCGAGCTTCCAATAGCTATTTTTTCATTCTTTATCGCACACTATGCGCTCAAGACTTTTTTCGTCGCAAAACAACAAGATTAGACATGCTTTTGTTTATATAAATACGTACGTGCTATAAATAACAGTAATGGCAGAGAAAATAAAAGAGAGTTTTTGTGGGCTCCCGATACCTGATACTGAGGAAGCGCTGCTAATTCAAATTGAACATAACTTTGATCGGCCGGGTGAGGCGCTCGGAACAGATTTACTTGCTTTTGCAATCCTACAAAGAGGAAAATATTTGAGCATGGCTATTCAGCGTGATATTGATCAATGGATGACGTCTATTGATGCGCGAATGCAATCTGTTGATACGGCACGAGAATGTACTGCTGGAATTGAAGCGGGCTATTCATTCATTATTGGAACGATATCCGCATTTCGCTATATCCGAGGTAACTATGCTAGCATCAAGGATTTCTTGAGGGAGGGGCCCGAGCGAGGCGATATACCTCTTCTTGGCCGAAAAGAGGTAGACCGGATCTATAGTGTAGTAAGTGGTGACGCTATTGTTGATTATCCTGCCCATGGTGAATATGCTGAAACAAGCGCAGATATTGCATATCTTGATGCATGGGATTACGTGAATGAATCACTCGTACTTGAAGAAATGATTACACAAGAAAAAAGTAATATAACGGGCATGCTTACCCATAATTATTCTGGTCAAGATGGACAGCCGCTCATAGAGGCACATTTGCGGGGTTTTGATCGCGGTTTGCAAAACTGTGTTGAGCTTTATTTGCAAGTTGCCGAAGAAAAGGTGATTGAAAAACTAGAGAAAATGTACGACTAGTCACATAAATCAGTTGATTGCTCTATAATAAGCACTAGCGGATATATCATATGTATAAAATAAATAAACGACGACGTCATGGGTATAAAATTGTAGCCGTAGTTTTTGTTGTTATTCCTCTGATTGCACTGATTGTCGGAGGTATCTGGTATCTGGTGCTTAAAAATAATAAAACAACTATCAGTAATTTCACCCAGGCAAATGGGGAAGTTGCAACGGTAGAGGAAGCCACTCATTCTTTCTCTACTGAGAGTTTTTCAGTATCTCTACTGAGTACGTGGGTATTTGTCGGAAAAATGAACCCTGCTGCCGACCAAACGTATTACGAATATCAAGATAAGAATCCAAAAGAGAGCAATCGTTTGCTTGAGATTTATGTAGACAATTACCCTACAAATTTTTCTGTAAATAGAATACTTCCAGTGCAGGTAGAGAATAATAAGTTGCTTCCATCAGATAATGTGTCTGACGATTGCTCGACATTTGGTGGCATACCAGTGAATGCATCTGCGTCTGGCTTATGGGTAGCAAAATGGCAGGGAATTTCATTTAATTGCTCGGTCAATCAGCCACGTAACTACGTTGCTGCCGCGACCGTAACAAGTGGTATTGGGATACCACTTCAGGGAATAAAGTCAGGCAAGCACACCTATATGTTTGTTTATATTGATCAAAATGCGGCATCAAACTACACTCTTTTTGGGCCAATACTTAAATCATTTCAACCTCTTTAAAAAAGGCGTATACTAAAGGTATTAATAATTTGTGCTTATTTTGTAATGATGGAATCACGTGAGAATCGTGAGCTGTGCCGCAACTGTGAATTCAATATATTTGAAAAGTCAGATACATCGCACGATAAGTGTGGTAAATGATCTCGGGCAAGATCTTTCTCTTACTTTTTTGTAGTTGATAGACTCTTTCTCGAGGGAGTCTTTTTTAATGCAACGAACTATGGAGCGCGTACAAACTTTTGCAGATCCAGCACTAGCAAGTGTTGAGCGCCTACGGCATGACAAAGGGAAAAATGGTTCAATTAGTCCTGAAGTGTGGCAACGCGTGATAGACGAAGAGATGAGCCTTGTAGCGGAGGGACTGAGGGGAGACGTTACCACTTCGTTTGATTTCATATACTCAGGCAACTCACTGCGTGCCGCTGATGGCGAATCGTTCATGGATATTGCACAAAAAGGCGTTGATTATTTTTATAACAAATCGCAGCACGATGAGCGCTACACATTTGCATATGAAAGGGCCTGTCATGAACAAGCCGAAGCGGTACTCGCACAGCGGCTGGCGAATGGAGAGATTGACGCTCAAACAATACTAACCATTTCACCTTATCCTGAAGAAGCAGCCCAGAAATACGGTGATGCATTTATGCAGTCTATTGGGTACCATCCAAAGCGTAGTGCAGCTCTTTTGCGAGCTATTGAAAAAACCGATGTTGGTATTCGAATGCACAGTCGTGTTGTTGAGAACTCTGATTTGCGACGCTGGAATGATACTTGCTTCGAGGGGAGCATTAAAAGCAGCGATGAAGCATTGGCTCGTCAGCTCTATTACGCTGAGCCTGCCCACAACGTTTTAGATAAAATTGAAAATCGGTATGCACCGATAAAAGATAATGATTCTATGGAAAATGTATGGGATTTTTTGCAAAACCAAAAAGAGTTATCTCAGCATTATTTTTCGGAAATTGAAAAGCTTAGTAACTCTAGTCTAGGGGGCAACGAGCTAAAAGAAGCGCTCAATACGCTACGCTACAATTTCTGGTCTGCAATTCGCTTGAGAAATGACGCAGAACACCATCAGTACCTTAATGGAACAGCACCAGGCACAGTTATGGAACAGGCGGGCAAAGAGATGCTAAGCCGAAGAGAGGTATTTGTCTCTTGCGGCATGAACGTCGTACCGGTGAATAGGATGAATCAAGCGCAAATGCAACAAGAGTTATTTGGACAGGGTATTCGTTCATGCGTTTCATGTCCTTTCTGTAAAAAAACGGTAACAGCTCGATTTAGTGCAGCCCAAAGAACAATAGAATGTTTAAATAAGAAATGCGGAGCGAAAGTTAATAGTAGTGGCAAAAGAATTGATCAATCTAAAGATAAAAAAATGAATAAATCTTTCGCAGACTTCGTTTTAGAAATATTTATGAGTTTGTATTGACGGTATTACTAGTCGAAATGATTCTCTAGATACAAAAGATGTTTTTCTTTAAATTTTCTAAATTCAAATTTATTGAATCCATTTTTCTTAATAAAGGAACTTATTTTTTCGCTACCAATATAGTGCGGCATCATGACGTATGAAGCACCTTCTTCGTATAGTTTTGAAGCCTGTTCGGCGGTATCTGCAGCACAAACAAAAACAGCTAACGGATTATTCTTTTCAAGCCATCGGAGCAGAAATAGATTGATTTCATTATCGCCTATTGTCGAAACAACCATCCTTACTTTCTCCATATTTATTTCTGTAAGCATTTCCATGTCAGTCGCATCGCCGTAGAGGAAGTTAATATTCTTTCGCTCCAAGGTATCGATGACCTCGGGATCATAATCTACAACTACAAACCGTTTCTTGAGCTGACCCATAACACGAATGAATTCTTGGCCACCGCGGTTATACCCAAACAAGACCATATCAAATCTGTCTGTCTTAACTTTTTCTTGTAGTGTTTTCTTTCTTTCAAACATAGCAAGACTTTTTTCGAAGCGTGCATAAATTTGTGAGCTAAACGATATTGCATATGATGAAGATGCGATCGTGATAAGCGCCACAAGTGTCATAATGTTAGAGATATCCGTTCGGACAAGACCCTGTTGCACGCCGAGTAAAATAAATACCAATGAAAACTCACTTATTTGACCAAGTGTCGAGGCGGTTCTGAAACTTGTATTTTTAGTGTAGCCAAGAATACCCATAGATATAAGAACGGAAAGAGGTTTTATAGCGACTACTATAATTAAAAAGATTATTGTGGGGACTATAAGATTCATGCCATTCGTGAAGCTCATTCTTGTACCAAGGGCTATAAAAAATACCACCACGAAAAAGTCTCTAAGGGGTCTCAGCCTTGAAGCGATTTCTTGCGAGTAGGCCAGGCTGGACAAGGCAATTCCCGCAAAAAGAGCGCCAACTTCAAGGGTGAATCCAAAATGTTCAAATAATGAGGCAGTACCAAATCCCCAACCTATAGCAAAAAGAAAAAGTAACTCCTGGTTCGCAGCCATTATTTTTGTCAGTCTTGGAAGTAGGTAGACGCTAGCTAGATAAAGCGGCACAACCAAGCAGAGCCCTTTTATACCTAACTGAACAAGCGTACTAAAAGAAAATGCACCTTGTGCTCGAGCAGCCACAAAGACGAGCGCGATGGCGGCAACCATATCTTGCATTATAAGAATTCCAATAGCAATTTTTCCGTGCAGGCGAGCGTTTTCTTTTCTATCACTAAGAAGTTTCAAGATGATAATGGTGCTGCTAAATGCAAGAGCTAATCCTACGAAAAGTCCCTCTGTTTTCGACCAACCAAATGCAATCGAAAACAAATACCCCATCAAGGTGACGACGAGGGTTTGGACGCCAGCAGTAATAAGAACGACTTTACCGACTTCTTTAATAATCCTTGGGTTCAAACCGAGCCCAATAATAAAGAGCAGCAGCGCGATACCAATATTTGCAAAAACATTAATGGTGCTTTCATTTTTAATGAGATTCAAAAATGAAGGTCCAACTAAAATTCCAGTTAAGATATAGCCAATGATAAGTGGCTGACGAACGAAACGCATTACTAACGATATGCCAGCGCATATTGCGATAATAATGCTGAGTTGTGAGAATATATTTGAATCCATTTTTGTTCTTATGTTTTTACTGTTTTTATCATACAGCAAGTGAGTGACTAACAAAAGCTTGACGATGTGTCAACGTGTTGGTACTATCTCAATTGTCGTTTAAAAAGCTTTTGCTTGTGAGACAAAAATAAGATCAAAGTAAAAACCCAAAACTAAGGTTTTTACAGGAGGATAGAAAAAATGCCAATAAAGATTAAAGTTGTGCGTTCACGCGCTCAAAAAATATCTATTAGACAAACCCGCCCTTCCTGGCAGATTTATATCGAATATTAGAGTATTATTTAGCTTTATCTAGCGCAGTCTGGATAACTGCTTCAAATTTTGTGACAGAATTGAGGTTGGTATTATCGAGTTTTTGGCCATTGAGAAAATAAGTAGGCGTTCCAGTGATGCCTTTTGTATTACCAAGCGCAACATCAGCGTTTATTGTGTCGTTTACTGTAGTGCTCTGGAAATCGGTCTTAAATTTAGCGACGTTAAGCCCTAGCTGCGCTGCGTATTCCTGAAAATAGGGAGTTGGATCAGAAGCACTGCCCCACGTATTTTGATTTTGATAAAGCAGATCATGCATCTTAAAGAACTGACCCTGCAAACTCGCGGCTTCTGCCGCTCTACTTGCGGCAAATGCATTGGGGTGAATGCTTACGAGAGGAAAATTATGAAAGGTGAAGGTGATTTGGCCCTGAAATTTAGCCAAGAGTTGCTGTTCAATTGGAAAATAGGAGCCACAAACGGGACATTCGAAATCACCAAAAACAGTGAGGTTAACATTTTTAGGACTCGTTCCTTCGGTGTGATTACTTGGAGTACCATTCCCTGAATCAGCAGTATTCTTATTACTACTTTTGCCGAAATAGAAGATTCCCCCAAGGGCTATGACTACAACTACTAATATTGTTAAGAATCGCTTATCCATATAACTCCAATTTAATTATTCTAACATTGTAGCAGTTTTGGTGTAAAAAACGGTCTAGCTTTTTGGGATTATCAAGATTAGACTACATATAAAGCTATGGTCCATTTTATATTATTCATTTTATTTTTAATTGTTAGTTTCTACGGTTTATCGCTTCTAACAAGTTTTGAATACATGAGTATAGAGGAGCTGAAGCGTCGAGCTAAAGATGTTACTTCAGATGCAGCACGAGTCTACCCAGTAAGAACGTATGGGCTTGAATTGTGGTTTCTGCTGCGAATTTTCACTGGTGCATTTTTAGTGCTTGCTTTCCTTGAACTGTACTATATTTTTGGTGGATTGTTAGCCTTTATTTTAGGGGTACTCCTTTTTTGTGTTTTTTGCTCAAAGAAGCCTAAAAAAGATCTTCATAGGGCGGCGCAAGTAAGCGTCGCAACTGAGAGGATATTAATAATTTTGCATCCGGTATTTCGGTCTATTGCAAGTTTTGTGGGCAAAAACATTGTAATTGAAAAACCCGTTATTTTTGAAAGTAGAGATTCTCTCATTGAAATGCTTAGGCTCAATGCTGAGAATTCAAAAGAAATTAAGCCAGAAGAACTAACTATCGCTATCAATGCACTCATGTTTAGCGAACGACTGGTAGGTGACTGTATGACACCACTTGCGGCGGTACATTTTGTGAGTCAAGATGAGCTACTAAGTCCCGTCACTCTGGGCGAGTTGCATGACAGTGGTTTTTCGCGCTACCCAGTGTATAAAGGAACAAATCAATCAGTGGTTGGAACACTCTATTTGAAAGATGCACTTGCACTTAAAAAACCAAAGCCTGTAGCCGATGTAATGCGACATGACGTTTTTTATTGTAATGAAATGCAGACTCTTGGCCACGCACTTAAGGCATTTTTAAAGATTAAACATCACATGTTTGTTGTGGTAAATGAGTTCGAAGATATTGTTGGTGTACTTTCATTTGAGGATGTAATACGTGAGATCCTCGGAGAACCAATTATGGATGAATTTGATCAGCATGAAGATTTACGAGAAGTCGCCAAACAGCTCGCAAAAATAAAAAAACAAGAACATCATAAAGAACTTGTATAAATAGGTAGCTTCTATCTGTTATAATGCTGTAGATATGAGAATACTTACTGATGATGTCGTACACCATGACGGCAAAAAGATTACAATTCAAGGCTGGATACATAAAAAAAGATTACTTGGTGGGTTGAACTTCATTACTGTTCGCGATAGACGAGGCATTGTTCAGGTGCTTGTTGAAGACAAGGATGAGGTAGAAAAACTTCGTGGACTGCAAATAGGAACAGTAGTTTCTATTACGGGAGTTGTGTATAAGGATGAACGCGCTCCCGGTGGAGCAGAGCTTCATGATGCAACACTGGAAGTTATGGTTCCTGTTGTTGATGCGCCTCCAATTGAAATAGATAAACCCATTGACCATAAGCCAGATAATCTCGATACACTGTTTGAATATCGCCCTATATCGCTTCGCAATATACAGGAAACAGCTATTTTTAAGATTCAAGCACTTGTAAAAGATACAATTCGTAAACAACTTCAGAGTGAGGATTTTATTGAATTTAATAGCCCTAAACTTTTACCGGGTGCGACTGAGGGGGGAGCTGAAGTGTTTAAGCTCGACTATTTCGGAAAAGAAGCAACACTTGCTCAAAGCGCACAATTCTATAAGCAGATAATGGTAGGAGTTTTTGAAAGAAGCTTTGAGATAAATCCAACCTATCGTGCTGAGCTTAGCGCCACAACACGGCACATGACAGAGTTTATCCATATAGATGCCGAAGCGGGGTTCGTCAATCTCAATGAACTCATGGGTATTATGAGTAGAATGGTGCATGCTGCTGTTGATGCTTCGTGGGATAAGTATGACACTGAGCTTAAAAGATGGAACGCCTCAAAACCGGTTCTAACAAAAGAATTTCCTAAAATTACACTTAATGAAGTGCATGAACACTACACCAAAGCAACGGGCACCTCAACTATTGGAGAAAAAGATTTACGGCCCGAAGAAGAGAAGTGGGTGTGCGAATGGGCCAAAAAACAACTCGGATCCGAGGCAGTCTTTATTACTGAATGGCCAGCCAGTGAAGCAAAGTTCTATCATAAGCTGGATGAAAATAATCCTGAAATTGCCGATCGATTTGATCTTTTGTTCCGTGGAGTGGAGATTGCTACAGGAAGTATGCGCGAAAATAGATATGATGCGCTTGTCGAACAATTGCAGAAAATTGGAGCAGATCTCGAACACCCAGGCTTCAAGTATTACCTTATGGCATTCAAATATGGCTTACCACCCCATGGAGGTTTCGGTATGGGGCTCGAACGACTTGTGCAGAAGATAATTGGACTCAATAACGTTAAAGAAGCATCCCTCTTTCCGCGAGATATTAACAGGCTTGCTCCATAAGGTATACTGTAACTATGAAACAAAAAAAATATCCTAAACCAAAAAAAGGAGCATGGTTCATTCCTGTTCGACGAAGCTATCTACCCGTTAACTGGAAGGGATGGGTATCGTACGTACCATTCGTTGGTGTACTTGTTGGGGCAACTGTATGGGAAGTGTATAGCAAAAATAGTTTTGGCACAGCACTTATGCAGCTATTTCCGTTTTATATTGCAGTCGGTGTAGTCATGCAGTGGTTCGCTTCCTCTAAATCGTAATGCCCGAGATTTTGGCCGTAAACCAATTCCAAGAAATTGTGTGGGACTATTATCGTGCGCATAAAAGAAATAACTTGCCATGGCGCCACGATATAGATGATGAAAATTTTGCCTATTACGTTTTAGTTTCAGAAATTATGTTACAACAAACCCAAGTAAATCGTGTGATTTATAAATTTAATCAGTGGATAGAGCTATTTCCAACTATAGCTACATTAGCAGCAGCGGATCTGGACGTTGTCTTGCATGCGTGGAGTGGGCTTGGCTATAACCGCAGAGCAAAGTATCTGCTTGAATCAGCCAAAGTAATTGTTTCAGAACATGAAGGCCGTATCCCCAGCGAACCTGGTCTTTTAGAGGCTTTGCCGGGCATTGGGAAAGCAACTGCAGCGGCAGTTGTTGTGTATGCCTATAATCTCCCCAGGCTATTCGTAGAAACAAATATTCGAACAGTTTTTATTCATCATTTTTTTCCCTTTGCTGAGCATGTTGCCGATAAAGAATTATTGCCGTTGATTGAATCCAGTCTAGACAAAGAGAATCCCCGAGAATGGTACTGGGCATTAATGGATTACGGAAGTTTTTTAAAGCAATCGGTCGGTAATATTTCTCAAAAATCTAAACATTACAAAAAACAAAGCACTTTCGAAGGATCATCTCGTCAGCTGAGGGGAGCTATGCTAAAACTTTTATTAGTAAAAAAAAGAACTTATGATGAACTAAGTGCAATGAATCTTTTTGACGAACGGTTGGATGAAGTATTGGCTGCGCTTGAAAGAGAAAAATTAATTAAAAAAACAGGGGTAAGCTATACAATCTATCAATAGAAGAGTGCTATACTTAAGCAAGATGAAGATACAGCGAATCGCACTTTTAGTACTGGCGTTAGTAACTATTATGTTACCCATAGAAGCCGGAGCACAGTCCGTTCCGGCTTCTGATAGCATCCTGTCTAAGGCCGTAAGCGATCAACAACTCACACTTTCGGCTGATTCGAAAACCGCCGTCGTTACAAGATGTGTTGCCTTGCAGGCTCAATTATCTCAATTAAGTAGTAAAACAGCGGCCACTATTCATCTGTATCTTGATACCTACGGTTCAACAATAAACGATCTACAGGCATTTGAACTACGATTAGCTCGACAAGGCGTTGACGGCTCTGAAATTGATTTGCTTATTGGAAAGATGCAGGGTGCGATGGATAGTTTGACTATCTCTGGCTCAACGTACACGGGTACTTTAAATGCTGTTGCGAGCGTTGACTGCGTTAATCAGCCTGAAGAGTTTGTTGCAGGAATAGTGCTTGCGCGTGCGCAACTATCGCAATTGCAAAAAAGTGCAAACCAAATTGAACAGTTACTTATCGATGCTCCGTCATCAACGTTTAATCAAATAATTAAAAGGTTGTCAGCATAATGCACGGCGACATTGAAAAGAAAATTGAGGGTCTGCATCCCGGCACTGCAATCGCTGGGGCAGTCGTTATCTCGTTTATGATGGTACTCATTCCTTTTATAATGTTTCTGCATTCAAGTGCTTATGTTACGGTGAAGCAGATAAAAATTGGCTCTCAACTTAGTGCGGCAAATCTTAATGGGTCCTATGACGTAACAAGCCCAGTTAATGCTATTGATATTGCTAATTATGAAGCAACACTAAAACAGAAACTCACAACCATTAATAATAACGCAGATTTTAACCAAAACGATATTAGTAATCAAACGCTTGGTTTGCCTGCGAACTAGGCCAGTTTAATCGGGCTTGTTTTGACTGCTTTTAAGAATACCGTTGATGCCTTAACTCGCTTAGAGGCATTTGTTTCAAAGGTAATATCTACTTTCGTACCTTCGCCGGTAACTTCAAGTACGTCGTAAAGCTTTGGCTCGGTCTTAAAGAATCTCAAGGTTGCTTCATTCGTTAAAAGTTTTTCGCTGATTTCATGTAGCGCTATTTCAAATTTTTCAATACTGTAGCTTGGCTCTAAAATTAATTGCTCATGGATGATGTCATTACTCATACTGTGGTTAGTGCTGATGGAAATGCTACCGTTAGGAATATGGTGAATTGCCCCCGAGTCATCCTTTATTACTGTTGTTCGAACGGTAACAGCTTGAACGACCCCTTCTTTTCTTGACCCAGCATTATTTATCATTTCTACATAATCATCGACTCGATACTGATTTTCAGCAATGATAAAGAGGCCACTTACGAAATCCTTAATTAAACTTTGCATACTAAATGCAACTGCTGCGCCAATAAGGCCTGCGCTTGTGAGTAGGGGAGCAACGGGAACGTTACAAATACCCATCACAATAATTATTGCAAAAAACCATATCACCAAGGAAGAAACAGCAAGGGCAACGCTGCTGAGAGTTTTGATGCGACGTTCGTGGTCTTTTTTTCGTTTTGGAAAGAGATCTGCGTTCAGAGGTAATTTGAAAATATTTTTAAGCACTATCTTAATAACGTAACGAAGGGCCACGGCCACTATAATTACGAAAATAGAGGCAAGAAATCGATTTGAGCTAAAACCAAGAAAAGTACTTATCGTGTTATCCATGTATGCCTCCATTATGACATGTTTTGCGAATCCATTCATCTAAACTTCCACCGCCACCTGCTGAGAGGCAAAGCACTAGATTTCCTCTTCGAATGGCTTTGTTTATCTCCTCTGCTAGCACTTCATTCATCGCAGCTTCCTGGGCGTTCGTCTTTTTATCTAATGTATCTAAAAAGTCTTTGGGTGTTAGTTGAACCGTATCAGCATCTTTACGTGCAATGTATGTAGGAAGCCAATACAATTTATTAACGGAATCAAAAAGTGAGTAATAGTCATTAATAATTGTTTTTTGTCGGTCATTATTGTGCGGCTCATAGATAACGACAACATCTTTGTTGATTTCGTGAGCTAGCTGAAGTGTGGCAGCAATTTTTTCAGGAGTGTGGGCATAGTCTGAATAGACATTATCTATAATTCTTTCAAATCTTCTGTTTGAGCCCGGAAAATTATTTATTATCTGAACAAGCTCATCGTATGCATGTCCCGTCAAACGATGGGCTGCTTCAATGGCGAGTGCAGCATTTTGCCTATTATGAAGTCCATGAAGTGTTATACGATCGATCAGTTCATTTGAATCTTCCAATATAATTCGCTTATTATCACCGGATCGTCCAAGTAGTTTCGCATCTTTTTGGTACAGTAATACTTTTTCAGATTGATTAATAAATTGATCAAAGGCTTCGTTATAGCTACTACGTGTTGGATAAATATCTCGATGATCCCAAGCAATTGAAGTTATGATGCTAAAGTGCGGAAAGAAGTATAGGAAGTTTCGATCATATTCATCGCATTCATAAATAAAATAGGTACTGTCCTTGGTATATGCACCCATTTCGCCAAAACTAATCTTTGCACCCAAAGAATATGAAATAGGAAGATTAATGGTTTTACATAACCAGATGAGCATTGCAGTAGTTGTGGTTTTTCCATTCGTCCCACTGACGGCTATCATCTGCAACTTTTTTTCTTCAATAAGGTGCGCTATGAATTCATCTCTTTTTGATGACCGTATATTATGTTCTTTAACAAAACGTAATTCAGGGTGCGTACTCTTAAATTGATCAAGTGCAGAAGAGTAAACGAACCAGTCAATTGGATGTGTGGCATGAATTTCTTTAATTAAATCCTCAGACTGACCAATTGAAAGATGAATGCCTTTTTCCTCAAGGTAATGCGTATATTGACTCTCTTGCATATCTGAACCTGAGACCTCGAATCCTGCTTGTAGGGCTATGAGTGCAAGCGGGCCAATTCCGGTGCCGCCAATTCCTGAAAAATATACATGCATAACCTTAATTCTACTTCAAATATCTGTTACTATGAAACGGGAAATATGAAAATAAATTCATGAAAACAAAAAAAACTTCAGAAATAGTGCAAAAAACGTATTCTTTATTATCGGTCCCGCTACTTATTGTCGTTTTTTTTCTCTGTATTTGTGCTGCGAGCTACGAACTTAGGCAAAACAATATTCATATGATTAAACTGCGACAGAATCTATTGGTAGCTGATACTTCAGGTGTTAATGTCGAGCCCGCCTTAAATGACTTACGAGTCTATGTTTTTGGACACATGAATACTAACGTGAACACGAACGGGTCTAGCGAGGCACCCATTCAGCTCGTTAACACGTATTATAGAGCGATATTACAGGTTGAAGCTCAGGATGCAGCCCGAAATGGCACACAAGCTTTATATAACAGCGCAATTACGTCATGCAGCGCACAAGGGAGTGATCTGTATAAGAACGTGACTTGTGTCGAAAATTATCTGACCACCCACGGAAATGGTCTCAAGAACCAAAATCTTCCATCAAAGGGCTTGTATCAGTTTGATTTCATAAGCCCTAAGTGGTCGAGTGATCTGGCTGGCTGGCTTATTGTGATAAGTATTCTTTCAGGCAGTCTTTTGGTATTTAGGATAATTACTTCAATTTTTTCGAAAAACTCAAAAAAATAAAAAAGCCTCACATTGTGAGGCTTTTTTCTAAATTACGTTCCTGTAACTATTTATTGGTTCCGTTTGCTTGATTTTCTTGGTACTGTGCAATTGCTTTAGCAACTTGACCTGAGCTCTTAAGGTTTTCCCAGAACATTACGTTATTTTTATTAATATACATAGCGTCTTCTGGTCCGTGGATTTCGTTACCTAATTTCACTAATGAAATATTAGACGATGAATTGGTGGTTGTTGCTGCACCTGGTTGTACTTGTTGAACCCGCACGTAATAGATGTCCGTAAGCATGTAGTATTGTGCATTGAGTGAGCTAAGCTTACCAAAGTAAACTTGTCCATCACTACTGTTCAAAAAGACTGCCTGATACTCTTTTACGTTAATCTTTGAAGTGGTTGAAGCCCCTGATGAACGTATTACAAGAAAGATGATTCCTGAGATAATAGCAGCAAGAACAAAAATAAATAGAACAAAACCTAATCTTCCGAGACTAAAATTAGAACCTAGCTTTTTGTTCTTTTTTCCTTTACCTGTTCCTGTTGTTGATGGTTGAAGCATACCCTCAGTTGATCCGCGATTAATCGTTTGTGAAGGATTTGATACCTTATTCAAATATTCATTCATTATTACTTACACCCCTTTTTATCATTGCTAATGCTTGTAAATAAAGTGTAGCGCACTCCAACAGGTAAGCGCAAGTATTTTAGGATTTTTATAAATCTGTTGACAATTTAAATTCACTCAGGGTATGGTAGGAGTACTACTAACAGTGTAAGAAGGAGAAGCAATGGCTTATCAACATACGAATTCAAAAGGGGTAACGTACTTCCTAAACTCAAAGGATGTAGTGTTAAGAGGTGGAAAAAAGCAAACTATTTATTACTTCAGCAAGGACAAGCGAGCAGAAACTATTGATGCGCTTCCTGCAGGTAAAGAAGTTGGCGAAAACCCACGAAACGGTTTTCTTACTGTAAAGAACGTTAAATAATTTAGATTTACATCGAAAATTATCAAAAACACTCTCAGGAATGAGAGTGTTTTTTTGTTTTAACTAAAATTTTCTGATACATTACAGTCATATATGGCAGACAATATCGTTATAGTAAAGAATCTTACGAAGAAATATGGTGACAAAAAAGTTGTTGATGGCATTAGCTTTAATGTTGAAAAGGGCGAAATATTTGGAATATTGGGTCCCAACGGAGCCGGTAAAACAACAACCCTTGAGATGATCGAAGCAATTAGAGAAATTGATGGCGGGAGCGCCAGTATTAATCACATAGATGTGGGTGAGCATCCCCAAAAAGTCAGGTACATCATTGGCGTACAGCCACAATCACCCGCATTTCAAGATAAAACAAAGCTAAAGGAAATTATTGAATTATTTGCTGCTTCGTACGGAGAAAAAGTTGATCCTATTGCAATGCTTAAAATAGTGAATTTGGAGGAAAAAGCTAACGAGTATGTTGAAAACCTTTCGGGTGGCCAGAGACAGCGACTCAGTATCGCTGCATCGCTCGTACACAATCCAAAAGTTTTTTTCATGGATGAACCAACAACAGGCCTAGATCCGCAGGCGCGAAGAAATCTGTGGGATCTCGTAAAGGATATTCAGAAAAAAGGAATAACTGTTATTTTAACGACCCATTATCTTGAGGAGGCTGAAATGCTTTGCGACCGAGTCGCTATCATGGATCAAGGAACGATTATTGCACTCGATTCACCAAAAAATCTAATCAAAGAATTATTAGGTCGTGGATTCAAGAAAGAACGTCATGTTGAGCAAGCTGACCTCGAGGACGTATTTATTGATTTAACCGGAAAGAAGCTTCGGGACTAATATGAGAAAATCTTTATACACCATCACCACCTTTGCTCGATTAAATGCAAAGCGTTTTTTTAGAGATAAACTAGCTATATTTTTTACTATCGTTTTCCCGCTAATGTTTCTTTTTGTTTTTGGCGCACTCACAAAGAACAATGGAAGTGTTTCTTTTAATGTGGCAGTCATAAATCAGTCCAGTTCGAGCTACGCTAAGAATTTTGTTGACCAAGCTAAAACCTCAAAAATCCTTAAAGTGGATAAAAAGACTACCTCACTAGACCAAGCTACAGAAAAGATGAAGCGCAGCCAGCTGGATGCAACTATTGTACTACCTAATGGCTTTGGAGACGTTTTAAAAGGCTCGAACTATCCTTCTGGACAAGCAGTCGTATACTATAACGAAAACGCTCAACAGGGTGCTCAAACACTCACTTCTATTCTTCAGCAGCAATTTGATGTCGTTAATGCCCAGCATATTAAATTAGTTACCCCCTTAAGTGTGGTTGCTCAGTCGACACAAGCTCCAAGCCTCAATCGTTTTGATTACACTTTTTCTGGGCTACTTGGTTTTTCCATCCTTGGCCTTGGAGTTTTTGGACCCGTTAACGTCTTTCCTGAGCTCAAGAAACAGGGAATTTTGCGTAGGTTCCACACGACTCCGCTAAGGGTGTGGCAATATTTTGTTGCGAATGTTATTTCTCAAGGTTTCGTTGGTTTGTTTGCAATTGCAGCACTTTTCATGTCTTCGGTCGCAATTTTTCACTTGCACATGAAGGGGAGTTACTTCACCTTTATATTTTTCGTGCTGTTAAGTATTTTCACAATATATGGTATTGGACTTGCACTTGGAGGCTGGGCAAAGAATGAACGTCAGGCAGCGCCGCTTAGTAACCTGGTTACATTTCCGATGCTCTTTTTGTCTGGCACATTCTTTCCACGATATTTAATGCCTGATTGGTTGCAAACAGTGTCAGGCTACTTGCCGCTCACTCCAGTAGTTGATGGCATTCGACTCATCGTAACAGAAGGTAAGGGCTTCTTGGACGTTTTGCCGCAAATGGGGCTTCTTCTTGGGTGGTCAGTCATAATTTACCTTGTAGCCTTCCGTGTATTTAGCTGGGAGTAGCATATACTAGACAATTAAGCATAAGTGTGATATAATAACACCTATGAGCAAATCAAGAAATCACGCACCAACAAATATGGACTCACTTTTTGACGTAGTACCATATGAAGAAACGCCGCTAAGTACATTACCTAAAGATGTTCAGGCTGAAATAATATGTGGTTGTGGTTTTTTTGGTGTGAGAGATAGTGGTGTGATTATTGACCAATTTGAAACAGACTCCACCCCATTAATCAATAAAGATGGGCCCAGTGTTTCCCTGAAGAAACGTGCACAATATTTAATTGATTCAAATTTTGAGATTTCTAATCGTAATATGGCGGAAGGAAGAGCAAAACAAGATAATAAAAAATATGGTGAGCCAATGCAGCGATACAATGGGGCTAATTTAGCTGCAAAGAAATATTTTGAAAAAGCATTTGGTGTTGATGAACTTGTAGCAAGCGGCATGTCGAGAGATGATGCACTTAAAATGGCTGATGAGGCGTGGCTTGATTATGATAAAGCAAACGGAGGCACCGGTTTAATTGCAAAAAAACGAGTTAAAGTTACTAAAATACAGCAAAAAATATTAAATTCATTGTAAGGTTTATAGGTTTAAGTATGGCTAATGGTGAATTTCAAGGAAAAGAAGGTCTGTTTTTTGTTCCAGATGATTTAGGATCACTTGCAATTAACAAAAGTATTGTTTCGGGTAAAAAATCACCAGAGCTACTTTTTTTAGAAAGCAATGAGCAGTTCGTTCCTTATAGTAGGGATGAGGCAAAACTTGTTGCAGTTAGCCTTTCAGATCTCATAGGACAGCACTACGCTAAATCTCAAGAAGGTAAGGGGCGTTTTAGCTCAAAGTACATAACAAAACTTTTGAAGAAAAGTACTGCTATTTTGAGCGATGTCGAATTATATAAATCTGTCTTGATGAATCCCGATTGGGTTGAGAAAAGAAAAAGGGAAGATGATGGATCACTTACTTTTAAAGTAAATGCTAATGTACGTAAATTTAAATTTACTGCTCATGTTCTTGCCGATTATCTTCTATTTGATGAGTGTTTGCGAGTGGGGAACTGGCCTCAACCAGTTGAAAAACACAGTGCACATTCTTATGACATGATGTTTGAAGAAAAGATGTCTATTGTGAAAGCTATGAGTGATGAAGCATATGTGGGGACAGCAGAAAAAGCCTACTTAAGTCTCTATAAGAGAGGTCATTTTCATCGGAAACAAATCGAAGAAGCAAGAAATAAATATTCTTTTGTACCCAAGCTCCTCAGCGATTTAAAATATAAATAAATGATGTTAAATCTGATAAAACCTTTCTTTGTTCTTGCTCCTATGGATGATGTTACCGACACGGTGTTTAGACAAGTGATAGCTGATTGTGCTAAGCCCGATTTATTCTTTACAGAATTTGTGAATGTTGATGGCTTGCAAAGTAAGGGAAGACCTCGGCTCATTCATAAAGTGGCACTCACTCAAAAAGAAAAGCCAGTGGTGGCTCAAATATGGGGGAAGGTGCCAGCTAATTATGAAAAGACTGCTGCTGAGCTTGTTGAGATGGGGTTTGCGGGCATAGATATCAATATGGGGTGCCCCGACAAGACAATTGTTAAGAATGGTTGTTGCTCGGCACTTATCAATGATCGTGATCTTGCGGTTGCCATTATTGCTGCAGTCAAGAGAGGTGTTAATGGGCGCGTTCCAGTGAGTGTGAAAATTCGTACTGGCTGGAATGAAGTCGATTTTACGTGGCCAGAACTCATTTTAGAGCAGGGAATAGATATGCTAACGGTACACGGCCGCACAACAAAAGAAATGAGTAAGGTGCCTGCCCGTTGGAACGATATAGCTCAGATTGCAAAGATTCGTGACAAGGTAGCCCCTACAACCCTTATAGTGGGTAATGGAGATGTTGAGAGTAGAGAACATGGAGAGCAATTAGCAAAGCAATATAAGCTAGACGGTATCATGATTGGGCGTGCTATTTTTACCGACCCATATATTTTTTCTAAACAATCTCCCTGGAAGGATATGACTGAAAAAGATCGGCTTAGTCTTTTCAAAAAACACATTGAGTTATTTCAACAAACGTATCAAAACAGAGATAGAAATTGGCAGGGACTAAAAAGAATGGCTAAAGTCTATGTTCATGGCATTGAAAATGCCAGTTTGTTTCGTGATCAGCTTATGCGTAGCGAAAGTCTTGATGGGATGCTTGAAGTGATCGAATCAAAAATTTCTTAAGAATACTTTTTTCCCCAGGAAGACATATCTTTAAGAATGTTTTTTAGATCAGTTCCTTTTTCTGTGAGTAAATAGTGATAACGAGGTGGACGTTCGCAGTAAAGGTCTTTTGTGATGATAGCATCTGCTAGTAGTTTATTAAGGCGCATAGATAAAGTTCGAGGACTAATACCGGGCAATGCAGCTTCAAGATCACTAAAGCTCTGTGGGCATCCAGTCATTTCTCTGACTATTAAAAGCGACCATTTGTCACCGAGTATAGAAAGGGTGTAGAGAACGCAATCTGGAGAAGTGGTGGTAGCTTTTTCCATAATAGAACTTATTTTACGTTAAAAATAAAGACTTTACAAAATATAGTGAGTAACTATACTTAGTATAGTAAATAAGAAAAGAGGAAAAAATGGCACATATTCAAATTATTATAGGAAGCACTCGACCAGGTAGAGTAGCAAAAAAAATCACTGATTGGTATATGGGAAAATTAGAACTACCTGCTGGTTCAACGATTGAACTAGTTGACTTGCAAGATATTAATCTTCCATTTTTGGATGAAGCTATGCCGGCAAGCATGGGTCAATACCAAAATGAACATACTAAGAAATTTGCTGAATTAATTGCAAAAGCCGACGGTTATATATGGGTAACACCTGAATACAACCATGCCCCAAGCCCCGTCCTTCTTAACGCGATTAGTTTTCTTAAGAACGAGTGGCAATACAAGCCGGTAGCTTTTGTGGGCTATGGGGCTGTAGGTGCTGCTCGAGCTATCGAGCATCTTGTTTCAGTTTCGTCCGAACTTCAGATGGTGCCTCTCCGAGAGCGCGTTTGGGTCAATGAGCCATGGGCCAATGTTACTGAGGCAGGTGAAGTTACTGATTTTCGTGGTGAACCAACTGGACAAGTTACAGAGCTCATAAGATGGGCAAATGCAACAAAGAGTTTACGGTCCTAGTGATTAATATAAATAGTTGAGTAGAGCTACTTCAATTATTTATATTTGTAAGTTGCGCGCCCAACAGATAAGATTACTATCTTAGTAATCCTCCCCATTCAACAGCCGTGAATCCATTACGAGATGTTGTAGTGAGTACTTGTGCTGGCAAGGAGTATGGTTTTTGTAGACCTTGGAAGTCAAGGAATACACGTAGTAGCGTTGAAGGGGTTGGAGAGATAGTGAGAGGTGCTAATTGATTCATCTGACTTGTATTGAACCATGTCAGTCTCGTGTAGGGGGTATTTGGTAATTTTGGCACCCAATACGCTAAGAAATCTGTTATTTCATTGCTATTTAAACCCTGTTGCTGAAGTTGTTTTTTAATTGTCACAGCTGCGTCGCTTGTTTTCACAATGGTACCCGAGTTGACCGTAGGATATGAACCATCTCCAGTACCTTCCCAGAAAAGATTTGGATACACGTCATTCTGATAAGAAAGCGTTCCATTTGGTTGAGCTATTACGTTTTTCCATCCATCTGATCCGTAGGTTGGTAGTGATTTCGTTATTGCAGCAGCCACTTTGACGTCAACTGACTGGGTATGAGTTGGGTAGAGGTAAATAACTGGTTTACCGCACTCTCCTTGCGAGAACATATCGGCGCGAAGATATATTTGATAATCTCCTAGAGAATTCTTGGCAAGCATCACTGCATGTTTATCCTGGAATTGCTGCAGGCTTAATCCTTGTAGCGTCGTATCTTGCACGTACTGGCCATTTGCATAGTCATTCGCGTAGATAAACCCAAGCAAAGGATCGCTATTAATAAGCTGATAGACAGTTTGGCCACTTGGCCCAACGCCAATTTTCTTTAGATTATTACTGCTTGGATTTTTGTCAATTAGGAATCCGGCTATTTTACCGCAACCTGGTTGCTGCGTAAATAAATTGGATGTTGACACTTCTCCACCAGGAATCGAGGTATCGAAATTTATGTAAGAATTGCTACTAATCATTGTGTCGTATGGCTGGTATTGAATCTGATAATTGCCAATGTATGCAAGGACAGCAACTACTTGGTAGCCATTTGCATCTGCCTGTATATTTTTATAAAAGTTTATAGTTCCAATTGATCCGAGTTTTGTGCTATTCGCTGGCGGCACTGGTGGGTCTATAAAATTTCCTATACCGGTAAAATCGCCGACGGCAGGTAAATTAAATGTTGCACCTGCTATTGTTACCGTTTGGGGAAAGGTGAAGTCGGTTATGTCATCAGTTTTATTGATGGTGACATTTGAAGAAAAAGTATCCACTAGATTTTGAACTTCATCTGCCCAATATTGACTAGAGTAATTATTACCGTGCTCTTGTTTTTTATAAAAATTCTCAAAAAAGGTGTATGTATTTGTAGCTGTTTTTACAAATAAGAATGTACCAGCTGTGTAATTACCGCCATTTGAAGTGTCGACAACGGTTGCTAAAATAAAAGGCTGATTTTTAGCATTAGTACCAATCTGTGAATATGTTATCGATAATGGTCTGGGAGTGGTGCAGCCGGGGATTATTTGATAGGTTTGTGAGCTATAACAAGATTCGTCAGCACCAAATAATGGAATAGTATTTTTGAAAAGATTAAGATCGTTTAATTTAGTGGGGCTGCTTAAGAATGATGCCCCAGTTTTGGGTACGTTACCAATAATTTTAACGGTATGATCAACTACTTTTGACGATATCGAGGTTGGTTTTTTCTCATTTTTTTGGATTATATGAACACCAATTCCAATACATATCGCGAGTAGTGACGCGGCAACTAAAACTAGAAATAACTTTTTTTTGGTAAAATGACGTATTTTTTCATCATGAAGTTCGAGGTTTTTTATTTCTGTTTTTTCCTGATGAACGCTTCCCACTTCATCTTTTTTATTATTTTCCATAAGGCCCCCCATATGTAAATTATTGTTAATCGAACAATACTATAAAAAGAAAAAATCCTCAAGATAAATTTGAGGATGCTTTCTTGGTCGCGGGGGCAGGACTCGAACCTGCGACCTTGTGGTTATGAGCCACACGAGCTGCCACTGCTCTACCCCGCATTAAGACCGAAGGTTATAATACCCTGTATTTATATCCTGGTCAAGGGGCAGAGGTTTTATGAAAAAAGAAATTAACCCAATCTTGCCAGTTTTGAAGCACCTTAGCCTTAGGTGTATTTTTTGAAATATCACTATTTATAACGGCTGTTTGATGAATATATTTATTTGAAATAGCTGTAGGTACGAGAATTAGCTTTTCTCCTGGTAGCGCTTTATTGAAATACTTTCTTGCTTCAAGACTTAAATACGAATCAGAACTGTAATAATTAATAAGTAGCGTTTCGTTTTGATTCATTTGTGTTTGAACAGCAACTGATTGCTGAAGTGTGGTAATTTGTCTCTGTAGGATATAATTTTTTTGAATAATTTTTACAGTACTCCAGGTGACTGATAAGCCAATCAAAAACACGGCATAGAGGCCGAGGTTTTTCGTATTAAATAATGATTTAGAGAAAGAACTGTTTTTTATTTTTTCGTACATACCTTTTTATAGTATAGTACACTCTATAACTTTTGTACTCGACTAGGGTATAATTAACTAGTTATTTGTGGGGCCGTAGCTCAGTGGTTAGAGCAGTCGGCTCATAACCGATTGGTCGCTGGTTCAAGTCCAGCCGGCCCCACCAAAATAATAATTAAAAAAGACCTTCATTTCTGAAGGCCTTTTTTGTTGTCTGGATTTTTAATTACCAGCTCTTTTTACGGAATGATGAACCACCGCGATCGTCTCCGCCGCGATAGCCACCGCCACCGTTACCACCGAAGTCGCGTCGTGGCTTGTCTTCTCGTGGTCGAGCTTCGTTTACAACGATTTCTCTTCCATCAAGATCTTTGCCATTCATTGCAGCTTCAGCAGCTTTTCCTTCAGCGTCGTCTGCGAATTCAACAAATCCGAATCCCTTGCTTCGTCCACTATCGCGATCTTTCACGACAGTAGCACTAACAACAGTTCCGAAAGGAGCGAATGCAGCTTCGAGTGAAGCGTCGTCGGTTGCCCATGCGAGGCTTCCGATAAATAACTTGTATGCCATGTACTTTTCTTACCTTGTGTTCTTATAAATAAATGCAAGTACGACCCTGTCTGTCCTTGAGCCTTAAGATCTATTAGGTCATAAGAGAAGACAAAACCTTGCTAGGCATAGTTAAGCATGAAAATCAATAACTGTACAGAGAGAAATAGAGGGTTTAATTAGTGGTTTGATTTAATTTGAGCTGCAGCAACTTGTATGGCAGTACTTTCAGATGAAAAAGGGTGTGGTACTGTGGCCAAGGCTTTTGCATGAATTCTGCTATTAACAGAGAGAGAAAGTTCACTTATGTTTTCGCTGGCATGCGAGCTAATAATGGACGCACCTTCAATCAGTCCTTCTTTTGAAGTAAGTAGTTTAACAAAACCACCAGAATAGTCATTTGTTCGAGCGCTACCGATGAGCTCAATAGGAGCTATTCCGATCTGGTATTTTTTAGATATTTGCTTTAAGGTTTGCTCATTTTTGCCAACATAGGCTATTTCAGGGGTTCCATATAAGACGGTTGGCGAACTATTAAAGGGATATTTTATAGGTTTTTTGCTATACATATTATGAATTACGAGTCTAGCTTCTGCAGATGCGGTGTGTGGCTCAGCCTGCTTTCCAATAACACTGCCAAGCGCGTAGATGTGCTTTTTATTTGTTTGTAGATAATCATTTACTTTAATACCTTTGGGTCCGTAGCTGACACCACTATTTTCTAGCCCCATATCTAGGGCGGGCTGTTCTTCACCGGCGATAAGTATTTGCTCGACAACAACGCGATGAAGGCGACCGTTTTTAACTAAACTTATTATTTTCTTGCCCCCATGGAGCGTAATGGACGTGACTTGTGTTTCAAGGTGGACACGTATTCCTTTTCCTTCAAGTGCCCATATTGCACCATCGTTGACCTCGGTATCAGCATGATAGAGCAGTGTATTTGATGGTTCTGCGATGTGAACACGGCTATCAAAAGCACTAAAAATTTGGCTATATTCGTATGCAATTTTTCCACCACCTAGTATGAAAAGACTGCGAGGTGGTTTTTCGAGATTACTTGCTTCTTTTACTGTTAAAAAACCTGCTTCGTTGAGTCCTGGTATTAGGGGGGCTATAGGAGCACTTCCAGAAGCTATAATAAATTTTTTTGCGCTATATCGTTTCATGCCAACGCTGATAGTCCATGGAGAAACAAAATGAGCTCGACCTTTTATGAGCTTAATTTTATCGTGATTAAAGGTGTCACTTTCTTCAAGTATCCCCGTAGCGTACATTGCTTTTTGTTTCCACAGCTGAACTGCTCGAAAATTGTAACTTTGAGAGCTGGAGCGAATGCCGTATTTGCCGATAGTTTTTAATTGCCACAGCTTGTCAGCTGCATCAAGTAAGGCTCTTGTTGGAATAGTGCCATAAAAAGCATTTGCGCCACCTACATCTCCTTGTTCTATGAGACCGATTCTTTTGTTTGCATTTGCTCCTAAATGAGCGGCTACACCACCACCGGGTCCACTCCCAATAACAAGAAGGTCAAAATCAAAATTTTTTGGTTTTTTATGTTTTTTAGCCATTCCTACTCCAGGCTTCTAGCACTTTCATAAATGATGGCTGCTTGTGGTTGGACTGAAGCCAATGACTTTATTATTTGAGTTCGAATATCTTCAGTCGTCACCTCTTCCTTATTCTCGAGCCATTGATGAAGAGAGGTAAGAACAGCCGCTATTGTCTGAGTAGTTAGATAAGCTTCAAGTTCTGCCGCTTGACAACTAAGTCGTATGCTACGCGAAACTTTATTAAGCTGATACGAAACGATTCTGCCATCATTTTTTAGAATATGAAGCATCAGTTAAACCCTATTACTTTTGCCACAACAAGCAGAATAAGCCAGCTGAGCATTACGAGACCTGCCCCAATACATAATCTAAAAATATTTTTGCTATTTTGATTCCATTCAAGCACTGCGCTCATTTTTACATTTAAACTATTTAGAATGTAGATCTTAACTAAACTTAAAATCATTGCAAAATTAAAAAGCAACAGAAAGCTTATACTTGAGCTACTAAGAAGACAAACGAGTACTGAGAATAAAAGTACGGGCATAAGATAGCTGGCTATGTTTTCAACAATAGTTTCGATAGATAGCTTAACAACAGCTGCGAGGTTCATTGTCTTGTGAATTGATTCGTGGATTCTCATTGTCTTCTTAGTGGAATGAGGCTTTGGCCAGTTATATTTTTTTAGTTCTAAAAGTCCTGCAATTATTCCTAGTCCAGCGACAGTGATAGCTACGTAGTGAAGATTTTTTACACTTAATGATATGAATGATTCATAAAGAATAATGGCAGTGAGTGAGAGCCAAAGCCATACGAGGAATAGATATAGTAGGCCAAAAAGCGACGTTTTGTGTTTTGCGGTACCCGTTGCTTTATGAGCTACGAGTAGCTTTGAAAATAGATGAATAGAGAAGGGATTGGTAGAGAGAAAAAGGCCAACAATTATCGCTAGGATGTAGAAATATGTCTCACTCATAATAGTATCCCCCCTGACTCATTATTTTTTTGCCCTCTTTTACTAAAAACTATATCATTGCTGTAAGCATAATCGCAATTTAGAAAAACAGATTTGAAAGAAAGTTATAGTTTATGGAATGGTACAAGAAGACGCAGGCAGAAGTAGAGGATTTCTTTTTAGTAAAATCTTCGCAAGGACTTGATGAAAAAGAAGCCCTGCGTCGCTTAGCAAGCTTAGGAAAAAATAGCGATCCTGAGCTACGGCCCGAAATCGTGAACTTGCTAAAGGCTGAAGTTGTACGAAACGGTGAAAAGCAAAAAGTTTCTGTGCAAAATCTTGTGAATGGCGATGTGGTTCTAATCGAAAAGGGTAATAGAGTTCCATCAGACATTCGATTAATTGAAGTAGATAAGTTATGTATTGATCAATCCTTTTTCACTAACGAAGGACTTCCCGCCCAGAAGAACACACTGCCACTACTGCAAGCGACTGAACTTCGAAAGCAGCGCTGCATGGCATTTATGGGAAGTTTTGTGACGGAGGGCTCAGGCAGGGGCATTGTAGTAGCTAGAAATAATCAAACTGAGCTTTTTCGGGATAGTTCTATTTTTAGACAACGAATCAAAAGAAGTTTAAAAAAAGAAATTACGCATCTTAATGATTTAAAAGTAGCAATAAACCATTCCGATAAAGTCGGTACTCTTGCATCCATAGACACAGTTATTTTTGAAATTTCTCTTTCAAATGAAATGATTTTAAGTCTTATTCGACATCTTCAGATGATACATAAGATCGATACAAAATTTATTCTTGAAGAAAAACAGGCTCAACATTTAAGTGAAATACTGGGAGGAGTAGTAGTCGCATTGAACGATAAGACAACAGCAGAAGACTGTCAAAAAGCACAGTTTTTAGTTGCACAAAACAATAAACCATGGCTAGCTCGTTTAGGTATTATACTAACCGAAAAAGAAAAAAATCTTTTGCTCGTTGGTGACGGAAGAGAAACAATCTTTTCTCACGATAAGCATGTTGTGACTATGATGTTTGGTACTGATCTTTCTGATCAAGTTATCTGCGATGCCGACCTCATTTCAATGAAAGAATCGCCACTCATTTTGAAGAGCATTTTATACAACAAAATTAAGCATAAGGCGCTTGACAAAATCAAAAAATAAACATATAATGTAATCATTGCTATAAAAAAGCAAAACAAAAACAATAAAAAAAGGAGTAACCAATGAGCGATATTGGTATTAGCTACGAGCTTACTCCTACAAGCGACCAAGCCATTTTGAGCATTGATGCTCTTCTAGGCTAGCGGGTAGGGTACGCAAAAACATTAATATCTACGGGTTCGTAGATATTTTTGTTTATAAATCTCTGGTTCAACAGAGAAGAATATGCTATAGTATCGAAGTTAAATTCGGCGGCGTAGCTCAGTTGGTTAGAGCGTAGGACTCATAAGCCTAAGGTCCCAGGTTCGATCCCCGGCGCCGCTACCAGTTTTATAAGATCACCAACAATTAGGTGATCTTTTTTGATATCATTTGTGAATATGCAAAATAGCACTCCTTTACAGCCCGGAACTTATGTTCTTGCCGTTTCTGGAGGTGTTGATTCAGTTGTGCTTCTAGATATTCTCTCAAAGCAAAAAGAGCTAGATCTTGTAGTTGCACATTTTGATCATGGCATCAGAAGTGATTCTGCGCTTGATGCAAAATTCGTCGAAACGCTCGCGCAAAAATATGGATACAAATTTGAAACGGAACGAGTAGAACTTGGCCCCGACGCGAGCGAGGAAGCTGCCCGAAATTATCGATACTCCTTCCTAAGAAAAGTTGCTGCCGATCACCACGCGATAGCCATAATTACAGCCCACCATCAGGACGATGTCATTGAGACAAGTATGATCAATCTATTGAGGGGTACAGGCAGAAGCGGATTAAATTCATTGAAAGACACAAAGGAATTAGTTCGACCGCTGCTTTCGATGGCAAAAAAAGATTTATTTAGATATGCTGAAGAAAATAATCTTGAGTGGCGTGAAGATAGTACAAACGAAAGTCCAAAATACTTGCGGAACAGGATTCGGCAAAATGTCGTACATAGAATGGATGATGCCGCCAGACAAAAATGGCTGACGATTCTGGATCATTCAGCACACCATAATACAAAGATTGATCAAGAGATCGAGCATCTACTTCGGCGAGGGCTTCATAAAAACCAACTCGTATTAAATAGGAGATGGTTTATTATGCTGCCGCACGATATTGGGCGAGAAGTAGTACGTAGTATTTTACTCAAAGCGGGCGCTAAAGAATTAGATAAAAAAACAATTGAGAGGATATGTATTCAAATAAAAACCTTGCCACATGGAAAGATATTACAAGCAAGTGGCGTTGATGTTCTGCTAACAAAAAGGTCGGCCCGTTTTCAATCTCGTGGTAGTCAAGGAGGTTCAAAACCTTTATAATCACATCTTATGGACAAAAAACAATCACACCCCCCAAAAAAGACTCAAAAAAAGAAGTGGTTTAAGAATGTCGGCTTTGTTGTAATCATTGCGGCCTTTGCAGCAGTATTCCTCCTTAGCTACAATCAGCCCGCAAAACTTACTAGTGTTTCATTTAGTGATGCAATGAATAGTGCCAACAAGGGTGACGTCACAAACATTCTTGTTAATGGAGATAATCTTCAATTGACACTCAAGGGTAATAGCAAACCGACTGAATCGACTGTTAAAGAAGATGGTGCTCCTCTGTATGGCCCTGGAGGACTTACTAGCCGCGATGTTTCAGTTACTTTCAAGCCATCATCAAGTACTGGGTCAACCTGGGCTTCAATTGCTATAAATCTACTCCCCGTTGTTATCATAACCTTTGTGCTCATATTTATCCTGCGGTCTGCTCAAGGGCAAGGCAACCAGGCGCTCGGCTTCGGTAAAAGCTCAGCTAAGCTCTATGGCAGCGATAAAGAAGCGGTTAAGTTTAGTGAAGTAGCTGGAAACGAAGAAGCCAAGCAAGATTTAGAAGAAGTTGTAGAATTTCTTAAGTTTCCTAAGAAGTTCCTAAGTGTTGGTGCAAAGATTCCAAAAGGAGTGCTTCTGGTCGGCCCTCCAGGAACAGGTAAAACGATGCTTGCTCGAGCAGTTGCCGGAGAGGCAAACGTCCCATTCTTTAGTATTTCTGGATCCGAATTTGTTGAAATGTTTGTTGGAGTTGGTGCAAGCCGTGTGCGAGATCTTTTTTCTAAAGCTAAAAAGAACGCACCGTGTATTATATTTATCGACGAAATTGATGCCGTTGGACGAAAACGAGGTAGCGGTATGGGGGGCGGACATGATGAGCGCGAACAAACACTTAACCAGATATTGGTTGAAATGGATGGATTCGAGCAAGGGCAGAATGTCATTGTGCTTGCTGCGACCAACCGAATGGATGTACTTGATTCAGCCTTGCTTCGACCAGGTCGTTTCGACAGAAGGGTATCTATAGGCTTGCCTGATCGAAAAGATCGACTAGCAATCCTTAAAGTACATTTTGAGAAAAAGCCGCTTGCTAAGGGAGTTGATCTTGATGCACTTGCTGCAAAGTCTGCTGGCTCGAGTGGTGCTGATCTGGCAAATATAGCGAATGAAGCGGCAATCGTTGCAGCACGCGAAAACAGGACAGAAATTACTGAAGCCGACGTTACGAGTGCATTTGAGCGAGTAGCAATTGGTCCAGAGCGTAAGAGCAAGATTATGAATGATAAAGAAAAAGAACTAACGGCCTATCATGAAGCCGGACATGCCATCGTAGGACAGGTGCTGCCAGATAGTGATGTTGTTCATAAAGTTACTATTATTCCACGCGGTGGAACTGGTGGTGTCACGTGGTTTATCCCACCTGAAGACAAAAGCTACCATAGTGTTATTGAATACAAGGATGTGCTGGCTCGAATGCTCGGTGGCCGTATTGCTGAAGAAGTTGTATATGGCCCTGATCGTGTAACAACTGGTGCAGGAAGTGATCTTCAAAAAGCAGCAGAGCTCGCCAGGGAGATGATTGTAAATCAAGGAATGGGTAAAAAGCTTCGTGACCAAGTGTTTCATATTGAAGACGGCATGATGATGGAACGACTTGTACATGAACGACAATATTCGGATGAAACAGCAAAAATAATAGATGATGAAGTTGAATCTCTTATCACTGAGGCGGCAAAGAGAGCCCGTCAGGTTATTAAACAAAATCGAACATATCTTGAATCTCTCAAAGATGTACTACTAGAAAAAGAAACAGTAGAAGCAGATGAGGTCGCAAAAATATTAAAAGGAACAAAAATGCCAAAAGAGGCAGCACTGTACTAGTGTCTCAGCTCGAGATATAGAACTGAAACACTTATAGTCAATCGTAACGATTATGAGCCGCATATTACTTCGAGCAAACAAAACAGCATCGTTCGGGTCAGCAGCACTACTGCTCGCAGGATCATCTTTGATTGGAGCATTGCTCGGAATTTTGCGCACAAAACTCGTAAATGCAAACTTCATCAACTTTGAATCAGACGCCTATTTCGCTGCCTTTAAAATCCCAGATTTTGTATTTTTTACACTCGCGTCCGGTGCGCTTGGCGTAGCATTCTTACCAATTTTGTCGGAGCGCTTGCAGCAAAATAAACAGTCAGCTTGGGAAGTTGCCAGCTATGTGCTTAATGCACTGGCGATTGTTGGTTTTGTCGCAGCCATTATTATTATGGTGTTTGCTCGGCCGCTCCTGCACTATATTGTCGTCCCTGGATTTTTACCAGAACAGCTCAATCTAACAGTTGCAATAATGCGTATTATTTCAGTCAATATATTTTTATTTGCAATATCGACCGTACTCTCTACCGTGCAACAAGCAACGGGCCGTTTTTTCTTCTTTGCCATCGCACCACTTCTCTATAACGGCGCTATTATCGCGAGTATTTATATTTTTGGAGCTCGTTTTGGAATTGTAGGACTAAGTCTTGGTATTGCTATTGGTGCAGTTTTACAACTTCTAGTGATTGCACTAGGAATGGAGGGGCTTAATTTTAGATACAAGCCAACGATCGATTTTAAGAATAAAAGTTTTAGAGAAATTCTTCGCATTATGCCAGCACGGTCAATCGATCAAGGCATAGATAGCATTAATAGTATCGTTGAAACGCGGTTCGCATCAGATTTATCGATTGGTTCAGTAACTAATTATTCCAATGCACTCGTTTTATATAATGCGCCCGTAATGCTGATTGGTAACGCTATCTCAACTGCAGCCTTTCCAAAATTAACGCATCGACTGGCAGAGGGTAGGGTTGACCTATTTAAAGAAGAGTTTTTAAAAGTACTACGACTTATGATCTGGATTTCATTACCTGTCGTCGTCGTTTGCTTTTTTACTCGAGGATACTTGGCGCGTATTATCTTTGCCAGAAGTAACCAAGATATCGCCGCGATTTTTGGTTTCTTATGTGTGGCGATATTTTTTAGAATTATCTATACCATTATTTCAAGATATTTTTATGCACACCGTGACACTAAGACGCCACTATATGTTTCAATCCTTGTTATCATTCTAAATATTTTGCTTGCCTGGAAACTTTCAAAGCCAGGCGTCTATGGAGTAGAAGGACTGGCAATTGCGCAAAGTATTGTGGCGCTCATTGAAGTAGCCGTCCTCGTACTCATTATGGCACTACGCGATCGTCACTTTTTCACTCAAATTTTCTTCAAGGACACCTATAAAACGCTTTCCGCTACAGGATTTAGTGCGTTGACCGCGCTTATAGCTATTCGTGTATTACCGCTTAATCAGGGCGCACAGGGACTAACGTTGTTTACGAACGTCTTCATTATCTCATTTTGTACTTTCTTTGTGCACGTCGTGGTTTCCTATATTTTTGAAATTGAAGAAGCAACAGCAGTTATTGATAAATTGAAGAAGATTGTATTTGGGCGTCTCAAAATAGAATAATTCAGGTATAATAACGCGACATGACACCACAAGAAATTAGAAATTTTTGCATTATTGCCCATATAGACCATGGAAAGAGTACGCTCGCCGATCGTTTGATGGAGCTGACTGGTACTGTTGAAAAACGCAACATGAAAGCGCAGCTGCTCGATAAAATGGATCTTGAACGCGAAAAGGGCATTACTATTAAGCTTGCGCCTGTTCGGATGCATTATAAAAATTATGAGCTCAATCTTATCGATACACCTGGACATGTAGATTTTAGTTATGAAGTATCGCGAAGTCTGGAGGCTTGTGAAGGAGCTATTTTAGTTGTTGATGCAAGCCAAGGTATTCAGGCGCAAACCTTAGCAAATGTGTATTTAGCACTTGCCGCAGACCTTACTATATTACCGGTTCTCAATAAGATAGATTTGCCCGCAGCAGATGTTGAGCGCGTTTCAGCAGAAGTGGTTGCACTTCTTGGATGCAAGAAGGAGGATATTCTGCATATTTCAGCAAAAAATGGACTAGGAGTTGCTGAATTACTCGATGAGATTGTGGCCAAGATTCCTGCACCAGTAGTCGATCAAAACCTGCCATCACGTGCGCTTATTTTCGATAGCTATTATGACGATTATCGGGGGGTTGTGTTATATGTACGAGTGTTTGATGGTGGTATTCAAAAGAGTGACATTATGGAGATGATGGGCACAAAGAGCGAAGGAATTGCGCTAGAGGTCGGATGTCTTACACCTGAAATGAAATCTACTGGAGTTTTGCGATCTGGCGAAATTGGTTATATTGTTACGAATCTAAAAAGTACTCGTGAAGCTCGAGTTGGCGACACAATTACGCTTGAGAAAAATAAGGCAATCAGTCCGTTGCCGGGATACTTAGAGGTGAAGCCTTTTGTATATGCTGGTTTCTTTCCAGATAGTAACGAAAACTATCAACTTTTGAAAGATGCGATTGAGAAATTAAGTCTTAGCGATTCAGCCCTGCAATTTACACCAGAAAATTCTCCCGTACTTGGCTATGGAGTACGAATCGGTTTCTTGGGCTTACTTCATATGGATATAGTCAAGGAACGGCTTGAGCGGGAATATGATCTCGAACTTGTTGTTACTAACCCAAGCACTGACTATCATATTTTGCTCGTAAATGGTGAAGAGTTAGACATTAAGAGTGCTAGCGAATTACCGGATCCAGCTCAGATTGCTGAAATTAGAGAACCCTGGATAAAAGGTGAAGTTGTCTGCCCAAAAGAATATGTTGGTGCGGTGATTCAGCTTATCGTGCAAAAACGTGGAGTACATAAAAACTTAAGTTATGTCGATGCGCAACTTGCGTTGGTTAGTTTTGATGCGCCGCTCGCAAACCTTTTAACAGATTTTTATGACCAACTTAAAAGTGTTACGAGTGGCTATGGCTCTTTTAATTATGATTTAAGTGAATATAGGGCTGAGCAATTAGTGCGATTAGATTTTTATGTAGCCAATGAAAGAATCGATGCACTTAGTCTTATGGTCCATCAATCTGAAGCAACAGGCATAGGAAGAGAGATTGTTAAGAAGCTTAAGGACGTCATTCCAAGACAAAATTTCCAAATTAGTCTGCAAGCAGCAATTGGTGCACGTTTTATAGCCCGCGAAGATATCAGTGCATTTAGAAAAGACGTAACGGGATATTTATATGGTGGTGATGTCTCGCGTAAGAAAAAACTGCTCGCTAAACAAGCAAAAGGAAAGAAGCGCATGAAGCGCTTTGGTAAAGTGGATATTCCATCTGATGCGTTTACAGTTCTGCTTAAGCGTGACTAAGTTCCGCAAGGTCCTTAGAAACTTGTCCAACGTGAGTTAATGGATTAACACCCTCATATTTTTTTGCGATATCACCTTCTGGATTAATAAGATAAGTATCACGATTAATACCTTCATACTCTCTTCCCATAAACTTTTTCTTTTTCCATGAACCATAGGCTTTTATCGTATCAGTTGATGTGTCACTAAGGAGCGTGAAGGTGAGTTTATGTGCATCAGCAAACTTCTTATGACTTGCTACGCTATCTTTGGAGATTCCCAGTACCACCGCTCCCTTATTCTCTAGATAATCGCGGCCATCCCTGAAGCTACAGGCTTCTTTTGTACATCCTGGGGTATTATCTTTGGGATAAAAATACAGTACTACCCATTTTCCTTTGTACTGTGAGAGTGAATGAATGGTGCCGTTTTGATCGGGAAGTGAAAAATCTGGTGCTTTCATGAAAAATCCTTGATTAAGTAGTTAGTATACAAGGTATAGTATACCTATGAATAGCAATGACAGGCCACTCAAATTAATAGATTCTTTCACGAGAGTCCTGGCAAGTTATAGCCCAAGCCCACAGCAACTAAGTGTTCTCAAACAAACTCCTTTTGTTCTTTTAGCTGCACCAACTGCCGCCGGTAGAAATACCCTTATTCGAGCACTACTTGAAAAAGATACGTACTACTACATTGTTTCAGATACGACACGACCCCCGCGTAGTAATAATGATGTGCCAGAACAAGACGGGCACGAGTATTGGTTTAAGTCTGAGGAGGAATTTTTAGAAGATCTCAATGCCGGGCTGTATTTGGAAGCTGCTATTATTCATGACCAACAAGTGTCAGGCATTAGTATGCGAGAAATTGAAAAATCACACCAAGCAGGAAAAATTGCTATAACAGATATTGATGTGCAGGGCTGTAGAACGTTAGAAAAATTGAGTGACAACATTATCCCTATCTTTATTCTGCCACCTCGATTTGAAACGTGGATGGAGCGGCTTGATCGTAGGGGTGTCATGCATGAGGCAGAGAAAAAGCGAAGGCTAGCAAGCGCTGCCTCAGAAATAGACTATGCGCTGCTTTCGGGTACCTTCACTTTTATTATTAATGATTCGCTGGAGAGCGCAGTAAAGCAACTTGATGCAATTGTACAAAAAATTGACGACACCACCCTTCAGCAAGAAGCGATGATGCACGCTCGCCAACTTCTGCATGAATTAACAGCCAAAAAATAATATATAACAGGGAGAAATAAAATAATTAGCACTCTTGACAGTAGAGTGCTAATTTTCTAAACTAGTAAAGGTACTAGGAAAAACTATGCAGATTTCACCACGACAAATTAAGATTTTAAACGCTATCGTTGAGCAGTATGCTGAAGTAGCAGCTCCCGTTGGCTCAATTCTTTTAGCTAATATGTTTGGTGTTTCATCAGCAACAATACGCAGCGAAATGGCACGATTGGAAGAAATGGGTCTCATAGAACAACCACATACCTCAGCTGGAAGAGTACCAACAGACAAAGGGTATAGGTTTTACGTAAATCAGGTTAATGAAGCAAATGAGTTTGCGCTCACTGCTCCACAGATCAATCGCAATGCGAGAGCGATTGACACTAGAGTTAATGGTGCCGGTGAAGCAGTGCAGGCTATTAAGTCTGCAGTCGATAGCCTTGTAACTATCACGCAAAATCTTGGTATAGCGACCATTGGTGATCAGTTGTATATGAGTGGTATTTCAAATCTTTTTTCACAACCGGAATTTGCCAGCGGTACCGCCATACATGAAGTTGCACAGCTACTCGATAATCTAGAACCATGGCTTCGTGAAGCACAGCCAAATGAACCGTTGAGCGTCTATATCGGACAAGAGAATCCGATTGGAAAAACAAGTGGATGCACCTTAATTATTAGCCGATTTAGTAGCCCCTACAGTGATCGAAGTTACATCGGAATCGTTGGTCCAACTCGGCAAAGCTATAAGTCGGTGATGAATCTCGTTCGCCATACCGGTATTACGCTTGAGGCAGCATTATTTTAAAGAAAAAGGAGTAGAGTATGACAAAAGAACCGAAGAAGACATCAAAGAATGACGAAAGAATGCTTGAGCTCACTGCTGATTTGCAGCGGGTTCAAGCTGACTTTATAAATTTTCGAAGACGAAGCGAAGAAGAGAAGATTCGGGCTATTCAGGCAGGAAAAGAGCAAGCTGTACTAACGCTCCTTCCCGTGTTGGATAATATTGAACGAGCAATTGCCCATGAACCAGCAGACATTAAAGACCATGCTTGGGTGAAGGGCGTATCCTCAATTGCTCTACAGCTCGAAACACAACTTGCTGCTATCGGGCTTCGGAAAATAGGTGTTGAGGGGGAAGCATTTGACCCTAATCGGCATGAAGCAGTCAGTATGAATGAAGACGCAACGGGTGAACATGAAGTTGTCGCAGCAGTGCTGCAGCCGGGCTACCAGCTTGGTGAGCAAATCATACGCCCTGCAATGGTAAATGTAACGAAACAATAGAATAAGGAGTATTCATATGGGAAAAATTTTAGGTATAGATTTAGGAACAACAAACAGTGCAATGGCAATTATGGAAGGTGGAAACCCAGAAATAATCGCTAATGCTGAAGGTAATCGAACAACGCCTAGTGTTATTGCGCTCAATAAAAGTGGCGAACGATTAGTCGGACAATTAGCGCGACGTCAAAGCGTGACAAATCCAAAGAACACTATTTATGAAATGAAGCGTTTAATTGGACGACGCTGGGAAGACAAAGAAGTACAGCGAGATATTAAGCTCATGGGCTATGAAATGGTCAAGAGTGGACATAGCGTTAAGGTGAAGATGGGGGATAAGGACTATAGCGCAGAAGAATTAAGCGCAATGGTGCTATCTAAGCTTAAAGCTGATGCTGAAGCATTCACCGGCCAAACAATTAATGAAGCAGTCATAACTGTTCCTGCATATTTTGATGACGCACAACGACAAGCAACTAAAGATGCTGGTAAAATTGCTGGCCTTGAAGTAAAGCGAATCATTAATGAACCAACTGCAGCTGCACTTGCTTACGGATTAGATAAAGGTGGCAAAGACGAAAAGATTGCCGTGTATGATCTTGGTGGTGGAACGTTTGACGTTTCAATACTTGAACTTGGTGATGGAGTTTTTGAAGTTAAGAGTACGAATGGTGATACGCACTTAGGTGGTGCTGACTTTGACCGTGTGATTGTTAACTATCTTATCGATACGTTTAAAAAAGAAAATGGTCAAGATATCTCAGATGATAAAGCTGCACTGCAACGACTGCGTGATGAAGGTGAAAAAGCGAAGATTGAACTTAGTACTACAAACGAAGTAACCATTAATCTTCCATTTCTAACAGCAACTGCAGATGGTCCTGTTCATTTCGAAACGAAGCTGACTCGATCAAAGCTTGAAAGTTTAGTTGCTGATCTCGTAGATCGAACTGCGGCTCCATGTGAGAAGGCATTAAAAGATGCTGGTCTAAAGGCTAGCGATATTGATGCAGTAATTCTTGTTGGTGGTATGACACGCATGCCTGCGGTTCAGGAAAAAGTACAAAAGATCTTCGGAAAAGAACCGATGAAGGGAGTCAATCCTGATGAGGTAGTTGCTGTTGGCGCTGCTATTCAAGGTGGAGTACTTGCAGGAGACGTGAAGGACGTGTTGCTTCTTGATGTAACGCCACTAAGTCTTGGAATCGAAACAATGGGTGGTGTCAGTACAAAACTAATTGAGAGAAATACTACTATTCCAACATCAAAAAGCGAAACATTTAGTACCGCTTCAGATAATCAGCCACAAGTAGAAATTCATGTACTGCAGGGTGAGCGAGAAATGGCAGCAGACAACAAGTCACTTGGTCGTTTTGTACTTGATGGTATTGCACCAGCACCACGAGGGGTCCCACAGATTGAGGTTACGTTTAATCTCGATGCTAATGGAATCTTGAATGTAACCGCTAAAGACAAGGGTACGAATAAGGAACAAAGTATTACGATTCAAAACAGCGGAAATCTATCCAAGGAAGATGTTGAAAAAGCGCGAAAAGAAGCAGAAGCAAATGCTGAAGCTGATAAGAAAAAACGTGAAGCAGTTGATGCGCGTAATATGCTTGAAAATGCAATATACCAAGCTGAAAAGCTAAAGTCAGATAACAAAGATAAAGTTTCCGAAGCAGACGCAAAAACACTTGATGAAGCGGTTGAGGAAGCAAAAAAATCTATTGAAAGTGATGACAAAGACAAGCTAGAAGAAGCTGCTAAAAAACTCACAGATACAATGATGCCAATTGGTGCCAAGCTATATGAATCAGCGGCCGGTTCCGAAGAAGGTGATAAAAAAGAAGATGGTCCCGTTGAAGGCGAAGTAGTAGAAGATACGGAAGAAAAAAAAGAAAAGAAAGATAAAAAATAAGTAAGCAAATGTAAGGAGCGCGCTTGTGGCAAAACGGGATTACTACGAAGTACTAGGCGTTTCTAAAGACGCATCGGCGGATGAAATTAAAAAAGCATTCCGCCGGCTTGCTGTCTTGCATCATCCCGATAAACAGGGTGGTGATGAAACAAAATTCAAAGAGCTTAATGAAGCCTACGAAATCTTAAAGGACTCTGATAAACGGCAGCGCTATGATCAGTTTGGTCATGCAGGGGTGGGCGGTAATGGCGGCGGCGGTGCTTATGATTTTAATGGCGGAGGTTTTAATTTTAACGGCCAGAACATGAATTTTGATTTTGGTGATTTAGGCGATATGTTCGGTAGCTTCTTTGGAGGAGGGTCGCAGCAGCGTCAACAAAGCCAAAGAGGTCGAGATATTGAAACTGCTATTGAACTTACATTTGAAGAGGCTGTATTTGGGGTTGAGAAAACAATCCATCTCAATCTCGACGCAGCTTGCGAGCATTGCAAAGGCAATGGGGCAGAACCTGGGTTTGAAGTAGTCACGTGCCCAACCTGTAGGGGATCGGGTCAAGTAGTAAGTGTGACGCAAACTATTATCGGTAATATACAACAGGCCCGTGTTTGTAATGATTGTCATGGAACCGGTAAGAAACCTGAAAAGGATTGTAGTGTTTGTCACGGACGGGGCGTTAAGCGTAAAGAACAATCGGTTGAATTAAAAATCCCTGCAGGAATTGACGATGGTGCAACCATCAGACTTCGCGAATATGGTGAAGCGGTGCGCGGTGGAACAAAGGGTGATTTATATGTATTTGTTCGAGTAAAATCTCATAAAAAATTCACTCGTGAAGGTGATATTATTTTAAGTCATGAATCAATAGATATGGTAACGGCCGCAATTGGTGGTGAAATGAAGGTCGACACAGTAGATGGAGCAGTAACGATGAAAATAACAGCTGGAACACAAAGCGGTACAGATTTTAAGATTTCGGGTCACGGAGTTGCACATCCAAAAAGTAGTAACCGCGGGCCGCATATTGTTACGATTCATGTCACAACACCAACGAAACTTTCAAAACATCAAAAAGAACTACTAGAAGCCTTCCAAAAAGAAGGTGGCAAGCGACGTTTTTTCTAAACAGTAGACAAAATACATCTTTCAATTCATAATCATAAGTAGAATGGGAAAGATAAATCAACAAGGGTTTGTTCCAATGCTCTTAGCCATCGTACTAGTGATAGTTTGTGCTATTGGCTTTGCTTTTTTACGCGTTATGAAGGCAAATAAGTAACGATGCCTCGACACGCCAAAGCACCTAAAATAATTTCAATTCTAAAACCACTTACCCCTACCGATTTGGGGGACAGTTTAGAATATAAATTTCTTGAAGAAACAGTCGAGAAGAATGAGCCGTACGAACAGTCGAGACTCGATGAGGTACTAAGCGCACAACCTCATTCTATTGAAGAAAAAACAGCAACTCGACAGTTAGCCTACCACTATCTTCTAAAAACCGCTCATAACGCTATGAATGCCCCTAGCGAGTCTTTGCAGGCTCACTGGCTTGATAGATACACACAAGCATCAATTGAAATATTTGGCACGCCATTAAAAAAGCGGGCCAACCAATTGCTAAATGAGCACATTCAGCAATTTGAAGCGTTAAAAAATATTGAACAAGTCGATCAAGTACTGCTAGATGAATATCTTAACTGGCTCAAGTCAAAACGATCAAGCGATACTCGAGCGAGTCGTGAGGAACATGAAACTGACTCACCTAAACCTCTCTTAGATAACATTTCAGAATTTCTTCATAGTCGATACAGTGCAGCGCTCGATGTATTTACTGATGAAAATATAGAGGAGCGAATGACTGTAGCTCAGGCGAGGGAAAAAATTGAAACCGCACTTACGAAACTTAATGATATTGAACCGGGTTTCAGTTCGTGGAAGGTGAAAATTATTTCAGATAAAGATGTAATATCCGTAGATCCAGAAACTAAAACGTTGCAGCTGGGAAAAAATCGTGCCGCAATGACGAAGTCAGAATTAAAGGGCCTTTTCTGTCATGAACTTCTTGTGCATGCCCTACGATCAATTAATGGAGCAAAAATAGACGAAAATCTTGCCTTTGGATTGCCTGATTACCTCGATACTGAAGAAGGCCTCGGCACATTGTTTGAGTACGCAGTCACTAAACACATGCCAGAGAAAAATGCTGATCGATACATAGATATTGCAATTGCGCTTGGAACGTTAGGGGAGACAATGGTGCCAAGACCCGAACTAATGCAGTATGTTGTAATGCGCGAAACGCTACGGTCGCAAACAGATTTGAATTATACGCAAGGTGAGGTAGAAACAAAGGCACGTGCACACGTTAATCGTATTTATCGAGGTACGCCTGGAACTGAAGATGCCATCGGGGTTTTTACTAAAGATATTGTGTATCAAGATGGGTTTGATACTATTTGTAGTTATATGCTTGGTCGCCTAGATGCAGGTGACACGATTGACGAAATTATTGATTTTGTAATGATTGGTAAGTTCAATCCTACGTCTGAAAAAGAAGTTGCTTATGTTGCTAAGATGTATTGATAAAAATTAATAATTATGCTATAATATGCAAACTAACCAAAAGGGTTATACGTATGAATGCAAAGACAATAATAGGTAATTACGAACGTGTATCTTTCCCGTTTTTTGGGATAGATAATATTGTTGCCAAGATAGACACTGGAGCCTATTCTGGTGCTTTTCACTGTACTAAAATTTTTGAGCGTGATCAGGACGGTAAAAAATCGGTAGTTTTTTCACCTTTTGATCATCCTGAAGTTGTCATAGAGACAGATCAATTTTCAAAAAAACAAGTAAAAAGCTCTAACGGTGACGTTGAAATGCGTTATCTTATAACAACACAAATAGTTATAGGGCAGCAACAATACGACATTACCCTATCTTTGTCTGATAGAAGTTCTATGATGTACCCTCTACTTATTGGTAGTAAATTTTTACGGCAATACAATTTTTTGGTTGACGCAACATTGAATAACAGTTAAGGTTCGATAGATAGGAAATTAATTATGAGAATAGCAATACTTTCAAAAGGATCAGGCAACTACTCTACTAAACGGCTTAAAGAAGTTGCTCGTGAGCGTGGTCATGAAGTGCAGGTTGTTAACTATGCTAAATGTTATGTGACCGTAGAAAAAAATAACCCTGTTGTGCACTACGAAGGTGAGCCGCTCACTGGGTTTGATGCTATTATTCCTCGAATCGCTCAAAGTTATACGAAATATGGTACGGCGGTTGTTCGTCAATTTGAGATGCAGGGTGTGTATACGACTGCAAGTTCGATTGCTATTACACGATCGAGAGATAAACTTCGCTCATACCAGCTTATTGCGAAAGCAGGAGTTGGAATTCCAAAGACTGTTTTTGCTCGTGAAACAGCAGATCTTGAAGACGTTATTGATAAGGCTGGCGGAGCACCAGTGATTATTAAAGTTGCTCGTGGCACGCACGGTAACGGAGTGGTGCTTGCTGAGACTAAAAAAGCTGCTCAAGCTGTGATGCAAGCGTTTTACGTAGAAGGTGTGAACTTTCTTGTACAGGAATTTATTAAAGAATCTGCGGGTACCGATATTCGTGCATTCGTTGTTGGAGGTAGAGTAGTAGCGAGCTATAAGCGGCAAAGTCTTGATGACGACTTCCGATCAAATCTTCACCAAGGTGGCTCTGGCTCTACTATTAAACTTACTCCAGAGGAAGAAAAAACTGCGCTTAAGGCAGCCCGCGCAATGGGACTACATATTTGTGGTGTCGATATGATGCGAAGTGCAAAAGGTCCACTTGTCCTTGAAGTGAATTCAAGCCCAGGTTTTGGAATAGAAAAAATCACAGGACGAGACGTTGCTACTAAGATAATTGAATACGTTGAGCGAAATGCAAAGCAAAGAAACAAAAAAGACCGAGTCGGCGCTTAAGAATAGATTTTTTCTCTATTTTTTAGTCGGTAGCTTACTCGCACTACTATTTTCTTTAAGCATCGCAGTACGATCAATTATTCCTTTTAAGTATGCACAACTTGGCCAGACAACGATAGTTGTAAGAAATGTAAGTACGAATGCACTGCGAGTGCAAGGTTTGTCTGGAACAAAATCGCTAGGAGCAAATGAGGGAATGTTGTTTGATTTCAAGCAAGAAGGGTATTGGGCGATGTGGATGAAAGACATGCACTATCCTCTCGATATTATCTGGATTACGAGCAGTGGAAAGGTGGTGTACGAGGCGACGAATCTGCAGCCAAATGATTACCCAACAATTCACGAGAATACAACTGCCTGTCGCTATGTACTCGAAGTAAATGCAGGAATTGCACAAGCAAACAAAATTACAGTCGGCGCTTCGATTCACTTTAGATAAATGTTATGCTTATGGGATATGAATAGTACACTTGTATTACTTCTAGCATGCTCTATTGTATTCGGTGCGTTACCGCTTATTCTTAGAAGTAATGGCGCCCTTGTGCTCTTTACCTTATGTGTTGGGCAAATTTTAGCAGGTTTAATAGGTGGGGACTTAACTAATGGCATTGGTTCCAAGGTAACGTCACCACTTCCTATTTTTACAATTGTACAAATTGTACTATTGGTTTTACCGGCACTGCTCGTGATGTTCATTTATCGGCGAGCTGCTAAGGCAGACATCTTGCTGCATATATTTACCTATGCAGTTGCTGTCATTGTTTGCTTTTCTGCTATTTCTACATTCCTACCCTACGCAGCGCAATCAAGTGTTCAAGATAGTAACGTGTATCACCAAATTCACGGATACGTGGGTATTGTTTTGTCTGCTGGTATAATTGTCAGCCTTGTCATTTTGTGGCTTAAAAAACCGCATCATGACAAAAAACAGGGCAAAAAACATCGTAGCAAATAGGGATAGCAGTTTGACAAATAGGGGTAAATAAGAGAAAATAAAACAGCTTTTTTGTGGGCCCATAGCTCAGCCGGTTAGAGCACCTGCCTTTTAAGCAGGGTGTCGTGGGTTCAAGTCCCACTGGGCCCTCCAAGAAGTATTTTTATAAGATGAAAATAAGTTCCAACCATCGCAATTGTTGTAAGAAATAATATTCCTTATCTGTAATAAAGTTCTAAACCCACTAGGAGTATTTTGTATACATCTATATTATTACGTAGGATAGGAAATATCACAATTACGAGAGGAAATTTAATATGATGACACTGCCGCAATTTGATAATGCTGAAATAACGTCTAAAGAACTACTTACTGAACAAGTCCGACTACACAATCAAGCAGATAAGATGCTTAAAGAAACTGGTATTTCTGAAATATTTACAAAATACGGTACAGTTCTGCCTATTGGTGGTAGTTATGGTTATGGATTGATGGCTTACCCAGATTTAGATATGGATATTTTATCAGACAAAGTTACTAAACAAGACTTTGTAGCTCTTGTCAGCGATGTATTATCCTCAGAATATGTTAGAAAAGTGTCATCGGTTGATAATGTAGGCTTTACTGGAACTAGATCCGGTATGCCTAAAGGCTACTGGCTTGGCATTGAGATACCCTTTGAAGGAGAGAAATGGGGTATAGATTTATGGTTTCAAACACATGAATGGGCTAAAAAGTTTGACAAGGATTATGATGACTATAAGGCTAAACTGTCTGGCATAAGCCAAGAACAGATAGTGGCAATTCTTTCCATAAAATACCACCTAATTAGACTGGGTAAATACGGCAAGAATAACTGTATGTCATTTAATGTATACGACGCTGTATTAGATAATGACGTGCTTACATTGGAAGATTTTCTAAAACTAAATTTATTATAAATATCTCTTTATTTTCTCTTAGATTGGTTGCAATAGTTTCCACTATAGCCCTCCAAAACTAATCCTATATAGAGCCCAGCATTAAATCTGATATGTTTTTGAAGTCATCATCCAAAGTCAGTAGTTCATTATCTAGTTCTAGTGCTATTGCTGCAATCCACATATCGTTTGATCCGATTGGTTTGCCTTTTTTGCGAAGTGATAGATAGATATGAGAGTAAATCACAGTCGTCTTGTCTGATATAGTCCGAACAGAGACATTTGGACTATCTAGAAATCTTTGAAGCAACTCTTCATTTTCTTTTTGCTTACTGCCTGCACTAAAACCTGCGCGTAATTCACCTATAACTATAGTTGGCACAATAATATCATTGTTAGGGCTAAACCATGCCCTTAGCCTTTTATCGCCTCTATTGAAGGCGGAGTATACACTAGTATCCAGAGTGAATGACATAGGTTATTTCCATATCTTCTTATCAACTTTTGAAATGTCTTTTATAGCTTCATCAAAAGAATTATCAAGAGTATTTTTGTTAAAAAGAAAGTCAAAGTTGTCGTCTTCTGGAAGCTCTGTTGTACCAAAAGTCTGTAAAGACAAAAGATCTATGACTGTCTGATTGAACGAACGGCCATATTGCTTAGAGCGCTTTTTAATAACCCGATCAACAGGTTCAGGTATATTTCTAATTGTGTATTGAATGTTACTCATGTATACATTGTATACTATGTATACATATTCGTCAAGAGCGTATTGTTAATTTATATAAATCTTTAGCAAATATCGGGCCCATAGCTCAGCCGGTTAGAGCACCTGCCTTTTAAGCAGGGTGTCGTGGGTTCAAGTCCCACTGGGCCCTCCAATACGCTTATGCTTAATCTCCTCTGGTTTGTGGAGATTTTTATTGGTATAATCGCAGCTATGAACGTAAATGCTATATTTGTCATAATCCTCATTATTTCTTCGTTTACGGCCGTTGTGTCGCTCTTACTAAAGGGTAAGTACGCTAAAATAGCATTCGTTCTATCAGTGTTAAACATTGCAATTGCGATTGCTGCATTTATGACGATACATTTCCCCGAGAACCAATGTCGTGCTAATCCTTACGCCACCGATTGTGGCAAACATTCAGGACTGTATCTCTTAATTTCGCTGTTCAATTTCGTTTTCGGTATTATCATTTGGTATCTTGCTTTTAAGCGTAAGGAGACCGCTCCTATTGTTTACGACCCAGCCTCGCCCGTTGTCGGCAGTCAGCTCGAATTGCAGAATAAGAAAGAAGAGGGATTACGAAAATTACTGAAAGCAAGCGGCTCGCTTGTTACATTTGGAATTATTGGGTTTGTTGTTCTCATTGTAGTAATCTTTGCAGTCGCGTTATCACAACTCTAAACTAAAGCCATTCTTTAATAGAGTTGCGATAACGTCTACGGTGGCCCTCCAAAGCATAAGCATTTTAAACTCCTCAAAATAGAGGAGTTTTTGATATAATTCCAGTGTGTCTAACAGAGTACATCAACATCATGCTTATCACTTACCCCGTTTAAGTGAGATGAAAAAGCTCTTCTGGGAGAAATCTTTTGATTCTGTGGCTACTAATCTTGTCAGCATATTCATACCTATTTACTTACTTAAGCTTCATTACTCAATCCAGCATATCTTTTGGTTCTATACGTTAACGGGTATGTTTATGACTTTAATTTACCCTGTCGGTTTTAAGGCTATCGGTAAAAAATAGGGGCTAACCGTTCAATTGTTTTAGGCAACTTAGCTAATGCAATATTCTTCATTTTGCTGTTCAATGTATCTCATTCTCATGAATCCCTCTGGCTCTTAGCCGTATTCCGTGGAGCTTTCTCAGCATTTTATTATCCAGCTTTCACTGCCAATTTTGTAACCGCTCGGGCTCATAGAAAAACTGGTCTTCAAATCGGCTGGTTAAATGCCATTACCCTATTTCTTGGTGGAGTTGCACCAGCAGTTGGAGGGTTCTTAGCAAATAATCTAGGGCTTAAATGGGTTTATGTTGTGGTAGTGATCGTAATCATTATTGCTAATATACCGTTACTTTTAGGCTCAGAGAATCTAAAACATACAACTATTAGTTTCAGAAAAATTCCATGGCATGCGTCTAAGGATTTCTTGGCAAATGGTCTTTATAATGTGTCGGGCTTTGTAGAAACAGTTATTTGGCCACTGGCTATATCTCTATTTGTAGCGTCCTATGGCCTTATTGGTGTGCTAAGTTCAGTAATGGTATTGGCTACCATTGCTATTTCTCTTTATGTAGGCAAGCGTGAAGACACAGTCGGAGAAGGACCATATCTGAGAGGCGGTGTTACAACAAATGCAGTCGCCAATATGGGCAAGCTATTTGCCAGTACTCCTCTTGGAGTTATTGGCGTAAACTTTGTATCTGGTACTAGCGATGCCCTCCTTGCCAACTCATTTGCTAGTCGTTATTACAAAAATGCTGATACAGAACAGATGCTTGAATATACGTTTGGCATGGAAGTAACACACGCTATTGTCTGGTCTATCTATTTCGGCTTACTAACTATCCTGGCGGCCTGGTTTACTTTAAAGGTCGTGCTTCTAATTGGAATCTTTTTAGCCATACCATCAGTTTTCAGTGTTCGTATGATAAAGCTATAAAATAATCTAATGGTATTATCTCTGTATATGTCGACCCTAACTCGATAATGCGAGATGAAGAGTCTGTAATTACACAGTAAATAGCCAAATCGGTCAGCCATGCTCAGCTTCTACTAGCAATAATGAACTTGCAGCAACCTGTACATACACTGAGTCAAACACACAAAATGCCAACTCATTAGACGTTCTTCTGCAATATGTGAATAATAAGTGGCTTGTGAGTTATTTTATTAGTGCTTAAGTAAGCATTGCACTTCGCATCACTTTGTACTACAATGTAGACATTATGAGTAACAATGCAGCATTAACTATCAGAACAGACCCGCAGACTAAGAAAGTCATTTCGGACTTTGCGGCCTCTGTTGGTTTGTCTACCAGCGCCTTTGCAACGGCTATACTATTGCAGGCAGTGAGAGAACAACAGGTACTCCTGACACCTAGCCTTGAGCCTACTCCTTACCTCGAAAAACTAATGCAAGAAGCTGCTGCTGACCGTAAGGCCAATCGTAACTACAAAACGATTAACAATGAAGCTGAACTCGACGACTTTTTCAAAGACTTATGATAGTCATCAAGCTCCATAAGAACTTCGTTAAGCAAGCCGCTCAACTCAAGCCAGCTCAGAAGAAGCGTTTGCAAGCAGCCTTAAAACTATTTCAGCAACAACCGATGCACACCGATCTTTACAATCACCCCCTAACCGGGCAGTGGAAAGGTTATCGCTCTATTGCTTTTGGTGGTGATTGGCGTGCTCACTATGAGCTAACTGATAATGGTGCAGTAGCATGGTTTGTAGCTTGCGGCACCCATAGTCAGCTTTACCGATAAGTTACTGTACTTCTCTCTTTGCTAAGTAACCCCGAAATTCAGCCTTTAATAACTCTCGCCAACGCTGGAACTCGTCATAAATGGGTGCTAAGATTTGGGCAGATAGACCTCCACTACCATAAGAGTTTTATGTTTTGATAATATTAACCTATGTTTCTCAAAATAATGGAGAGTATAGGAATAGGTGTATCAATAGCAGCTATACCAGGTCCTATTTTCTTTGAACTAGTTAGAAGAACTCTATCAGAAGGTTTTACTCAAGGCGTCTATCTGGTTATAGGTGAATTCACTGGGAACTTTATACTGCTAACTGCCATATTCTTTGGCTTAACCTCAATCTTATCTACTCACATTGTCAGAACAGCCCTTTTTATTATAGGAGGGCTAATACTTCTTTGGGTAAGCATTATAGCGTTCCGATTAAAAGAATCCGACGTTATATCTAGCTACGAAGAAATGCTTACAGGACATAAAAGAGAATCATACGTCACTGGATTAACTATTGCTGCTACAAGCCCATAGTATTAGCACTTTGGGTGTCTTTGAGTGGGTCTTATTTAAATGAACTGCATAATCATGTTCTAGCTTTTATTAATATAATCTTTATAGCGCTTGGATTTCTGGCTTTCTTTATTCCTATGGCTTATATAGTCCATGAAACCAGACACAGAATTCCTCCGAATCAAGTCGTGTTACTCTCTAAAATATTTGGCTCGGTTCTTGTAGTTTATGCTCTACTATTATTTCACCAAGCGACAATCTTAATTAATAATAAATAAGTTCGGATTATTCTTAAGTTTGGTTGCAATAGCTTCGCACAAGCACCTCCATGTAAGCAAAATTTAAAAAGACTTCACTCGAAGTCTTTTTTTATTTCTTCTGAAAAGCGAACCCCCAGAATATGACTAACCCTTATATACTTCTCGTCGATGACCAACCTTAACGACGAATACCGTAACAACTTGCTCTTTAACGATATAAAGAATACGATAATCACCTTGTCGAATGCGCCATTCGTCGCGCCCTTTCAAATGAACTGCATCCACAGGATAAGGATTATCTGCTAGTTTTTGAATACGATCAACAATTCTTTTTACATCTTTTGGGGCAATTGAAGGTAAATCTTTTTTACGAACCTTTTTATTAATTTGAACTTTATATAAGGCCATCAGCTTTGATCGCCTTCAAGAAAGATTCAAGAGTTTCAGTAGGCTCATCGCGTCGTTTATTAATTGCTTCGATGTCTTCAAGGTCTTCAGCAATAGCATAGGCAACCGCTCTGTCTACATACTCAGACATAGTTTGATCAGTATCTATAACACGTCTCTTCAAGGCTTTTCTGACACTTGAACTTAAATATAATGTTGTTTTTGAATCATTTTTACTCATAAAATAATTGTAGCGCTTTAGCGTCTAGACGTCAATAATGTTCGTGCCTCTTTTGAGAAATCTCCAAAAGACATCCTAAAGAATCGTACAAAGGTTGTAAGCTGCAGGAATATTCGGAAGCCAGGACTGAATTAGGTATCGTAAATCCTGAAGATACGCCGACGAGGTACCACAAAGTTAATATGATTGCTCAGAAACCTTAATAAAAGCTGCAATTGTGATACATACATCTATCGACTAATAAATTTGACTAACTTAGTCCGTTTTGTTATTATTTATCTATGACAGATTTAGTAAATGTTCACGATCTCAAGACAAATTATTCCAAATACCTAGCTAAGGTTGCAAAGGGTCAGGAAATACTACTAGGCAAACACGGTAAGGTTATTGCCAAAATTGTTCCTGTAGCCCAAGCTCAACAGCCACGTGTACCAGGTGCACTCAAGGGTAAAGTATGGATGAGCAATGATTTTGATGCCTCCATGATTAGTCTTTGGGACGAAATAAAGGCTAAATAGCGTGAAAATCCTTTTGGACACTAACGCTTTTATATGGTGGGTATCTGATGATAAACATTTAGGAAAAAAGTCGCGAGGTCTAATAGCCAATCCCACAAATAAGGTATTTGTATCAAATCTAAGCATATTTGAATGCAGCATTAAAGTTAGGCTGGGTAAGCTAAAGATTGAATTTACTGATGTAGATAAAGAAATATCTGAAGGTAGGCTCTTGGAGCTTAGATTTGACACATTGGCGGCGAGACAATTTGTAGACCAAAAGAATATGCCTCATGCTGATCCATTTGACTATGCTATCACTGCTCAGGCAATTTCTAAACGAATGACATTAATAACTAGTGACGCAAATATCCTAAGATCAGAGTTAGATGGCCTTCTGGTTATTGATGCTAGAGCCTGATTTAAGCTCTTGAATCAAGACTGCAATAGCGGTACTTACATCCTTCCTTGCCAGCAAAATCCAAAAAGACTTCCCTTGCACGAAGTCTTTTTTTATTTCTTCTGATAAAATGTCTTAAGAAGTAAAGGAAGAATATATGTCAGGACATTCGAAGTGGTCAACAATCAAACGTCAAAAAGGTTTAGCTGATGCAAAAAGGGGTGCTTTGTTTACGCGCATCGGTAATCAAATTGCAATTGCAGCACGCGGCGGTACTGATCCAGATATGAACTCTGCTTTAGCGCTTGCCATAGAAAAAGCGAAAGCTGCAAATATGCCGATGAATAATATTGACCGAGCCATTGCGCGTGTTGCAGACAAAAGTGCCGCGCAATTACAAGAAGTGTTGTATGAGGGGTATGGTCCCGGCGGCGTTGGGATTTTGGTTGAATGTGCGACAGATAATATAAATCGAACGTATCCGGAAGTACGAAATGCTTTTAACAAAAAAGGTGGAAATATCGCAGAACCGGGTGCGGTTTCTTTTCAGTTTTCAAGACGCGGTTCTATTCGCGTAAAGGCAACTGGTGATGATGCAATCTTAACTATTCTTGATGCAGGTGCGATTGATGCAGAGGAAAATGATGGTGAAATCCAAGTATATACAGAGCCCAAGGAACTCGCAAAAGTTAGAAAAGCAATCGAAGACGCTGATCTTACCGTTATCGAGGCAGAACTTACCTACGTGCCTAAAAATACTATTGAAATTACCGATCCTGTCATTGCACAAAAAGTAGAGAATTTAATGGATGCCCTTGATGAACTTGATGATGTCGTTGAAACGCATACTAATTTCGATATAGCAGACGGCGTGGAGCTTTAGCTATGAAAATCCTTGGCGTAGATCCAGGGACGGGAATTGTTGGTTTCGGAGTAATCGAAAGTGATGGACGAAAGCATCAAATGATTGATGCCGGAGTGATACGAACTCCTGCACACCAAGCGCTTGAATTGCGTCTCAAAACTATATTTGAAGGACTAACGGAAATTATTACTTTGCATAAACCCGACGTTGTATCGATTGAAAAATTATTCTTTGCTAAAAATGTAACAACTGCGATGAGCGTTAGTCATGCACGTGGAGTTATTATGCTTGCAGCAGTGCAGGGCGGTGGTGCGATCGTTGAATATACTCCTTTGCAAATCAAGCAGGCGTTAACTGGGTACGGTCGGGCTGAAAAGAAACAAATTCAGGAGATGGTACGCGTGATGCTTAACCTGAAAGATATACCAAAGCCTGATGATTGTGCTGATGCACTTGCTGCAGCTCTCACACATGCAACCGCCTCTCTGTTATACTCTAAGATATGATAGCGACATTAACGGGTAAGGTAAGTGAACAGATAAATGAAACGATTGTTTTAAATGTACATGGTGTTGGCTATGGGCTACTTGTGTCGGCAGATGACTGGGGAAAATTGTCCGTAGGAACCGAAGCCACCGTATATATTTATGAGCATATTAGAGAACAATCTCACGACTTATTTGGCTTTATATCTAGAAATACGAAAGAACTTTTTGAAAAATTATTGAGCGTTAATGGTGTCGGGCCTAAAATGGCGCTAGCGATTTTAAGTGTTGGTTCCATGCAAGACGTCCAGCAGGCAATTTCTTCAGGTGATGTTAAATTGCTCCAATCCGCTCCTGGGGTTGGCAAGAAAGTTGCCGAACGAGTCGTTGTTGACCTGAAGGATAAGGTTGGTCGTATAGCGAGCACGTCGGCAATCGCTTTCTTGAACCAGCCATCGTATACGAAGCTTGATGATGCTCATGAGGCATTACTTGCACTCGGCTATTCTTTGCAGGATGCTGCTCATGCTCTTGAATCAGTTGATAGTTCATTACCACTTGATGAAAAGATTCGTCAAGCCCTAAAGGTAAGGGCATAGCGCATATGATTGAACGCTTAGTAGATCCTGAAGTTAATGAACCAATTGATGAAACAATTGATACGAGTTTGCGTCCTAAGGATTTTGCAAACTACATCGGACAAGAGCGATTGAAGAAAAACTTGCAGCTCACTATCGCCGCCGCTAAAAAGAGAAATGAGCCAATTGATCATGTTCTTTTATATGGCCCTCCAGGGCTTGGCAAGACAACAATGGCAAGTGTTATAGCCAATGAAATGGGTGCACAAATTAGAATTACTAGCGGTCCAGCCATTGAACGTGCTGGAGATTTAGCGAGCCTTCTCACGAATCTTCAAGATGGAGATATCTTATTTATTGATGAAATACATCGCTTAAATCGAACGGTTGAAGAAGTGCTCTATAGCGCCATGGAAGATTTTAAGTTAGATATTATGCTCGGTAAGGGGCCAAGTTCACGTAGTCTTAGGCTGGATTTGCCAAAGTTTACTATTATAGGTGCAACCACAAGAACGGGAGCACTTGCTGCACCACTTCGAGATCGGTTTGGCATGATCCATCGTCTTGAGTTCTACACGCCTGAACAGATTGCTGAAATCGTACATCGTTCGGCAGATATTTTAGATGTTGAAATTGTCCCTGAAGCAGCAGCCATAATTTCAACCCGAGCACGATTGACGCCTCGAATAGCAAATCGAATCCTAAAACGGCTAAGAGATTACGCTGACGTAAACGGTAAAGGTATGATTGATGAAAAAATAGCAGCTGACGCTATGGCGCTCCTTGAAATCGATGAGCTCGGACTTGATCCAGGTGACCGTCTTCTGCTCAGCGCTATTATAGAAAACTATGACGGTGGCCCTGTGGGTGTCGATACACTTGCAGCCCTAATTGCTGACGAACGCTCAACCATTGAAGATTTTTATGAACCATATTTGCTACAGATTGGTCTTATAGAGCGTACCCCTCGAGGACGCAAGGTGACACCTAAGGCGTACAAGCATTTGGGTAAAAAACACAATATGTAGCGTAGTTGACATTATCTGCTATACTAAATGTAGGAGATGTCATTATGGTCGCAGGCAAAAGTTATCGTGAATCTGAATACTTCAAGACAATTGAGGATGTGGGTAACGATGAGCGCATCATGTGTATCGTGCACCAGCACCCATTTGGCATAATCTTTGTCTACATTCTTTCCTTCCTTTGTCTTAGCTTTGCCCTTTTTGGAATAAGTATTTCGTTGCCGAGCTTTGGTGGCACTGTCATAAATTATGGGACTATAGCTCTCGTATCTATACTCGCAGTTTTTTTGATAGGATTGATGCTCTCGTTGGCAACATTTATCTATCGTAAAAGTAAATTAACGGTTACGGATAAAAACGTCGTACAAATAATTCAAAACGGCCTACTTAATCGAAAAGTTTCACAGCTTTCGCTCGCCAATGTTGAAGATGTCACAAGTGAACAAAAAGGAATTTTTTCCAACTTATTCAGTTATGGTGTACTTAATATTGAGACTGCTGGTGAGCAAACTAATTTTTATTTCAACTATTGCCCTAATCCACACCGAGTTGCAAAAATAATCCTTCACGCGAAAGATGATTTCATGCTTGCTACTGGACAAACGGGTTCAGTCAGAAACAGACCACACACGCAAAAAGTAGAAAATACCAACCTTTACTATCGCTATTAGTTAGAAACGTTTTTGACGACAATTGATTGCAGGGTGCTGGATTCAGGTTTTGCAGTGAGCGTGAAAATGGTACAAGTTGCTTTTGCGGTTGTACATCCAGCTGGGCCTGGAACATATTGATAGGTGGTAGTTGAAGCGACGCTTGAAATTGAATCACTATTTTTAGATCCCGGTGCTCTGAGGTGATCGCTATTTAAATTTTTTAGATTAGTCTGTACCCAGGCTCCATTTGAGAGCTCTAAAAGAGCTGGATACGCACCATGCGAAGCGTTGTACACTTCAAGTTGCATTGCGATTGCTTCAATATCATTACGACGTTTTGCATCTCTGTTTTTTACTTGAATCCCACTATACGTTACGATTACAAGTGTTGCTAGAATGCCGATTACCAAAACAACGATAAGCATTTCGATGATGGTAAATCCCTGTTGTTTTAGCTTATGATGTGACATTTTCATAGGTTATTATATGCTGAGTACTCAGGCTGTCAATCTTGTTCCTGAAAGGTTTGAATTCCGGTAATCTCATTCATTGAGGTCAGTCCACGAAGCATTTTTATGATAGCGTCTTGTTTCAAAGAAAGTGTTGATGAGCGTTTAATCTCGTTTCTAAGTGATTGTCTACCAAGATTTGCTAGTAAGATTTTCTGAAGTTCAGTGCTACTGCGCACTATTTCAAAGATTCCAATCGAACCCTTGTATCCTTTGTAATTACAGTTTTGACATCCGCTTGGGCGTGCCTTCCAGAGTTGGTGTATTGTTTCGTAGCTGGTGGAAAGTTTTCTTTCAGCCGCAAGTCCGCTTTCTTTTGCTGCCATTTCGAGAATATGCAGTTGCTCGATAGCTTGTTTTTCTTTATTTGAAAATTCACGGAGCAAGGCTTTTACTTCTTCCTCAGTTGGTGAATAAGCTTGCTTGCAATTATTACAAAGCGCGCGAACTTGCTCATGTGTTATAGCCAATTGGATGTGTTTTGCGGCGGAATATCTATCGAGGCCACTATTTATAAGGTGGTGTATTGCTTCTGCGCTATCTGATGCATGTAATGAGCCAAATACTAAATGTCCCTTTTGAATTGCTGATTCAATAAGCTCACTTATGTTTTTTAGATGCAGGGGCTGAATTAAAATTGCATCCGCATCTTGCAATAATATATTTCGGAGTCCTATTTCAGTGCTCAAACCATTTTTATGATTAACTTGTGTTTGGTGGGCTCCCTTGATGATATGCCGCACTGGGTCTTCTATAGTAGCAACTGAAAGGCCACTACTGGCGAGCGTCGAAAGCATTGAAAAAAGCGTCGCTGATTTACCAGTATTTTTTTTACCACTCACAATGATAAGGCCTTGGTGAAGAGCGAGTGCCTGCTGTATATTTTTTAGACTATTACCCCAAAATCCAAGTGATTGTAGGGAGGGGGGCTTTGGGTTGGTGTGCTGAATATGGAGCACTACTTTCTCTCCATCAAGCACTGGTAGCACTGCACTCATGATCTTGTAGGCGTTCTTTTTGAAGGAATGATGAAAGAAGCCCTGCTGAGCGCTAGAGTGTTCGGTTATTTTCAGATTTGATTTCATTTTTATTTGAGCAATAAGCGCATTATATTCACTCAGGGATAAATGGCGCTCTTCTTTAAGTGAACCACTAACTCTGTAGCGTATCGCCATAGAGCCTTTTCGGGGTTCAAGATGGATAGCTTTTGCGCCTAAAGAAATTCCATAATCTATAATTGATCGTAATCGCGCAGTTGTTGCGATTGGTTTTTTTTCTTGTGTTTGCATAGTACTTATATAGTATAGCGCATATAAGAGTAAGCGTTTTATATTTTTCAAAGGATTATTTCTCGAGATGATAACAGTTTTGCTATAATGGGGTAACTGACACTAACGGTTGATAAAGGGGAGTAAGGTACTATGGCTGGAAAAAAATCTGCAAAGAAGGACACGACATTAACAGAGATTACTAACGCAAGTGGTAAAGATCAAGCGCTTAATTTGGCGGTTGACCAAATCAAGAAACAATTTGGGGCAGGCGCAATTATGCAGCTCGGTGCTGATCATAAAATTGACGTAGAAACATTTTCATCAGGTAGTCTCAGTCTTGATCTTGCGCTTGGTGGCGGTATACCAAAGGGAAGAATTATTGAAGTATACGGTCCTGAAAGTAGTGGAAAAACAACACTAACCCTTCATGCAGTTGCAGAAATTCAAAAACAAGGAGGCACAGCAGCGTTTATTGATGCTGAGCATGCCCTCGATCCTGCCTATGCAGAACGAATTGGTGTCAATATTGGGAGTTTGCTTGTTGCGCAACCAGACAATGGAGAGCAGGCACTTGAAATCGTTGAAACTCTTGTTCGAAGTAACGCAGTTGATTTGATTGTTGTTGACTCGGTGGCAGCGTTGGTACCGCAGGCAGAAATTGAAGGTGATATGGGTGATTCACATATGGGCTTGCAGGCTCGGCTTATGAGTCAAGCGCTTAGAAAACTAACTGGTGTTATTAACAAAAGCCACACCACGGTTATCTTCATTAACCAGTTGCGCATGAAAATTGGTATTATGTTTGGAAATCCTGAGACGACAACTGGAGGAAATGCCCTAAAGTTCTACGCATCAGTTCGACTGGATATCCGAAGAATTAGTCAAATAAAAAGCGGCGAAGAGGTTGTCGGTAATCGTGCACGAGTCAAGGTGGTTAAAAACAAGATTGCTCCACCTTTTAGAGAAGCTGAATTCGATATTATGTATAACGTAGGAATAAGCCGAGAAGGTGACACACTTGATCTTGCGGTAACTCATGGAATTGTTGGAAAAAGTGGTGCGTGGTTTGAATACGAAGGAAGTAAAATCGGCCAAGGCCGCGAAGCTGCCAAACAGTATTTAATTGATCACCCAACCGATTTGAAAGCGATTGAAAAAGCTGTTCGTGAAGCAGTAATGCCTGTCTAGGAATAGCCTCGATGACCGCCACAAATCACTCTATTACAGCTGCAAATTTAGCGCTTATTACCAAGACATGGTGGATTTTACCTATCGCCCTAGTTTCTCACTTTGTGCTAGATGCACTGCCTCATTTTGGTAGTACCAAGGGTAAGGATGTAGATAAGAAATTCATCGTCGTATATACGATAGATTTTATTCTGTTGTGCTCTTTGTGGCTTATCGTGCTACTTGTGACTGGTCATTTTAGATATTTAGTTATTGCAGCAATGACTGCTGCTGCACTACCAGATGTTGTTTGGATTTATCGGCTCACTCTCAAGTTAAGGAAGAAAATTGTTCCAAAGAAAAATATTTTAACACGGTTTCACACGGCTATTCAGTGGGGCGAAAGATCCTGGGGCTGGACGATCGAACTCGGTTGGCTTAGCGTCATGGCTGTGATTTTTATTTCACTCGTACGATCTATTGGTTAGCTATGAAAGTTACTAAGCTTTCGGTGCAAGTAAAGAATCCTGAACGGGTGAATGTTTTTTTGGACGGCACGTACAGCTTTTCTTTGACAATTGATCAAGTGCTTGAACATAAAGTAAAAAAGAATCTTGAGCTTGACGAACAAGAAGTCAAGAAATTTGAAAAATTATCGCTTGACGGAAAGTTGCGGCAGCGCGCTCTCGAATGGCTACTTATTCGACCTCATTCTGAAAAAGAGGTCATGGACTATTTTAAGCGAAAGAATGTTGATGTCGAACAAGCCAGGGGCTGGCTTGATGAATTTATTACACGAGGATTTCAGAGCAATCTGTCCTTTGCTGAATGGTGGATTGATCAGAGAAGGTCGAAACAAAAAAGCCAACAATTTATTCGACAGGAACTGCGCCAAAAAGGCATAGATAGTACGATCATCCAATCTCTTTTATCTGAAGAACCTGAAGGAGATAAAACAGCACTCACTACGTTAATTGAAAAGAAGCAAAAACAGATAAAATATCAAGATAACCAGAAGTTGACAGCCTATTTACTTCGTCAGGGCTATCGGTATTCAGATGTAGTTGAGGCGCTAGCAGATAAATTCGCCTGAAAAGCCTTTGTTGAGAATGCTTTCTCGCGCACAGCAACTTCAGGTCCTCGAAAAGAAATATATTTGTCGGTTACTTCTACTATATTTTTTCGATCAAAAATGAGATCACTTAGATTAATTGTTTTCCATAATGAAGGTTGTACATAAATCTTTTGTATAAAGAGGCTGGCCTGATCAAAAGAATAGTCGCGAACCTTACCAACCTTTTTTTTATTAACGAGGACATTTTTCCCAATTAAACTGTAGTTAATATCTAATATTTCTTTGAGTCGCACTAGGTCATCAGGTTCACTGAGTGCGTTATGGTCATCAATAATAATCCCTTTATGCGCGAGATCGCGTATGTGCATATCCAAAAGTATAAGTTGTTCCTTTTGATTACCGGGCTGACAATAAAATCCGTCAATATGAAGATTATTGGGATTAATGATTGCTGTAACTGTGGTTGCAATTCGGCCACCGACACGCAAGCTAAGTATTGGAACAGCAATAAATTTTGATGCAAGTATAAGCATAACAGTTCTATTGTACACAAAAAAAATATCTTTCCACCATTGCCTAATCATAGAATAACAGGGTAAGCTTATTAACAATGAAGGAAAGAATACTGACTAAAATAACGCATTCCCAGTTGCAAACTGAGGCTTTTGCTGAAGAAATTGGAACTACCCTTAAGGGAGGTGAATGTATAGAGCTCATCGCTGATCTTGGAGGTGGAAAAACTACTTTCACAAGAGGGCTTGTTCGGGGGACGAAGAGCGATGATCATGTTTCAAGTCCCACATTCACTATTTCAAAAATTTACGAGGCGCCGCAATTTCTAATTCATCATTTTGATTTCTATAGATTAAATACGCCGGGGCTCATTGCACATGAATTATCTGAAGTCGCTCATGACCCAAAAGCAGTGAGCATTATTGAATGGGGCGATGTGGTCAAGAATTCACTTCCAAAAAAGCGAGTAACGATAACAATTACTACGCTTGATGAAGACAGTAGAGAGCTCACCATCCAACTTCCAGAAGAATACTCCTATATTTTAGAAGGTATCGACGTATGATTATCCTCAGTCTCAAGACGGATAATCCAATTTCAGAAATTGCTCTTTTTGATAATTATTCCTTAATTGATTCAGTGGACTGGGAAGCACATCGTAGTCTTGCTGATACAATCCACCATAAAATACTTAACTTGCTTGAACATAGCAATGTTCAGTGGAAAGACATCCGAGGAATAATTATCTACAAAGGCCCCGGCAGTTTTACAGGCTTAAGGATTGGGATGAGCGTCGCTAATGCACTTGCCCTTGGTCTCGAAACTCCAATCGTATCCTCTTTAGGAGATACGTGGCAGGAGAAGGCTATTAAGCGGCTTCTTGAAAACGAAAATGAAAAAATTAGTATTCCCGCATACGGAGGCACGGTTTTCACTACAAAACCGAAGAAGTGATACTAGTGTATAAATGTTGTAGCAAATACACTCCAATAGAAAAATTAGATTGACAAAATTACAGGGAATATTAGACTAGTAGTAGTAGCGATTTACACAACAAAAATTTACAACAAAAAAATGGACGAAACTATTTACACGAGTGCACCTCGTAAACAGATGACAGGTTACCAGCCAAGACCGGTTGCTGGTTCTGTACGCCCAAAATACAGAAATCCTCGGCCCGTCACAAAAAACAGGGTATCGAAGGATCCAATAAATTTTGACGTTGGCGCACCTAAGAAGCAGTCATGGGATCAACAGCAAGAAGCAGTTCCTTTTACTACGCCACGCGAGCACCCTTTTGAAGAGAACTTGGTAATCAAACAAGCGGCGTACGTGCCGCCGACAATTGAGCACTACGCACCCCCTGATTCTGTTAGCACTTCAGTTCCGGTGATGCAGACCGCGACAACTTCAGTTGCCGTGTATCCACAAATGTTTGCACCAATTTATTCTGGAAAAATACAGATCGATCCTAAACCAATCGCATTTATAAAATCATTATTTCTAAGTACGAATGGCGTTAGCTCTAAGTTGCGATTAACACCACTTCTACTTACGATTATGGCGGTTGGTCTTTTTTCGTTTGGAATTTATACAAATCTGCACAGTCTTGCCGTCACAAAAGCGATTCAAACACAAGCTGCCGTGGAAGCTACGAATCAAAATACTACTGCAACAAGTAGCAATCCTACTAACAGTTCAACGACTTCAGTCAATTCGTCCAATGTTAGCGAAGTAAAGCCCTCAAGTCATGCGATGGCTGCTTATTCTGTTGCGCCAGATAAGCCAAAGTATATAACAATTCCATCGCTAAGTGTCTATGCGAGAGTTATTGAAGTAGGTGTGACAAGTGATGGGGCGGTGGGAACTCCCTCTAATACTTACGACACTGCTTGGTTTAACCAGAGTGCTAAACCGGGGCAAAATGGCGCTACTTTCATTGATGGACACGTACTTGGTCCAATTCATGGTGGTGTGTTTGCTGGACTAAAGAATATCCAAAATGGTGCTCAAATTATTATTACTATGGGAGATAACTCCACTTATTCCTACACTGTTCGCTCAACTTCGATTCAAAACAAGGACACAATTAACATCAATAGTTTACTCAAATCCATTGATCCCAATAAGCAAGGTTTGAATCTTATGACTTGCACCGGAACTTACTTGCAGAAACAAGAGACGTTTAATAACCGATTTATTGTGTACGCCGTCAAGAATTAATTTCTACTCTTTACCATAAAAAACATAAGGAGTATTATCTAGTCAAGGTATGGGTACAAAAAAGAAATATTTTTTATTTGCTGGAATTATTATAACAATTCTTTTATTTGCGTCCGGCGCTGTAATTTTAGTAAAAAAGAAACATGATTCAGTTGCTTTTTCGATTGACGGACAAAATTACTCGAAAACGTACTACAACAGTTTAATTTCTCAGGCTGGCAAGCACAGTATTGCACCAGCAACAGCAAAAATGCAGGTTATTGCCATAGCTAAGGAACAGCATATTGCAACGAAGCTAGGTATTACCATTAACGATACCCAGATATTTGCCGGTGCACGTCTTAGGTTCGCGATAGCCCAAAATGCAACTCTAAGTGAATATGAAAAACTTGTCGGTTGGGATACTGCGTACGCTGACAAACTTAAATTTATCAGGTTAGGTGGGAGCGAAGGGTTTATATTCTTCTATCCCTTCGATCAATTATTCATCAAGCCGCCATTCAACGAATTAGCTCCTCCCGTTGGTTTTGGTGATGGAACAAAGATCGCTGCATTAAAAAACTATGCAATGACCCAAGCCAAAGATGATAGAGACCAACTAATAGCAAAAAAAATAAACGACGCCCAGCTCATAAATAAATTAAGCAAAGATACTCAGCTCGTATACACAAACTCTGCAAATGATAGTTACCAATTTCGAGATGTAAATCCAGGTCCGACAGTCAAAGGACAGCTTTATGGAAGTACGCTTCCAAGCTATGTTTTAGAGCAAATAGCTACTCTAAATAAAATAGAGGGAGTGACGCAAATAGCAACGCAAAGTACGAATTTCATCGATAGCATGTTGAGCCCAGGATTTACTAATCCCGTAGACGAGGCCTATTATTTTGTGCATGTTACCACTTTCCAAAAACCTGATAATACTATTGATGCAAAAACCAAGTCTCTGTTAAATAATTTAAAGGTTTCAATAAATGTTTAAGAAAACACGCCCAATTAAAACGATAATAAAATTAGTTGTTTTTTTTGGAGCGTGTTTCTTTATTAGTCAGATATCCACGGGGCATGCACTAGCAGCTTCAACATGCAATGCTGGTGGGACATGGGTGCAGGCGGATGTTTGGGTTAAAGTTGTAGATTACCAAGGAAACTTCCAGTATTGGTCAGATAATTTTAGTTTTAATATAACTGCCCTCGTGCCAAAAGATTCGGCTGGTGCTCCTTATTTGCAGTCGGGTGATGCATTTGATAATGCTCCGGGACAAGACATACAAACAGGTGACTACTGGAAGACTTCCTCACTTGACTTTAACTCAGCTGGGCATACTCATTCTTGTTTTGGTTCTCCTGCATATGATTTTACTGATGGATCAAATGGAAATATTCTTTTAGATTGCCTTAATGCAAATCATGACGCCAACGGAGGGGCTGGATTTGCATTTACCCCAAAGTCTGTTAATGATAGTGGGGCAGCAGGAGGAAGTTTTACGAAATTTGACACTTTTTCGGCAGCACCAAGTAATCAAAACGGAAATGTCGCATATTATTTTCCGAGCTGGTCGGGAGTTTACGGAACCGGAGGCTTCTCTGATTTGAATTATGCCAATTTAATTACTGTTATTTGGACTTATCAACTTCCAAGACCTCAGGCAGACATCCAGGGTAGCGTTTATAGTGCTAGCGGTGCTGAGTTATATAATGTGCCAATAGATAATAATAATGGTACCGGTGGGTCTACAGAAGATCAAAATGGAAATAATCCTGGTTGGTTCAATTTTTCACTTAATGGAGGAACTGGTTTTTCCGTCAGGGTACCATCAACAGTTAAACAAAACGGCCATCAATACAGCAATCCTAAAATACAGCCCTGGGGCCCAAATGGCGATGGAACTTCTGGCCCCCATGATGCATCGTGTAAGGGTAATGATACGTCTTACGAATATCAAGTGGCAAACAATCCTAATAGTACCGGGAGCTGTGATTATATTCCTCCAAAAGCTGATAATAATCGCGGTTATGATATCGCTTACCAAACTGATCAGGTTCCAACAATACAGGGTACTATCTATGCTCATACCACTGGATCAGGAAAAGTCGGCTTACCAGGGATAACAATTCCAACAACACATACAAATGATCCAACACCAGGAAATTGTACCGCTGGTGAAACAATTGCACAGTCTACCACCAGTGATTCGACGGGGTCCTATTCTTTTCAGGTAGGTGTTGATGATGGATTTTGTGTAAGAATTCCACTCACCTATGAAGACGCAAATCATACTCACTACAGTAGTCTTGTGATTACGCCTCTTAATAGCACTGGTATAAGCGGAAATCTTGATAGCTATGGAAGCAACAACTGTTCAAGTGCCTCGGCTTCTTACGAATGGCAAAAAGCAGAAGTAGATAAAAGTGGCACAAAGGCTGGAGATAATATCTACAATTACTATTGTGACTACGGCCTCTCATCTAATAGAGGCTACGATTTCCTGTACCAAAAAGTCCAAAGAGCAGATATAGCTGCCACTACTACTGCTACACCAACTCAAGTTTATCCGGGTAGTCAAGTAACATTCACAAGCACTAGCACCGTTTCAAACACACTACCAGATGATGCAGGTGATCACTACACGTATGAAGTTGCACCATCTATTGATCCTGCAAATGCTGGAGATACTACATTTACTAATGCGACCCCGCCAGATTGTACGGTTTCAGAATCAGTAGGAATACTTTCTTCAGATCAGAGTCCATCTGGCTCACAGTCTAGTACCTGCGTTATATCAATTAGTTCTGATACTGCTCCCGGCACTAAATACTGCATCACCACCACCATCTCCAATCAACCTTCCTACGCCAACGTTTCAGGTTCACCTGCACAGGCATGCGTCACAGTGCTCGCACCCCCCACCATTACACTTGGACCGGCAGCTTCACATG
>CAIOMD010000001.1 GCA_903859365.1 uncultured Candidatus Saccharibacteria bacterium | reverse complement strand
GGTGCTGGCGATCAGATTGCGACAGTTGCTCCTTCGTCAGATGCATGGGCAAAGCTTAACTTCGCCGCTACTGCTGCTCTAACGACTCCTGCTGGTATCTATACCGCTTCTGAGAGCCTTATAGCTACAGGTACATTCTAATTAAAAATAGGATAATTTAGTGAAAATAAGCTGTAACGTTTTGGATTTTTTTGCTACAGTATAGGAAATTAAAGGAGAGTGTAGATGCGGAGTAGAATTTTACTACAGGTAGTTTCATTAATTGGCATCTTTGGATTGCTCGGATCTTCTTATGCACATGCAGCTTCGAATGTAGCAAACGGTTTTAAGTTATCACCAGTTCGAATTGACGCTACGATCGAAAAAGGTCATTCAGTTACTGAAAATGTTTTTGTTACAAATGTTAATAGTTATCAAATAACTGCAAAAGCTGAAATAAATGAGTTTACTGCATCAAATGATGAATCTGGTTCTCCAGCCGTAATATTAGATAACTCACAGCCAGCACCTGCCAATAGCTTTAGAGCGTTTACTTCAACAATCCCTGATATAACAATTGATGCCGGACAAACTGCGACCGTTCCTGTTACAATCACTGTTCCACAAAATGCAAATTCTGGAGGCTACTATGGTGCGGTTCGATTTGTTTCTGTAAATACAGCAAATGGACAGTCAGTTACTATTTCGGCAAGCGTCGGCACTATTTTTCTTATTACCGTTCCAGGTAAACTCACTGAACAACTACAACTAGTAGATTTTTCTGCTGCCCAAAATGGAAGTACCGCCTCATTCTTTAGCAATTCTAAGAATCTGCAGATGGTTACAAGATTGCAAAATACAGGAAATATTCATCTTGCACCAAATGGAAAAATAAATATTACTGATGGTGGCGGCAAGGTTGTTGAGACGATTAATTTTAACAATACTAACCCACGAGGTGAAGTGTTGCCCGGCACTACGAGAAAATATACCTATAACATCCAAAAACAAGATCTTTTTGGTAGGTATTCTGCGACAGCATACTTGGGCTATGGCACACTAGGGCAAGTGTTGACAGTTAAAACAAGTTTTTGGGTAATCCCTTTTTGGATACTTGTCGTCGGAGGAATAGCGCTCGTATCTATAATAGGTGGAATTACTTACGTCGTAATGCGAAGACGAAATTCGCCTCGTCATAATGCTCATGTAAAGAAATAAGGTCTTAGGGCTGTTAGGCTAACAGATGAATAAAAACTACAGATTTCTCCTTCATGTTATGCTGGCCACGGCCATCACATCATTTATTGTCTTGAATCATGCCCTAGCTCTAACTAACCCACAAAATAATGGAGTTGGACTACAGGGTGAAGTTTCAGCTCCTCCCCCGTCAGTAGCTGCCTCTATCGTAAGTCCTGCAAATGGCGCAAATTTTACTAACGTGCCGATAACCCTAACGGGTTCATGTCCAGCAAACACTCTAGTAAAAATTTTTAAAAATGGTGTTTTTGGGGGTGCGATAGCTTGTCAAAATGGATCTTATTCTATACAAGTTGATCTTTTCAGCGGCCAAAATGAATTAAAGGCTACTGTTTATGATGCTTTAAATCAGGCCGGGCCTGACAGTAACGTAGTGACAATTAATTATTCTAATACTGTAGCCAACCCATCGCTCTCATCACTGGTTACGCTAACTTCTAATTTCGGCCAAAGGGGTGCCAATCCCAAACAAGAGCTCGATTGGCCAATTATTATTAGTGGTGGAACTGCACCATATGCCGTAAGTGTTGACTGGGGGGATCTATCACCGTCAGATGTTTATTCGCAAACCTCCGTTGGGCAATTTACTATACGTCATACCTATCAACAATCAGGGGTCTTTAAAGTTCTCATAAAAGCAGTTGATCAAAACGGAACTGCAGCTTTTTTGCAATTATCGGGAGTTGCTAATGGGCAAGTTGTTCAATCTTCTGTCGCAGGTGCTTCTACGACAAAAACCCCATCTGTATCGTCCGTTACTTGGCAAGTTTTTGCTTTCTCTTTTAGTGCAATCATTGTTACTTTTTGGCTTGGTCGGGGTTTTGGCACAAAAACAGTTAAGTCAAAACTTCAAAGAGGTGAGCATCCTTTCGGCGAGTAGTGTACACTAGTAGTCGATGAAAACAGTTTATGTAGGACTTAGCGGTGGCGTTGACAGTTCTGTCTCTGCAGCTCTTTTGAAAGAACAGGGCTTTTTAGTGGTGGGGGTCTATATGAAAAACTGGAGTAAGGATCTTCCTGGATTTGCTTGTCCTTGGAAAGAAGATTATCAGGACGCAAAAAGAATAGCAGTGCAACTTGGTATTGAATTTAAGATGTTTGATTTTGAAAAAGAATATCAAGAAAAAGTAGTGGATTATATGATAGAAGAGTATAAAGCTGGCCGAACTCCGAATCCTGATATTATGTGCAATCAGGAGGTGAAATTCAAACTCTTTTATAATACTGCCATTGAACAAGGGGCAGACTTTGTCGCTACCGGACACTATGCACGTTCAATAAATGGAAAACTTCTTGTAGGAAAAGATACTAATAAGGATCAAAGTTATTTTCTGTATCGCGTAAAAGAATCTGTTCTTGAGAGAACTATTTTTCCACTTGGCGACTTCACCAAACCACAGGTTAGAAAAATGGCCGAAGAAATGAATCTTGCTACTGCTACAAAAAAAGAGAGTATGGGAATCTGTTTCGTCGGCAAAGTAGGGATAAAAGAGTTTTTGCAGCAATATGTTGATACAGAAGCGGGCGATATCATTGATCAGAATGGAAAAAAAATTGGTCAACATGACGGTGCGATTTTCTATACAATTGGTCAACGGCATGGGCTTGATGTAGGAGGTGGCTTGCCATATTACGTAACGGGAAAAGACATGAAAACAAATACTGTCTATGTAACATCACGAATTGATGACGAATCTTTATGGAAGAAGACACTTAATCTTACTGATGTACACTGGATAAATGAAGCTCCTCAAATAGGAAAAACATACATGGTGAGAACACGTTATCGTGCGCCTCTCGTCAAAGGTAGCTTCAAGGAAAAAATAACAGAAATAATACTTGATGATCCTGTTCGAGCCATTACGCCAGGTCAGTCGGTTGTAATTTATGAAAATGAGAGAGTTGTTGGGGGTGGGATTATTATTTAACCCCTATAAATCTGATACAATATTAGCAATGAATGCACAAGAAATAAGAAAAGCCTATCTCAATTATTTTACGTCAAAAAAACACGTCATTATACCGCGTGCTAATTTAGTTCCTCAAAATGATCCAACCACATTGTTTACTGGAAGTGGAATGCAGCCGCTCTTGCCCTATCTTCTCGGAGAGCCGCATCCTGAAGGAACACGACTTGTGGATAGTCAAACATGTCTTAGGGCTGAGGACATAGAAGAAGTAGGAGATAATCGACATACAACTTTTTTTGAAATGCTGGGCAACTGGAGCTTTGGGGATTATTTCAAGCAAGAGCAAATTGAGTGGTTTTTCCGATTTTTAACTGAAGAAGTACAGCTTGATCCAGCCAGACTATTCGTTACTGCATTTATCGGAGATAAGGAAGCTGGAATTGAGAAAGATACTGAATCAGCAGAGGTATGGGAAAAACTTTTCAAAGAAAAAAATATTGACGCAAAAGTTGTTAATTTGGGTTCAGAGCAAAATGGCTATGAAAAGGGAATGCAAAACGGCAGGATCTTCTATTACGATGCAAAGAAAAACTGGTGGAGCAGAGCTGGCATACCAAGTAACATGCCCGCCGGAGAGCCAGGTGGACCCGATACAGAAATTTTTTATGAATTCGAGCATATTGAGCATGACACTAAATGGGGAAAGCTTTGCCATCCCAATTGCGACTGTGGGCGATATATGGAAATCGGTAATTGCGTGTTTATGCAGTATCTTAAAAATGTCGATGGAACTTTTTCAAGCTTACCAAAAGCCAATGTAGATTTTGGTGGAGGACTAGAAAGAATTGCAGCAGCTAAAAATAATAACGATGATATGTTTAAAGTTAGCTTGCTCTGGCCTATAATTGAGGAACTCGAACGATTAAGTGGCAAAAAATACGATCAAGAGCTTACGGCAATGCGCGTCATTGTAGATCACTTAAGAACAGCTACATTCCTGGCAACTGATGGCGTAATACCGAGTAATAAAACGCAGGGCTATGTTATGCGACGATTTATGCGTCGAGCAATTCGTTATGCCTTTGGGTTAGGAATAGAACAGGGGTTATGTGAAAAAATTGTCCCAATCATTGTTAGTTTGTATGAAAATGAATACCCTGAAGTGGCTACTCAAAAAGAATCCATCATCGCAACATTAATTAAAGAAGAAAAAATTTTCCGTCAGACTTTGAGAAAAGGCGTCAATGAATTACAGAAGATGGCCACAAATGGAAAATTGAGCGGAAAGAATATATTTACCCTTTATGATACGTACGGATTTCCGGCAGAATTAAGTGTTGAAGAAGCATTTGTTCAGGGGTTTGAGGTCACCGATAATTGGAAGCTCGAATTTGATAATCATATGGATGAGCAAAGAACTCGTAGTCAAACTGCTACTAAAGGAACTTTTAAAGGTGGGCTTGGTGGGCAGACCGAAATTCATAAAAAATATCATACCGCAACTCATCTCATGTACCAGTCGCTGCGTAATGTTTTAGGTGATCATGTTATTCAGCACGGCAGCAATATTACGGAGGAGAGATTACGATTTGATTTTAGTCATCCTGAAAAAATGACGCCAGAACAGATTAAATTGGTCGAAGATTCCGTTAATGAACAAATCGATAAAGATTTACAAATTACTTGGGAAGAGCATCCAACGAAACATGCGATAGAAGATTTGCAGGTTCTTGGAGCTTTCGGTGACAGATATGGAGATGTAGTTAAAGTTTATCGCATGCAAGCCAAGACAGACAAAAAACCCTTTAGTTTTGAAATTTGTGGAGGACCACACGTTAATCATACAAAAGAATTATCTGAAGGTGGTAAAAGATTCAAAATTACAAAAGAAGAATCTTCTTCAGCAGGAATTAGAAGAATAAAAGCTGTACTTATGAAGCACTAGTCTTATCTAATGTTCTGAGCAATTGCTGAAGCAATTGCAATCATTGCATCTGAGTAAGCGCTGATGTCACTATTTTTGTCTATCAGAGTTGTTTCGTTCGAACTACTTAGAATATCTACTTCAAGATCATGAATACTTGTGGACAAATCTCTTCTTGCTGCTATTTCTACAGAACCTACATTTCTTCCTGTTGCATGAACGGCGCTCATAAATTCAAAAGCAGAATCTTTTTGGAGTTCATTTGTTTGAGTAGTGTGTAGTGTGACAGCTATTCTGTTTCCCGACGGAGTATTAATTCCCGTTCGTTGGGCTACAATACTTTTTTCTCCGGTTCGAGAAATCACTCCTGTGGTCATTTTTTTAGTGCCTTTACCAGTAAAGTCTGACAAATATTTCATTACTCTTGCTATGGCTTCAGGCTCAGTATAGTTACTAAAAGCTAATTCTTCATGAATTTCTTGTAATTTCCAAGATGATAAATCTTCCTGGGATTCAAGCATGCCTAAAAGTACTGTTCTTGCAAATTCGGATTCAAATTCAAATTCCAAATCTTTACCATAGTCATTATTTGCAACTATCAAAGTACTGTTTTTATCTGATGACATTACGAAAGTGCAATCATTTAAATTAAATTGCACAGTTACAAGCCAATCAATATCATCAGGATTTTCGAGATTTCTATATTCGAAAACGTTAGCACTTATATTAGTTAGATCAGAAACTGAAGGAAGATAGATGAAGTCAGCTATCTCTTTTGGTATAAAATGTTCATTTATACGAAAACCTGATGATCTGAAAATGTGATCACGTGTAACCCAATTTTTTAACATGAACTCGTAAAATTCTTCATCGTAAGCAAGCGTTTCAAGAATATCAACAGAGTTATTTAATGTATCAAAAAAATTTTGATCATAAAATTCTTCAGGAAGATCACTTGGTTTTTTTGATTCAGACATAAAATATATAGTACAACTTTTATGCAAAATAGTCAATAATCTTATCTGTTGTAAATCTCTGCTTATGGTAAAATAAATACTATATGCTTGGTAAAATAAAACGATTGAAAAAAACAGCTAGAACATCCAAAAAAGATGCAGGTGATCAGTTTCTAGTTTCTTTGGATATAGGCACTGAATTCGTGAAAGCACTTATTGCTAGAATTACTGAAGATAACGGCATTGAAATACTTGGCGTAGGCAGAGCTCATCAAACTCTTCATGATATGCAAGCGGGTGCTATAGCTGACATTGCTGGAGTTGTTGCTAATTGTGACATTGCCCTCAATCAAGCAGAAAAACAAGCAGGGGTAAGTGCGCGTAGTGCGGTTGTTGGTATCGCAGGTGAACTGGTGCGGGGTAACACGACAACTGTTAAATTTTCTAGAAAGAATCCGAATAAGGAAATTGACGTGACTGAAGTTGATTCAATATTTATGCATGTGCAGGAACGTGCTCTTGAGCAGGCAAAAAAAGAATTATCGGTAGACACAGGTGGTAAGGAAATAGGCATCAAACTCGTGAACAGTGCGCTTATATCAATTGAAATAGATGGCTATAGTGTGACAAATCCAATTGGTTTTCAGGGCAAAGAAGTGAGTGTACAGCTCTATACTGCATTTGCGCCGCAAGTTCATTTTGGAGCAATAGAACGAGTTGCCCATCAGCTTGACCTTGACTTGCTTACTGTTGCAGCTGAACCTTTTGCTGTTGCAAGAGCTGTTATAGGGGATGATCCTAACGCAAATTTGAGTGCGATATTAATAGATATTGGTGGCGGTACAACAGATATTGCTGTTGTCAATGAAGGTGGCGTTGAAGGAACTAAAATGTTTGGTATAGGAGGCCGAAGCTATACCAAGTCTGTAGAGAAAGAACTTGGCACTGACTTTGAAAGGGCTGAATCTCTAAAACTTGGACTTAGTAATGATCGAACACCCGAGCCAAGACGAAAATCTGTTGAAGATGCCCTACGAAAAACACTAACTGTTTGGCTTAATGGTGTTGAACTGGGTTTAGAAGAATTTCCTAAACTGGATCATTTACCGCACAGAATTCTGCTATGTGGCGGTGGGGCTGGGCTAGAAATGATAGTTGATGCACTTAATAGAAAGGACTGGTATAGCGAGCTTCCTTTCACTAAAAAGCCTCAAGTGCAACTTATAAATCCAGAACAGGTAATAGGCATTAGTGATGCAACCGGAATAATTGAAGATCATACCTTTATAACGGCAATGGGATTACTTCGCGTCGGGATGGATAGCTTGATACAATATGAGAGTTCTTCGAAATCTGTTCGAGATCGTTTGAACAGGATGCTAAAGATATGAAAAAAGATATAATTTATATAGACAACGATGATGAAATAACTTCAATAACTGATAAAGTTCAGTCTTCTGAAAGCTCAGTCATTGCTCTAGTGTTGCCAAAACGGTGCACTGTTTTACAAAGTACAATTAATATGAAGATTCTTAATCGTGCTGCAAAAAGTGCCAAAAAAAACATAGTTCTTGTATCGAACGAACAATCTTTGATGGCGGTTGCTGGAGCTGCGGGGGTTATGGTTGCAGAATCCCTGGATGCGCGACCAAGTGTTCCTACGCCTCAAGCTGCACGTAAACAAATTGAAGACTTGGATGATGAAGGTGAAAATGACGATGAAATTGATGAAGGTGATTCTAGTGATGACGAAGATTACGTAGAAGTTGATAAATCTAAATCTATAGGCGAACTATCTGATGATGTTATAACACTTGGATCGGATGATGAGCCGTTTAAGGATGAAGAAAATGATGAAGAAGAGACTAAGCCAAACAAAAAAGAAAAACTAAATAAAAAAAATAAAGTTCCAAACTTTGATTCATTTCGCCTAAAACTTTTTCTAATACCAACGATAGTAATAGTACTTATCGGCGGATGGTATATTATGACCTACATACTGCCAAAAGTGTCGATAAAAATAACCACTCAAAATGTGAGTAACGTTATAAATACCGTTGTCACTACAGATGTTAAGCAAACTTCAGTTGACGTCGATAAGATGATTGTCCCTGGTAAGCTTGATACCATTGAAACCAATGCCATTAAAACCTTTACTCCAACAGGAAATCAAAACCAAGGAAAAAAAGCAACAGGAACGGTAGCACTTTACGATTGTAGTCCTGAAGATAAATTTTATAACAACACAGTATCTATTCCTGCGGGTACAGTTATTTCCGAGCGAGGTTTCAATTTCGTAACTACAGCTATCGTAACAGTTAAGCCAAGTACAGTTAATTTTGATGGCAGTAATTGTCAATATGATCAAAAAGCTTCAGTAAATGTTATCGCTCAAAATGGAGGCGCTTCCTATAACCTTGCTGCAACAACTAATTATAGTTATTCAGTTAAAGGCTATGGCTCTGTCGTTGGTAATGGATCTGATATGGGCGGAGGTACCGATCAAATAGTAACAATAGTAAGCCAAGATGACTGTACTAATGCAGGTAATGAAATTTTAAATGGCTCGACTGATACTTACAAAACGCAGCTTCAAAATCAACTAAATAAAGAAGGCTTTACGCCACTTCTCGATTCATTTGCGGCTAATCCTGGTGCAGTAAGTTGCTCTCCAGCAGTAGGGGAGCAGGGATCAACAGCAACAGCCACGATAGTATATAGTTCAGTAATGACAGGCGCGAGTACGGATGGCTTGACTCAGATTATTACTATGCTTGCTGGAAAAAACCTAGCAAGCACGCAGAGTGTACTTACAACTGGCATAGAGAGTGCTACGGAAACAATTAAAGAGCAGCCAGCGAGCGGGACTATAGTGTTCAACCTGAGCTCAACTGCGACAACGGGAATTAAACAAAACTCTCAGGCAATCGCCCAAAGAATTGAAGGAATGAAAAAAGGCGATGCTCAAAATTACATCCAAGCACTCCCTGGAGTAACTGCAGTAACGGTTAGCTACAGTCCTTTTTATGTAACTACCGCACCCAAAAACCTTAAACAGATTAATGTTAGCTTTGTTAATAATGGCAACTAATAATGTACTTGGATTAGATATTGGTGGGAGTAAGACTGGTGTTGCTCGCGTCAATATGATTGCCAGAATTCCCCAGCCTGTTGCAACGCTTAAAAATGATAATAATTTTATTTCTGAAATTACTAAAATTATAAAAGCTGAAAATATAGATGCCTTAGTCATAGGCCTGCCCCGTAATATGAGTGGTGCTGAAACAGCGCAAACGAAATATGTAAGAGATTATGTCGGCAATCATTTATCATCATTAAATCTTCCTATCATTTTTCAAGATGAAACTTTAAGTTCTAAGGCTGCAGAAGAACGTCTTTTTAGGGGTTATAAGAAGACGGACATTGATGCAATGGCTGCAGTCATAATTCTTGAAGATTATCTGGAGGAACTATGAGATATTCAAGTACTTCAGGCGCTAAGAAAAAAAAGACGAAACTTAAAAAATTAATTGTAGTAGCGCTCTCACTTTCCATTCCGATTGTATTCGCTCTTGGTTCATATGTATGGTATGAAAATGAGCTCAGTCCCTTAACAGTTAAATCTAATGCCATTAGTGTCACTATACAAACTGGATCAACCGCTGATCAAATAGCTCAATTACTGCAGGACAAAAAAGTAATAAGAAGCGCCTTTGCCTTTAGTATTTACTTAAGAATCCATAATTTAAGAGCCAATCTTCAGGCAGGCTCGTATACGCTTGACTCCTCAGCTTCAATTATTCAAACAATAGGAATTATTACCGATGGTAAGATAAATGCTCACAGCTTTACAATTTTACCGGCACAAAGATTAGATCAAATAAAAACGGCATTTCTTGATGCGGGCTATTCAAGGGCCGCAGTAGACAAAGCACTTGATCCCACTAGTTACCCTAACGAAGCGATACTAAATTCAAAACCAGCAGGTGCAACACTTGAAGGGTATTTGTACCCAGACACCTTCAGAACATCATCCTCTACAACTCCAACGAATATCGTGAAGGAATCTTTAGATGAAATGGGTAAAATAGTGACACCAGAAATGATAAATGCTTATCAAGGTGAGGGTCTGAATACCTTTCAGGCCATAACGCTTGCCTCCATAGTCGAACATGAAGTTTCAAATGACCACGACAGGCAAATGGTTGCCCAAGTATTTCTTAATCGTTTAAAAATTGGCATGATGCTTGGATCGGATGTCACCTATCAATATGCTGCTATTGTGACGGGCCAGGCACCGTCACCATCATTAGATTCACCGTATAACACCCGACGCTATGCTGGGCTTCCACCGGGGCCGATAAGCAACGTTTCTCGTTCATCCTTGAATGCTGTCGCTTACCCGATAAAGAATAATTATCTGTTCTTTGTGGCAGGTGATGACGGCTCAATTCATTACGCTAATACACAGGCCCAACAAGATGCCAATACTCAGGCTTATTGCAAGGTGCTGTGCAGCACCTACTAACAGATGAAAGTAAGTAGTAATAGTTTGACGAATAAAGTGTTAAAAAGATATAATTAAAGGCACGATCTCAATATTCTATCTGCCCATTGTAATTAAACATTGAATCGCCAGGAGCTACTATCCGTAAAGTGACTAATATTATTTTTAAAAAGCCAAGTCTTGATGAACTTACCAATGAGTTACTCGATGATGTTGGTAATGAAAAAAAACTTCTTAGAAAAAAGAAGTTAAAGAAACTGAAGAAAAAACTTTATAAAAATAGTTTTTCAATTGTGAATGGGTTATTGATTGTTGCAGTTCTTGGAATTATTTCTATCGGAAAAAATTATCAATCAAGTGGTGCAACCTTGTCTATTTTTAACAATTCAACTATAACAAGCTCTACTCCTATTGATAGCATATCCTCAGCTGATATAGCATCAAATATAGCTAATCTAACACGCCTTCCTGAATCCGTTGACGTATCAAATTTAGCAGACTCTCAGGATGCTCAAATTGGATCAGCGACTACAAGCCAAAGTATCATTACAAAACCGCAGTTTGTTAATGGTGGGGCAGACTCTATAACAGCAATTAGAACTTACGTTACTGTTGAAGGAGATTCTGTCTCATCGCTTGCTATTAAATTTGGCATTACCTCCAACACTATCAAGTGGTCAAATAGCCTTTATTCTGACACTTTAAGCACCGGTACTTCACTTTTAATACCACCACGCAATGGAGTTATTTATAAAGTTGTGAATGGCGATACGCTAGCTTCGATTGCATCCAAATTTAGCGCCGATCAAAGTCAAATTATCGCTTTCAATAATTTAGAGATTAAATCCTTAGTTACGGGGCAGACTATTTTTGTGCCAGATGGCACAGTTCCGGTAGTAACAGATTCAGTGAGTAATTTTGCTTATGGATTCTTGCCCCAGTACGGTGATAATGGATATACGTTTGGTTACTGTACGTGGTATGTTGCCTCTCAAATTAGTATCCCTCGTAACTGGGGAAATGCAAATACGTGGGCCTATTATGCGCGTTATAGTGGCTGGACGGTGAGTTCAACTCCAGTAGCAGGATCAATCTTCCAAACTACTGTAGGGTATGACGGGCATGTTGGAATTGTTGAAGCCGTATATCCAAATGGCACGATGCTTATTTCCGAAATGAATGCCTATGGCTATCTTGATCGAGAACTCACGAAACCAGGTGGCGGATGGGATGTTGTAGACTGGCGTGTTACGTCAACCAGTTCCTACCCTAGTTATATTTACCGCTAGAATAATTCTTTCTGCTACACTAGACATAACTATGATTACTCTCACTAAACGACATTTTCTCCAAAGTCACGAATGGGCTCTTTTTCAGCAAAAATTAGGAAAAAAAGTATTTGAAAGACAGGGTGAGGGCTGGAGGTATCTTGCAATTTTAGAGCAAGGGGATGGAAAAATAGGGCGGCATTTCACTCGACTATATACCCCTTACGGGCCCTCATATGACTCAAATCAAGCCCTACATGAAGCACTAAGAGATCTCGAGGAACTTGCTACTAAAAATAATATTGATTATGTGCGAGTAGAACCGCTAGCAACGAACCAATTAGCTCTCACGCAGATAGCTGATTACCATAAAATGTCAAAATCCTTTCAACCCGCTTTAACTTGGATGCTTGATTTAGCGCCAGGATTTGAAACAGTAAAGAGTGGTATTCATCGTTCCAGTCGGTACAGGTGGAACAGGGTTGAGCGTGACGGTATAACTTTCACAATTTCTTATGAAGAAAAAGATCTTGATGATTTTATTAAAATGATGGGAGCAACTTCAGATAGAACAAAGGCGCAGTTTAGAAATGGTGAATATTTTAAAAAAATGCTTGAAGAATTAGGTCCATCCAAAGTTGCTGGTATAGCCTACGCAAAACAAGCAAATGAATCTCTTGTTGGTGTCTTGTTTCTTGATGATTTTGATGCGCAAACAAGGTACTACATGTACACTGGGGCTTTTGACAAAGCTCGTAAATTCGGGGCCAATGCCCCACTCGTAGTTTTTTTGATTAAAGACGCAATTGAAAAAGGACTTACTTGTTTCGATTTTTTTGGAATAGCTCCGCTTGATGATGCAAATCATAAATGGGCAGGCTTTAGTGTCTTTAAGCGTTCCTTCGGTGGAATGGATATTGCATTTTCTGGAACATGGGAAAAGGCTATTAAACCCACTAAATACAAGGCAATGACATTTGCCCGAAAATTTGGTCGTTAACAGATTAGTTGCTGATTATCTCTCTGGCACCTATAATGATGTTTGAATATGTTCGTAGATAAAGTACAAGTTGAAATAATTGCCGGAAACGGTGGTGATGGTAAAGTTAGTTTTCGCCATGAAATCTATGTAGATAAAGGTGGGCCCGATGGTGGTGATGGTGGTAATGGTGGTGACGTCGTATTAATGGCAAGCCGAAACCAAAATACGCTCGCGGCTTTTCGTTTTAAAAAATCAATCACTGCTGAACATGGAAACCCTGGTGACGGTGCTCGAAAGCACGGGAGAAACGCTAAAGACACAATAGTGCCCGTTCCTGTCGGAACAGTTGTTATAGACGAAAATGGTACCATTATTTTTGATCTAACTCGGGATGAGCAGACCTTTGTTATAGCTAAAGGTGGTAAAGGCGGCTTTGGTAATGCTCACTTTGTATCTTCAGTTCGGCAAGCACCCCGAGTTGCTGAAAAAGGTGAAAAAGGGGAAAAGAAAAAAGTTACATTTGAGCTTAGGATTATTGCTGACGGTGGTCTTGTCGGGCTGCCGAACGCAGGAAAAAGCAGTTTCCTTACTGCTGTAAGTAATGCTCGACCTGAAATAGCAAACTATCCATTTACCACATTAATACCGCATTTAGGTGTTGTCGATGTAGGTGGTGAAGCGATTCTGCTTGCAGATATTCCTGGACTTATTGAAGGTGCTAGCGAAGGTAAGGGCCTAGGTGATGATTTTCTTCGGCATATTGCCCGCTGCAGTGTAATTATTCATCTTATTGACGTTGGGAGTAACGATATTGCAAAAGATTACATTACGATTCGTAATGAACTGAAGGCCTATAGCTCAGACGTTGCTAAAAAACCTGAAATTATTTTACTTTCCAAAAGTGAAACGCAACCAGAGGACATAATTGCAATGCAGGAAGACTTACTCCGCGCAGTATTGCCTAAAAAAAATGATGTGTTTGTGATTTCATCGTTTGCGAAAAAAGGATTAGACAAGGCACTATTTGAGATTCAAAAAGTTATAGTAAAGAATCAACATAAGATCGATAAACAAAAAGAAAAAATATCTAGTGCCCTGCCTGTCATTAAAATGGCAGATACACCTGATCTTTGGAAGGTTACAAAAACAAAAAAAGGTTTCCTTATTACTGGTAGAAAAATAGAAAGATTCGCTGAACGTACTGATTTTAATAGTGATTTTGGTATCCAACGACTCCGAGATATTATGAAAAAGATGGGTATCTTAAATCAATTGCGAAGAGACGGCGTTGATACCGGCGATAAAATTGTAATAGGGGATCCTTCACGTGGGGAAATTGAATACTAAAAGAATTTTACAATTAAGCCAAAATAAAAAAGGCTCATGCGTACTCTATGTAATGAGTCGTGATCAAAGAACAAATGACAACCTAGCACTCGCTACTGCCCAAAAATACGCTTTAGATAATGAACTGCCGCTCGCTGTTATTTTTGTTATGCATCAAACTTTAACAAAAAGATCTTTTGAGCAGTATGAATTCATGCTGCAGGGCTTGAGTGAAGTTGCCGATACGCTTGAATCAAAAAATATTTCTTTCATCTCAATGCACGGAAAACCACTCGAGAAGCTATCGCTTGCCTTTACTCATTTTAAGCCATCGGTAATTTTCTTTGATATGAGCCCATTTAAGAGTGCTAGGAGGCTAAAAGAACAGTTATCTGAGAAATGGCCTGTTAGTGTTGTTGATACGCATAATATCGTCCCTGTATGGGAAGCGAGTAGTAAGCAAGAATACGGAGCACGAACAATCCGACCAAAAATTCATCGGGTGCTTGATGAATTTGATGTAGACGGATACGAAATCCAGAGCCATCCACATGAATGGCCGTCAAAGGCAGTCGTGCCTTTTGCAAAAGTCAAAAATGATTTTTTGAATCAGATCAGTCAAATTAGAAAGAATAACTGTAGCTACACATTTCTGAGTGGTGAGGCGAATGCCAGTAAAGCACTTCAATCGTTTTTGGATAATCGCCTAAAGGGTTATTCAGAGAACAGAAATAATCCTGTGATAAATGGACTCAGTAATTTGAGCCCATATTTTCATTACGGTCAGCTCTCTACGCTCACGGTTTACAAGGCTGCGCTCAAACGTTTATTAGACGATAGCTCACTTCAAAAAGATTTTGATGCATTAGTCGAGGAAATGGTAGTTCGAAAAGAGCTTAGTGATAATTTCTGTTATTACAACGATAATTATGATTCCTTGCAAGGAGCGCCAGCATGGGCGCTGGCAAGTCTTTCTAAGCATGCTAATGATGAACGACAGTATGTGTATTCTAAAGAACAATTTGAAAACGCCCAAACACATGATCAAGCCTGGAACGCGGCCCAAATACAACTAAGAAAACAAGGAAAAATACATGGCTATATGAGAATGTATTGGGCAAAGAAGGTACTCGAATGGTCAACTTCAGCCGATGAGGCATTTAAGACTCTCGTTTATCTAAATGATTTCTATTCCCTTGACGGAGGAGATCCGAATGGCTATGTAGGAATTTTGTGGAGTGTAGCTGGTCTGCACGATAGGCCATGGGGTGAGCGCAGTGTATATGGGACAATTCGTTGCATGGTATATGATGGGCTTAGACGTAAATTCCCAATTGAAGAATATATTCGTCAACAAGGCACACTATAACGTAGGAAGATATTACAGATGGCACAATCATTTTATTTTTATGATCTTGAAACATCAGACCTCGATCCCAAAACAGCAAGAATAATGCAATTTGCTGGGCAAAGAACAGATCTTAATCTGGAACCACTTGGAGAGCCGGACGATATTTTAATTAAAATAACTGCTGATGTTTTGCCAAGTCCTTCAGCAATTTTAATTACCGGTATAACTCCTCAAAAAACTTTACTAGAAGGAATAAAAGAAAAAGAATTTCTAGAATATTTCCATAAAACGATTGCAACTCCTGGTACTATTTTTGTTGGATTCAACTCAATACGATTTGACGATGAATTTATTAGATTTACAAACTATAGAAATTTTTATGATGCATATGAATGGCAATGGTTTGATGGTCGAAGTAAGTGGGATATTCTTGACTTAGTTCGTATGTGCCGCGCCCTTAGACCTGAAGGAATTAAATGGCCAGTTGGCCCTGACGGTAAATCCTCTAATCGCTTAGAGCTTTTAACAAGTATAAATAAACTGCTACATGAAAAAGCTCATGATGCGCTCAGTGATGTTAAAGCAACAATCGCAATCGCAAAATTAATTCATAACAAACAACCAAAGCTTTTTGAGTTTCTACTAAGCATTAGGGATAAAAAAGAAGCCGAAAAAATAATACGATCAGGGGCCCCCTATATCTACACTTCCGGCTCTTTATCTTCTAAAACTGAGAAAACAACTATTGCGTACACTTTGTTCGAGCACCCTAATCGACCGGGTAACATTGTTGTATATGATTTAAATGTTGATCCGACTCCGTTCCTTAAACTAAAGGCAAAAGATCTTGCTGAAAAAATGACATACAGAGTGCTAAAGGATAGCGAGGAGCGTTTTCCAGCGTATCAAATTCAATTAAATAAATGTCCAGCTGTCGCACCCATAAGTGTAATGCGTGAAGCTGATAGTAATCGACTTTCTCTTGATATAAAAAAATGTGAGAAACATTTAAAAATACTGGAAAAGGAAAAAGGATTTTTAATAGAACTTTCTGAAGCGTACTCCCTGAACGAAAAGCCCTTTCAGATATCACTGGAGGTGTCATACCAAGAAGTGGATGGAATGCTTTATCAAGGATTCGTAGGCGATCACGATAAGCATCTTATGAAAGATGTACGTAATCGTGATGCAAACACAATTGCAGATTTTCACCCTGAATTTAACGACGATCGATTACAGAAATTAGTACTTCTATATAAAGCACGTCAATTTCCAAAAAGTCTCTCACACGAAGAACAAACCACCTGGAATGAATATATTAGTCAACGACTCCTAGGTGGAGGCGACATGAGTCGGATTGCTTCATATGGCAAGCAAATCGAAGCAGCTTTAAAGAATAATGGATTAACTCAGCATCAACAATATCTTTTGGAAGAGCTTTCTCTTTATGCCCAGAGCATAATCCCATACGACTTGTAAGTTTGACAATTAGTCTTGGTGGGGTGTAATGTGAATTTATCAAGTTTTTGAAAAAGTTATTAAAAAAATAAAGAGAGGAAAAATATGAAACGTTTCTCGGCTGTGGGTGGGCCGAATATTCGAGGTTCCCTCGATGCAAATAAGAGGCAGAAAAGAATGGCATCAAAAGCATACGAAAATCGATTTGGTATCTATCGTCCAGCAACAGAGGAGACTGAAGCCTGCCTGGGAGATTTTGCACTTAGAGCATGCATAACGGGTGAAGACTTGTTATCGGAAATGCGTCCGGTTTCTGCCCCTCTAAGAATACTTGAGGACGGGCATGGCATTACTATTGCACCTGTGAAAGTTATTAAAACTAAGTTAGCTTCAGCGCTACAAAATGGGTTTGAAATGCATAGGATGGTGACCGCGCTCGAAGAACATTTTGTTGAAAATCCGCTGACTCTTGAGATAGGTAGAATTGCATGGTTAGGGATTACGCCAGAAATGAAGAAAGATCGGAGAAATGTAGTTTTTGAATTTGCTGATACGGAAGAAAAGGAAATACTTGAAAGACAGTATAGTATTATTGCCCAGCAGCTTGCTAAAGAAGGTCTATTCCAGATTGTAAGCGATCCTCGAAATATGCACATGACTTTCTTAAAATATGGGCAGAGTGGTGATGGAATGACAATAGGATCACGACATGCGAACCAGCTACTTGATGCATTTGAAGAAGAGCGTGAATTAATGCAACTTTCTAAAGTTTCAGTGGAGCCGATAACTATCGGAAAGACATATCATATACCGCATCCAGTTCTTGCGAATCATATAGAAGCTATTACTGCTGTTCAGGATCAAGCACAAAATCGCCATCAATACGATTCATATATAGAATAAAGATTGCTGCAAACACTAGAAAAAAAGCTCATAATGCGCTAGAATACAGTGTTATATTATGCAAGACTTTATACGTATTCAAGGTGCTCGCGAGCATAATCTAAAAAATATTAGTGTAGATTTGCCGCGCAATCAATTAGTGGTCATAACAGGCTTATCAGGCTCAGGAAAATCGAGTCTGGCTTTTGATACGATTTATGCAGAAGGGCAAAGAAGGTATGTAGAAAGTCTTAGCAGCTACGCACGACAATTCCTAGGCTTAATGGAAAAGCCCGATGTAGATCAAATTGATGGACTTAGCCCTGCAATATCTATTGATCAAAAGTCTACAAGTCGAAATCCTCGCTCAACTGTTGCAACGGTAACCGAAATATATGATTATCTAAGACTTTTATTTGCTAGAATCGGAGTTCCACATTGTCCAATCTGTGGAAAATCTGTTACGCGTCAAACACCAACAGCTATCGTTGACCAAGTGTCAAAAGAAAATAAAGATAATAGAATCTCAGTCCTTGCTCCAATTATTGTAGATAAAAAGGGTGCTTTTGAGCATATTCCTGAACAATTTCAAAGAGCTGGATTTGCACGAGTTCGAGTTGATGAAGTCGTATATTCCCTTGATGAATTTCCTGAGCTAGATAAAGCAAAGAAGCACAGCATTGAACTTGTTGTTGATAGAATGGTGGTAAATGATGACGGAGCATCAAGACTTAGCCAATCTATTGAGCAGGCACTTGATATAGCCGAGGGAAGACTTCTTATTATTAATGCTGACACAAATAAAGAAACTATTTACTCTCTTAATTACGCCTGTATCGATCATCCTGATATTCTAATTCCAGAGCTTGAACCCCGGACATTTAGCTTTAATTCTCCACATGGCGCTTGTAGTGTCTGCACGGGGCTCGGCAATCGACTTGAAGTTGATCCTGAAATGGTAATTCCAAATGGCAGACTGACAATCGCCGAGGGTGCTGTGCGTCCATGGAACAGAATTCGTATCGATGGCTGGTATCTTAAAAAAGTTGAAGTGATGGCAGAGGCAAATGGTTTTAGCACACACGTTCCAACAGGAGAGCTTTCAGACGAGCAGATGCAAAAAGTACTTTATGGAACTGGTAAACAGATTTACAGAGTGCCACTCGGTGGGGGTCGCTCTGTTGAAACAACTTTTGAGGGTGTAATACCAAATCTTGAGAGACGCCATAAAGAAACAGACAGTGAATTTGTTAGAAAAGATATTGAAAAATTCATGCAAGAAAGACCTTGTCATGCGTGTAGCGGTAGGCGCCTTAAGCCAGAAGTACTTGCAGTGACAGTAGGTAATTTTTCAATCATAGATATTTGTGATTTATCAATTGACGATGCCGTTCTTTTCTTTAAAGGTTTGGAGCTAAATGAAGTTGAATCAAAAATTGCTTATCAAATACGTAAAGAAATTGATGCTCGACTTATTTTCCTACAAGACGTTGGTCTTAACTATCTAAGTCTGGGACGAAGTGCTGTTACTCTCAGTGGCGGCGAAGCGCAGCGGATTAGACTTGCAACTCAAATTGGTTCAGGGCTTACGGGGGTTCTGTATGTTCTCGATGAACCATCAATCGGGTTGCATCAAAGGGATAATGAACGATTAATAAAAACACTCAAAAGACTCAGGGATTTAGGAAATAGTGTGATTGTCGTAGAACATGACGAGGATACAATACGAACGGCGGATTATTTAGTAGATATAGGTCCAGGAGCGGGTATTCATGGCGGGCAGATTGTGGCGCATGGCACACCCAAGGAAGTTGAGAACAACGCCAAGAGCATTACGGGACAGTACCTAAAAGGGACTAAGAAAATTCAAACTCCTAAAAAGCGTCGAAAAGGCAATGGTAAGGAAATTATCATTGTTGGCGCAACAGAAAATAATCTTAAGAATGTTGAAGTCTCAATCCCACTTGGTGAATTTGTTGTAGTGAGTGGCGTAAGTGGATCAGGAAAATCGAGTCTTATTAATGATATTTTGGCTAAAGAATTATCAGCTCAATTACATCGAGCAAATACTGTTTCGGGCCATCATGAAGATATTAAAGGAATTGAAAATTTAGACAAAGCTATAATTATTGATCAATCTCCTATTGGAAGAACTCCTCGAAGTAACCCTGCTACCTATACGGGTCTTTTCACCCCAATAAGAGAACTTTTTGCAGCCATGCCAGAAGCAAAACTTAGGGGGTATGGTCCAGGTAGATTTAGCTTTAATGTTCGAGGCGGAAGGTGCGAGAATTGTTCGGGTGATGGAATTATAAAGATTGAAATGCACTTCCTTCCAGATGTTTATGTTCCTTGCGAAGAGTGTCACGGAAAGCGCTATAATCGCGAGGCACTTGAAATACATTACAAAGGTAAAACTATCAGTGATGTGCTCGCAATGACATGCGAACAGGCACTTGAATTTTTTGAGAATATCCCATCGATTAATCGTAAACTTCAAACATTAGTGGACGTTGGGCTTGGGTATATTACATTAGGGCAATCAGCAACTACACTCAGTGGAGGAGAAGCACAAAGAATTAAACTTGCGACAGAACTGTCTCGTCGCCCAACAGGTAAAACACTTTATATACTAGATGAACCTACAACTGGATTGCACGTTGCAGATGTCGCAAAACTTCTTGACGTGCTTCATGCACTTGTTGATGCAGGTAATTCGATGGTAGTTATAGAGCACAATTTAGATGTTATTAAGTCAGCTGATCATATTATTGATATGGGTCCAGAAGGTGGTGATGCCGGTGGTTACGTTATTGCCGAAGGAACACCAGAGCAAGTGAGCAAAATAACAGCTTCTTACACGGGACAATTTTTAAAGAAAATTATTTAATTTCTTTTTTCTTTTTAGTACTACGCAAATGCCATGCACTAGAAGCAAAAGTTGCAAGAGTTGCGAGTATAATCACTGGGAATAAATACTTGTCAATATTGAAGAATTTTCCAAAAACTTTACCCGCCCACCAACCTATAGTCGTTACTCCACCAACCCAAAGTGCTCCACTAAACATGTTATATAGAAAGAACTTCTTATACTCCATTTCGGCCATTCCAGCTACAAGCGGTGCAAATGTTCTGATAATTGGAATAAATCGTGCGAGGATAATTGTCTTACCTCCATTTTTTTTGTAAAAACCCTCAGCTTCTTCTAAATATTCTTTTTTGAAGAAGAATGAATCTTTTTTCACAAATAATTTGTGAAGTCCTCGTTTACCTATCTCGTAGCCGAGCATATTTCCAAGTACTGACCCTGCATACATTGCAAGTAGTGCAGCCGAAATGCTTATTTTTCCCTGTGACCCAAAAAAACCGGCTGCAAATATAAGTGTATCTCCGGGTAGAAAAAATCCAACGAGAAGCCCCGTTTCAGAGAAAAGAATTGCAAATAGTGCTATAGCACCACCAGTTTCAATAATTTTACTAGCTTGAATATGTTTTGAGCCGTAAGCTGCTCCAGCTAACAAAAATAAAACAATTGCTGCAATGATGAGTAAATTTTTTTTATTTTTCACAGTGGATTAATTGTATCATAAAGTATTATTAATTTAGCCATTCTAAACAAGTGCCACCCCTGATATAATAGCAGTAATGGAAAAGATACTTTTATTTTATAAATTTACTCCGATTAAAGATCCGGATGTGTTAAAGCTGTGGCAGAGAACCTTGTGTGAAAAGCTTAATCTCAAAGGACGTATTATTATTTCAAAGCATGGTATTAATGGCACAGTAGGCGGAGATATAGAAGATCTTAAGCGATATATCAAAGAAACTAAACAATTTTCTGGTTTTAAAGGAACTGAATTTAAATGGTCGGATGGTACCCGTGAAAACTTCCCTAAATTGCAAGTTAAGGTTAGGCCCGAACTTGTCTCTTTCGGTGTGCCAGATGAAGTCAAGGTTAATCAAAAAGGAGTCATCGGAGCGGGAAAACATTTAAAACCTGCTGAACTCCATAATCTTTTAAAAGAAAAAGGTGATGATGTAGTTTTCTTTGATGGCCGAAATGCTTACGAGGCGCAAATTGGTAAATTTAAAGATGCAGTAATTCCTGATACTCGTACTACAAAAGATTTTATTTCAGAACTTGATAGCGATAAATATGATGATATCAAAGATAAAGCAGTCGTGACTTATTGTACTGGTGGAATTCGTTGCGAAATCCTTAGTTCATTAATGAAAAAAAGAGGGTTTAAGGATGTGTATCAATTGGATGGTGGGATAGTTAAGTATGGCGAAGCTTTTGCAGATGAAGGTTTCTGGGAAGGCTCACTATACGTTTTTGACGATAGAATGAATCTTGAATTTAGTGACAAGGCAAAAAAGATTGGTATATGTATACGATGCAAGGGCAATACGAGCAATTTTGAGAATTGCGCATACAAGCCATGTAATAATCTTGTACTCATGTGTGAAAAATGTCATCAGGCTATTGATACGTGTTCTAAAATTTGTGCAAATAAAAACAATACTTTGGTAACAGCGTAAGGACTTTGATGAGCCCAAAGCTAAAAGAAAAATTAGCTACACTGCCAAAGACTCCTGGTGTTTATTTTCATAAGAACGCCGAAGGGCAGATTATCTACGTTGGTAAGGCAGCAGTGCTTCGCAATAGAGTTCGTCAATATTTTCAAGAAAGTAGATTTCGTGACACAAAAACAGATTTGTTGGTAAGTGAAATTGATGATGTTGATTGGATTGAAGTCGATAGTGAAGTCGATGCTTTATTTTTAGAAGCTGAAATGGTGCGCCGATATCTACCACGTTACAATATCCTGCTTCGTGATGATAAATCTAGTTGCTATATCCGTATATCTTTCAAAGACAAGGCACCCCTTGTTAGTGTTACAAGACGCCCCTATGACGATGGCGCCGAGTATTACGGACCATTTCTACAATCTGGCCCCGTACGAAAAGCTTTGCGATATCTTAGGAAAGCCTTTCCTTATTCAACTCATACCACACTTCCGAGTCGTGCTTGCCTTGATTATCATATTGGACTTTGTCCTGGTCCGGAAACTGAAGAGTATGACCGCGCTCAATATATAAAAAATCTAAAACGACTTGTTGCTTACATCAAGGGATCGCAAAATAAAGTAATTAGTGAAATTGAAAAAGAAATGCATAAAGCTTCAAAAAGCCAATCATTTGAGCAAGCTGCTTATCTTCGTAATAAATTGTTAGCACTACGTTCTTTACGTGCGCAGGTTTTATTTGGAGACAAAGAGGCGCTTGATTTATCCAAAGATCACGCGCTTGCAGATATGATGGATCTTTTTAAACTTTCGAGTGCTCCAAGACGAATCGAAGGGTTTGATATAAGTCATATGTCAGGTACTGATACTGTCGCAAGTATGGTGGTATTTGTAAACGGCGTTGCTGACAAGCGAAATTATCGAAAATTTAAAATGCGTATTCCTGGCAATGATGACTTTGCACATATGAATGAAGTTATCTTAAGAAGGTTGAGTGAAAAAAATGTTGCAGCGTGGGGAATCCCAGCGATAATGCTCATTGATGGCGGTAAGGGTCAGCTTGGTGCTGCCATCGCCGCACGAGATAAACTGGGACTTACAGTTCCAATGATAGGACTTGCTAAGAAATATGAAGAAATTGTTGTCCATAAAGAAAAAAGCTTTGTCACCATTAACGACAAAAAACTTCTGCAACTTAGGGGTTTTAGAACTGATGAGTCAAATGATTTTGTTCGCTTAGACATTCCCAATAATGCAAATATTGTAAAATTACTGCAACGAATAAGAGATGAATCTCATCGTTTCGCGGTAAGTTATCATAGTGTGTTAAAAACGAGCCGACAGACAGCGAGCATGCTTGATGATGTGCCTGGAATCGGTCCAATGACCAAACGAAAACTTTTGATTCATTTTGATTCAGTCAGTGGCCTGAAGCTTGCAACAGAAACCCAAATTGCAGAAATTCTTGGCAAGAAAAAAGCCCATAAATTAATGCCATATCTGAAAGGGTAAAAAAATGAATAAACTTACTAGTGAATTTTTTTCAGAAAACAGGAATAAGCTAGCAAGAAAACTTGGAAGTAAGGGTATCGTATTCATTAGTGGCAATGCGCTCCTTCAGCGATCGGGTGACACACATTTTCCTTTCCGGCAAGATAGTGATTTCTACTACTTAACAGGAGTTAATGAGCCGTCGGCATTTTTGGTAATGGATTTAGCATCAAAAGAAACGTTTATTAGTTTACCGATTAGAGAAGGTATTCATGCTATTTTCGACGGAAGCCAAAACTTGCAATCTATAAAAGAACAAAGTGGTGTGGATGAAATTTTAGATATCGAATCTGGATGGAGTCGACTAGGGAAACTAAATATAAAAAACGTATATACAGTAGTGGGGCAAAATAATAGCGATACTATTTTAGATAATCCATTTCATGACATATGTCTTAATAGATTGAAGAAATATAATTTTGAATATGAAAATATTTCAAAAACTTTGTCATCGTTTCGTATGATCAAAAATTCTGAAGAGCTTGAGGTGATGTCGCAAGCTGCAACAATAACCTACGCAGCACTCAGAAAAATTGAAAATTCACTCAACTCATTTTCAACGGAGAAATCCATAGAAGCAGAAATCACCAAACAATTTAGTTTACTTGGGGCTTCGGGTCATGCTTACCAGCCTATTGTTGCAAGTGGTGCTAATAGTTGCACCCTGCATTACATTGAAAACAGTCACCCTATTAAAAATAACTCAGTAATCTTACTAGATGTTGGGGCAGAAGTTTCTAATTATGCAGCAGATATATCCCGAACATTTGTCAAAGGTAACGTCTCAAAATTCGAAAAAGACGTCATTAGTGCTGTTACATATATTCAAAAAGAAATTATTCAGAGAATAAAACCAGGTATGACTTTTAGGGAACTTGCTTTATTGACACACCAAGAAATATCAAATCAATTAGTCAGTATCGGAGCGCTTAATAAAAGACATTCCAAAGAAGATGTTTTTAATTTCTTTCCGCACGGAGTATCGCATTTTATTGGTCTTGATGTCCACGATGTCGGGGATTATGAAATGCCACTTCAAGAAAATATGACAATTACGATTGAGCCAGGGATATATTGGAAAGAAAAAGGCATAGGTGTACGCATAGAAGATGATATCGTCATAACAAAAAAAGGTGCTCAAATTATCGGCGATAATTCTATTTCACTGCTATAATGATTTCTGCTTGCTATGAAAAAACAATTTTATACTTTTATACTAAGATGGGTTGTTAACATTGGTGCCCTATGGGCTTGCGCCTCTGTTTTGCATTTTATTACATCAATAGGTGGGGTATATAAAATAATCATTGCTGCCCTTGTCGTCTCCATTTTAAATGCGATCGTAAAGCCTATTTTAATTATCTTCACATTACCCGCAATCGCTCTCACACTTGGATTTTTTCTGATTGTAATCAATGGTTTCGTTGTTTACCTCACAAGCCTACTCTACAGACCACTTAAAATTGATTCTTTTTGGGTAGCGGTTCTTGTCGGTATAGTGATAAGCCTGCTAAACTATATAGTAACAATAGCAACGGATTTAATAGGAAAAGACAATGCATAATTTATTCAACTATATAACAATCGGTTCATCAGTTTTCATGGCAATTTTGATTCTGCTTCAGACTAGAGGAGCTTCACTTGGAGCTGGTTTCGGAGGTTCAGCTGAGGTTAATACTGTTCGAAGGGGTTCTGATAAAACTATTTTTCAGATGACAATAATCGTTGGAGTTATTTTTGTTCTCTCAATAGTTCTTGGAATTATTTCGAAATAATAAGATATGTCAAAACCTTCTAAGCGGTTGATTCTAAAAAGGAAGATACGTAGCCAAAAGAGACAGCTTGCTGCTTTCAGTTTTTCTGCAAACAAACAACTCGATAGACATATTTTTAGACGTTGGCAGAATGTAAAATCATCTCAAAGATTCGCTACGAGTTGGATAAGTCTACTAATTTTACTAATTATCATTCTAGGTGTTCAGATACGTTCTTTAGGTAGCTACTATCTAACACCAACTCCTGTTCCAGGAGGTCTCTATAGTGAAGGAATGGTGGGAACGCTTAGTAATGTAAACCCCATATATGCAAGCAGCGCAGTTGATACCGCAATTTCAAAACTATTATTCAGTGGCTTAGTAACTTACGATAGCAGTAATAAATTAGTGGGGGATTTAGCGCAGTCTTGGCAAGTTAATTCCAGCGCAACAGAATATACTATAATCCTGAAACCTAATCTAAAGTGGCAGGATGGACAAAAGTTAACTGCTGATGATGTGGTGTTTACGTATCAAATGATGCAAAATCCTGATGCGCAATCTCCTTATATAGGAAACTGGAGTGGCGTCACCGTCACCAAGATTAATGAAAGAACTATTAAATTTACGCTGTCTAATTCTTATGCACCATTTCTGAATTCCTTAACCACTGGAATCTTGCCACAACATCTTTTATCTAAAGTAGCTCCTGTTCAGATGAGAAGCATTAGTTTTAATACAACGAATCCCGTAGGATCTGGTCCCTTCAAATTCAGTGGTATATCCACTAACAGTCAGGGGCAAATTATTGAATTGAAGAAATTTGATAATTACTACAGGGGGGTAGCAAAACTTGATGCAATAACATTTCGTACTTATTCAAGTTCTGATGCTTTACTTTCAGCTTTAGCTAAAAAACAAATTATCTCAGCAGCTGGACTCATAACAAAGGATAGTCAAATTCCCAGTAAGTATTTTATTAATAGTTTTAATCTTATGAGTGCGAACATGCTTTTTCTCAATAATTCTTCATCTATACTCAGTGACGTTAATGTTCGAAAAGCCTTAACTGCAGGTACAGATATAGGAAGCATAATGCAGGCAGTTGGCTATAAGGGGGTTCCCGTTCGAGAACCGATATTAAAGGGCCAGATTGGCTATAATCCAATCTATTCTCAAAGTCCTTACGACGAGAATCAAGCAAAAAGCTTACTAGATAAAGCTGGATGGATTGTAGTGCCTGGTAAGGCCTATCGACAAAAAAATGGGCAAGACCTTACCCTCAATATAACGTATCAGCAGGATGACGAACTTGCTCGAATTATAGATGTTGTGCAGCAAGAATGGTCAAGCCTGGGAGTGCATGTCAATATTACCATCGGGCAAGATACTTCAGCAGCCCCTAAATTTTTAGATACACATCAATACGATGTCTTGCTTTATGGAATTAATATAGGAGCCGATCCAGATGTTTTTGCGTATTGGGACTCTAGTCAAATAGGCAAGAAGACGCCCATACACCTCAACCTATCTGAATATTCATCTAAGGTTGCTGATCTTGCCATAGAAGGAGCAAGAATCAATACTGACATTGATTTGCGGGCAGCAAAATATCAGCCATTTTTACAAGCTTGGCAAAGTGATGCACCTGCGATTGGATTATATCAACCGAGATATTTATATATTTCAAACCAACAGGTATACGGATACAATTCGCACACTCCTCTTAACGTACCTGCTGATAGATTTAATAATATTAATGAGTGGATGGTGAAAACCGTGCGAACAAAAGACCTTTAAACAACATACCAAAGGTCTTTCTACTTATGGTATTATTAATCTGTAATTTGAGGGAAATAAATAATGAGCAAAGCAACTGATTACTTGCAAAATCATCTCGAAGGAGAGGTCGTGGCATCTGTGGATGTGCGAGATTATTTCTCGACAGATGCGAGTATTTTTAAAGTCACTCCTCAGATGGTTGTTTATCCTCGAACCGAACAGGACATAAGAAAAGTTGCTCGATTTACCTGGCAACTCGCAGAAAGAGGTAAAGCAATCTCTATTACTTCACGAGGTGGAGGCAGCGATTTAGGCGGCGGAGCAATTGGTCGAGGTATCATTCTAGCCTTTCCAGCTCATCTTAATAAGATATTGACACTTGATTCTAGTAGGGGAGTAGTGACAGTGCAGGCAGGGCTTAACTTTGGGCACCTTCAACAGACATTACAAACTCATGGTCTTCACTTACCCCCCGCACCAGCATCCTTAGAATATTCAACAATAGGAGGAGCACTTGCTAATAATGCATCATCAGATCAATCGGTTAAATATGGAGTAATGAAAGACTACGTGCGCCAACTAAGAGTAGTACTTGCGAACGGTGAAATAATTGAAGCAAAAAAACTTTCAAAAAAAGAAGTGAATAAAAAGATGGGCGAATCAACTTTTGAAGGTGAGGTATATAGAGCTCTCACTGGACTCTTGAGTGATCATAAAGATCTTTTGAAATCGCAAACCAGCACTTCAATTAATAATGCTGGCTATGACCTAAAGAATGTAATGAGTAAGGACGGGTCTGTGGATCTCAGCCAATTGTTTGTTGGGTCACAAGGAACACTTGGCATTATTACTGAGGCTATAGTCGAAGCGGCCTCCTACAACCCTAAGAAATCTTTAGCTATAGGTTATTTTGATGACTTAGAAAAAGCGGGGGAAGCTGTAGTAGCGCTGAAGAAACTTATACCATCATCACTTGAAATCGTAGGCGGCAGTCTACTATCTTTTGTTCATAAAACTTCTCCAAACCTTTTAAAGGGAATACTACTTGATGAAAGTGCTCCTCAAGCCATCGTTTTTGTCCAATTCGATAACAGAGCATCTCGAACGCAACATCTACAAATTAGAAAAGCAAAAAAAATACTTCAAAAATTCTCCTATCACCAACAGGTCTCTTTTGACCTAGTAGAGCAAGAGCGTTTACTCAAAATAAGGCAAAGTGCCTCAGCAGTGTTATGGGAATCGATGGGAACAAAAAAAGCAATTCCTGCAATTGATGACAGTGTAGTGCCGCTCAAGTCATTGCCCGAATTTTTAAAAAAAGCACAAGAACTATTTGCTGCTAATTATCTTGATGTTCCGATGTGGGGACATGCAGGCGATGGAAATATTCATATGCAACCCTTCTTCGATCTAAACGAAGTTGGCGATCGACAAAAATTAATAAAAATAATGGAAGAATTTTATCAGTTAGTTGTTTCATGTGATGGGTCTATTTCTGGAGGGTACAATGATGGAAGGGTGCGTGGGCCATACATACGTCTACAGTATGGTGAAGAGATGTATCAGATCTTCAGAAAAGTGAAGCAAATTTTTGATCCCTACAACACCTTAAATCCTGGCGTTAAAATTGATGTTCTAGAGAAAGATCTGTTACAAAATATGCGACAAAGCTATTCACTCTCTCATTTTTTCACTCATTTGCCTAGAAACTAGCAACTACAACTTGAGTTTTAGGCTTATTTTAGGTACTATATGTGACGTATCGCATTTTTTGCGCGAGTGGTGAAATTGGTATACACGCTACCTTGAGGTGGTAGTGGCCGAAAGGCTGTGGAGGTTCAAGTCCTCTCTCGCGCACCACGCGCTTAAAAGATATGGGTGATTAGCTCAGTTGGCTAGAGCACCTCGTTTACACCGAGGGGGTCGGGGGTTCGAATCCCTCATCACCCACCATAATAATTCCATAATCTGTTGTGGAATTATTTTTTTTATCGTACAATAGCTTCCCTAAACACATGTACGCAACCATTATTATTGTTCTTATTTTAGTCTTATTCTCGGCAATTTGCTCAGGTCTTAATGTTTCTTTAATGTCTCTAGACGTTGCAGATTTAAAAAGAAAAAAAGAGCTTGGCAATATCCAAGCCTCTGTGGTGTATCCATTGAGAGTGAAACCCCACTTAAGTTTAGCGAGTATTTTGCTCACTAATGTTGCGGTCATCTCATCATCATCACTTGTGTTAAGTCACAGATACAGCGGATTAGTAGCTGGAATAGTGAGCACACTATTGATTGTTGTTTTTGGAGAAATTCTTCCCCAGGCATATTTTTTGAAGAATGCATTATTTATAACTGCTTTGTGTGCCCCAATTCTTAGGATAATGATAATTGTTACGTATCCTATTGCTCGACCACTTGCATGGCTGTTGGATCATTTTTTTGGTAAAGAAAAAGGTGCGCTACATACCAGGCGAGAACTCGGGCTTATTATTTCTGAGCATTTAGGACATAAGGAAAGTGAACTTGATGAGGATGAAGTAGAAATTATAAGGGGTGCATTAAAACTGAGCGAAACGCATGTTTCTGACATAATGACACCAATTAAAAAGGTTTTTTCACTTCAAGAAAATAGTGTAATCGATGAATACATGATTGATAGAATTAAAGAAGAGAGTTTTAGTAGAATTCCAATCCTTGGCACATCTATTGATGAGCCAGGGGGGATTCTCTTAATGAAGGATCTTGTTGATATAGATTTTGACGAACGCTCTTATTTAGTTAGCGAACTTCCCGTACATAAATTGCATATCGTGGGTGCAAGAACTGCGCTCGATACTATGTTTAGGAAATTCATAGCTGCGCATACTCACCTTATGGCAATAGAAAAAAATGACAAAATAGTCGGAATTGTTACTATCGAAGATTTATTAGAAGAAATTATTGGACATGAGATTGAAGATGAATCGGATGTTGCGCGGACATAAAAAAACTCACTAAATTATAGTGAGAAATTATAGTGAGAACATTGTGGTGGCGCCTCCCAGACTCGAACTGGGGACACAAGGCTCTTCAGGCCTCTGCTCTACCAGCTGAGCTAAGGCGCCGCACAAATGCTTAATAATTGTACATAACAGAGATTGTTTTAGCAAATTAAGCTATAGGTGAATACGAAATATGATATGATTTGAGTAATAGGTAAAAAGTAAAAATTCCATAACCTAGGAATTAAAGAAAAGGAAAATATGTTACATCACATTTCTATACGACAAAAAATATTTGTCATGGTTGCGGTTATGTCGGGTCTTTTTTTGGCTGCGCTTGATCAGTCTATTGTTGGAACAGCACTGCCGAAGATAGTTAATCAGTTTCATGGCCTTTCTGAACTTAGTTGGGTGGTCACTGCATATCTTTTGAGCTCAACGATTACTATTCCAATTAGTGGAAAATTATCAGACATCTTTGGACGAAGAAAAATGCTCCTAACCGGAATACTTATTTTCGTTATAGGTTCTATGTTTACAGGATTATCCTGGAATATGACATCACTTATTGTTTTTAGAGCAATACAGGGTATCGGTGGAGGAATTCTTTTTTCGAGTGCTTTTGCAGTTATTGGTGACCTTTTTACACCCGCTGAACGACCTAAGTGGCAGGGAATTATTGGAGCAGTATGGGGGCTCTCTTCTGTTGTAGGCCCGTTACTTGGCGGATTTCTAACAGACCATGCTTCATGGCGTTGGTGTTTTTACGTTAATGTTCCTTTTGGCATCATCGCTTTTGGACTTATTTTTATGTACTTGCCAACAATTATTGCTAAGGGTGCTGAAAAGAAAATCGATTTTGGGGGAGCAGCCCTTATTGCGGCGGGACTCGCAGCGCTTCTTTTGGTACTCAATTTGGGCGGTGACAAATTTGCCTGGAGCTCTATGCAATCATACGGTCTATTTGCACTTGGCTTTGCGCTACTAGGTTACTTCGTATATTGGGAAAGCAGACACGAGGATCCGATAATTCCTCTCATGATTTTTAAGAATAGTATCTTCAGGGTCTCAATAATCATGCTGTTTTTAGTTGGTATTGCGATGTTCGGAGCAATTATTTACTTGCCACTTTTCGCTCAAGTGGTTCAGGGTGCTTCAGCTACAAACTCAGGAATCATATTGCTTCCGCTGGTGTTTTCACTAGCACTTACGAGTATCGCTTCGGGCCAAATTGTTGCTCGCACTGGTAAATATAAAAAAATTGCTATTTTGGGTGCGTTTCTAATGACGGGGTCCCTCTTTTGGCTTTCAACAATTTCTGCCAATACCTCACATCTGCAACTTATTATTAGAATGATTCCACTTGGAGTCGGTATTGGAATTACTATGCCGCTCTTCACCTTAATTATTCAAAATGCTTTTGAGCAGAAATTTCTTGGAGTGGTGAGTTCATCATCACAACTCTTTAGAGGAATTGGGTCTGTTGTCGGTGTCGCACTAATGGGCACCTATTTGAATAGTCAGTTAAATACAAAGCTGGGGTCGCTTTCCAATTCAGCTTTTGCTCAAACGATGAGTAAGGCTGGTCATCCAGTGACAAATTTGAACGCCAATGGTTTGCAGCAATTACTTTCGCCCTCTAATCAAACTACAATTTTAAAAACTATCTCAAAAGCTCCTAACCATGTTGAGCTAACGAACTCTTTTTATGGTTTTATTGAATCAGCTCGTACAGCACTTGCAACTTCGCTGACACACGTGTTCTTAGTCGGCGCGTGCGTATTGGTGATTGCCTGTGTAACAGTTTTTTTCTTAAAAGAAATTCCATTGCGCAAACATGCTGACAGTAAACCAATAATCGCTGAATAAGTCTTGAGGTTGCAAGGGAAGATGTTATTAGCTATAATATTCCCTTGTAATATGCGGGTTTAGCTCAGTTGTTTAGAGCGCTTCCTTGCCAAGGAAGAGGTCGAGAGTTAGAGTCTCTTAACCCGCACCATGAAAAGCGCCACCCTAAGCGGTGGCTTTTTTCTTGGCCTGATTTTGGACTTAACTATCGGCCTTTTATGGTTATGGTACTTGTTACTACGGCGATAATATAGACAGACTTCAATAAACCATACTCCACCATTTATTATCTTTTTTAATAAATTGTGGTATTGTATTTTTTATGCACAATAATCTTAACTCTCTGATACATATAGTGACTTTCGAAAAAGATGATTTCAAAACAATCAATGAATCTACTATTCAAGAATATGGCAATACCTTTGAAAAACTTTCCCTCGCTAATCCTTCGGAAGGTTTCTTTTTGTTGGAAGAAGCACTACATAAATATACAGATATTATTCCCAACATAGTCACTTCAACTGCAATCGGAGGACTGGTAAGTACTGAAATGGATGGAGATACAACTGCTCGAGCCGCTTTACTCAAAGCTATAGACGCAAATTTTGAAGGAATTGAACCAGTGAAGCCAGCGCTGCTAATCATGTCATATTTTCAAAAATCGTTATCTCAGCGCAAAATTTTTTCTCAGACTAGCTATCGAAAAACTGTAAACACATTCAGCGTAGCCGTAGAGCCACAAGCGTCTCTATAGGAAAGCATCTGAATATGGAAAAAGACATTACTGTTAAGGATTTTTTTTCCGAAACACCACCCGATCGTATTATTGGAGTTGAATCTGAAATAACAATTCAAATAAACCCTGATAGCGAATTATTCAACGATGAAAATCGATTTTTGAATGATCAAGTAATTCGCGACGCAGGATTCAGTTGTGCAGGATATGGTTATTTAGATTCTGGCGGTAGAGCCTACCTTGACATGCAAAACTTAGAGATCGCAACCGCAGAATGTCTTGGCCCTAGACAGGCTGCAGCGGCTGATTACGCTGGAATATTGCAAATCGTAGATATAATCTCAGCCTCTAATCTTGAACATGAAGGTTTATTCAGAAATACAGGTTCTGTTATTAAAGGTGTTTCGGATACGACGGGGTACCATGAAAATTATTTAATACCTCGATCGATTACTGCTGATATAGACTTTATGACAATTCTTCCTTCACTCTGGGCTTCAAGAGTATGGTCCGGTGCTGGAATAGTTAATGATCGTTTTGAGTTATCTCAAAAGATTTCAGGCATTGGTTTTCAAACTATTACGGGTGAACTTTCACAACGCATAACGCACGGGTCTAAGCCAATGGCAATTGTACCTCCGGAGAGGGCTGACCAGGACACTGTAACTCCAGGAGGGGATTACGCGAGGCTTGAAGTGCGTTTTGCGGATGCAAATTTTTCTAAAACAATTAATTTTTTGGATCTTGCCACAACTTCGCTCATGCTTAGAATCGTGGAACACAAAGATAAGCTTAATAATGATGTATTAATAGGAAAATCATTTGAAAGTCCAGGCTATGCAGCGGAATCATTTTCTAAAGATTTAGGGTTTACGAAAACCATGGAGACCCTAGACGGAAATGTAATATCTGCTGTTAATTATCAGGAAATTTTACTAGAACAGGCATATATTTTAAATGAGAATATTGAATTACCAGAAGACGAACGAATAGCTTTGCCGCTATGGGGCCACGTAATCGATCAATTAAAATTAGCAGACTTAGATAAGGGTGAATACGCAGGACTACTTGAACTTGCGGATTTTGCCATACGTCATTTTTATTTGAGAAAAAGATTTGATGAAAATCAGATAAATAGTTTTAACGCAGATGTTGTCGCCGCAACCTTAACGTGGGATCGTATTTCTCCTTCAGGGCCTGCCATGCGGTATTGGGATAAAATCGAATCTCCCTATATATCTTATTCTGAAATCTTAAAACTTTATAATACTCCTCCATGCACACGTGCGACCGCCCGTGGAAGTATGATTAGGGATAATCATGGTGAAAAAAATGCTAGTTGGAACTATTTAAAAACTAAAAATGGAGACTACTATCGTTTTGACGATCCATACAGCACTAAGGCTGAATTGGAAGAGTTTTAGCAATGTTGTTTTATCGTCACGCATGTTCTCTGTTATAATCTACATTGCTGGCGCCTTGGCGGAGTGGTTACGTGGAGGTCTGCAAAACCTTTTACACCGGTTCAATTCCGGTAGGCGCCTCCAATTGCTATAATAGATAGCACAGAAATGGGTGAGTGGCGGAATTGGTATACGCGACGGACTTAAAATCCGTTGCCGCAAGGCTTGAGGGTTCGAGTCCCTCCTTGCCCACCATATAAATAACCTGGTTTTAGCCGGGTTATTTTAGTTTAAAAGTTGTATACTAGAAGTATTAAATGGGTAAAATACATGGCTAAAAATAAAGCTACTAAGCCGGTTATAAAATCAGTTCCGCGATCTGTTATTGGAACAGGAAAGTTGTTTCAAAAATCTTACGGGACTATGTTGCTTCATAGGAAGAAATTACTAGGAGTGATCCTCGTCTATGCAGTGCTTTATTTTGTTTTTGTCATGGGCTTTTCACTTACTTCAAGCATGGGTAGTGCGGTGAATAGTAGCACGTCAAAAATAAACCAAACGAGCACTCTACTTTCTTATGCTATTTCTAATATGTATAACGGCAATAGTCAATCGGATGCAGTAGTATTAACCCAATTACTGTTATTTTTGATTGCTGTTATGGCCATAATCTGGCTGCTTAAGAATCTTGGAGAAGGCAAAAATGTTAAGGTGCTGGATGCATTCTATGAGGGAACAGCGCATTTCATCCCTACCCTAGTTGTAGCGACAGTACTTGTACTTTCACTTATTCCTGCACTATTCGCTGGAGCTTTTTTGAGTGTTGCGCTAAAGAGTAGTGGATCATCAATGGAAACTACGCTCGTCTTTCTCTTATCTGCGCTAACTCTTTTCTTCGGACTCCTGCTTTTTACGATGCTATGGCCGGCATTTTACATAAGCGCTACAACTCGAGTGCGTCCGATGAAAGCCCTTAAGCAATCGATTGCTCTTACAAAATTAAGAAGAACAAAGGTATTAGGAAGAATTACACTTCTTTTTATTACACTTATTTCTTTATTTCTTGTGGTGCTTTACCTGTTTGCAGTGATTAGTACAAGTTTGATTCCTTACGTACTATTCGTTCTAGTATTTGGCATATTCTTATTCAGCCAAGTATATCTTTATGAACTGTATAGGAGCTTGGAGTGAATGAAGTAGAAAAAATAAAAAAACTCCGGGACAAACTTAATACTTATTCTCACGAATACCATGTTCTCGATAAACCATCTGTTCCTGACGCAGTTTATGACACACTTTTTTCTGAGCTAAAGAAACTAGAAGTTGCATATCCAGAATATATTACCGAAGATTCACCAACGCAAAGGGTAGGTGGGCAACCACTTGATTCATTTGAAAAAGTAGAACATAGAACCCGCATGGTAAGTCTTAATGATGTTTTTGAAGACGCTGAAATAAATAAATGGGTCCAGCGAATCACAAAGCTTGAAGCGGCCTCCGAAACTGCAGAATTCTGGGGTGATATAAAAATGGATGGGCTGGCATGCTCACTTATTTACGAAAACGGTCTCCTAAAGAAAGCGGTGACACGTGGTGATGGATTTATAGGTGAAGACGTTACAGCGAACTGTAAAACCCTTAAGAGTATTCCACTTAAATTACACGGTGATAATTTATTTTCAAGGGGAAGAACTGAAGTACGTGGCGAAATCGTAATGTACAAAAAGGATTTTGAAGAACTAAACGCAAAGTTAAATTTGAATGATGAAGCTACTTACGCTAATCCGCGAAATTTAGCAGCAGGTACTATTCGTCAACTTAACCCAGCTGTAGCAGCGAGTCGTAAACTTTATTTTCGAGCTTATGATCTTTTGAGAGAAGAAATTGCAGAAATTATGACTCAAGAAGCTGCCTATGCAGCGCTTAAGCACCTTGGATTTATAGTGAATGATGATGCTCGGAAACTTAAAAATATTGCAGATATAAAAGATTTTATAGAAAAGTGGCGTGATAAGAGGCATGAACTGCCATTCAATACAGACGGGCTTGTTTTTAAGATAAACAACAGAAATTTGTATGAACGGCTTGGAATAGTAGGAAAAAATCCAAGGGGTGCAATTGCATTTAAATTCCCTGCTGAACAGTCATCTACAAAATTGATTGATATTTTTATTAGTATTGGTAGAACTGGTGCAGCGACACCAGTAGCGGTACTTGAGCCTGTAGTCGTTGCGGGCAGTACCGTTCAGATGGCTACACTTCACAATGAAGATGAGATTGAGAAGAAAGATTTGAGGATAGGTGATACGGTTATTATTCAAAAAGCTGGTGATATTATTCCTGAAGTTGTAGAAGCTGTCATTTCTCTGAGAGATGGATCTGAAAAACGTTTTGTTATGCCCGATAAGTGCCCTGATTGCAATACAAAGCTCGAAAAGCCCATAAATGAAGCAGTTTGGCGCTGTGTTAATAACAATTGTCCAACGCGAACATGGCGGCACATCGAACATTTTGCTTCCAAGCAGGCACTTGATATAGATGGTTTGGGCGAGAAAAATGTTAAAGCGCTTCTAGAGGCAGGTCTTATACGCGATGCTGCCGATCTTTATTCGTTAAACGAGGCCCAACTTCTTAAGCTAGATCGGTTTGCGGAATTAAGCGCAAAAAATTTGATATCAGCAATTCGTGAAAAAAGGAATCCACCACTTTCTAAATTTATTTTTGCGTTGGGTATTCGTCATGTAGGAGTACAAACAGCGTCAGATCTTGCTAATTATTTTAGAAATCTTGATAATATTCTTCAAGCTACAACTGAAGAATTATCTTCAGTTGATGGAATCGGAGTGGTTGTTGCAGAATCAATTTCCGCATGGGCGAGTGAACTCTTGAACCAAGAACTAATAGAGAAATTTAATAAAAATAAGGTAGTTATTCAAGAGGTTAGATTGCCAGCGGTTGGTAATTTAAGTGGTAAAAGTTTCGTTATTACTGGGTCACTTGAAAGCATGGGACGCGAAGCTGCAGCAGATAAAATTCGAGAAAGAGGTGGAACATTTCAGAGTGCCGTCAGCAAGAATACTACTTATCTTGTCGCAGGAGAAGCAATTGGTGAAAGTAAGCAAAAAAAAGCCGATAAATTCGGAACAGAAATTATTGACGAACAAACATTTTTGAAGCTACTTGACATTTGATTAGTATAAGCGTTATATAGGATTATAAATCTCGCGCAGACTGCGCGGCTTTAAAATAAAAACTATCCAAAAAAACAGAATATATTAAGGCCGCCGGGTGGGCCTGCGCGATATTTATTCAGGAATGAAGAGTAATGAAAAAAACAATTGTAATAACAGGTGCAAGCGATGGCATCGGGAAAGAGGCTGCTCGTCAACTCCATGCGCTTGGTCATCAAGTGATTGCCATAGGTCACTCACCTGATAAAACAAAATTAGTGGCCCAAGAACTCGGAGTTCATACTTACACAGTTGATTTTGCTAAATTAGATGACGTTCGAAAACTGGCTACTAATTTAAGAAAAGATTTTCTTAAAATTGATGTACTCGCCAATAATGCTGGTGGTATTTTTGGCAATAGAGAACTAACAGTAGACGGTCATGAAAAAACAATGCAAGTCAACCATCTGGCACATTTTTTATTAACGAACCTCCTGATGGATATTTTAATTAAAAATAATGCTTCGATTATCAATACTTCAAGTATTGCTAATCGAGTACTCAGTGACTTTGACATTAATGATCTTGAGCTAACAAAAAAATATTCGCCACAGATTGCTTATGGAAATGCAAAACTTGAAAACATTCTTTTCACTAAAGAGTTGCATAATCGCTTCCATAATTCAGGAATAACTACTGCTGCATTTCATCCGGGTAATGTTGCCAGTAATTTCGCAAGTGATACCACTAGTCTTATGAAATATGCTTACCACACACCAATTAAAAAAATGTTTTTAATTTCTGTAAGCAAAGGTGCGGAGACCCTAGTGTGGCTTGCGGATAAATCTGGAGATTTAGATTGGAAGTCTGGTGAATACTATATAAAGAAAAAGATATCGAATAAAGTTGATGAAAAGTCACTTGAACCATCAATTCAAAAATCATTATGGGATCAGTCTGCTCAATTCGTACATTTAAAATAGGGATAATAAACCATGATATATAAAAGGATTATTACGAAGAAAGTCAGAGATACATTTATTGATGTACAAAATCATAATTATAATAAAGTTCTTGGGGGTATCAGTAGTAACGTAATTCATCATTTTGCTGGTGATCATGCATTAGGTGGAACTCGTCATGATAAAGATGCCTTAAGAAAATGGTTTGAAAGATTAGGCAGAGTTCTACCTAAGCTTACATTCCAGGTTAACGATGTTGTAGTAAAAGGTTTTCCTTGGAATACATTAGTAATTGCCAGATGGGTGGCGACGACCAAGCTTATTAATGGACAAAAATATGTAAATCCAGGCGTCCATTTTATTTCCATCCGGTGGGGTAAAGCATATAAATTTGATGTTTATGAAGATACGCAGGTTGTTGCAAACGGTCTGGCTCAGCAGGCAAAATATGGAATCAAAGAAGCAGTAGCCGAAAAAATAGTTTCGTAGGTAGCGAATCCGGCTTAAGGGATGCGGAGGTCGTGCACGGTGCGCGCCGTTGCGAGCACCTCTTCATCAAGGGTGGTGGGATCAACCTGGTGAACCTTGGTCCAGTGTCGCCCCACGGGGCAGTACTGCGCTCGCGTGGGACCAAGGCGCACGGCTTTGAAGGAGACCGCCGGGATCCAGGTGGTCGTGTACGTATGGCCATCGCTGCACTCGACGATCACGTCGTTGCCCGTTCCCCCATTTCTTCGGGTGAGCAGAACTGAACCAACGACGGCGATGAGCACGATGGCGATGGGCAACACAATCCACAACATGTCTTCCATTCTAGTGCAGTGGCCCCAAGTCGTCAAGGCCGTGGCCCCTCGTCCTGTTCTCGCTGCCGGCGGAATTGGCTCCGGCCAGCAGATCGCTGCAGCTCTGGCCCTCGGGTGCCAAGGTGCCTGGTCGGGTTCGCAGTGGCTCATGGTCGAAGAGGCCGAGAACACCCCCGTCCAGCAAGCGGCCTACATCAAGGCCACGTCCCGCGACACGGTGCGTAGCCGCTCCTTTACGGGCAAGCCCTGCCGGATGCTCAAGAACGACTGGAACGAAGCCTGGGCGGCCGAAGGCAATCCAGAGCCCCTCGGCATGCCGCTGCAGTACATGGTGTCGGGCATGGCGGTCTCGGCAACCCACAAGTGGCCTGACCAGACCGTGGACGTCGCCTTCAACCCCGTCGGTCAAGTTGTCGGTCAGTTCGAGAAGGTCGAGAAGACCAGTGCGGTCATGGCCCGCTGGGTCGAGGAGTACATCGAAGCGTCCGGACAACTCGACGCCTACAACGCAGCGGCCACTTCGGCCTGACGCTCGCAACGTTCGTTAACCCATCACCAGAAGGCATCGGACCTCGGTCCATCCCCTTCGCTCGTTTCGAGTCATTGCTTCACGAGCCGAAGGAGAAGGTCGAGATCCAGGAGTTGCCCTTCACGGTGACTCGGGTCCGCACGCCAGCGCTCCACGTATCCGACGCTGTCCAAGCCCACACCAAGGCCTGGACAATCTCACGAGGGTCAGAGGCCGCCAAGGTGCCTCTTCATGGTGGGCGCACACCTCAAGCCTGAGGCACCCTCACGGTTGGCGCAACGATTGATAACCAGCCTCGACGGTTAGATATCGTGCGAGGGTTCGTCTGTCCCAGAAAATCTGAAACATGACAATGGTGGAGCATAAGGGATTCGAACCCTTGACCTCTTCCATGCCATGGAAGCGCGCTAGCCAACTGCGCCAATGCCCCGTGGTTTGTAATTATAGCTAAAGCAGACTTCTCAAACAACACTACTCTAGTAAAAGATGAGGCTCATAGATTATACTAATGGTAATGCAAAACGTAACAAAAACTGAAGCAGAGCGCAGAGTTGCTGAAGAAATAAAAAAAAATAGTTCAAAAAAAATTCTATATCTTTTGAGTGGCGGTTCAAGTGCTTCGATAGGGGTAGCTGCCCTGAGCATGCTCGATGATTCAGTGAGAAAAAATATGTCAGTCGCTATGGTTGATGAACGATTTGTTCCCTACGATTCCGAAGACTCAAACGCTCACTTGCTTAAGACACTCGGGTTACTAAATTATGTATCTAAATTCGAAGAAATATTGGAAGTGAATGCTGGGATTAATCGCAATCAAACGGCAAAGAACTATGAAAGCAAGCTAGCAAGTATTGTAGAAATCTCAGATTATATAATCGCAGTTTTGGGTATTGGTGCCGATAATCATACAGCAGGAATATTGCCAGGAATCAACTTTAATGATTCTACTAATCTTGTGGTTGATTATTCCTCAGACACGTTTGAGAGAATTTCTATCAGCCCACATTTCATTAGCTCAATTGATATGATTTTTGCATATATTGAAGGTGATGAAAAAGAATCTGCTGTTATGGCGGTTTCCGAAGTTCATGATCCAGTAGATTATCCATCGCAACTTATCAAAAATGCAAAACAATATGAGATACTTTATAACAAGGGGAAACTAGAATGAAAATAGGATTTATTGGACTCGGAAAAATGGGTTATCAGATCGTAAAGAAACTTTCTGAGGCTGGTCACGAAATGGTTGTACTTGATGTAGATTCGACGGCCGTTGAAAAAGCAGTACAAAGTGGCGCTAAAGCTGCCACAAGCAGACAAGAATTGGTAACTATGCTTGGAGAGAATCCGGTTATATGGCTTATGATTCCTTCAAACTTCACTTCAGACGAAATTGACGCCTTCCTACCTCTCTTGCCTGAAGGCGCTCTTTTAATTGATGGCGGAAATACTAATTTCAATGAAACCATGAGCCATGCCGAGAAACTTGCAGCTCAAAATATAGATATGATGGACGTAGGGACAAGTGGCGGCGTTATGGGACTCAGTAATGGTTTTAGCTTAATGGTTGGCGGATCCAGAGCAAATTACGAAAGAATGATACCAGCCTTTGATATTTTAGCTGCACCCAAAGGTGCGCATGCCTATATGGGTGAATCAGGTCGTGGTCATTTCGTTAAGATGGTTCACAATGGAATAGAATACGGAGTTATGCAAGCTATGGCAGAAGGCTATCAGCTCTTAAAAGAGGGCCCGATGGAAGGCCTCGATATGGAAAAGATAGCAGAAGTCTGGCAGCATGGCAGCATCGTAGAATCGACACTCAATAAACTTATGGTTGAGATTTATCAGGAAAATCCAAGTCTTGAAGGTGTTGACGGCTATGTAGCTGATTCTGGTGAAGGCCGATGGACGCTTGATTCTGCACGCAAGAGCAACGTTAAAATGCCAGTGCTTGAAGATGCGTTAAAAGTAAGATTTGATAGCCAAAATGGTGAAGTGTCTTACGCAACACAAATTTTAGCAGCATTAAGAAACAAATTCGGTGGGCATAGTATTAATAAGTCCTAAAGAAGGGTTATAAGATGGCATTAACGAATAATTCAAACGGAACTGTCTTAGTGATTTTTGGTGCTACCGGAAATCTTGTTCAGAATAAATTACTTCCAGCGATATATCATCTTCTCAAAGGCAATCTCGTCCCTGAAAAGTTTGAAATAATTTTCGTTTCTAGAAATCCTGACGTAACAAAAGAATCAATACTAAAGAAAATTGATGATGAACCAATGCGCAAAGGACAGCAAAATATACAAGAAGTAACTGATCTTTTTAAGAATAGATCGAGAGTATTAACACTAGATAGTGAAAACCCCGAAGATTTCTTCTTATTAAAGAACGTACTTCAGGAGATTGATAGAAAAAATGGTGAAAAGCTAAACCATCTTTATTATCTCGCAGTCCCACCATCGATTTTCAAGAGTGTTATTACTTGTCTTGCGAATGCTGGGCTGAACAAGGAATCTGGAAATATTTCCCAAAGAATATTAGTTGAAAAACCATTTGGGACTAATCTAGCAAGTGCTAAAGATCTAGTAGGTTTTATAAAAAAATATTTTAAAGAAAATCAGGTGTATCGTATTGACCACTACCTTGCCAAAGAAACGGCACAGAATTTACTTACCTTTCGTTTCAGTAATCCTTTAATTGAAGGAATTTGGAATCGTCAATTCGTTGACTATATTCAAATCACTGCTGCTGAAGAAGTTGATATAGAGGGGCGTGCAGTATTTTATGAAGGGATGGGAGCGCTGCGTGACCTCATACAGAGTCATTTACTACAACTTATGGCTCTTACCATGATGGATGTTCCTCAACCAATGAAAGCCAAAGATCTTCATAAGGAGAAGCTCTTACTTCTTAAATCCGTTAAACCAATTAAAAAAAGACATGTTAATGAGATTGCCATTCGAGGTCAATATGCAGGATATAGAGATGAAGTAAAAAATGCTCATTCGAATATTGAGACCTATGCCGCGGTTCATCTTACGGTTAATAATTCTAGATGGGGAGGTGTGCCAATCTTACTCAGAACCGGTAAGGCCTTGAAGGAAAAAACCACTGAAATCACACTTGTTTTCAAAGACAGAACAAGACGAAAAATCACACCGAATATGCTAACTATTCGTATTCAACCAAATGAAGGAATCGGTATACGGCTACTTGCAAAAAAACCTGGTCTTAAAAATGAACTAGAACCAGTAGATATGGATTTCTGTTACGAAACTTCCTTTAAGGATATTCAGCCGGACGCCTATGAACGAGTTCTCGTGGATGCCATAACGGGTGATCAAAGCTTATTCGCAACCAGTGATGAAGTGATACGTTGCTGGAAAATTCTCCAGCCCATTTTAAGCGCTTGGGAAAAAGATAATAAACATCTTTATGAATATGATAAAGGAACATGGGGGCCTGCAAAAGCAACAGCATTTGCAAAAACCCATGGATGTGAGTGGCTTATGAACACTTCTCATGTCTGTGAAATTCATCATCTAGGCGGAATTGTATAAAAAATGTTGAAAGAGATTTCAAAAAATATACTGACATTAATTTTCGGAAATCTTGCTAAAAAGATAATTGAAAAACATAATGTAAAAATTGTTGCAGTCACTGGAAGTGTCGGCAAGACCAGCACTAAACTTGCTATAGCGCAGGTTTTATCAGAGAAATATAAAGTTGGTTTTCAGAAGGGCAACTACAACACATTACTCAGTGTGCCGTTTATTTTTCTAGAACAATCCCAGCCTAATCCTTTTGAAATAGCAAAATGGATAAAAGCATATTTAAGCGGAAGACGAATTTTGAAAGAGACAACTTATTACGATGTAGTCGTAGTGGAGCTGGGAGCCGATAGACCAGGTGATATCATTGCATTTAATAAATACCTCCATCCTGAGGTAAGTGTCGTTACCGCGGTGAGCCCTGAGCATATGGCCCAGTTTAAAACTATAGAGGCTGTAGCGGCCGAAGAACTATCGGTTTCATCTTTTAGTAAAAATGTAATTTTAAATAGTGACGACATAAAGTCTCAATTCATCACTAAATACATCGGTGGTACTAAGTATTTAACCTATAGCCTGAAGTCAGATGCTAATTATTCCGGTACGTATAAAATTTTAAACAACGAAATGGAAGTCACTATAAAGAATGTAGGTAATTCGTTTATTTCACAGACTGCTGTATTCGGAGCACCTTTCGCAAAAGCGATTACTGCTGCAGCTGCAGTAAGCGATCAAATGGGTTTAAGCAATGACGAGATCGAAGCCGGGATCAAGAAAATTATGCCAAATCCAGGCAGGATGAATATCCTTAAAGGGATTAATAAATCTATAATTATTGATGATACGTATAATTCAAGTCCCCTTGCTGTTAAAGCTTCCCTTGAAGTGCTGAATAATTTAAAAGCCCCTCAAAAAATTGTTGTTCTGGGAATGATGAATGAACTTGGTGAAAGTTCAAAAAAAGAGCATGAAATTATGGGAGAGCTTTGCACGCCAGAATCAATTGATCTTGTTATCACCCTAGGTGAACACGCTAATTTCTATACAGCTCCGGTAGCCGCAGCCAATGGATGCAAAGTTATAGAAACATCAGCTCCTCAAGCAGCCGCAAGGGCAGTAAAAGAAAACCTTAAAGATAATGGAATCGTTCTTGTAAAAGGATCCCAAAATGGGGTTTATGCAGAGGAGGTAGTTAAGAAACTTCTCCTTAACAGTGAAGATGAGATAAACTTAGTACGGCAGTCAAACTATTGGATGAAGATAAAGATTAAACAGTTTGGAGATAATTTATGAAAGTATTAGTTATTCTTGGAGGTGATTCAGCAGAACGAGAGATATCTTTAAAATCAGGTACAGCCGTCGGTACGGCACTTTCAGAGGCTGGGTATGAAGTAAGTTATTGTGATCCATTACACGAGAATATCTTAGAGCACATTAACGATATTGATGTAGTTTTCCCAATTCTGCACGGCGGTAAGGGAGAGAGTGGTGATTTGCAGAAAATACTTGAAGAAAATTCAGTCAAATTTGTGGGTTCTGGTTCTGAGGCATCTGCAAATTGTTTTGACAAATTACGTACCGCTCAGCTAGCTAGCGGTATAGTTTTTCCCAAATCTGAAGTTATATCCAAGGATACCTTTGAAAATTCGGAATTATTAAAAAATCCTTTTGTAATAAAGCCAAGGGCTGAGGGATCAAGTGTAGATACCTTTATAGTTCGAGATCCGAGTAAATTTAATTATGAAATTCTAGAAACTATATTTCCCAAATATAACAATGAGCTTCTCCTTCAGGAATTGATTGAAGGTATTGAAATAACAGTCCCAATCATTGGTGAGCAAGCATTCCCTGTTATAGAAATTATCCCTCCAGAAGGAAAAGAGTTTGATTTCGTAAATAAATATAATGGCGAAACGGCGGAAAATTGCCCACCAAAATTAGTCAGTGAATTGACTCAAAAAAAGGCTCAAGAAATAGCTATTAAACTGCACAATCTAATGGGATGTAGGGATATTTCAAGAACCGATTTGATTGTTGATAAAAATCAAAACATTTTTTGTCTAGAAATTAATACTTTACCCGGTATGACCGATAACAGCCTAGTACCTTTGTCTGCGAGGCAAGCGGGGCTCTCCATGTCTCAATTAGTTGATACATTGGTAAAGCTTGCTCTAGCAAGAAGCTAATAGCTTTCAAGGTGTTATAAGGTATACTATTTGTAATGAAACGTTACGATCCAAGAGCAATTGAGAAGAAGTGGCAAAAAGAATGGTCTGATTCAAAAATCTATGAAGCTCTAGATAATGATGCTAAGCCAAAGTATTACGCCCTATCCTTTTTCCCCTATCCGAGTGGTATCGGCCTACATATTGGCCATACGCGGAATTTTACAATTACGGATGTAGTCGCAAGATATAAGAGGATGCAGGGACATAACGTACTGCAACCGATGGGATGGGATAGTTTTGGCTTACCAGGTGAAAATTATGCGATTAAAACAGGAATCTCTCCGCAAATCACCACTAAACAAAATACCGATAACTTTAGAGAACAATGTAAGAAACTAGGACTTTCAATAGATTGGAGCCGTGAATTTGGTTCTACGGATTCAGATTACTATAAATGGACGCAGTGGTTTTTCCTATTACTCCTAGAACGTGGTCTCGCCTATCAGCAGGAGAGCCCTCAGTGGTGGTGTGATGTTTGTAAAACGGTGCTCGCAAATGAACAGGTAGTAAACGGCTGTTGCTGGCGGCATGAAGACACTCCAGTGAGTAAAAAAGTGTTGAAACAATGGTTCTTTAAGATTACCGATTATGCAGATGATCTAGTTGCAGGACTTGATGGTCTTGATTGGCCTGAAGGCATAAAGCTAATGCAGAGAAATTGGATCGGTAAAAGCAAAGGTGCCAAACTATCTTTTGCTGTAGCCGAAAAAGATAGGACTATTGAAGTTTTCACGACGCGCCCAGATACTCTTTTTGGGGCAACCTATATAGTGCTTGCACCAACACACCCACTTGTAGCTGAGATTACTTCTGAAGCACAAAAAAAGGATGTTGAAAAATATGTCGAAAAAGCAGCGCGAAAAAATGAAATTGAATTACAAGAAGCAGCTGCAAAAAAGAAGACGGGAGTTTTCACTGGAGCGTATGCACTCAATCCAATAAATAATGAACGAATTCCGATTTGGATAGCAGACTATGTACTTATGGGCTATGGAACAGGGGCTATAATGGCTGTGCCGGCTCACGATGAAAGAGACTTTGAATTTGCAAACCAATACTCTATTCCAATTATTGAAGTTGTCTCATCAACTACTCCTCACCATGGTGGATGTTATAGCGGCGAAGGCATCATGATAAACTCCGGAAAATATGATGGATTATCGAGTGCTGAAGCAAGGGAACAAATTGTTGCCGACTTGGTAAAAAAGAAGATTGGTGAAGAGCAAGTAAATTACAAATTACGTGACTGGCTTATAAGTCGACAAAGATATTGGGGCGCACCAATACCGATAATCCATTGTCCTATAGATGGTGCGGTTGCTGTCCCTAAAAAAGATTTACCTCTTGAATTACCTGTAATGGATGATTTTCAACCAAGTGGTGATGGACAATCCCCGCTTGCTCGAGCAAAAGATTGGGTAGAAACGAAATGTCCTACTTGTGGTGGTCCAGCGCGCCGAGAAACCGATACCATGGATGGCTTTGCTTGTAGTAGTTGGTATTTTTTACGGTTCGCAGATCCCTATAACACTGAAGCACCTTTTTCAAAAGAAAAAGCAGCTTATTGGCTTCCAGTAGATCTTTATGTTGGTGGTGCAGAACATGCAGTGATGCATCTTTTATATGCACGTATGTGGACGAAGGTTATGCATGACGCTGGGCTTATTAACTTTGATGAGCCATTTAAAGCTTTGAGAAATCAAGGAATGCTTCTTGCTGCTGATGGACAAAAGATCAGCAAAAGCAAGGGCAATGATATTAAGCCTGAAGAAATTATCGAGCAAGGCTATGGAGCAGATGCACTTCGTTTGATCGTACTCTTTCTCGCACCATTCGATATGTCTACTCCTTGGAGTAACGAAGGATTAGCTGGTGTATTTCGTTTTCTTCAAAGAGTATGGACATTGACCCAAAGATATATTGAATCAGAAAATAACGAAACCAATTCTGAGTCCGAGGGGGCACTTATGAGCGCAACCCACGGAGCTATCAAGAAAGTTAGCAGAGATCTTGAAGTTATGTCATTTAATACTGCAATTGCAGCATTGATGCAATTTTGCAATGAACTATATGTCGTAGAAAAAGAGCAAGGCTTTAAAGATAAAAAAACTTGGAAATTTGCGCTCAAATCGATGGCGCAGTTACTAGCTCCTTTTGCACCACATATTGCTGAAGAACTTTGGGCTGAACTAGCCGAGAAAGGTTCAATTCATATTGCTCCATGGCCAATGCACAACGAGGCGTATCTCGTTAAGCATACTATAAAGATTGCAATACAAGTTAATGGCAAGCTAAGAGGTGAAATCGAAATTGCTGCTGACTCAGAACAATCTGTCATCGAAGAAGAAGCCAAATTAAATAAAAATGTGGCTGATTATTTGTCTTCAGATATACGCAAAGTTATCTACGTCAAAGATAAATTACTTAATTTTGTAGTTTAGCTTATTTACTACAATTAGTTGGACTTTGGTAGGTTGCAGAGCTACTTACGTTAAAAGTTAGACCTCGTGGCCCGAAAAAAACATTGTTATCGTTTTCTGCAATAAGGATTGGCTGAAGATCAGCGGGGGAAGTATGTAAACGATTCGCTGAATCTGACAAGGCTTGAATAAAAGATGCATTAGCTGGTATAGCTAGTTCTGTTGATCCAAAACAGCTAAGAGTATCAGTGCCAACATAGTTATTTGCAAAACCTTCGAGCATACCTGCTCCGCATAAAACAATTGCAACAGCACCAATACGGGCAATCATTTTTTCACGCCTAGTTAGACTGCTATAAGTATCGATTGAATTTGAAATAAAATTACTCATAGAAACCTTTATGGCGCTGAGACGATTTCAGATGTACCGGCTTGTTGCTGTTGTCCAGTTTGTGTAGTGAAATAGTAATTTCCGTTTTTGTAAGTGGTATCTAAAGGAGTAGCCGAATTACTGCTATAAGTAGTTGTTGCGAGCCCTTGAGCTTCTACTTCTGAGTCGTTCATCCATTGTGTTCCTTTAACACCAGGAACATTAAAGCCGTACCACGTTTCTTCACCCGTATTACCCATCGATGTTACTTGTACTGGATTCGATACTTCAATTTTTGCTCCTTGCGGTACTGTGTAGTCTACGTTTGTTCCATCTACGCCTGAGGAATCTGGCATATGTGGATCTGAATGAAGATTCACTCCTGAATCAATAGTTAAGGTTGCGGCTACTGTTCCGTCAATTGTTGGTGGGTTATTGCTTTCTAGTGCATTTGCAGCAGCATATGTTAATGCTACGACTGCAATCAGACGACCAATTTTTCCCCTTATTGTTCTTCCGAAAAGCTTCTCTTTTAAAGAAGGAGTAAAATAATTAAAATTTCCACTATTATGCTCTTCGTGACGCATCTGCTGGGCTTGGGGGTATCGGTTACTCATAGTATATATATTTTATAATATTGGTTACGTTTAGTCAAAATTTGTACATAATAACTTTTCTCTTGAGTTTTTATGCAGCAAACTGCTATAATAATATCATTATTTAGTAAATGTTATATATAACTTATAGGAGTTTGTACCTTGGGTAAGCCAAAGAAAAGAACAACACCTCGCCGCACCGGTACTCGTCGGAGTCATTTGGTAGTTAAATTGGCGAGATCAGTAAACGCAAAATCTCCAGTTCATGCTTATACTACACGGCGTGAAAGTGGTAAGATTAAAACTGAAGCTGCTAGTAAATAGCGCTATTTTACAAAGTAACTCTTATTTCTAAGAGATTAAGGTACGAGACAAGATTATGGCATCAAATCGGCATCTTGGCAGAATTGTAGCTCTACAGACATTGTATGAGCAGGATTTTCGCGCTGATTGTGGGGATACCAGTTTTAATCTTGATGAAGTGCTTGAAAGAAATATTGATCGCTACAGTGAGACTATAGAAGATAAAGAATTTATCGTATCGTTAGTTCACGGAGTATCAGATAAAAATCAGGAGCTGCTGGATACTTTGCAGCCTATTGCTCCTGAGTGGCCGTTAGCTCAAATCGCTCGAATAGACCGAATTGTTTTACAAATTGGACTCTTTGAGCTCAGCTTCGCTTCAGATGTTCCACCTAAAGTAGTGATTAATGAGGCAGTTGAACTCGCTAAAGCTTTTGGCAGTGAAAATTCCTCAAAATTTATTAATGGAGTCCTTGGTACTGCTTTGAGAAATCTTGAAGCCGCTAAAGAAGGGCAGGCTCCGGAAAAAAAGAAAGAAAAGAAATGATGAAAAGACCAACGCCCTTAAAGGGTTTTAAAAATTATTTAAATAAGCGAAAACCAGCTATAACTGAAGTGGTTCGTGAACCGACCGCCGGGGGCGTGGTAGTTCGGCGTGACGAAAAAACTAAAGAAATTGAAATTCTCTTAATTCAAGACGCCAAGGATAGATGGACGATACCGAAGGGTCATATCGAACCTGGAGAGGGGCCACGGGATACTGCCGAGCGAGAGATTCGAGAAGAAACTGGACTTCAGCAAATGAAGGTGCTCTCCTGGCTTGGAAAAATTAATTTTCGCTACCGTCGCCAGAACAGTCTTATCTTAATGAGTACACAAATCTATCTCGTTGTAGCGCAAGGCGACTCAAATGATCTTAAAAAAGAAGATTGGATGAATGGTATTGACTGGTTCCCAGCAAAAGAAGCACTAGAGAAAATTGAATACGAAGACATTGGCAAAATTATACTTTTGGGACTTAAGAAAGTTAGAGATGCAGGAATTTAGTATTTACCAAGATTTAGCAGTAGAAAAATTAGGTGGAAAATTTAATAATCCTGAGCTACTCGTAACGGCCTTAACGCACCGCTCTTACCTTAACGAACATAAAAAATCCGTTAAAGAGCATAATGAGCGTCTTGAATTTCTTGGTGACGCAGTTTTAGAGCTTGTTGTAACGGAGTTTTTGTATAAAACCTACTCCGAACCAGAAGGTATCTTAACGAACTGGAGAAGCGCTCTTGTGAGGACTGAGAGTATTAGTGCAGCAAGTGAGCGTTTAGGGTTTAATGAATATCTACGACTTTCTCGGGGTGAAAAAAGAGGTAGTGAACGAGCTCGACAACAAATTTTAGCTAATTGTTTTGAAGCTATTATTGGTGCAATCTATCTTGATCAAGGTTATGATGCAGCAGCAGTATTTATTACAAAAAATATTCTTTCAACACTTGAAGGAATTTTAGAAACTGGCTCGTGGATGGACGGAAAATCAAGGCTCCAAGAAATTGCTCAAAGTGTTGATGGCGCAACACCTCATTACAAGGTTGTATCAGAAGAGGGTCCCGACCATGATAAGATTTTTACCATTGTTGTTATGGTCAATAATGTTGCAAAAGGGCAGGGTACTGGCCCAAGTAAGCAGATAGCACAGCAACGTGCCGCAGAAGCTGCATTGACGACTTATGAACCTAAGGGGTAAAAGGTTTGACAATTGTCAGAAAAACAGATAGAATAATCTATCAGAATATATAACAAGTTTAAGTGAAGAAAGACTAGACAAAAGATATGCTCGCAATCCGTATGCAACGTACTGGCCGTAAGGGTCACGCTCAATTCCGTGTCGTAGTACAAGACAGCCGACAGACACCATCAAGTGGTCGTGTTATTGCTGGACTTGGTAATTACAATCCACATACTAAAGAAACTAAAATTGATGCTGAAAAAGCAGCTTTCTACTTAAAGAATGGTGCTCAGCCTTCTAATAGAGTTGCTGCAATCTTGAAAAAAGAAGGCGTTGAACTTCCTTCCTGGGTTACTTTAGCCTCTGACAAGAAGCAAAAAACTATAAAGAATGCTGAAAAACTTCGTAAAAATCGCCCAGTTGAAGAAGTAGCCATCGAAGAGCCCGTTGCTGAAGAAGCGCAGGTTGAGGCTGAGGTTAAAACTGAAGCGCCTGTAGTTACTGAAGAGACTCCCGAAGCGTAGAACGTAATCGCATCCATAAATTAAAACTCGAGCTTGACTCGAGTTTTTTTATTGTATACTTAGAGTATTAACAGTAAATGAGGAGATTCCAGTATGTCTAATACAACCATAGATGTTCAATTTGTAGAGTATATCGTTAAGTCCCTAGTTGGTAATCCTGATGCAGTTCAAATTGAGCGCAGAGTTGATGAAAAAGGAGTGCTTCTTGAACTAACCGTCGATCCAGAGGATTTAGGTCGTGTCATAGGTAAAAGAGGTGCCACTGCTCAAAGCATCCGAACACTCTTAAGGGCGCTTGGAACAAAGAATGAGGCTCGTTACAATCTTAAGATTGTAGATAATGGAGTCGGTGAGCATGCGCGAGCTCCAAGAGAAGAAGGTGAACGAGAATCATCGCATGCAGATAACTCATATGAAGAAAAAGAAACTCCAAGTAGTGTCGTGAATGATACTCGAAGAGAGTTAGAAGAACTCGACGATCTCGACGTTTAATTGATAGAAATAAAATTAAAAGACTACTCTTATGGGAGTAGCCTTTTTTTGTTGTATACTTTCATAGATATGAAAATACAAGTTATTACGTTATTTCCAGAAATGTTTGGCGGAGTTTTTGGGGCAAGCATGCTCTGGAAAGCTCAAAATAAAGCAATTGTTGAACTATCGGTTGTGGATTTACGCCAGTTTGGAATTGGTAATCGAAAGACAGTAGATGATACGCCATATGGAGGAGGGGATGGGATGCTCCTCATGCCAGAGCCGCTTTTTGCTGCAGTTGAGCATTGTAAAAAAACTTCGCCTAACTCCAAAGTTTTATTGATGACGCCAAGAGGTGTTGACTATACTCAAAAACACGCCCAGAGTTATGCCACTAATCAACAAGATCTTATTATTATTTGTGGCAGATACGAGGGTTACGACGAACGTATTACAGCCCTAGTAGATGATCAAATTTGTATCGGCCACTATGTGCTTACAGGAGGCGAAGTTCCGGCCATGGTGGTTGTTGATAGTATCGTTCGTTTACTCCCGGGGGTGCTGGGGGGAGAGAAGAGTGCTGAGATCGAGAGCTTCAGCGATGGAGAAAATAGAGAATTTCCTCAATATACTCGTCCTGAGATTTTTAAGGGCTTAGCAGTGCCTGATATTCTTCTAAGTGGAAATCATGCTGCAATTGAAAAATGGCGACAAGAAAATAGCAGATAAATTTTGCTATACTAAGCTGACATAAAGGAGTCCAAAAAAATGTTAAGAAATTTTTTAAAGCCCGTTTACGCGCACTGTGATCTGCCGTGTGGTATATATGAAACCGATACAATGACTCATGCGACCGCTACGTGTGCAAAGATGGTTGAAAAAATCCTTTCATACGGAGAAATTGATTCCACAGAAAAAAATAATAATTTCATCCGTGCCATTCAAATTAAAGAAGAGCACGCACAAAAAGTAAAAGATCAGCTCTACATTTTGTGGAGTGACTATTTTAAGCCAGAGCACCTTGAGAAATTTCCAAATCTGCACACAATTTTTTGGCAAACAGTTAAACAAGCAAGTGCAGTAAAACAGCACGTCAGTGAAGAGGAATGTCAAAAACTCACCGTAATGGTTGAAAAAATTGCAGCTATGTTTGCTGATTCAAAAAAATAAGGTAACAGTGTTTTTTCTTAGAAGAGTTGTTGGTGCATCTATGGAGCCATCTTTGTATGAGAAGGACTTAGTTTTTGCTGTTCGAAAAAAACCAAAAGTTGGGGATATAGTAATCGCAAACGTGAATGATAGGGAAGTGGTAAAAAGGGTTACGAAAATCGGCTCCCCTGCCCTGTATACTTTACTCGGAGATAATGAACAAGCAAGCACCGATAGCCGCAGCTTTGGCGCAGTTCCCTACTCTTCCCTTATTGGTGTTGTAATTAAAACTTTTAAAGCAAAATAAAAAAATTATTTGGTTTTGTTTAGTTTCAAATATAGGCTACTCAGAAGAGAACCGATCTGCTTCTCATATCTTCGAATTCCGATACCTGCGACCAGTAATACTACTGCGAGTGCAGTTGTATCCATTATGAGGCTATGCGTAATATTTGAAATTACACTTCGAATCGCTGCAGTTTGATCTAGATTTGCCGTATTCACGAAATAAGGTGCGAAAAGCAGTGCTACTATAAAGATAAATAAAAGAATTGATGAATAAATGTAAGTGTTACTGAATGTTCTAATTCTTCTCTTGGATAAAATGATAGAAATAATGAATGTGACTATCGGTAAGATGATAACGACCTTAGCAATGAATACAGAGTGTTGGTAATTTTGGCGAAGTTTATCTAATTTCGAAGTATTGAACTTTATGATGCCAGTGCTTGGAGTAACGTTTAATGAATTAGTAACTTTTGAGATACTTGTATTATTAAGCGCTGTAACTGCAGAAATAACAAGGGGATGAAAATTCAATGAAAGGCCTGAAGTATGAACGTTCAATTCTTTGAGAGTGGTTTTATGAACGAATGTTAATGATTTTACGAAAACATCGTAAAACTGATTACTAGAAATAATTTGATTAACGCCATTTTCAATGACTGGCTGCACTATAATCTTTATCCACTGAGGATTAATTGCACTAAATTCACTATTCCCGCTCAGGGCAGTTGTGAGATCAGTAAGAGTAACGTTATTAATAATTCTGTTTGCAGCTGTTTCGCTTATATATTTTTGTACATTCGGATTTCTAGAAATCGGGGCAATTGTTTTTACAAAATTATTAGTATTCGTGAAAGTTAGGAAGAGCCACAGAAGAACTACACATGGAATTGCAAGAAGGTAGGTTATGAATGAAAATGCAAAAGAGGGTTTATTGGTAATAGTAATTTTTTTCACTCTACTTACAATAAGCTAAAAAATAGATTATGACTATATTTGTAAGCTTAAAATTTTAACTCATCCCTGTTATACTAGTGCATGTTCCATTAATGGGGATTAGCCAAGCGGTAAGGCACTGGGTTCTGGTCCCAGGATCGGGGGTTCGAATCCCTCATCCCCAGCCAAGATTTGCAAATACTATGAAATTATTTTATAGTATTTTTTATTTGCGATAAATATCTTTTCTATGCTGAACCAGTAGAATAATTATTTGCTTATCCTCAACATCAAAAAGTACACGATAATTCCCAATACGATACCTGTATTGTGCATCGGCAGGCCGGGTTAAAGCTTTAGCTAATGAAAGAGGTTCTTCCAAGCTAATAAAATACTCAAACCTTAAACGAAGTCTTTTTCTTATTTGTGGTGTTAATTTTTGGATAGATTTAACTGCCGTCTTTGTGTAGACAATGATATAGCTTGCCATTATATGTCCCCAAAAACCTCATCATGACTAAAGTAATCCTTGCTTTCCCGAGCTTCTTTTATGAGTTTGAGATAAGCAGGATCGGAAGCTGCCAATAAGTCTTCGAGTTTATCTAAATCAATAATAGCTTTTTCTTTCTTACCTCTTCGT